>CAVQDJ010000012.1:0-7169 GCA_963711285.1 uncultured Gammaproteobacteria bacterium | reverse complement strand
AAACTGCATCGTCATTCCGCTCAGTACATAAGTATCACCGGACTGCCTGTCCTGGTACGTGATCGTCGTGTCGCTGACATCGATACCGGAAACTTCAACCGCTTTGCCTTCGCCCCTCCCGGTCCTGGTTTCTTCCGGGCCCTTGTCAGCAAGGAGATCATCCCAGTTGCTGCGGCCTTTGGGATCCACCTCGAGATTGAGCGCCAGTGCCGTCAGCTCGGCGGTACCGATCGCAACTTCCTGGCGAAACAGCATCGGCAGCAATCGAACGCTGAGCTTTGCCCGATCGAATTCGGCAAACGGTTTAGCACCGAATCCTGGCGCATTACCGAGCGTCGTATGGCCGACCTCAATCGCGAGCCAGGGGAAAAACGCGACGGACAGGTCTCCCTCGATCACGAGGTCGCGCCCGGTTCTCTCCTTCACGGCTTCCGCGATGTCATCGCGAAAATCGTTGGGGTCAAAAAACAGGACAAAGAAGATCGCGCCAAGCGCGAATACGGCAACAAACGCGGCAACCAGCCACGCGATGATTTTGGTAGTTCGGCCCATGTTGGAACCCTTGGTTGGCAGACCCCTAAGAGTACCAAACTGGGCTCAATTTAGGCTGAATCAACCCCGGGACAGGCTGGGTTTCCGTGTTGGTACCGCGCCGCCGTCACTTGCCGCACAGATTCACACCGCCATTCACGGTCGAAATATCAATACGGCCGTCGCCATCGCCTTCCGTAAAACTCAAAGACCAGCCAGGTCCGTATTTGCTGTTGCGTTTGGCTTCCGGCCCGAAACAGTTACGAATGCGGCCGTTGGTCGTGCCAACATCAATCTTCGCCGACACGTCGCCGACAAGCTCTACGTCAACATCGCCATTGACGGTCTCAGCCGACAGTTTGCCACCTTTCTGAAGCTGCGCCTGGAATAACACCTCGCCATTGACAACGGTCAAATCAACACGACTGAAGGAACCTTCATCTACGATGACGCGCCCGCTTACGGATTCGGCGCTGACCGTTCCCGATACGCGGAACAGCGTGACGTCGCCAGACACGGTACTCGCTCTCGTTTCTGTATTGCTCTTGTCGCCATCAACCTCAACGTCGCCACTCACCGACTCCGCCTTGACATCGTTGCCGGCCGACTCCGTTGTAACGTCGCCGCTGACCGTGTACAGGCGCTGCTCGCCCATGACTTCCGTAACATCGATGTCGGCGCTGACGCCGCTAACGTGTATCGAGCTTTGCTGCGGGACGTTGATGTGCAAATCACTGTCGATTCCACGCCCGCTATGCCTCGGGACTTTGACCTTGACCGTAACCTTGTCCTTGTTGCGCTCGAATATGAGTTCTTCGACGTTGCGCCCCAAAGTACCGGTTACTTCCACCTGGTTTCTCGTCCAGCCGGTCACGGTAACGGCGCCTGCAATATTCGAAATATCGACCTCGCCATCGGGCGCTGCTTCAAGCGTCTTGTCAACCTCTTCTGCCATGACGGGCACGGCGAGCAAGAAGCTCAGGGTTATCGCAATTAGTTTCTTCATCGTCTTTCTCACTTGCATTTCCGGCTGGCGAACGCGCCAACTAGATATCGTTTCTCATCATGATGTTTCTCGTCAGGCCGCCCACTCTGCGAAGTACCGAGAGTTCTTCTCGATACGCCTTAACGAGCCTGGCCTGCAACAAGGCATTGTCTGGATCATTCTTCAGGGCCGTCTGAATATCGAAAATCGCGTCATGCATCAGTTCGAGGTTGGTCGCGATCTCGGCACGTGTTTGCGGCGAGAGGCGGGCAAGTTCAACCTCAAGTTGTGCAACCAGTTCGTCGCGCGCATCCTGAAAATCAGGCCCCGGGTTGTAGCGACCACTGAATGATGCCTCTTCGAAAACCAGGTTCGGCGTCACCTGTGTAACGGGGCCCTGCTGCCCCTTTACAGCGACATAGGTCACCGCTGACGACGCACCGATCAACAGAACGATGGCCGCCGCCTGTGCAAACATCGGTGTCCAGCGTGCGCGCCGCGGCGTATCAATAGTCTCCGCAATGCCCGGCCACAGGTCCCGTTCCGGATTGATCTCCGTGGCAAGTCGCTTTGCTGCCGCCGCCAGTTTGTCATCGTTTGATTCAGTCATTCTCAAAATCCCTGTTGTTTCAATTGTTGCGCCAGGAGCCTGCGAGCGCGGTGCAGTTGCGCTTTGCTGGTACCTGCCGCGATGCCCAACATGCGGCCTGCCTCTTCATGCGTATAGCCATACACAGCATGCAGAACGAATACGTGACGCGCGCCTGCCGGCAATCGGTCAACGGCTTCGGACAGGTCTCTGAGTTCGCCAACATCGCCCAAAGCCAATGGCGCTGCCGACGTGTCGGACACAGCCTGGATCCGATCCTGCTCCCGTTTCGACGATCGAATGCGTCCCAGAACCGTGTTGACTGCAATACGGTGTAGCCAGGTGGCAAACGCACTGTCGCCACGAAACCTCGCCAGCTTGTTCCACGCCTGGATGAATGCATCCTGCGTACAGTCTTCTGCCTCGCTGACATTCCCGGTCATCCTCAGACACAGCCCGTAGACCTTGCCTACATGCAGTCGATAGAGGGATTCGAAAGCCCGCGCATCCGACCGCTGCGCCTGGCTGATCCAGGCGGCCTCATCGGCAACTCCGTCGGATGTCGTAGTAAGCATCGTTTGACTATAGTCGCTGCTGTTTGCGGTCAAAAGCGCTGACAAGTGCTTTTTCTCCCTTTATCGTGACCTTTGGATGCCAGTGCGCCGGTTTTGGTTTGAAAACGGCGGCCTGGTAGCGCCAAAAAGATCGCTCAAGCGACTGTCTTTGTTTACTATTCTGGTATGATGCGACTGGCCGCACGCAAGCTCGGCTGTCACCCGACGCAACCGAAGAAGTAAAAGAAAAATATGGCACCTACAGACGCTTGTCCGTTTTCAGAACGATGTCACGACACCACGGGTAAGTTGCCGCTAACGGTTGCGAGTTACTGATGTCGGGACACTCGATTCTTTACCTGGGTCGCGGCGAATTTGCCTCCGACTATCTCAGCGAACTGGAAACCCTTCCCTGCTGCACCATGTTGACGCGCTGCGCTGGCCTGAGCTTGCCGATAGATGCCGCCTCGGTGGTCGACCTGATTCTTCTCGAGGTCGGGCCAACAATCCCGCAATCGGGGCAATCGCTCAGCAGCATCATTCACTCGCTTGAGCCTTACCCGGTCATTGCGCTGACTCGCAAAGAACACGAGCACCGTGGCATTGCCGCCGTAGGAGCGGGTGCCGCAGCCTATATTTGCGTCGACGACATCAGCGTTGAAAGTCAGGACGCAGTTTTTGACCACGCCGTGCAGCGCAGCCACCTGCAACGCCGGCTGTCAGACACCGATATGACGGTGTTGTCCATACTCAAAGACATTAATGATGGCGTTATCCTTGTGGACAATGCGGGCCATGTGCTCGACATCAATCCGGCCGCTCGTTCCATACTTGGCCTGGGAGCACGCTCACAGCCGGACCCAACCTGGGAACAGACATTTTGCTGCGTTGATGAGCACGGTGAAAACTACAGGAACTCTGCAGACCTGCCGCTCGTTCGCGCCCGCAATGGCGAAAAGTTCGCGGCCCAGGTAGCCATCTACCGCGTGCCGGAACAGCCCGATGCGGTGCTGAGTCTTAATGGCCAGGGTCTGTTCGACGGCAACCACGAACTCATAGGCGGCGTTATAACGTTCCGCGACATCACCGAGCTTACCCGCAGGACGAGCGAGCTCGAGAAACGAGCGCAATTCGACGACCTTACCGGACTGGCTAATCGTGGCTTGTTTAGCGAACAGCTGACACGCGCTGTTGGACGCAGCCAGCGCAAATCGGTACCGCTCGCCGCACTCTTCATCGATCTCGACCGGTTCAAGTCGATAAACGATACGCTGGGACATGACGTCGGTGACGCATTGCTCTGCGAAGTCGCAAAACGTTTACAGACAAACCTGCGCGTCGGTGATTTCGTCGGCCGCTGGGGTGGCGACGAATTCGTCGTGTGCCTCGAGGATTTCGGCGAAGCGAGCAATGCCGCTGCCGCCGCGCAAAAACTGCTGCTGGTGTTATCCGAGAAATACGAGCTTGGCGCCAGCGAAGTGTATGCGACCCCGAGTATCGGCATCGCGATGTACCCTGACTCCGGCGACAACGCTGCACGACTCATTAAAGCCGCAGACATTGCAATGCTCGAAGCAAAGAAACGTGGCGGCGATCGCTTCCAGTATTACTCCAACGCCCTCAACACCAAGCTGGCACAACGTGAAGAACTCGAGGTCGGGTTGCGACATGCGCTGGTCCGCAATGAGTTCGTATTGCACTACCAGCCCCGCATCGATGTCTCGAGCGGGCGCCTGATTGGCCTCGAAGCACTGCTGCGCTGGCAGCACCCTCGCTTTGGCCTGTTGGCACCGGCGCGCTTCCTGCCCATTCTCGAAAGCAGCGGCCTGATTCACTCGGCCGGCGAATGGGTTATCGCAACTGCCTGCCGACAACTCGCGGCATGGCAGCATCGCTTCGAGCTGCCCGATCTTTCTCTCGCCATCAACCTGTCGACTCAACAGCTGATGCACAACCGCCTGGTCGAAGCGGTCAGCAAGACGCTCACCGATACAACACTCGATCCGGGCTGTATCGAGCTCGAGATTGGTGACAACGACATCGTTCGCAAACGCAGCAATGAACTGGAAACGTTGCGCAGCCTGAGAAAACTCGGCGTCCGCATCTCACTCGATCATTTCGGCACGCGCGACGTGTCATTCGAATCACTCGACAACGGTTTCATCGACAGTTTTGTTCTTGACCAGTCATTGATTTCCGACGTCGAGGAAAACAACAGCCACCAGCGCATCATTCGGGCCGCCATCGCGATGGCGCAAGGCCTGGACATCGAGGTAGCTGCCGAAGGCGTTGAGACGCTGACGCAACTCGAGTTCCTGAGGAGCTGCAACTGTGACCTTGCGCAGGGTTTTTTGATCAGCAAGCCGATGCATCCGGAAAAAATTGCGGCCGTACTCCGAAGCGAGATCGCCGGCACCCGCCTGCTCGCGCGCGGAATGCCGTAAGCCACCAACGGCTGCGCACCACCGACCACCCAACATTACTACCGCGGCGTCGATCGCCAACCTACCTGAGGCAATCGGCCGACATGCTTTACCGGCGGACTGCCTCGCTACGCTCGCTTTATGTCTCGCCGGCAAACATCTCGTCCGCTTGCCTCACGCAGCACGACTGGGTCGCGGCGGCGAGTGCGGGGGTGTTTCACAAAGCGAGTTTGCGAACCTCGGTCCCGCCCGACGGGAGCAGCTGTCCGAGCGACTGAGACACCCCGGCGATCGACGCCGCAGCCGGGTGGCTGGTGAGTGGTGGTGACCGGTGGTGGGAGGTTAGTCGGCGGAGGCGCTGCAGTTCCAGCAGGCCGCAAACTGCCCCTCATTTTCCTCGCCGCATTTCTTGCACCGCCACGACGCGTGCGGACTTTCCGAGTCTACGGACGTAATAAGCTGCGTCGCACGATCGAAGTCGAGATCGTTTATCACCCAGAGTTCCGGCCACGTCTCGACGAACGGCATTTCACCCATGATTGAGCCGAGATGCTCATTACGAATTTGTGCGGGAATGCCCTCGGACGCCAGCAGGTTCTTGTAATGATTGATCGTGATCAGCGAGTCAGCCGATGTCAGCTTTTTCATTGGCCGATCAGCGACCGCAGGTAAGGCTGCGGGTCGTCGCCGCGTTCCAGCACTTCAACCAGTGCCGAACCAACGATCGCGCCGGCCGCGTGTTTACCCACGGCCACAACATCCTCGCGCGCTCGTATGCCGAAGCCTGCACAGACGGGCAGGGACGACAGGCTTGCGACCTTATCGAGGTACTGCGTGAGATCGGCCGGAAGCCCGGCGTCACCCCCCGTTATTCCGGTGATGGTCACTGCGTACACGAAACCACGCGACGCGTCGCAAAGCGTTTGCAGTCGTTTTTCGGGCGTTGCGGGCGTCACGAGCTGAATAAGACCGAGACCTTTTGCTTCAAGCGCGGCACGCAAGTCTGCGCTTTCTTCGAACGGCAGGTCCGGAACGATGAACCCACACACACCGGCGGCCAACGCCCGGTCGGCAAGTTTGTCATAGCCGAATGCAAGCAGCGGGTTCAGGTAAGACATCATGACCAATGGTGCATCGATCTCGCCACTCGCCGCGTCCAGCTGATCGAAAATCCATTTCAGGCTGACGCCCTGTCGCAGCGCCTCGAAACTCGAGCGCTGAATGGTCATGCCGTCGGCCATCGGGTCGGAAAACGGAATGCCGAGCTCGACGACATCACCGACCGCTGCGATCGCTTTCAATGTGCCGATAAAATCGGCTGGCTTCGGATAACCCGCCGTTATGAACGGCACCAGCGCGGGCCGACCGGATTGCGTCGCAGCAGCGATGGCTGCAGTAATGCGTTCATGCGCCTGCATGGCTACGGGTCCTCGCCGGGTACTTGGTCAACGTGGGCATGTCCTTGTCGCCGCGCCCGGAGTTGCCTATCAGTATTCGCTTGCCGGGATGCTCTTTTGCGTATTTTTTCGCCGCGGCGAAAGCATGCGACGTCTCGAGTGCGGTCAGTATGCCCTCGCTCGCACACAGTTCCTCCAGTGCTTCCAGCGCTTCGTCATCCGTTGCCGATATATATTTGACGCGACCGGTTGCCTGCAGCAGGGCGTGTTCCGGCCCAACGCCCGAATAGTCGAGGCCTGCCGAGATCGAGTGTGTCTCCTGCACCTGGCCATCGTCGTCCTGCAGGATGATCGTGTAAGAGCCCTGCAAAACACCTGGCGTCCCGGTCGCGAGCGTCGCTGCGTTCTGCCCGAGGCCGTTACCGGTGCCGCCCGCCTCGACGCCGATGAGCTCGATGTCGTCGCCGAGCAGTGGATAGAAAAGACCGATGGCGTTTGACCCGCCGCCAACACAGGCGAACGCAACGTCGGGCAAGCCACCCGCGAGATCGATCATTTGCTGCCGTGCTTCCTGTCCGATGACCGACTGCAGTTCACGCACGAGGTACGGATACGGGTGTGCCCCGACCGCCGACCCCAACAGGTAGTAAATGCCCTTGGGATCCGTGACCCAGGTTCGAAGCGCCTCAT
>CAVQDJ010000011.1:0-120533 GCA_963711285.1 uncultured Gammaproteobacteria bacterium | reverse complement strand
GTATAGCGGACGTTCAAATCATAAAACTTGCATCGAAACTGTTTAGAGGGCAGAGGATATAGCGGACATTGCGAACTTAGCCTAACGGTGAATCTCAGCGGTCGCCGCGAAGTGCCGATCCGCTGCAGCGACTGGTTCGGCGATGCATTCATTCCGCCCAAATATGCCATCAAAGACGGTACCCGTTGAAGGCTCAGAGCACTTTTGTCATTCGATAAAACTTCAATACCGGTATAGCCAATCGCTTCGGCCACTGCGACTCGACGTTCATCCCCCGGTGCTCGTAGAATCGGCGGGCTCCCTTGTTCTTAGCTGAAACGTCTAGGGATAGTCGAGTCGATCCGCTCGCGCGAGCCCGCTCTTCAGACGAGTCCATCAAGACGGAGCCGACGCCATAGCCGCGAAGTTCAGTATCAACAGCGATGGCCTGAACGTAGAAATCGCCATCAGCGATTGAATCGATAATCCGCAGGAGTGGAGCAAACAGCATTCGCACAATCCTCATTCGTAGATTACTCTTTCCGGCAGCCCGCTTCAGGGGTTCGCGCGAGGAACGGCGATGCTGCTCCGCCGTGTAGCCCAGGACCATTCCTACGATGACGTTATCACGTTCTGCGAAAGTCACATTCTGGTAGGAGAGGTCGTGGCCAGGCTGAGCGAACGCCGTGGCGATTATATGCGCGGCGTTACTACCGAGCCAAAAACGAAAGAACCCCTCGGCCGCTTCGTCAAGGTAGCGGGCACATGCCAGACCTTCATCGAATGTGGGGTTGGCGGCCCTTAGGGCTATCGAATGCCGATCCATATCGTCCTTCTACGCCGAACAGGTAATTCTAACGCCAGAACAATTTATCACCGCTATTTGGCACATAAGTAGCTTGGGCGTGACTGTTCGCATTGGGCCTCAAGCGGTCGTTCGTCAGTTTAGCAACCGACCGGCAGCTTCCGGCTAAAAGGAGCCGGTCGCAACACCCAAAACGCCACATCGCTATCCAGACCTGGTTGATACAACTAACGTAAGGCCGTCGCGATCAACTACGTTTACTGACATTCCTGTGGTGAGGGTACCGGTATCATCCGGCGCTCGAATAGCTCGCCATGTTTCACCTCGTACCGAAACTTGGCCGTGTGAGATTGAGTCGAAACCAGACATGATGGTAGCTTTTTCAGACGCCAGATCGGAGTCCAGATGCTTTTCGCCGGGACCGATACTCACCTTTGTCGGCGCAATAGCCTCCATCGATGCAGCTATCGCCAGGTCTGCAAGGAATGTTGAAACTACGGCAACGGCAACGAGCGCCATGACGCCCCAATCTGTAAAGTTGCTGGCAAGCAAAATCGTAGTTCCGCCGACAGTTACTGAGGTAGGTAGAATGACCAGCCACCAGGTAAACGAATAGCGTTTCATCGTGATATTGATTTCATTGACAATGCCAGAATTTTTTAAATCGTTTAGATTCTCGGTCGTCCTGCTCGTAGCACAACAGAACGACTTATTTTCTCAAAGCATCCTGCCGCTGGTTTGGCAGCCGAGGGGCTGGAAACGCCAAAAGCGACCGTCACTATGCACACAAATGTGGTGGCTGGCGCAGCGCCGTGTCAGCCCTGCTGCTCGTCTTCACCTATGATTCTGCTGCCTTCGGTCCAGTCGGCGTAGACCTGCCAGAATTTGATTTTCCCGTCCTCTACAACCGCTTTCCAAGCGGCCGGCATCTCGATTCTATTCTCTGAGACAAGGCCGCGTTTGCCGTTGTAAGTTCCGGAAGCTGACCCGAAGGCAGCTACCAGATTCCCGTCATCAAGCATACATTGGATTTCTACCTTGAAGTCCGGAAACATCCGGAAGTACTCGTTCCAGCCTTTGGTCATGGCGCTGCGACCGGACTCAACGGTGCCGCCGGAGTCTACGAAAGTGTGATCCTCCGTCATCAACTCGGACAGTTGAGCGGCATTGCCCTGATTGATCGCGGCAATGAAGGCTTTCACAATGGCCTTTGCACTCGATTCCAACGCAATTCTCCTTCGAACTGATCAAAGCCTGTGCGCAAGATTGGAGCAACACATTGCATACAGGTTTGTGATGTTGTGGATGGCCGCTTTGGGTCAGTAGCAGTCGTTCGCCATTTTAACACCCGACCGGCTGGTTTCGGCCAGAAGCGAACATCAATTCAGTTTCTTACGGCTTGTCAGCCGAGGGGTGAGATTTGTTGAGAGGTGCCGTCACGTGCTTTTCATTAGGAAAACAAGCTATCCGACATTAAGGCCAGGGCCAGGCCAAGCACGAGGATGCCGCCTAGCAATGAAAAGACTAGAGGGATACCGTAATACCAGCAGACAATCGCGCCCGCGCCGGTTCCAACGGCGAAGGCGATGACGAATTTGACGGCATCTCGAACAAGATCCACAAGAAGCGTGGCTAAGAATCCTCGATTCTTGTCCTCATCAGATTCTGCCGTCGTTTTGAGGTCATCGTTCACGGACGTCTCCTTTTAATTGAGAATAGTTGTGAGTGTCTGCTTTGAGTCACCAGCGGTCGTTCAGACAATACTAGCTTAATGGCCGCTTTCGGGGCCGAAGCGGACGTTAGAACACCTCGAAATACAGCAGAAAGACGGTCCGCTTATGGCCAAATGTGGAAATGTTGAGCTAATCGGCAGAGGCGCGCAAAACTTCCCGGAATCCTGTTGAGCCGCGAATTAGGCTCGTGCCCCTATTCTGTCAATATATAACCAGTCCCATAGTTTTCCGTTTCCAACAGACGATATTCGATCTTCGCGTCCTTCAGGAACTTAAACTCGGCTTTGTATTGTCTGATATGACTATCAAAATTGCCCTTGCCCTCGGTGTAATACCGCCAAGGAATAGGAGAGTGGTAACAATCCAGATAAAAATTCCCAATGTAGATCACTTCGCGCGCAGCTATTGTAAAACTCCCCCCGTGAAAAACGCTTCCTTCAACAAGATCCTTACGGCCCGCTTCGATGTGCCGTATATCCTTGACAGATTTTGCGGCCTTAATTGACCATTCCGTGAATGCATAAGTGCCTGCCTCTACCAAGAAACCGTAGTTTATGAACGTGGGATTTACGGAGAGACGTGACGGCGTTTTTAGGAAAATCTCTGTGTACCTGTCATGTTCGTCCGGTTTGCGCAGGATGTTTTCAAACCGCAGACTCAGGAGTTGAGCATTTTCATAATCAGCACAATTCCATTGTCGCCCCCAATTCACGTCCAAAAGCACAACGCCCATTTGGTCTGAAAGTTCGACATATTCTCGTTTCTTGAGCTTCGCGGCATGCACCTGTGCGAGAGAGAGTGTCAACACACATCCGACAACATAGACGATGGCTTTCCTAATAATATTCATACATTTTTTCGAATTATCTGGCCAGATGTCCTGCCTTGACCGGTCCAGTATCTGGCGCGCAGGTGAATCGCGTCAATTCGCGGATTTACGTAGCAGGCGATGTCCGCTTTGGGTCACTAGCCGACATCTTATTTATTTGAGGTTCGCCAAATCTGAACCCGCCGGTTTCTGGTATAGGCGTAGCCCGAATTCCGTCACGATTGCCAGCAGGTGATCGAAGATGTCCGACTGGATGTCTTCGTAGACGGCCCATTCGGTCGTGTTCGTGAAGCAGTAAATCTCCAACGGCAGTCCCTCGGGCCCCGGGCCGAGCTGACGAACAATCAGCGTCATGCCTTTGTGGATTTTCGGGTGATTCTTCAGATAGTTGTACGCGTAGGCGCGAAAAGTGCCGATATTCGTCAGCCGCCGTCTGTTTGCTTCTGCGTCCACCTCGGTCGCGAGGCCGGCGTTGTAGTCGGCCAGTTCCTGTTCCTTGTTCTTGATGTAGTCCTTCAGCAGCGCGAAACGCGTGAAATGATCAACTTCGTCTTGCGTCTGCATGCGGATCGTAGACACATCAATATAAATGGCGCGCTTGATCCGCCGGGCGCCCGACCGTGACATGCCGCGCCAGTTCTTGAACGAGTCCGTGATTAGCCGGTGCGTCGGGATCGTGGTGATCGTCTTATCCCAATTCTGCACCTTGACGGTGTGGAGCTGCACATCGACCACGTCACCGTCCGCACCAAACTGTGGCATCTCGATCCAATCACCGACGCGGACCATGTCCTGAGCGGTCAGCTGTACGCTGGCGACCAGTGACAAGATCGTGTCCTTGAACACCAGCAACAGGATAGCGGTCATCGCGCCAAAACCGCTGAGTAGCAGCAGCGGTGAGCGGTCCAGCACTGCCGATATGATCATCACGCCACCGAGAATCCATACAAGGATCTGCATGAGCTGCACGAATCCCTTTAGCGGACGCTCCTTGGCCATCGGCGAGGCTGCGTAGATCGTATTTGCCGCGCTGAGCATGGCAGTCAGCGCCAGTGTCAACATCAACACCATGTAGCCCATCGCGACATTGCGTATGAGCTGGACACCGCCTTCCGGCAAATCGGGGACGAACGGCGCGCCAACGAATACGATTAGCGCCGGCACAACCTGCGCGAAACGACCGAAGACGTTGTGCGTAACCAGCGCGTCATCCCAGCTGATACTGGACTGCTTGGCAAACGCGCGAACGGCGCGGACCAAAATGTGCTTGACGATCAGATTAATGATGACCGCGGCTGCGAGCAGTGCTGCTAAGCCTACGCCGGGCGGCAAAAGGGCGTGAATCGTGCCAAGTTGTTCGAACATTTAATTGGGAATCCGGAGTGAGCGCGCGGAAATGGTATCACCCACCTCTCATCGTTATTCACTTATGTAGTTCGAGAGCTGCTATCGGGATCTTGTAATGCCGACAGTCAAGGGCAACGTCGTCGAGGCCGGACAATGTCCGCTTCGGGTCACTATCGGCCACTCAAGACAAGTTTAGCCGAATGTCCGCTTCTGAGCGTATAGCGGACGTGCAGACGAACCGAAATGAGTGGAATTCAGGGTCCGCTAACGGCCAGGAGGAGACGTTCAATTTGTTCGCTCATGTACATCAGCCAGGGTTCCATCGACGAATCCAGCCGCAGCCGAAAACAATCCCTGAGCTGGCCATCCGCTGAGCAACTGTTGCTGACACTACGCAAACGGTCGTGAGTCTCGGCTAATTGGGAGCTACTCGTTTCCTGCGTGATCTTTCAGCAGCATTTCTTTTGCGGCTTCACCGGTTATTTTTTCGCCCTCAGAGTATTTCGAGAATACAACTCCATGAATCAGCGGATCAATACCCTTTTCGCTGAAAACTGAAAGGTGAAGCGTACTTCCAGTGTATTCGATCTTTACTGCGTACTTCTCTTCATTACTTTGGTAACCCCACGCCAGGCCGTCAAAAGCGTCTCCAGCATACTGAAACCCAGCAGCATCGAACGCTTTCTCTACGCGAGATTTGAGTTCTTGCTCGGTTACCCCCGTATAGTCCGCATAGTATCCATGCTCATCCGTGTCTTCGGACACTTTGACTAAACTATCAGTGGGCAATCCCAAATCAATCCATTTTTCTGGTGTTTCTTGTTGCGAACATGAAATAACCGAAAAAAACAAAATGCATAATACAATTGCTCTCAATTTTTAAACCCCCTCAATTCCTCTCGATTTCGAACCCACTTAACGTCTAAGCTAGTTTGAAGTTCAACTTACGGCGTTCTTTTTGCAGCCGCAAGACGCGTGATGGAAGGCAGGGCTGCTTTGGGTCAGTAGCGGTCCTTCACGGCAATAATAGCTGAATGTCCGGTTTAGGGCGTAAAGCTGACATGCAAACACCGCTGAAATCACCAAGATGACAAACAGCTACCGGCTAGGAGCTGTCGTCAGCGCCCGATAGAAAAAAACTGCGAGAGAGGGAACTTCTCAGGAATTAGTACTGTCTTTCTCGGCCAAATTGGCCGCCACGTAATCGCGCTCGTACGTGGTTATTTCGTGGCTGTTTTGCCAGGGATCGCGAAAGTACAACGAGTACGCCATCTTGTGATCGGTAACCCTGAGTTTCAGGCCTTGTCTTTCAAGGTGAGACTTCCATTTCAGGAACTCCTCTCCGGTTGCGCCGAACGCAATGACATTGGTGGTGGTCGGGCTCTCTGATTCGAAAATCGCGAGGTGAATCGTTCCTTCCGGGTTTTCGATTGTCAGCGGTCCGTTCTTGACGGCCCAACCCATCAGCGCATCGACGCGTTTGAAATTCAGCACGGAACCGTACCAGTCTTCGGCCTCCGTCCAACTCCCCACATTGACATGAAGATGATCCACTCCGTTCAGTTTTGGCACCATGAGTTGACTCCTTCCACCGTACCTTGCTGCTACCTATACCACAATTTTACAGGGACCAGCAGGTACGGCATGCGCGGAAGTTTTTCGGTTGCGCCGGCAAGCAAACATTGACTCCGATTGCGGTGTCGGAGTGAATTTCAGTTCGGACTGCTCGGTCCAGCCGGACTCGCTGAGGCGAAACTGTGCTCCATCCATTTCGCCAGAAGTTGGAATTGCATGATTGATGTAGTCGGCGGCGCCTATGATCGAAGCGAGGCTGGCGAAATTCCCTGGTCTGCTTGAAAGCAAGTGCAAGTCCAACGCGAGACTGAGGCGGCAATCAGAAATCAGCTTTCTCCTTGAGTCGGATCCTCACATCAACGTGCTGAACGCCGTCAGCGGTTTGAACCTCCCGGACCCAACCAAATTCTCCTGCTTCTTTGGATCGCCGACGCTGGTCCGCTGTCACCAGCGGATCATCCGAGAGGAAAACCTTAGGAGCCCATTGACGCCCGAAGTCGACAGACTCAAGCGTGAAGTGAATATGGGATCCTTCCCTACCCAGGTGATCGGGGGCCGGTCGGATCGTCTTGAATTCAAAGCGCCCCTCCGCGTCGGTCTCAACCCAGCCCTGGAGTTTCCAGGTCGTAAGCGAATTATCGTTGGGCCCGAACTCGAAGCCGTCCCGGTCCCTGTGATAGGCGTGAACGACTACTCCACCCGCCGATGTGCCGTCGGGACGAAAGAGCCGTCCCTGGATGATCAAGGGAATGCCGGGTTCATTCTCTGAGGCAATTCGGCCAGTTGACGTCATGGTTACCGGTCGGTCCTCCTGAGCCTCGTTCCAGCTTCGCAGCCACGCTGGATCAGCTTGGCCCCGGCTTTCATTAGCGGTGAATGTTGTCGCCGTGAGGATCAGGACGCTGAATAGCGCGGTGTGTTGTATCTTCATGACTTGCTTAGGCCCTCATTGTGCTAAAGGAGTTCCACGCCGCCTACTGTCCGAGATAAGCGCCTGCGACAAGTGGCGCGGCTTTTGCGACAGGAAAAAGCGAGACGCTCTAAGAGGTCCGCTTCAACGAATCATCACGACTGGCGGCTTCGGGTCGTAAGCGGTCGTTCAGGAATATACCGCGTCAAAGTCCGCATTCGGACAGAAGCGGACAGCTCTGAGGCGACCGCCTATCGATGCTGATCAATGAGTATCTGATTACCGTCTGGATCAGAGAGCATTATGCTTGCCGGACCCGATGTTGAATCGTCGACTTCACTACTAAGGCCAATCCCTTGCTTCTTCAGCTTGCGTTGTATCTCACGCACGTCGGTGAATGAATCAACCTCCTTACCGCGCTCGTCCCAGCCAGGGTTGAATGTCAGAATATTTTCTTCAAACATGCCCTGGAAAAGGCCAAGAACGTGATTGCCGTTTCTAAGAATCAACCAGTTTTGTTGAGCATCACCGCCGATAGCTTCGAACCCAAGTTTCTCGTAAAAGTCTCTTGATGTTGCGAGATCTTTGACGGCAAGGCTTATAGAGAAAGATCCAAGATCCACGATTCACTCTCATGTCGCTGCCAAATCAGCGCACATATTAGCATTTCGGATTCTTTGACTACAGCCGTTAAAACGCGTGTTCTTTTGCGTTGGTCAACGAGCAGCCCCCTGATATGCTGGCCGGATAGGACTCGCTATCGGTCGTGCTCGCGCCGGAGATTGCAGTGAAGACCACCATTTGCGTAATTATATTGGGAGCAACCTGTGCCATCGGGGCTTGTGGGCAATCGGTTGACGATGCACCGGCAGTGACACGCCCGGGCACGGCCTCAATGGACAAGTCGTTGCAGGAGATAGCCAGAGAAACAGACCTGGAGATTGTTGACCTGTCAGTGCCTTTTGAACGCTTCGGTGAAGCACCTGTGCGGCTTCGGCGAATCGCCGACACGCTGGCGAACGGATCACCGGGCTTGTACGTCTTGCGTTATTACGATGACACGTTGCGACATACGCAGCACATTTTCGCGATCGGCCAAGAAAACCGAAGCTATATAAAGTTGACGTCGCTCCCGAACGAACAACTAACACGTGTGGATTCGCCAATAAGCTCCGCAGAGTATGACGAGTCGACCAAAACTCTGATTCTACATACGCATGCCGGGGATATTCACGTGACGCCCGCGGATATCACACCGGTGGGCGCATGAAAAAGCTTGCAATTGTCTGGACGATCGTTGGGATCATAGGCAGCATTCCAGCATGATACTGGCTTAACGTCTGCTATCGGGGTGAAGCGGTCATTCAAATGTCACTCAAGTTGCCAATGCGATTGGTAGCTATCAGCCGCAAGCGGACCTTTGATTCGACGGAACGCCGCCGATGAAATGGCGATACCACTCTTCCCGATAGTCTGCCTACATGCCAGTATCGCAGTCGACCAGTGCGTAGCCCGTTCCTGCCGGTGCATCAACAAGAATACGAATCTCCTGAAAGCCGAGCCGAGCCGAGCCGAGCCGAGCCGCTCCGCGCCTGGAATATTGACGGAAGGAGTTGTCCATTCCCGGCGATTACCTTGCCTCACAAACGGTGTGTTGCCCCCAACCGATAAATGTATACAGCCGACCACCCAACTTACGACACTCTTCTTCATCAGTTACCCCGTCGTAGACACGCTTCATATATCTCTCTCTAGGGCCGGGGCAATAATCGCTACAAGCGAATATCTCCACGATTTCCGGAATCTCGAGTTCATCATCCACCGGACCACTTGTGCATGTGGCAATAGCTACCGACGCGACGATAACGATGGCTGTACTAGATAGATTCATGCGTAGAGGCTCGAATTTCGGTCAAAGCGCGGACGTTGCCTTTGAATCATAATCAGTCGTTTAACAGTCTATCAGGCGAACGGTTGCTTACGTCCAAAAGCAGTCGTTAGGCAAACGCATTGATGTAACAGCGAGCATTCAACGCCGCAGCATTTATCAGCACGAGTATGGCGAGGCGGCGAGTTGACGGCCTGGCCAACAAAAAAAAGGGCAAGACCTACCGGTCCCGCCCTTTCAGGCCTCAACTCCCAAGGAGTGTGAGGCTGGCCCACAATAACTGTATTGCAGGCCGAATCGCGCTAATTAAACCGGTACGATATTCTCTGCCTGGGGACCTTTTTGGCCCTGAGTAACAGTGAACTCGACTTTTTGACCCTCAGCCAACGATTTGTGTCCATCGCCTGTAATAGCGCTGAAATGGGCAAACACGTCGGGGCCAGATTCTTGCTCGATAAAGCCAAAGCCTTTGGCATCATTGAACCATTTGACGGTTCCGGTAGTTGTAGACATAGTCATAATCCTGTTCATTCAAGAGTAATGGGAGCCTTCGTGTGAAGGCCATATCGCTGGAAGTGCTGCTATTACTTATGAAAAACAGGACGAGGTATTAAAGAAGGGACTTCGAAATGGTGTGCATAAATATCAGACGTACTTTCAAGCTGGGTGCAGTATAACATCTTTACCCCATAGTCAATGGACATTTCCCGCAACGATGCCTCGCTGGTCGTGCTGAGCAAGTTATCGGCATCGTTTGATGAATTGTGCGGATCGCGAAATTTGTATGTCCACAAGAAAAGTCTCAGTCCCAGGAACGTCATTAGCAGGTTGAATTCCTGACCCGGAGGGAATCCGGCAAGCACTGTTCTGTATTCGCGAAATACATCGACGAATATGCGCAGGAATCCGTATCAGAGGACGAAATGTCCGAGGACGGCGCCCAATGTACCGAGTGCGTAGCTCGCTCCATACCACCACAGGTACATCGACGCGATTTCACCGATAACCGGATCAATATCATGAACGTAGTTAGTCTTGCTCTGGGCGCTGCGAGCGAAACTGCGGCGTAGACCCGTTGTGCCTACGTAATTCCCAGAATTGACGGCCTTATTCTGCGTGGGACACTTTAGCTACGCAGTATGCGTCGGGAGAGCGACATGACAGAAACGAAAATTGGGACGGTGACCCATTACTACAATCACCTGCATGTGGCAGGTGTGGTGCTCACGGATGGCGAGCTTAATAAGGGCGACACCATTCACATCAAGGGCCACACCTCCGATTTCGAGCAGAAAGTCGAATCCATGGAAATGGATCACAAGACGATCGACGTTGCCAAACCAGGCGACGATATCGGGCTCACTGTGATCGAACACGCCAGAGAGCACGACACCGTCTATAGAGTGTCCTGAGTTCGGTTCGTCTTGAACCGTAGTGGGCCTGATCGTGGCCCAGAGCGGGTATTGCCTTCTTCGCCCGTGTTGCTGGATGCATCCGCGTTCTTGCGCTCTGCGGCGCATGGGTCTACTTTCAAAGAACGTCAAACAGGGGTGAATACGATGAATTTACGGAATTTTCCGGTATTTCTTTCGGTTGTTCTGGCACTGGCTGGCATGCAATATGCTGCGGCCGATTACGTGGCGTATTCGGTCAGCAAAAAGGGCAGAGCACCACTGCCTGAGCAAGTGGACAAGATCAATACGAAATTTCTTCTGAATATCGAATGGGGGGAATATTCGGGCCGCAAGGCCAGACTTGGCGTGATGGAAGTCGATAACGATAGTCCCAGCAGTTCTTATACGGTCTCGACCATAATGGGTGACGTCGACTACTCGGATTCCGCAACCGGTGTCCCGGTCAATGGAATCGAAGCGATTGTCATCGATGCGTTGTCGCAGACAGGTCGATTCCGGCTTGTGGAAAGAACAGAACTCGGCAGTGTCCTGGATGAACAGGACCTGGCGGCGAGCGGCCGAATAGCAAAACCATCGGGCGCCAAGACAGGCAAGGTGCTGGGTGCCGAATACCTGGTCCAACTCGTGGTTACTGATTACGAGACCAACACGTCAGGTACCGATAGTGGGGTCGGCGGTCTCCTGAAAAACAAGGTTCCGATAATGGGTGGCGTAAAAGCAGGCAGCAGCAGCGGGCGCGTTGGAATGAATATTCGTCTGATTGACGCGGAGACCAGCGAAATTACCTTTACGAAACAGATTGAGGCAGTCATCAAAGAGACCAACGTCGGTTTCGGCGGCGTAGGTTGGGGGAGCGATGTGGCGCTTGGAGGCTTTATTTCCAGCTACTCAAAAACGCCGATCGGCCAAGCGGTAATTGCCGGCGTAAACCAGGCGGTCTTCGAGCTAGTCAAACAGGTGGGAGCAAAACCGGCCGAAGGCTCGATTGTGAAGGCGGACCCAACTCAGATTTATACCAATCTGGGCCAGGACTCGGTTGCCGTTGGAGAGCGCCTGCAGGTGATCAAAGTGGGTGAGGAACTGATCGATCCCGAAACGGGGATATCACTGGGTGGCAGTTCGACTGTAATCGGCGAAATCGAGGTCAAGCAGGTCGAGGAGAAGTTCTCGATCGCAGGTCCGATATCGTTGAACGGGACTCCCGAGAGAGGAGATAAGCTTGTGAGCACCAAGGTCGCTGCACCGCTGGAATTTGCCGACAAGTGGAAGAAGCCGAAATAGTCTCCATGGCCTCGGGCATGACGTCGGTGCCAATGCCGTCGCCGGGAATTGCGGCAACTGGGATGGTTGCAGGCATTTTCGAGTTTTTCTGAGATCTCCGGAGTCAATATCGTACTACCCAGGAGAAACCTTTGCCGCCAGTTGCGCATCTAAGTATCGTGTAGTCCTTATTCTTACACGCTAAAGCGCAGAGTACCCGCATGTCCCTGGTTGCCGAACTCAAACACCGCAACGTGTTCCGCGTTGCGGCCGCCTATCTGGTTGTTGGCTGGCTGCTGACTGAAGTTCTGACCACTATCCTGCCGACCCTGGGGGCGCCGGATTGGGCGGCACGCGCGGTCATTCTGATTTTCGCGTTCGGCTTTATTCCGGCCGTAATCTTCTCCTGGTTTTACGAATTGACCCCGGAGGGTATCAAGCGCGAACACGAAGTCGATCGTGACGAATCAATCACGACGAAGACAGGAAAGAAACTGGATTACGTTACGGTTGCCTCAGTCGTGATCCTGATCGTTTTCGTTGGATTGTTCAGCGCGCGACAAACCGGTGATAACGGCGCGCCTGTCGAAGTCGCGGTAAGTGATGCCTCCGTCGCCGTGTTGCCGTTTGTCAACATGTCCAACGACGAGGACAACGAGTACTTTTCCGATGGCTTGACTGAAACCCTCTTGCACATGCTTACGCAAGTACCCGACCTCAAGGTTGCCGCGCGAACATCGAGCTTCGCATTCAAGGGCAAGAACATCAGCGTCCAGGAAATTGCTGCCGCACTCGAGGTAGCCAACATCCTCGAAGGTAGCGTACAGCGAGTCGGGGATCGCGTGCGTATAACGGCACAGCTCATTCGCGCTTCCGACGGCTTTCACATCTGGTCGTCGAGTTACGATCGCACACTCGACGACATCTTCGGTGTGCAGGACGAGATCGCAGAGAAAGTCGGTTATGCACTGTCGGATTCACTGCTCGGCGCGGCTGGAGGCGGGAAGCTTGCTGGTGTCGACACGACGGATACGGACGCTTACGATCTTTACCTGCAGGCACGACGAGAGCACGTAACCTACTCCTACGGCGGCCTGCAGGCATCCGAAGATCTGCTCAAGGGCGCTTTAGCGATTGACCCAGGATTTCTGGGCGCAAAAACCGAGCTGGCGAATAATTACATTCATCAGGTGGAGACCGGACTGATGGATGAACACGATGCGCTTCCGCAAGTCATCGCGCTGTCGGATCAGGTGCTTGCGGTTCACCCCGACGATGTCGTGGCGAGGGCGAGCAACTTGTACGCCAAGGCGCTGATGCTCGTGCAAGAAGGACATCCGGAGGGATTGCGTAACACGTCGCAGCAGCTGGAAGACATAGTCGCTGAAGCACCCGATCAGCTGCAGCCGCGCTTGCTCCTGGTTCGTACGTATTATGGTATGCAGCAAATTGATAAGGCATTGCCGATACTGCTCGATGCGCAGAAGCGCGATCCGTTTAATCCGCAGATTCTCTACGAGCTCGGCACGCTGTATGTACGACTTGAAGATTGGGGGAACGCGCGCCTCTCGCTGGAAAGATCGCTGCAGATCGAGCCAGCGCAGCCGAATGCTTACGTCTACCTTGGAAATGCGAGTTTGCAGTCCGGAAACGGCGTCAGTTTCGTACAGAATTATCTGCAGGCCCTCGAGATCGACCCCAAGGACCATGAACTTCCAGGTGCGCTTGCGGCATTCCTGTATCAGCTGCAGTTGTTCGAGGCCGGTGATGACTTTCGCGATCGTGTCATGGCAATCGCGCCGACGAGCTCGGTGGCCTACCGCATTGAATTGCTGCGCGCGATTGCTGGCGGCGACGAGGAGGCCAGCGTCGCGAGTGCCCGCCGTGCCATCGAGGATAATGTGGACGATCGGCGATTTGCGTACGGCGGGGCGGTGCAGCATTTGCTCCGGGTTGCGGCCAGCCACGGCACAGTCGACAAGGAAATAGCGTGGCTGGAAGAACAGGCGTCGGGCATTCTTGATTTTGAGGCAAAGTCTGTACCGATGAAGTATCGCATCGCGCAATTCAGTGCTTTTGACGCCTGGTATGTGTCCCTACCGAGAGAAGAACTGCTGCGCAGACTCGATCTGATGCTGAAAGTAGCCTCGTCTTTCGGCTTCGAGGTTGAAAACGACCCGAATTTGCATCTCAGTATTCTCGCAATGCGAGGCGACGTAGAAACGGCGATCGAGATCGCGCTGACCGAGGTCTTTGCGCGACCGGTTACATTGAACCTGGGTTGGCGAGCGATGTTGAGCCAGGCGCAGTTCGCCGATGTCGTGTCCGACGAGCGAGTGCGGGAAGCCTTGCAAGGCTTGGAAGACGCGGAGGCAGCGCTTCGGGGGCGGGTGCAGACGTATCTAGCCGATCTGCATGCCGCGACCTGAAGTTGCCGATTGCGTGATTGTCAGACGGCGTTCATCTAACAGGATGATTTAATCGGATTCGATTTTGACCCAGTCGACCATGTCATCGGAACGCAATTTCACTTCGACTTTGCTCCCGACTCTGCAATCTTGAATCGTAGCGGACTGATTCGAACGCTTGTATTTTGTGCGATCCAGGAAGTATCGGGTGGACTCAATCATCCTAACGGTCTTGACCCCCACGGAATCTCGGACTTCCATACTGTGTGTTTCGTAATCGACCCCGGTAATCTCGCCGATGACGGTATCTTTATCGGAAACGCCGGGAGACTCACCGATTGGAATATACCGCTCTGTCGTTTGCTGCGCCTGAACACTTCCAGATAAGACGAGTAGGCAAGTCAAAAAGAAGCAGTCTCTGAAAAATCGATTGCTCATAGTTCGACCATCCGTATTCTTGCATTGTTAAGCTGCACCCGGGCATCATCAACGAGTTGCCGACGTCGTTGACCGGTGTAATCTAAAGATTCCTGTGCGAGCGCATTGGCCTTGCGGAGCAGTGCGACCGCTGCCGCGTGTAGCCCGGCACCAGCGAGGACTTCGACGCTATCCTCGATTTCAAAACCGGCCCGCGTGATCAGTGACGTTTGATGTTCGCGGTCAATTCGAAACACCGGAAAGGCCCGATCAAGCAGTTCGTCACCGGCGCGGATATTCTCAAGTGCATTGATAACGCGCAAGAACGCCGCCACGGCGACGATTTGTGTGGCATCCAGGTTGATACCGCCGCCCGTTGCGCCGGCCACCAGTTGGCCAGCCGGTGAATTGTTGAACGCATCACCGTTGTAGAAAGCTACGGCTCCTTCGATTGTCTCAACCGAATTGTTATGAAAGAACGGCCCAGTGTCCGCTGCCTCAACGACCGTCGGCGTATTGAACTCGCCGCTGCCAGGACTACCCAGGCCATCGTCGGGCGGTACGAGCTCGCCAGTCAAATCCGCGGGTTGGTCGGGAAGGTCCTCGACGCCGGTATCGAAGTTCAGATTGCCGGCAGTGGGGCCGAATATCGATGGGTCTCCGTTGGCGCCCGCATTGAAGTGACAGGCATTACATTTGCCAAGCGATCGATCAATAAATATTTCCTGGCCTCTCGCGGCGACCGTTCCTTTGAGCAGCAATGGCAGCGACAGTTCCTCTTGTCGGCCGAGAGATAACTGAAATGCTTCGAGTGCGTCCAGTTCATCCTCCGTCGGCAGCCTGAAATCAATGTCTGCGACGCGATTTAGCGTTTTCGGGAAATGTTGTATTACTGCGCCGACTGCGAAGGATCGTATTGAACCGTCGCCAGGTGAACCGTCACCCGACCACCCAGTTTGCGGCCCAGTGGCGCTAATGACAGACGTGCGCAATGCGAGCGTATGCGGAATTCCGCGCATGTTGAAATCGTTCGCCAAATCATCAAATCCGTCCTGGTTTTCGAGTATCATCGCCAGCTCGCGAATTAACCGCGGGTTTTCGAAATTTTCCGCAAGATCCGGGTTGAATTCGGCGACGAATAATGGGTCGTCGGGCGGCAATGTCTCGATGAAGCGCGGTGACAGCGCGAAATTGTCTTCAGCGCGGTGGCAAGTGCCGCAGGTACGGCCGTTGCCTGCGAACGTCTCATTGAAAAATAGTCTTTCGCCTTTGAGGATGAGGTCCTCTTCAGGCGGTACGGTGGGCGTGGCCGGACACGCTGCAATTGCGAGCGCACACATCAGTACAGTCCAAACATGCTTGAGTCGCCAAACGAAGTGCATTCCGAATCTCCGGAATCCGAGGACACACACATTGTCCCTAAATTGTTGCAGAAATCAATCTGTCGCCGATCGCCGACTGGTACTTGTGCGAACGATCAATAATCGGCCTTGAAGCGGTATAGGCCGCGGTCACGGCGGTTGGACAGAACATGCAACAGGGCAACAAAGAAAGCCCCGCACCTTGCGATGCGGGGCAATTGAGCCGTAGAAGTGAAACCGCGGGGGATTCAGAAAGGCTTCACTTCGTGATCAGGGCTCCAGAAGGTAGACGCCGAGTTTATAGGCCGTAAACACGTTGGCATCAACGTCGTACTTACCATAGGCGAACATCGATCGCGCGCTTTGTGCGGAACCGAGGCTATTGATCAGGTCGCCGACAAAGTCATCCCAGTCTGAATAAAGACGCAGGCTGTCTTGCGACTTCAACGAGAACAACATGCGTCCCGTCTCGCGTGGAACAATCGTCGTGTCCGGCAGCGTCCTCAGGTCGATCAGAACCGGACCTTGCTTGATGTAGTGACGCTGATCGATGTCGGGATTGTCATTGTCGAGAACCAGGCCGTCCGTCCCCATACTGACGAACGGCGCCCTCGTACCTGCTGCGCCCCAGCCAACACCCAGTGCGCTGCGCACGTCTGTGTAGTCGATGACTGTGCGGCCCGTGAAATCAGGCGGTGCCATACCGAATGCAGTCGGGAAACCCCAGGCAACGATCGGTTTGCCGGTCGAGAAGTCCGCCAGCGACAGGTTGTCCGTCCGAATCTCGTAATCACTCGGATCGGCGTCCAGATCCTCGGACGGTCCTGTGCCCGAGAAGTCGAAAATTCCGACGCGTCGACGATCAATCGAGTGCAGCGTGATATCTGTCTGGCCCGGCATTACCGTGTTGACGATGCCTGACAGGTGCGTGATATGCATGCGCACGGCTCCCTGAGTGGCATCGAACAGGATCTGCGGTGCCAGTGCGTCGGCCGTCGGTGTGGGCTGATTGCCACGGATAGTGACTCGTTGACCGATCGACAGCGCATCGATGCTCAAATCGGACTGGTGATAGCCGACTTTGAACACTTTCGTGTTTGGACCGACTTCGACAACGACGTCATCGTGGAAGTGCACCGGACGATCGACCGAATTAGCTCGCGGAATAATCGTCGCGCCACGAATCGTCAGGAAGTTACCGTCGCGCTTTATGATGTTGCCGACAACCGCGTCACGGTCGTGACCCGGTACACTCGAGCCCGCCAGCACGAGGTCGGCGGTGAACTTGCGTTCGGTCACATTCAAAGTGCCCTTGGCGATGGTCGGCGTGCCCTGACCCGCGGCATCGAGTGCCCGCAGGCCATCGATACCCAGCCACATCGCACCATCAACCTCGAACTCTGTGTCATTCGTCACGTAGACCGTGAAGCGCCCGAAATGGCTGGCGCGATCATGGAAGGGACGAATGGCGATCGTGTAGCTCATCTCGTCCTCGCTGACGGCGAGCAACGGTCCGCGCACGCGAATATCCTTCTCGTCGACCGGATGCACCTCAGCGGCGATGAACTGCGCCGAGGCAGCGATCGCCGGGGTCGGCACGACATTGACGTCATGCGAGGCCGCGAGATCGAAGTCGAGTTGCAGCAGGTGAGAGCGGCGTTTCGTGACGGTCAGCTGGTCACGGTTCGACAAAACGATCTTCAGATCGGTTTGTCCAAGCCGAGCGCCTGCGAGATCCGTAACGACGGCCTCTTTAGCGGCACCGTCCGCTTCTACAAAAACCTCGGCCTTGTCGTAATCGAGGCTTATCGTTCCCGCAACGTACGTAGCAGGCGGCACAATAGCCGCACTTACGAGTTCGGTCAGGTCAACATAGTCGGTGAAGTTCGTACGGGTCTGGTTGGGCATCACTTCGACAGTCCTGCCATCCGCCGTTTCAAGCGTCAGTGACAGCACGTCGACCGTATAGTTGAGAAAATCACCATCGGCATCCGTGAAACCGATCAGAACCGTTCCACATTCATCAAATGTCGCAGAATCGTTCGGGTCACAGGTGACGGTGGGGCCCGGGTCGTTATTCGATGAGGTGTTGCCACCTCCGCCGCAGGCGGTGAGTATCAGGGCGGTCAATAGTAAAGTCGTGCGCCCAATAGTTGCGAAGTTCATGCGTCTCTCCTTGTTCGCGTTTGTCCGATTACATGGTCTTTAACGGAGGCGACGTCAAACGGTTGACTTCAAAGAAAAATTTCTGAAATAACGTAAAAAAATACAGCGACTTACCTTGTATTCCTGCGGCAACATGTCACAATCCTCTCCCGTACGGCATACTCGTTTGGGTACGGAACTTATGTCTAGTGAGCAATCCGCCTACTACCAATGACACTACTAGTGTCCGGTATCGCAGACCGCGAGCCGGAACCCGTAACCGCGGTGCCGCTGACGCGTTGCAAACCAAGATTGCTGTCGGCCTTCTCGATCTCGACCCAGACTCCTACCACGAACAACTGCAGGCCCATATCGATGAGCTGCCCGATGCGGCCGGCTGCGATGCGGCTTTTATCGCGCTGATCTCGGCGGACGGATCGCAATTCGATACGGTCATCTCTACGACTGGCGGTTTCGCCCAGTGCAAGCCAGAGGTGCTCAGCGGAGAGGCGTTAGACAATTGGCCGTGGCTGCGTAAACGTCTCGGCCATTTGCGGGTTGTAGAAGTGGCCGACACGCTGAAGGGCTCCAGGAATTCCAAGGCTGAACTGGAACGGCTGTCCGAGCTGCATATCGGCTCTATCCTGATGATCGGTTTCTCGGTACGTGACGAAATCGCCGGCTTCCTTGCACTGGCCAATGAGCATCCGGTCGAAAGTTGGGACGCCAATCTGCATTTGTTGCTGAAGCTGATCGGCGCGTCACTCGCGTCTGGCCTCGAGCGGGCAGAGGATCGTGCGGTGCTCAACGAAATGAACGAGCGCAATGAGCTCGTCGCTGCCACCGCGAACGACGGTATCTGGGATTTTGATGGTGAGTCCAAGCGCATCAATCTTTCGAGACGCTGGAAATCCATGCTCGGCTACGACCTTGAGGAAGAAGACGTGCTGCTCGACTGGTATCACCTCGTGCATCCAAATGATATGTCGCGCGTGCAATCCAGGATGCGACAGCATCTCGAGGGAAAGACACCGTTTTTCGAGTCCGTCCACCGCATGAAGCACCAGAACGGTGACTGGCGCTGGATGAGCAGCCGCGCCAAGGCAGTGCTCGACGAAAACGGTCGTCTGGTGCGCTTGCTCGGTGTCGAGGTCGATATCACGGAGCGAAAGTTGTACGAAGAAGCGCTGTTTCGTGAAAAAGAGAGCGCGCAAATTACGTTGCAGTCGATCGGCGACGGTGTCATCACTACCGACGCAAAATGCAATGCGGAGTACGTCAATCCGGTAGCGGAGGAATTGACCGGCTGGAAGGTTGACGATGCGAGTGGCCGCCCAATCGATGAGATTTTCCGCGGCTTTCATGAAGAGACGTGCGAGCCGCTGGAAAACCCGCTCGCAGTTTCAATCCGGCGCAATCGGTCGATCAAGTCAGTGCGTCCCACCTTGCTGATTCGTCGCGACGGCAATGAGCTTTATATAGAGTGCACCGCGTCGCCAATCCGCGATGGTAAAGGCAACGTGACTGGCGGAGTACTTGTATTCCATGACGTCAGCGAGTCGCGCGAATTGAATCGACGGCTTAGTTATCACGCGAGCCACGACATCCTGACGGGGCTCGTCAATCGGCGTGAGTTTGAGAATAGATTGGAGCGCGCGCTCAAGAGCGCCAAAGCCCGTGAGACCTCCTACGCTCTGTGTTATCTCGATCTCGATCAGTTCAAAATTGTGAATGACTCCTGTGGCCACAGTGCCGGTGATGCGCTGCTTGGACAACTCGGTGCGTTGCTGAAGTCGAAGATTCGCTGGCGTGACACGCTTGCGCGTCTTGGTGGCGATGAGTTTGGCGTGCTTCTGGAAAGTTGCTCGCTGGAAGAGGCCATGCAGACGGCGGAATCACTGCGCGTAGCGATTAGCGAGTACAAGTTCATGTGGGACGACCGCAGTTTTCGGCTGGGCGTCAGTATCGGTGTTGTGCCGGTTTCGGTGGACAACGAAGATGTCGCGGCCCTTCTCAGCGCTGCCGATAACGCGTGTGCCGCGGCTAAAGAAGCGGGACGCAATCGAATCCACAGTTTTCAGGAAAATGACATCGACCTCATGCGCAGACGGCGCGAAATGCAGTGGGCTGCGCGCATCAATAACGCACTCGAGGAGAACCGCTTCGAGCTGTTTCGGCAGACTATTCAGCCCTTGCAAACGGAGGAAGAGGGTGCGCATTACGAGATTCTCCTGCGCATGCGCGACGAGCAAGGCGGCATCATTGCGCCCGGGCTGTTTATCGAGGCAGCGGAGCGCTACGGCATTACACCCAATATCGATCGTTGGGTAATCCGCAGCGCGTTTCGCTGGCTGGTTTCCGAGGCCGATGAACGCGAGCGCCTGTCGTTGTGCTCGATTAATTTGTCGGGGCAAAGCCTCGGCGATGAGAAGTTCTTGCCCTTCGTCGTCGACCAGTTTCAGATGAGTGGTCTGGACGCGACGAAGATCTGCTTCGAGATTACGGAAACTGCAGCAATCGCGAGCTACTCTCAGGCCAATCGGTTTATCAATGCCCTGAAAGAACTGGGCTGCAAATTTGCGCTCGACGATTTCGGCACGGGTTTGTCATCGTTCGGCTACCTCAAACACTTTCCGGTCGACTACCTCAAGATCGATGGCAGCTTTGTCAAAGAGATTCTGCATGATCCAATCGACCGGGAGATGGTGCGTTCGATCAACGAGATCGGGCACCTTACCGGCAAACAGACAATTGCCGAGTTTGCCGAGAACGAAGAGATCATCACTATGCTGCGGGGCATGGGCGTCGACTATGCGCAGGGCTACGGTGTCTCGGAGCCAAAACGTGTTACACGGGCCGTCGCCTGAAGCTATGATTTTGCGAGCCAGTTTCCAATTGCTTGCGATATTGGTGCTGTCATCTGTGGCCATGGCACGGGATGAACCGCGCGAGTGCACCGCGGCCGATTTCGAAATTTACCTAAGCGAGATTCGCACGATACTGTACGAGAAATGGAAAGTCCCGTATGGGGACACAAGCATTCAGTGCACGGTCTTAATCAAACAGAATTTTCGCGGCGAAGTCATGGATGTCGGTATTGCCAAATGCACGGATGACGCGCAAATTCACAAGTCGGTCATCAATGCGGCCTATGAGGCGTCGCCGATGCCACGACCGGCCGTCAGATCCTGCTTCAAGCGCGACATCATCGTCAAGATTGAGTCGCGAACCCAGACATTCGACTGACGGCGAGCGGGTGATGCTAGCCCACGGTCTGTACAAGCCAGGCCGCAAAATCGTTCCAGATTTTCGTGTTCATTATCAGTAAGCCAGCGGGTTGGGAGAGCATTACCGACAGTCCACCCCAAAGCGTAACGCGGTGAAGTTTGCCGAAAACACGCTTATCGTAAATTGCCAGAGCGACGATAAACAGACACGCGAATCCGAAGCTGGTGAAAGGAGCGCCGGCCGCAATAAAGTCAAGGGGAATCCGAATAATGGCGGCTTCCAGCAGATTGACTGTGGCGAGTAGCATAAGCCGCTTGTGATATTGCGGCCTATTCCGCCATGTGATGGCCAGTCCAACAAGAGCGCCAAAAAAGACCATCGCAAGAAACGGCAAAACCAAGAACTGCAACGGTGGAAACGGGACGCCGATAAAACCACCCGGTCGCTGGGCGGCCACCATGGCGCCGTGAATGCCCAATACCACCACGGCAAGCGCCAGCGCTGCGCCCACCCAGCCGAGGGAGCGGTGCAACGAAACCCGACGCCGCGAAATCAAGAGCGCCTGAGCTACCAGCAATAGCATCCAGGCGGTAAGGAAAGCGCCGTGTATGACAAAAACAGGCTCTGGGGCGGCATGCTCTTGCGCCTCGGGAAAAAGGAAACGCAGGTAGAAGGTGCGTGAGAACCCGATGAAGACGACGACCGCCATAGCGATCGTCGTCCACAAGAAGAAGCGCCGCTCCCTCAGGGCTGTCGATGTTTCTAAAGCCACGGCAGAAAACGCAGATCGGGTGCCCGGAACA
This sequence comes from uncultured Gammaproteobacteria bacterium, assembly GCA_963711285.1. Classification (GTDB taxonomy): domain Bacteria; phylum Pseudomonadota; class Gammaproteobacteria; order Steroidobacterales; family Woeseiaceae; genus UBA1847. Next base: position 98,430 of record CAVQDJ010000011.1, on the reverse strand, counting down.
ATATCTACATTACAAAACCGTGATGCGCGCCAACCATGCTCATTGCCATCGGAATGGACATGAGCGTGTTAGAGCGGGACGCCAAAAAAGCCACGTTACGCGCTTTGGCAATCTGCTCGGCACTTGCTTCGACCATGCCGAGAATCTTCTTTTGGTTGGGCCAGATCAAAACCCAGACGTTGAACAACATGATGGTGCCCAGCCAGGCGCCGATGCCGATGGTCAAAGCATAGGTGTTGACAGGGTCGGTCAGCATTCCCAGTGCGAAGGCATCATCGAGCTGACCTAAGTGAGCCAGGTAGGCGGCACCGGTTAGCCACGTAAGCAACGCTCCCCAGCGGAACCACCACAGTGCACGCGGCGCTACATATTTCGTGATTCCGGCGCCCCCGGGACCACCTTCATCGGAAGCTGCTTCACCAAGCGCCGGCACCTGCACGAAGTTGAAGTAATAGAGGAGACCGATCCAGGTGATGCCGGCAAGCACATGCAGCCAGATGATCAGCGAATTAACCGCCGGCGCAAAGACGAGGTGATTGCCCATTGTGACCAGCACGAGAATGGCGGCCAGGACGAAACCGCCGATGATGGTTCCGGCAACGCTTTTTAAAGGGTTCATTCTTGTTTTCTCCCTGATGGTGTTGTCGTTATTAACAACTATTTTAGAACAATTGGCGAACTTATCCCAAAATCTCTGGGCCAGGCGGGATTCCCGGGAAATAACTGGGTACAATCGCCGCACTTACGGAGCTTATTGATGCGATTATTGGTCTTATTGGTCATGATTGTGGCGTTGTCGGGCTGCACAGCAATGCTGGTCGGCGGTTCAGCCGACTCGGGCGGGCCGGACAATTGTTCAGAAAGCGAGAAAGAGGCAAAAAAGCGTGGATGTGAATAGCAGAATCGAAGAGCAACTGAAGTCACACGACGTTCTGTTGTATATGAAAGGAACGCCGGATTTCCCGCAATGCGGGTTCTCGGGTCAGACCGTTGCGGCGCTGAATGCGATCGGCAAACCCTTTGCATTTGTGAATATTTTTGAAGACGAAGAAATACGGCAAGGCCTGAAGGCTTATTCGAATTGGCCGACGTTTCCGCAGCTCTATGTCAAAGGAGAGCTGATCGGCGGCAGCGACATCGTCATCGAGATGTATCACTCGGGTGAACTGAAAGAATTGTTGGACAACACCGCAGACTAGGCGGTCGATTCATACACCGACTGAAACCGGTTCACGATCTCACAGAACAAGTCACAGGTGATCTCGGCATCGTAGGCAGCCGAATGTGCCGACTCCTCGTCCCATTCGAAGCCCGCAGCGGCAACCGCACGGGCTAGCACCGTTTGCCCAAATGCTACGCCGCAAAGCGTCGCCGTATCAAAACAGCTGAACGGGTGAAAAGGATTGCGCTTGAGCGCAGAGCGTTCGATCGCCTCGTTGAGAAATCCCAGGTCGAAAGCCGCGTTGTGTCCAACGAGTATCGCGCGTTGACAGCGGCTGTCTCTGACGGCGCGGCGCACCTCGCGGAAGACACGTTGCAGCGCATCACGTTCGTCAATGGCAGGACGCAGAGGATGATGGGGATCGATGCCATTTACGGCGAGCGATGCCGGGTCCATGTTCGCGCCCTCGAACGGCTTGACGTGGTAACGAACCGTCTCGCCGCGCGTCAGCATGCCGCCGTCGCTGTAGTCGACAAACACGGCCGCGATCTCGAGCAAAGCATCGGTCTTTGAGTTGAAGCCGCCGGTCTCGACGTCGACGACGACTGGCAGGAAACCGCGAAAACGGTCCGCCATTGCCGGCTTGTCCCTCATCTAGTGGTCTGCCCGAAGAATATGATCGTCCAGGATCAGACTCACTGTGTAACGAACCCCGAAACCCGTGACCTCGGTCGGAATGTGTGCGAGTCCGCCTTTGTGGTTGCCAGCCGCAAGATCGATGTGAATCCAAGGTGTGTCGTCCTCGACAAATTCCGCGAGAAAACTGGCTCCGAGGATGTGGTCGCCCAGGCCTTTTATTGAGCACTGCTTGATATCGGCCGTCTCGCTCTGCAATTCCTCAAGAAACTCGCTGCCGATCGGAAATGGCCACACGCGCTCGCCGCAGTGGCGCCCCGTTCGCTTGAGTCGCGGATGCCAGTCGGCGCGGTTCGTGAAGATGCCGCTGTAGCGCGTCGTAATCGCATTGATCACCGAGCCGGTCAGAGTCGCGTAGTCGATGATGAGCTTCGGCTTTTCGCGGCTGGCGAACGTCAGGGTGTCGGCGAGCACCATGCGGCCTTCGGCATCGGTATGAATCGTCTGAATCGTCTTGCCATTGGCGGCTGTGACGACATCCTGCGACTTATAGGCATTCGGGCCGGTTCGGTTCTCGGTAATTGCGAGCCAACAGTCCACCGCTACCGGCAGTTTCAGTTCGGAAATAGCGAGCAATGTCCCAATCGCCACGGCGCTGCCCTGCATATCGCCGTGCATGTCGAGCATCGATGCGAAAGGTTTCAGGTTGGTGCCGCCCGTGTCGAAAATGATGCCCTTGCCAACCAGGCTCAGGGCGGGCGCGACGTTTGCCTTTAGCGGCCGATAGCGGAGGCGGACGATGGACGCACTGTCATCGTCGTTGCCCTGGGAAACGGCCAGGAACGCGCCTGCGCCGAGCGTCTTGAGCTCTTTTGTGGCGAACCGCTTGTACTGCCAGCCGTTATCAGTCGCAACGCGTCTTCAGCATGTTGGCGTAGCTGATGGCATCGAGCTTGTTGGGCGGCATCGACGTCAGCCAGCGGGCCAGGTTATTGCCTTTGGCTTCGGCGACAGTGCGGCTCAGGTCAATCTTCTCGTCCAGCCCGAGGACGCAAATGCTTCGGATCCTGGGCGGTGAGTTTTTGCTCTTGAATTCGGCAAGATTGAATCCCGCTGCGAGCGCGGCCGCGACTGCTGCGTCGCACAATGCATGTTGCTCTTCGGTGTCAAAGCCCATGACGAGAATGCCGAGATTGCCGGCTTTTTCGCTCGTGGCCGCGGCAACGAGCCGGCGGCCAAGCGTCAGGCGGTCGAAAGCGTCCGCCCCCGCAGCGGTCTTCGCAGCAACGACCAGGGTCTGACGTTTGTTCGTGAGTCGCGTCATAAGGGCCGGCACGTCACCGCTGGGTCGTTTCCGGAGCAATGCCTGCAGCTTGTTGCCCTGCGGAATCTTGCGCCACAGAGCCGCCGGCGTCCGTGTTGGTAGTATCAGAAGTAACTGATCGACGGTCTCAAGACGTTTAGAATTGACCCGCCCGGGCCGCTGCGTGCAGCGAAGCTCGCGATAATCCGGCAATGTGTTTTGCATGCTATCGAAACCTTTGTTAAGTGCTTGACCGACAAGGCAGAAACGCCGAATATGACGCCCCCGAAGGCCGAATTGCACGGTCTGGTGCAAATCTCGGTGATCCTATTGTGAATGATTTATGAGCCGATTCAATCCATTTGATGACATTGATCCGATTGAGACGAGCGAGTGGCTCGAGTCGATCGATTCGGTGCTGGGACAGCATGGTCCCGAGCGTGCACACTTTCTTCTCAACAAGATGATCGATTTCGCGCGTCGTTCCGGAGCCTATCTGCCGTACAGCCCGAATACGGCCTACCTGAACACGATTGCTACGGGCCGTCAGCCCGAGTATCCGGGCGATCGTTCGCTGGAACGCCGCATCGAGGCCTATCTGCGCTGGAATGCGATGGCTATGGTCGTACAGGCCAATCGTCAGAGCACCGAGTACGGCGGTCATATTTCCAGTTACGCGTCGTGTGCAACGATGTACGAGGTTGGCTTCAATCATTTCTGGCGAGGGCCGACCGAAGAGCACGGCGGTGACATGGTGTTCATGCAGGGGCATTCGTCACCGGGGATTTACGCAAGGGCCTATCTCGAAGGACGCCTGAACGAAAATGATTTGAACCGCTTTCGACGCGAGGTCGGGGGCGGTGGGCTGTCGTCATACCCGCATCCGTGGCTCATGCCGGACTTCTGGCAGTTTCCGACCGTGTCGATGGGCCTCGGCCCGATGATGGCGATCTACCAGGCTCGCTTCATGCGCTACATGGAGAATCGCGAGATGGTCCAGCCGTCCGACCGCAAGGTCTGGTGCTTCCTCGGCGACGGCGAAATGGACGAACCCGAGTCGATGGGCGCCATTACGATGCCCGTCCGCGAAGGGCTCGACAACCTCGTGTTTGTCGTCAACTGCAACCTGCAGCGCCTCGATGGTCCGGTGCGGGGGAACGGCAAGATCATTCAGGAACTCGAAGCGGCGTTCGGTGGCGCCGGCTGGAACGTCATCAAGGTGATCTGGGGCGGCCGCTGGGATCCGCTTCTGGCCAAGGATCAGAATGGCCACCTGCGGCGTATCATGGAACAGACCGTCGACGGTGAATATCAAAACTACAAGTCGAAAGACGGCGCCTATGTGCGGGAGCGGTTTTTTGCCAAGCACCCCGAGACTGCCGAGATGGTCGCCAACATGTCGGACGAGCAGATCTGGCGGCTGAACCGCGGCGGGCACGATCCGATCAAAATGTACTCAGCGTATGACGCGGCCGTGCGCCATACCGGCCAGCCGACCATCATCCTGGCAAAGACGGTCAAGGGCTTTGGTATGGGCGAAGCCGGCGAAGGGCAGAACACCGCGCACCAGCAGAAGAAGCTCGACCTCGAGGCGCTCAAGCAGATGCGCGATCGATTCAATATCCCGGTGTCCGACAAGGACATCGAAAGTGTGCCGTATTACAAGCCTGCCGCGGACAGCGCGGAACTCGAGTATCTGCTTGAGCGCCGGCAGGAGCTGGGCGGTCACGTGCCGCAGCGGCGCAAGAAGGCAGCATCATTGCGAGTCCCGGAACTCGAGACGTTCAAGACGCAGCTCGATGGCACCGGTGAGCGTGAAGCATCGACGACGATGGCGTTCGTGCGCATGCTGACGGCGCTCGCGAGGGACAAGCAGATTGGCAAGCACGTCGTGCCGATCGTACCCGACGAAGCACGCACCTTCGGTATGGAGGGTATGTTCCGGCAATTTGGGATCTATGCTTCGAAAGGGCAGTTGTACGAGCCTGAAGATGCCGGCGAACTCATGTACTACCGCGAGGACAAGAAAGGCGTAATTCTCGAGGAGGGCATCAACGAAGCTGGCGCATTCTGTTCCTGGCTCGCAGCCGGCACCGCGTACTCGAATCACAATACGCAGATGATTCCGTTCTATATCTATTACTCAATGTTCGGTTTCCAGCGTATTGGCGACTTCATCTGGGCGGGCGGCGACATGCAGTCGCGCGGCTTTTTGATCGGCGCCACGGCAGGCCGCACGACGTTGGCCGGCGAGGGCCTGCAGCACCAGGATGGCCACAGTCTCGTCCACGCCTCGACGGTGCCAAACTGCGTTTCCTATGATCCGACCTATGCCTACGAGCTCGCAGTCATTATTCAGGACGGCCTGCGGCGCATGATTGCCGAGCAGGAAGATGTCTTCTACTACATCACCTGCATGAATGAGAATTACGTGCACCCGGCCATGCCGAAGGGCGTCGAGGAGGGCATTCTCAAGGGCATGTACCTGCTCCAGGTCGGTGGACAGGGCAAGATTCGAGCGCAACTCATGGGCTCGGGTACGATTCTGCGCGAGGTCCTCGGCGCTGCCGAGCTGCTGATCAAGGATTTCGGCATTCCGACAGATGTATGGTCAGTAACGAGTTTCAACGAGCTGCGTCGCGACGGGCTCGAAGTCGAGCGATGGAACCAGCTGCACCCGGAAGCCGAACCGCGCAAATGCTATGTCGAGCAGTGCCTCGCTGGCCGGCCCGGACCTTACGTAGCGGCGACAGATTACATGAAGATCGTACCCGATCAGATTCAGCGCTGGGTGCCGGGCAGTTTCATCTCCCTGGGGACAGACGGGTATGGACGCAGCGACGCGCGCGCTGCGCTCAGACAGCATTTCGAGGTCGACAAACGATTCATCGCTGTTGCGGCCATGAAAGCGCTTGCTGACGATGGCGTGCTTGATCAGAAGACGGTGTCGCAGGCTATTGCGAAGTACGGCATCGATCCGGATCGTCCCGATCCGGTGACGCTTTAGGCGACTCGGGCGTGGCGACCACGATCGAAATCATTGTTCCTGATCTCGGCGACTTCGAGGACGTTGAAGTCATCGAGATTCTTGTTGCGCCCGGTGACACGGTCGCGCGCGAAGATGGGCTCATTACGCTCGAAACCGACAAAGCTGCGATGGATGTGCCGTCGCCTGAGAACGGTGTCGTCGAAGAATTGACCGCTTCGGTTGGCGACAAAGTGTCTGCAGGAAGTGTCATTGGCAAGCTCAAGGTCGAGGTCGGCGACACCGTGGTTATAGCGCCGGCCATCAAACACGAGCCTTCGGGCGACACGACGGTGCTGGCCATGCCCGCGAAGCCTGCTGGCGAGGCGCAGAAATCGGGTGGCATACAAACGCTTGTTGTTCCCGATCTCGGCGATTTCGACGACGTCGAAGTTATCGAGGTTCACATCAGCAAAGGCGACCAGGTCAATGTTGAGGATTCGCTCGTCACGCTCGAGACCGACAAGGCCGCGATGGACGTGCCCGCGATTGTTGGCGGGCGTATCGAGTCGGTGCTGGTTAAAGTCGGTGACAAAGTCTCCAAAGGAGCGTCGCTCGCTATTATCGAAGCGATCGTTGGTTCTGCAGAGACACCGGCGGAAAAGCCGGCGCCGCCTGCGGATGCAACGCAGACGATCGCGACACCGCGGGCGCCGAGACAGGATGCAGTGGTGCAGCAGCCGTTGGCTGCCGTGCCGCGCGAATTGCCCGTAATAAATGAGGCTGGCTTTTCGCGCGCGCATGCAAGCCCGTCGGTAAGGAAGCTCGCTCGCGAGCTTGGCGTGGACCTCGCGCAGGTGAAAGGCAGCGGTACCAAAAGCCGCATCCTGCATGACGATGTCAAAGCGTTCGTCAAAGCAGTATTGACCGGGCAGGCCGCAAGTCCAGCCGGAGGAGGGTTGCCGAAAACACCCAGTATTGACTTCTCGAAATTCGGTGAGATCGAGCTGCAGCCGCTGACGCGAATCCAGAAGATCTCCGGCCCGCGACTGCAGGCAAGCTGGATCAATCTGCCGCATGTGACGCAGCATGATCTTGCTGATATCACGGATCTCGAAGCAAAGCGCCAGGAACTCAAAGGACCCGCCAAGAAGCGCGGCATATCGTTAACACCACTGGCCTTCGTCATGAAAGCCGTTGTTGCTGCGTTGCAGGAGTTTCCAAAGGTCAATTCGTCACTCGCGGATGACGGCGAGAGTCTGGTCTTCAAGAAATACATTCACATAGGTTTTGCTGCTGATACCGACCAGGGACTCATGGTCCCTGTTATTCGCGATGCGGATCAGAAAGACATTTACGAGCTCGCGAGCGAGCTCGGTGAGCTCTCGGCCGCGGCACGAGAGGGTAAACTGAAAACGCCTCAGCTGCAGGGCGCGTCATTCACGATTTCGAGCCTTGGCGGCATCGGCGGTACGGCATTCACGCCAATCGTGAACGCGCCGGAAGTCGCCATCCTGGGTGTCTCGCGATCGTCGATGCAGCCTGTCTGGAACGGCGCGGAGTTCGAGCCCCGCCTGATGTTGCCGCTGTCCCTGTCATACGACCACCGGGTCATTGACGGCGCCGCAGCAGTACGCTTTACGACTTTCCTGGGTCAGAAGCTGGCCGATGTGGACGCGCTACTGCAGGCGACCCCTTAATGGCTGAGCATGTCAAACTAACGGTCCCGGATCTGGGCGATTTCTCGGACGTGGAAGTCATCGAAATCCTGGTGTCGCCGGGGGATCAGGTTGAGGTCGAAGACGGTCTGGTTACGCTTGAGACGGACAAGGCCGCGATGGACGTGCCCGCAAGCCAGGCCGGCAAGATTGTCTCGATCGAGGTTGGTCTTGGCGACAAGGTTTCTACGGGCGATGTCGTCGCAACGATCGAGGCGGAAAAAGCGAAGCCGAGCGAAGTTGCGGAGACCGTCGATCCCGCTCAAACGCGCACGATGTCAGCAGCAGAAATTGCGGTCGCGGCCGGCACGTTACCGGTCGGTGACGCGACGCATTCGTCGCAGCTGGTGGTCATTGGGGCAGGACCGGGAGGCTACACAGCCGCGTTTCGCGCCGCGGATCTCGGCATGGACGTCATCCTGATCGAGCGCTGGGACACACTGGGAGGTGTCTGCCTTAATGTGGGGTGCATTCCGTCCAAAGCCCTGTTACACGCTGCGAAAGTCATCGATGACGCGGCGGCTATGGCCGATCACGGTGTGATTTTCGGCGAGCCGAAAGTCGATGCACTCAAACTGCGCGGCTGGAAGAATGAGGTCGTTGGTAAACTCACCGGCGGTCTGACGCAGCTCGCCAAGCAACGGAATGTGCGCGTGGTGCAGGGAACCGCGAAGTTCGAGTCCGCGAACAGACTCGTGCTCGACAACGGTGAAACGGTAGGCTTCGAGAAATGCATAATCGCGGCCGGCTCCGAGAGCATCATGCTTCCGGGACTGCCGGACGACCCGCGTATTATCGATTCGACGGGGGCACTGGAACTCGATCCGCTGCCCAAACGCATGCTCGTCGTTGGCGGGGGCATCATTGGCCTCGAGATGGCTTGCGTATACAGCGCACTCGGTACCGAGGTTAGCGTCGTCGAGCTGATGGACTCGCTGATGCCGGGAACGGACAAAGACCTGTTGCGGCCGTTTCTAAAAGTCGTCAAACCGCGCTACGAAGCCATCATGACATCGACCAAGGTCACAGGTATGCGCCCGACGATACCCGGTATCGAGGTTTCGTTCGAAGGCAAGAACGCCCCGGAGATCGGGGTCTATGACCGCGTACTGGTTGCGGTAGGCCGGCGTGCCAACGGCGACCAACTCGATGCCGGCAAAGCGGGTGTCTCGGTAGACGAACGTGGTGTCATCGAGGTCGACAAGCAAATGCGCACCAACGTGCCGCATATTTTCGCGATTGGCGATCTTGTACCAGGACCGATGCTTGCCCACAAAGCAACACATGAAGCGAAAGTTGCCGCGGAGGCGGCGGCCGGCGAGAAAAGCTACTTCGATGCACGCACGATTCCTTCCGTTGCCTATACCGATCCCGAGATCGCGTGGGTTGGCCTGACTGAGACCGAAGCGACAGAGCAGGGTGTCGATTACGACAAGACGCAGATTCCGTGGGCAGCAAGCGGACGCGCACTGGCGCTCGGACGATCCGAGGGTTTTACGAAACTCCTGTGGGACAAGCAAACCAACCGGGTTATGGGCGGCGCGATCGTCGGGCCCAATGCCGGTGACCTGATCGCTGAAATCGGTCTGGCCATCGAGATGGGCGCGGATGCCGCAGATATCGGGATGACCATTCATCCGCACCCAACACTATCCGAAACGGTTGCTTTCGCGGCTGAGGCCTACGAGGGCACGCTCACCGATCTTTATCTGCCGAAAAAACGCAAATAGCGTTGCCAAAGCGTGAACTGGAGTGTGGCGGAACAGACCCGTCCCAGCGACCATATTCAGATACGGGTCACGCGACGGCTTTGATCATGCGAAGAACAGCACAGTTAGCTATTTTTACAATCGGCGCTATCCTGACGCAGATTGCGTGGGCGCAACCCGATCGGGAGTCGCTGATCGAATCGTGGGAAACCCACGTTGCAGCCCTGCCGGGCACCGCGGAATTTGAAGTGCTTGACGATGGTGTCTATCGACTCCGGGACACAGACCTGCCCTACGACGGTGAGGTGAAGCTGGTTGGCGCGCTGGTCAGGGCAGCTGAATCACCAGGATTCGATACCGGTTTTAGCCACTTCGGCATGGTCGAGATCGAGCTTGTGGACCTGCCCGAAGAACGACTCTCCTCACAGAGCTACTATTATTGGCTCGCCGATCGGCAAACGCTGCATTACTCGGAGACGGAGCAGCGCTGGATGAGTCCCATCGCCTACCAGTCGGCGATTACTGAACAATACTCGTCGGACGTTTCATTCCAGGGACTGAGTTTTATGCTCAACTACGGGATCTGGGTGTTTCTGATCGCGCTGATCATCTTCGTATTTGTAGCCGTCAGTCGCCAGGCGAAAAAAGCGGGCTCGCTGATGGAGCAGACAGAGACCATAAACCGGCGCGCGAGCGATAATCTGGACAGGAGCGAAAAGATGCAGGATGAAGTTATGGCCATCTCGCGCGAGATGCGCGACCTGCATTCGGAAAACAACGAACTCCTGAAGAAAATTCTGGGTGCAATGAAGAGTTGAATTCTGTTCCGCTCAGAACGACTTGCCCAGTGCACGCGCGAAATCCGCGTCGGTCAGCTCGCGAAACGCGGAGCGGTAGCCGAAATAGACGGCAATAGCGTAGAAGACGATATCCATAGGATTGAAGGTAGCCGTCATAATTTCGATTGCGACATCGAGGTCCATATGTGCGAGCAGCTCGAAGAATGGGACGCTCTCAGTATCGGCAACAAAATATGCGACCGAGAGCAGGTTACCGAGCGCACATCCGAGCAGCGACAGAACTGCCGCAACGACACCGAAGACCTGATCGATTCCTTTGCCGACGTAGCGAATCGCGATTCCGACAGCAAAACCGATACCGATCGCCAGCCACCCGATCTGATAGCCTGTCGCAACGGTTACAGCCGCCCATATGCTCGCGCCCACCACGGCTGCGACCAGTCCTGCCAGCGTTGCCATGACAAGATTTTGCTCGGAACGCAGTTGGTCCAAAGCCATCTGGACCTCCGGCTCGGACAGGCTCGCGGGTTGATCCGGAGTCGTCTGCTCAGTCGACTTGCGTGTCTTCATGTTGGATCCTCCTGATACCCGCGTGATGACGGGCCGACCGGCTCAATCGAGATTGCCGATCGTGCGTATGCATTTCTTGCACAGTAGCAGAATTTCGATATCACCTGTGTGAAGTACGTATTGTTGCGTCGATAGCGGCAGCCGAATCTACAAGCGGTCAAAAGGAGGATCGAGCGTGCAGGATTATCCCCATCATTATGTTGTTGCGGCGGCGGGGCAGTCGGACAGTAATGTACAACTGGCGAGCCCGGGTCTCGACAACATCGAGTCTGCCGGACCGGCAGAGTTCGGTGGCCCCGGCAACCTGTGGTCTCCGGAGACACTATTGGTCGCCTCTGTAGCGGATTGCTTCATCTTGTCGTTCAGGGCTATTGCAAGGGCGTCGAAATTCGAATGGACAGCGCTGAGTTGCGATGTCGTTGGCGTGCTGGATCGCATCGAGCGCGTCACGCGATTCACCGGGTTCAATGTTCGCGCGGTGCTCGAGGTGCCAGATGGCACGGATGAAGACAAGGCACGGCGCCTGCTGGATAAGGCTGAACGCAGCTGCCTGATCACCAATTCGCTGATCGCGAATTCGCACCTCGAGGCCGAGGTGCGTGTCACGGGCGTGGCGACCTGATTTTCGGCCTGCCGGCCCAACCAATCAGCGACTATTGCAGCGCTATCTAAAGCGCTTTGCGAGAATGTGATCAAGGCTGAGCTTGCCCGCTCCCGTAAAGACCAGCGGGATCAACATCGCAATGAACAATAGCGGAATGCGGAAATTACCGAAGCCCTTGTCCGACACGGCATAGCCCTTCCACAGCTCAGCAAGACTCGAGTAGTCGTCAGGCCAGTGCACGCCGAGGATCGCAACCCAGGTGACGACGACAAGGCTGAAGGCCCAGAAGCGGGTAAACAGGCCGAGGGCAAGTGCAAATCCGCCGAGAATCTCGACCCAGGTCACCATGAACCAATTGAAGCTCGCCGGAAACAGGCCAATCGGGAACGGGAAGTTCTCAAGTGAATTCGCGAACCAGTTAGGCACATCACCCCACAGCGTCTCGGAAGCATTGAATTTCTTCAGGCCTGCACTGCCGAACTCATAGGCCATAAGCAGGCGAATAGGCAGCAAGGCAACCCAGTCACCTGTTGGCTCGAGCACGTTGACGACGCGTTTCCAGTAAGCATGAAGCCTGTCCATTTAATTACTCCTCAAGCTGGCACTCGTGTGCCAGTCAGAATCTCAAGTTGTCTCATTTCCTCGAGTGCGGCGGCGCCATGTTGAATCAGCGCGTCAACATCCGGATAGTTGACTTGCTCCGCAAGCGTCCGGAGCAAGTCCTCGCCCGAAGCCTGCGAATCGTTCTGGCTGATCAATTCAAGCAGACTCGCGGTGATCGGATTCAGCTCCAGAAACCCGACCTTGTCGTCAATACCCCGATACACGGCAAGGAACACCGGCTGTTCGGCTGCTTCGGTCGGTATGTAGTCGCTGGAAATCCGATGCACGGGGTATTGATACGCGTAGACCCAGGTCAGATCAGACTTGACCGGCACGTTCGCGAGCAAGTCACCATCCGGATCGACTCCGGTCAGGTCATTGCATTCCTCGGAGATCGAAAGCGCCAGCTCGATGTACTCGTAATGAGCAAGCTCGATCAGGAACGGGAAGTCATCTTCCTGCAGTTCGTATTCGTTCTGCAAAAATGCAAGGAACTCTTCGGGTAGTTGTAGAAAATACGGTGTTTCTGCGCGATGTCTCTGCATGAACTGCCGAACCAGGCTGCGCCATTTCGTATCGGGCAAGAGCTTCTTCAAGACGGGAAACATATTCGACAATAAATTGAGCAGATTATTGAAGAACAAGTGGCGATAGATCGCCATGCGGCGATCCTCGACGCCGTCGGGTGCCGCGACATGTTCCGGATCGCGGATGTGTGCGGCGAATGCAAACTGTTTTTTCTGGAACTCCGGAAGCTCAGCCACTGGCGGCCTCCGTTTGTGTCGCCTCAGTTTGAAGTTGTCGTATGCGAGATACCTCATCCAGCAAGTCCTGAATGGGCGGGAAGTTGAAATCCCGCTCCAGCAACGTCGGTACGGCGCCAAAATGTGCGTAAGCATCGGCCAGTAGTTGCCAGGCCTGATCGTCCACCGGACTCGCGTGCGTGTCGATGCGCAGATCCTCAGCCTCGACATAATGTCCCGCGAGGTGAAAATAACGAAGCCGGTCGGCGGGCATCTTGCGCATGAATTCACGTGCATCGTATTTGTGATTGATGCTGTTGACGACAATATTGTTGATGTCGAGCATCAGGTCGCAATCGGCCTCTTCGAGAACTGCGAGTGTGAAATCCGCTTCGCTCATCGATGTATCGGTCGGCGTGTAATAGGACACGTTCTCGAGCGCGATGCGCTGTTCCAGTATGTCTTGAACTCGACGTACTCGGGCGGCGACATAGCTGACCGCATCTTCGGTAAACGGAATCGGCATCAGGTCGTAAAGATGTCCGTCATCTCCGCAGTAACTCAGATGTTCCGAGTACAGCCGGATTTTGTGCTCGGCCATGAAATCCTTGATATCCCGAACCAGCTGCTCGTCGAGCGGAGCGGGGGAGCCAATGGAGAGCGACAGGCCATGGATCAGGAAAGGATAGCGCTCGGTGAACCAGCGCAGTTTCCTGCCGAGGGCGCCGCCGACGTGAATCCAGTTCTCGGGCGCGACTTCCATGAAATCGATCTCGCCGGCCGGCACGTCCTTCAGCTTGTCCGCCAAAGGCCGCCTGAGACCAAGGCCAGCGCCGGTTACCGGGTATTGTGGAACAACGGAACTGCTCACAGGCATTTACTCATGTCGGAGCCCGCCCCATTTACGGGTTAAACCTGCGGGCTTTGGCGCCACACGGGGCGCTTGTAGTGGACTAGACCACGTCATAGCCAAAAATATTACACTGCATCGCGCGCAGACGCAGGCTACAGGCGGCGCAAACGCTCGATATATTGCGCCTCGTCGGGCGGGCGATTCTGCTTTTGCGCTGCCCACAGTGTCTCCGCCAGACAGTCGATCATCGCATGCTCGGCCCGGTGCGCGTCCCCAGACTTTTGAGCCAGGTTGCCGAATATCGCGGCGATTCCGTCTGGCCGGTTCGTCGCGACCTGCTCTCGAATGCCGAGATGCAGGCCCATGTGCAAAAAAGGGTTTGTTTTGCCGCGCTCGACACTGAAGTCCTGGTCAAGGTCGCCCGTGACCGCGTCGTGATATTCGGGGTGCTCGGCGATGACTGCTGCGATCTGTGCCTCCAGCGGCGATAACTCGAGATTGTCGCCGCGTTTTTGCCAGGCATCAGCGTACATTTTGCGCAATTCGTTGCGGTCCTGGCCGAAAATCATCCCAAATCCTTGTGGCGGTACTCACACCATTCGATGATCGGGCACTCGCGGCACATCGGCTTGCGCGCCTTGCAGATATACCGGCCGTGCAGGATCAGCCAATGATGTGCGTCTTTCTTGAATTCGTCGGGCGTCAGGCGCACCAGGCGCTTCTCGACTTCGAGGGGTGTCTTGCCGGTGGCGATCCCAGTGCGGTTCGCTACACGAAAAATGTGCGTGTCGACTGCAATTGTCGGCAAGCCGAATGCCGTATTCAGTATGACATTTGCCGTTTTGCGGCCGACTCCCGGGAGCTTCTCCAGATCCGCACGCGTTTGCGGTACCTCGCCACCGTGCTCCTCGACAAGTATTCGACAGGTTTTAACAATGTTTTCGGCCTTGTTGTTGAAAAGGCCGATGGTCTGGATATAGGGTTTGAGCCCCGCAACGCCTAGCTTCAGAATTTTCTCTGGCGTATTGGCCACCGGATAAAGTTTGTCGATTGCCTTGTTGACACTAATGTCAGTCGCCTGGGCAGAGAGTATTACGGAGACGAGCAATTCGAACGGACTTTCGTACCGAAGCTCGGTTTCGGGATTCGGATCGAGCTCCCGCAGTCTGGCGAAGATGGCTGTGCGCTTGTCTTTGTTCATGAGCGCGACTTTCGCCGGCTGCGTGAGGCAGACACACCACGCGAGATGCGCCGTTTTTGATCCATGTAATTCTTGAGGGCCACCGCAAGTGCGAGACTGAAGAATGCGCCGGGCGGCAGGATCGCGAGCAGCAGACCGCTGTCTGCAAATGAGAAACCGTTAAATGGCTCGCCACCGGTAATCATATCGAGCCGCGACAATATCGATGCTTGTCCGACAAATTCGCGGAACGCTCCAATGGCCATGAGTAACATCGCGAATCCAGCGCCCATGCCGATGCCGTCGGCGATGCTTGCGCCAATCGGGTTGCGTGACGCAAAGACCTCGGCGCGAGCGACGATCGCGCAATTTGTCACGATCAACGGAATAAATATGCCAAGGGAGCGATCCAGCATGGGAAACCAGGCCTTGAAGATCAGTTCGATACACGTGACGAGGCTGGCAATGATCAATACGTATATCGGGATACGGATTTCAGGTCTGATCCAACGGCGAGTGGCGGATACCAGTGCGTTGGACATGGCCAGAACGAGCAGGGTCGCGACGCCAAGCCCGAAGCCGTTGACGAGAGTCGTCGTCACGGCGAGCAGCGGGCACAAACCGAGCAACTGCACGAGTCCGGGATTGTCTTTCCACAATCCCGTCTGCAGTTGGTCTAGGAATCCGCCCGAAGTCATTCCACTGCCTCTGTCGCCGGAGCCTGAAAGATCTCGTCGCGGTGAGCGTCAAAATATATCAGCGTGCCGCGAATCGCCTTAATTACCGCACGCGGAGTAATAGAGGCGCCCGTGAGTTGATCGAATTCTCCACCGTCGCCCTTGAGCGCCCAGCCCGCAATCTGCGGGTTACCCATTGATCGCCCATCGAATTGATAAACCCAATCGGACCGGGCTGACGCGATCTTGTCACCGAGACCCGGCGTCTCGCGGTGCTGCAATATGCGTACGCCCGTAATCAACCCTGATACCTCGACGCCGAGCAAAATTCGTATCGGTCCGGCGAACCCATCCCGGGCCGTAACGACGAACAGCGCGGCGACAGGTTCACCCTCGGCGAACACTCGATAGATGAACGCTGGATCATTACCCGGAAGTTCATGCGGCGGTTGCAACACGAGGCGGGACTCACTCACGCCGCTGTCGTAGAAAATGCCGGTGAGAGCCGGCTGCAGACTTTGCTCGAGCAGCGCTTTTTCATTCGCTGCGATCCGATCTTCGGTTAACTGGTAAGTCGCAGCAACAAGCGTCGTACAGACTGCCGCTATTGCCGCGAGTGTCATGCCGGTCTTGACGATGCTGCGATCGCTCATCGTCGGTCACCGCGCCGCGGATGTCCGACGATATGCGGCCGCGTAAGGTAATCGATCGCCGGCGTTGCCATGTTCATGAGTATCACGGCGAACGCAACGCCATCGGCATACGAGCCCCATTTTCGAATCGTGAAAATCAGGAAGCCAATGCCGAAACCGTACACAAGCCGACCTTTCGGACTCGTGGCGGCGGATACCGGGTCCGTTGCAATAAAGAACGCGCACAAGATCGTTGCCCCGGAGAACAAATGAAACCCCGGACTGGCGTTGCTACCAGGGGCAATGATGTACATAAGACCGGCCGGAATTAGCAGACCAGCGAACACGCCCGTTGGAATTTGCCAGCGGATTATTTTTTTGACCAGCAACCAAAATCCGCCGATCGCAAAGAAATTGCCAATCCATTCCCAGCCGCGCCCCCCAAAGTCACCCATCATCGGGTTTGTTCGGATCTCCGCGTAGGTACGCATACCGCGTAGCCCGGCTTGCATCGCGTCTAGCGGCGTTGCGCGACTTATCGCATCGAATGTCAGTGCATCCGGAAGAGTGCCGGTCAGCGTGTAGTTGACGGTCTGGAGAATGCTGAGGCTGACGTAGTCAATATCGCCCATGCGCGGTGCAACCCAGAGGTTCACTTCCATAGGGAACGCGATAAGGATAACGACGTAGCCAACCATGGCCGGATTGAAGACATTGAAGCCGAGGCCGCCGTAGAGGTGCTTCGCTACGACGACGGCGAACAGGGAACCGGTCGCGGTTACCCACCATGGCGTCAGGGACGGTAGCGCAAATGCCAACAACGCTGCCGTGACGAACACGCTGTAATCGGAAAGAGCCGTTTCCGGATCTCTGCCTCGGGCGCGCATCATCAACGCTTCGCTGCCGGCACAAAAGACTGTGGCAACGATCAGGTTGAATAGAAGCCCTGGACCGAAGTACCACACGTGCGCAAAGGCGGCCGGGATCAGTGCGGCAAGAACCTGCAGCATAATTGTTGCGACATCGGCCTTGGAATCCACGTATGGCGCTTCTCGCCTGACAAATTCCATTACCGGTCCTCGTCCGCCTGATCGCGTTTACGCTTCAGGATTTCAGCGATCGCGTCAGGTCCTGCTGTCCTGGCGGATTCTTTCTGCTTCGCGAGTTCCATGTCGCGCGTCTGCTGCTCTTGCTTTAGCCGCTCGTTGCGTGCCTCGAAGCGCTCCCGAGCTCGCTCGGCGCGCGCCTTCTCATCGGCCTTTTCCTGCATTCTCGCTTTGGCGATGCGAAAATCGGCGGTCAACGGAATGTGGCTCGGACAAACGAGATCACAGCAGCCACATTCTATGCAGTCGAGAAGACCATAGCTGCGCAACTTCGCTTCGTCATCGGCACACGCGTACCAGAACAGTTGCTGCGGCAGCAATTGCACCGGACACACGGCGGCGCAGTCGCCGCAACGTATGCACGGCCGCTCGATACCGCCTGACGGTGTCTCCGACAAGACCAGTATGCAGTTCGTTGCTTTGACGAGCGGTACGCGATCCGTCGTGACGGACTTCCCCGTCATCGGTCCGCCGATGATCAGCTGTTCTGCGCGGTCGGTGTAGCCGCCGACGAAATCGACGATATCTGCGACTGTCGTGCCGATCCGTGCTTCGACGTTCATCGGCTGTGCAATCCCGTCGCCCGTAACCGTCGTAATCCTCGAGAGCAGCGGTTTGTTGTCAATGATCCAGTCATGAATTGCGGCGGCTGTGCCGACGTTTTGCACCAGACAGCCCACGTCAGACGGCAAGCCGCCCGTGGGCACCTCCAGATTGGTGACCAGTTGCACAAGTTGATCCTCGCCACCGGATGGATAGATGGTCGGGACCTGTTTGAGCACGAGTCGGTCATCATCGAGTTCGCCTAATACCTCGCCAAGCCGCTGTATTGCATCGGGCTTATCGCTCTCGACAGCGATGTAGCAGGTACCGAGTCCGAGCGCGTGCAGAAGAATGCGTGCACCGCCAATGACCTTCTCAGCGTACTCACGCATCAGCATGTCGTCGCAGCTGATATACGGCTCGCATTCGACGCCGTTAAGAATCACATACTCCAGGTCACTCGTTGTGGCCTGCATGAGTTTCTGCGCGGTCGGAAAGACGGCGCCGCCCAATCCGACAATGCCGCCCTGCAGGATTCTGCTGAGTAGAAAATCGGCCGGCAGCGTGTCATAAGCAGGCAGGATCTCTGCAACATCGACCGCACGATCTTCTCCATCGCATTCGATAACGATGCATGGTGCGTTGTCGCCGTTACGTCGTGACACGGGCCACGGCTCTATCGCCACGATCTTTCCGGATGAGGATGCGTGTATCGGTGCGCCCAACGAGCCGTACGATTCGGCTATCAACTGGCCCTTGAACACGCGCTCACCGATGCCGACAATGGGCTCTGCGGCATCGCCGGCGTGCTGCGTTATCGGCAGGATGAGCTGCGCCGGAACCGGGACCTTCTGAATAGCTGCTGCGGTCGAGGTGTCTTTGTGTCCCGGCAGGCGCAGGCCACCGTGCAGCTTGCCCAGGTCGTAGGTAGGGGCGCTCACGAAAGACTCCGCATGCTGATACAGTCAACCGGGCACGGAGCGATGCAGAGCTCGCAACCTGTGCATTCAGACTCGATAATCGTATGCATCAGCTGATGTGCCCCGACGATCGCGTCAACCGGGCATGCACTGCGGCAATGAGTGCAGCCAATGCAAAGCGACTCATCGATGATCGCGACCGCACGCCCCAAGGGAGGCTGTTCCGCGAGCGGCAATTCGCTGCGGCCGAGTTTTGCCGCAAGGCGCCGAATCGTGTCTTCGCCGCCGGGGGGGCATAGGTTGATCGCCGCATCGCCGTCGACGATCGCCTGCGCATACGGCCTGCAGCCCGGGTAGCCACACTGTGCGCACTGGGTTTGCGGCAGCATACTGTTGACCTGCTCAACGAGATCTCCGGCATCTGCGGGAAGCTTTCGAGACGCGAAACTGAGGGCGATCCCGGCGACCAATGCGATTACCGCGATTGTGAGTACTGCAATCCACATATCCACTTACATGACTCACGGTCGAGCCATGCCCGAGAATCCCATGAAGGCCAGCGACATGATCCCGGCAGTCATCAACGCAATTGCGGTACCGCGAAACGGGGCCGGAATATCGGCCGCATCGAGACGCTCGCGTATCGTCGCAAACATGACCAGCACGAGGGCGAATCCGGCTGACGCGCCAAATCCGAAGAACACGGACTGCACGAATCCCTTCGACTGCTGCACGTTGAGCAACGCCACGCCAAGCACGGCACAGTTAGTCGCGATCAGGGGAATATAGATGCCCAGTACCTGATTCAGCAATGGACTGAGACGCCGCACCATGATCTCCGTGAACTGCACGCTCGCCGCGATGACCAGAATGAAGCTGATCGTGCGCAGGTACTCGAGTTCCAGCGGCACGAGCACGTACTGATGCAACAGGTACGCGGTCGCCGACGACAGTGTCAGAACAAACGCCGTCGCCAGGGACATGCCGGCGGCCGCCTCGAGATTTCGCGATACGCCCATGAACGGGCACAGGCCCAGGAAGCGGACGAGAACGAAGTTGTTGACGAGAACGGTGCCAACCAGGATGACAATGAGCTCAGTCATGAATTACCTGATTTACTTGACGCGCATTCCGGGCTCAGCGCCGTCATCGGGCGCGAGCAAGAAAATATCCTGGCCGCCCGGACCAGCCGCGAGCACCATTCCTTCGGATACGCCAAAACGCATCTTGCGCGGAGCGAGATTGGCGACGACGATGACATGTCTTCCGACCAGGCTATCGGGCTGATACGCCTCTTTTATCCCCGCAAATACCTGGCGCGTCGATTCACCAAGGTCCAGCGTCAGCGCCAGCAGTTTGTCGGCACCTTCGACGGCCTCGGCTTTGTCGATGCGTGCAACACGCAAATCCACTTTGGCAAAGTCATCGATGCTGATGTAGTCGTCTTCAGGTACGGTTTCGGGCTCAGCGAGGCTTTCTTTTGACTGTTCAATCATGTTTTCAACCTGTTTTGCTTCGACACGCGTCAGCAGAGGAGTAAATTTATTGATGGTTACGCCAAGTAGTGGGGTGGCAGCAGAGGGCCAGCTCCAGCCGTCTTCGCCCAGAAATTCGCGGGCATCCTCGGCAACCGCGGGAATCACAGGCGCAAGGTAAATCATCAGGCTGCGGAACATATTCAGGCCCTGAGTGCAAACAGCCTGAACCTCGTCGAGTTGGTCTTCGTCCTTGATCATGACCCACGGTTTCTTGTCGTCGATATAGCGATTCGCCGTGTCGGCCAGGCTCATTATCGTTCGCATGGCCTTGGAGTACTCGCGACGTTCGAAATGCTCCGCGATCTTCTCCGATGCCTCTGCAACCTCTGCAAACAATTCCGGCTCGGGTAGCGCTTCGGTCAGCTTGCCGTCAAACCGTTTGCTGATGAATCCTGCACAGCGGCTCGCGATATTGACGAGTTTGCCAACAAGATCCGAATTCACGCGCGCCGTGAAGTCATCCAGATTGAGGTCTATATCCTCGATGGTCGGCCCGAGCTTTGCTGCATAGTAGTAGCGCAAATAGGAGGGATTCAGGTTGTCGAGGTAGGCGCGAGCTTTAATAAAAGTGCCGCGGGATTTAGACATTTTTTTCCCGTTCACGGTTAGGAAGCCGTGCGCAAACACACTCGTCGGTGTGCGGAAACCGGAACCCTCCAGCACTGCTGGCCAGAACAAGGTATGGAAATACATGATGTCCTTGCCGATGAAGTGGTAGACCTCGGTATCGTGGCCCGGCCGCCAGTATTCATCGAAATCAAGGTCGTCTCGGCGCTCACACAGATGCCTGAAGCTTGCCAGGTAACCGACCGGCGCATCGAGCCAGACATAGAAATACTTGTCCTCGGTACCCGGAATACGGAAGCCGAAATAGGGCGCATCGCGGGAAATGTCCCAATCCTGCAGGCCGGCTTCGAACCATTCCTCGAGTTTGGCGACGACATTCTTGTCGAGTGTCGCTTCCTGCATCCAGGCCCGCAGACGGTCTCCATACTCGCTGAGCTTGAAAAAATAATGCTCGGATTTGCGATTAACCGGTGCGGTTCCCGACACAACCGAGATCGGATCGATCAGATCGGTCGGTGTATAGGTCTTGTGACAATGTTCGCAGGCATCGCCGTACTGATCTTCCGTCTTGCAGTACGGGCAAGTTCCCCGCACGAAACGGTCCGGCAGGAACATGCCCTCTTTCTCGTCATATGCCTGCTCGATTGTGCTGGTATAGATGTCACCCCGTTCGCGCAATGCCTCGAACATTTCGACCGTGAGCGCCTCGTTTTCGGGCGAATGGGTCGTGTGGTAGTTGTCGAAATCAACGCCGAATGCGGCGAAGTCGCGAACGATCTCCGCACTGATCCGGGTTGTCAGTTCCTCGGGCGATATGCCCAGTTCACGGGCTTTGAGCATGATCGGCGTGCCGTGCGCATCGCTCGCACACACGTAGGTACACAGGTGGCCGCGCAGTTTCTGGAAGCGCACCCAGATATCGGTCTGCAAGTACTCAACCATGTGACCCATGTGGAGTGAGCCGCTCGCGTACGGCAGCGCGCTTGTGACGAGAATTTTTCTGGGTTCCTGGGGCATTCGTGGCGAATCAGTTTTGCGCGAGCTTGAAGGCCGCGATTATGCCACGTGTCGCCAGATACGACGTGATTTATCGTTGTATCAGTCTTCGTTTTTGAGGCGTTCGAACTTGGACTTGTTGTTGGCCTGTTTGTAGGCCTCCCGTCCGGAAACAAAGGCCCCCTCGACGAGGGCCATCAGCGCAGAATCCATCGTCTGCATGCCCGCATTGCCGCCTGACTGCATGGCGGTCTCGAGCTGGTCGAGCTTGCCCTGCCGGATCAGGTTGGCAACAGCCGAGGTGTTGATCAGGACTTCGAGCGCAGCGATGCGGCCAGGCTTGCCCTTGGTAGGCAGCAATTGCTGAGAGACGACTCCTCGTAGGGAAGTCGAAATCATTGTTCGAATATGGCTCTGTTTGTCTGCCGGGAACGAGTTGATGATTCGATCCACGGTCTGAGCCGAGCCATTGGTGTGCAGAGTGCCCATCACGAGAATGCCCATCTCCGCGGCCGTGACCGCGACACTGATGGTCTCGAGGTCGCGCATCTCGCCGACGAGGATAACGTCAGGATCTTCTCGCAAAGCCGAGTGCAACGCTTCCGCGAATGTCGCGCTGTGGACACCGATCTCTCGCTGACTGACCAGACAGTTCTGCGTCTTGTGAGTAAACTCGACCGGGTCTTCAATCGTCAGAATATGGCCTTTCACGGACTTGTTGATTTCGTCAATCATCGCCGCGAGCGTTGTCGACTTGCCCGACCCCGTTTTGCCGGTGACGAGAATCATGCCTGAGGTCTGATTGCACAGATCGAGAATCACGCGCGGCATACCGAGTTGTTCGAGCGTTAGTGCTTTGGAAGGGATCGCGCGAAAAATCGCGCCGATACCGTTCAGGTGGCGAAATACGTTGACGCGAAACCGCGAGACATCCGGAATATCGTAGGCGAAATCGGCCGCTTCATCGCGCGCAAAGGCGCGCTGAGTCGTGCCGTCCATGATCTCGAACATCGCATCCTGAAGTGTCTCTGCCTCGACTTTTTCGTCCATCAGGACCTGCAGATGCCCGTGTATGCGCGCACGAACCGGGTCGCCTGACACCATATGTAAGTCCGAGGCGCTTTGTTCGAGCGCCTTGTGGAGATATTGATCGATCTTGTTCATTGATTCATTCGTTTCTCGATGCCACCGGTATCCAGAGTGCGAACCAGTTCGGTGTCGGTTACGAAACGTGCGAACTTGCTCTTGTCAGTGGCATACCGGTACGCGTCATCGGGGTCCACTTCCTTGCGCTTGATCGCATCGAGCAGGGCCTGGTCCATGAGCTGCATGCCCAGATCCCGGCCTGTCTGCAACTGCGACGGAACCTGGTGTGTCTGGTCCGTAGTAATCAGTTTGGCAATTGCGCGATTGTTGACAAGAATCTCGAGCACCGCGCGTCTGCCGCGACCATCAGGCGTCTTGCAAAGTACCTGCGTCACCACGGCTTTCAGACTCATCGAGAGAAACGCCTTGGTTTGCTCGCGCAACTCACCCGGCAGCGCATCGATCACGCGATCAATCGTCTTAACGGCGCTCGTCGTATGCAGTGTGCCGAGCACCAGATGCCCGGTCTCTGCGGCGGTCATCGCCATCGATATCGTATCGGCATCTCGCAGCTCGCCAACCAAAATGACGTCCGGGTCTTCACGCATTGCGGAGCGGACGCCGTCGGCAAACGATGTGAGATGCGTACCGAGTTCACGCTGGATGATCTGACATTTCTTGCTCGGGTGCACGAATTCGATTGGATCTTCGAGGCTGATGATATTTACGGCGCGAGTCTCGTTGAGGTGATTGATCATCGCCGCGAGCGTTGTCGATTTGCCGGTTCCGGTCGATCCGGTGACGAGCACCATGCCTTGATGATAGTCGCAAAAATCGGCGAGTATCTCTGGTACGTCGAGCTGTTCGAGGGTTGGCACGTCGGCGGGGATGTAGCGAAAGACTGCGCCGTAGCCGGTCACCTTGCGAAATACGTTGACGCGAAAACGCCCGCCTTCGTCAGCGACATACGAGAAGTCGAGATCGTGGCCTAGCTCCAGGGTTTCTTTCTGGTTTTCGGTGAGAATTTCGAGAATGTAGGTCTCGAGTTCCGTATCTGTTAGTTCACGAAACTTGATCGGCATCAGATCGCCATTCATACGCAGCATTGGTGGTACACCAACCGCGAGGTGCACATCGGAACAGCCCTGCGCGAGACCGAGCTTCAAAAACGAGTCGATACGAGCCATTTCGGCCGGAACTCCGATAAATCAGATAGTTGCGCCTATCCTAGGTGGAAATTATGTCGCATGCCAGAGCAAGATCACACTTTTGGAAATTGGTCGGGACCGACCATTTGCGGTTGCCCGGCCGCTATCAGAGTGCGTCGAGCGCCTCTGTCAATTCGTCCATCGACTGGTAGCGCTTGGATTTGTCGACGGACATGGCCTTGGCAATGATTGCCGCGTATTCATCGGGGATCTCGGGGTTGACCTCCTGACACAGCTTGGCTTTGCCCTGTACGTGCTGATACATGACGGACATGTGGTCGCCGCGGCTGTACGGCGGAATGCCCGTTGTCATCTCGTACATAATGACGCCGATGCTGTAGACGTCGGCGGTCTCGTCGACTTTCTTGCCGAGAATTTGCTCGGGCGCCATGTATTTCGGGGAGCCAATAACGTAGCCGGTCTTTGTCAGCTGCGTGTCGCCGCTCGACGCGGCCGCTGCGACACCGAAGTCCACGATCTTCAGCAGTCCTTCGTTGTTAACGAGGATATTGGCCGGCTTGAGATCGCGGTGAATGACCCCGGCCAGGTGCGCAACAGTCATGCCTGTCACCATGTCGCGTGAATACTGCAGCGCCTTGTCCATGTCCATGGGTTTGTTGTTAGGCATCTCGCCGGTGAGCGTGTGTGAGGGGAAGTACTCCATCGAAATAGCATAGGCGCCCTGCAGATGCAGAAAGTCATAAATTCGAATGACGTTCTTGTGCGTAATCTTGCGTGAGTACCGCAACTCGTGAACAAAGCGCTTCATCATCTCTTCATCAGAAGAGACATTCGGGTTCAAGAACTTGAGAATCAGTCGCTCGTCGACAACTTCGTCTTCCATCAACAGCACGGTGCCGAATGCGCCCTTGCCAATTTTCTCGATGTATTTGTAACGGCCATCGAGGATGTCGCCCGGTTTGAGCTTGGAGATGTCGAGCACCGGCGGCGCGGTTGGCGCGGCTGGTGCCGGTGCATCAGACCCCGCCGGAGCAATGTCGGTCGTGCCTCCTTGTGCGGCCGCCTGCGCTTTTGCCTGCTCATCGAGAAGTCTTTCGAGGTCTTCGTCCTCAAGCAGCATGGTCTTGGTGTGCTCGCCAATCTTCTTGGCACGCTCGTTCTCCGCAAGGACCGTTTCGGAATAACGAGCATCCAGCGACTTCAACGCTTTGTCGGCGCTATTGATGATTGTCGGCTCGTCAGACTGCTTGATCTTCTGCAGCACGCCGCGAATAGTGTTGACCTGCGATTCGTCGGCAAGAATCGCAATCGCTTTGATGGCCTCGACCTGCACCTCGCGTTCCGGACGGTTGATCATCGGCAGAATGGCGGTGATATGTTTTTTGCTGCCAATCTTGCTGAGTGCCCGAATGATCACGGCGTCCGTCTTGGCATCTTTGCCGAGCATTTCGAGTAATTTCGGCAGAGCTTTCGGGCTGCCGATCTTGGACAACGCGTCGACGGCGCGTTCACGAACCCACCAATCCTCGTCATCGGCCGCGCTGATCAGATGATCCACAGCGCGCTCATCTTTGGTAGCGTTGAGAATCTCGATCGCTGTGCGGCGAATCTCCTCGTCTTCGTCCTTGATCAAAGCAACAACCGCGTCCACGACCTTGGGGCCGCCAATCTCGGCAAGCGCATCACCGGCTCGTGACCGTACCCACCAGTCGTCGTCCCTGATAGCATTGAACAGCTCTTTGACTGAATCGGCGTTGCCGATTTCGTTGAGCACTTCGACGGCCGAGCGACGCGCATACTCCGATTCGTCTTTGAGGGCTTCGGTCAGGTACTTGACAGTGTCCGGGTGGTTGATCTGCACCATCATGTCGACGGCTTTGTTTTGCACGTCGAGGTCGGGGTCTTGCAACAGTTTGCTCGACTGCCTCGATATTGACCGCGGCTCCGCGCGTTGCCAGCGCGCTGAAGGGCCGCGCTGCGCACCATCTTGTTCGCGTCTTTGAGCTGCATTTCGAGCGCATGATTCACCTCAGGTTTGTCGAACTTACTGACCAGACCGATGAGATGAACCTTGATGACCGGGTCGCGCCCGCCCATACGGGAGATCAGGTCGGGCAACATCTCCGGCTTGATCGATGTCTTCAATGATCCTGAACAACGCGCGCCGACTCTTTTGGTTCGGATTCGTAGGCGCGCTGCAACAGCTCGTGAACGCTCAGATCCTGTTTGTGGACGCGCAGGACCTCGATCAGGGCAGGCTTGGAAACCTCCGGGTCATCAAACCAGTCGAGCAGGTTGTTGGCGTTGTAATCAGTACTGCTGGATAGCGCCCAGGATGTGCCCGAGACGACCCGTTCGTTGCCGTCGGCCAGGCCTTCCTTGTAGAGTTCCAGCGTCTTGTCGCTGACGCAGGCTTGTCAGGATGTCGACGAACACCATCGTGTGCGTCTTGTCGGACAGCGCGAGCGCGTCGATGGCTTTTGGGATCGACTTTGGGCCCGATTTTCTTGATGCGGTTGATCAGGCGCTTGGCGGATGGCGAATCCGGTTTCTGTTCCGCAACCAGCTGATTGACCAGCTGGTCAGCGCGAAATCCGCTCAGGATGCTCACCAGTGCACACCACGGCACGGCGTCGCCGTGTCCGGCATCCCTGCACACGAGACTTCTGCACGTTTCCTAAAGTCAGTCAATCGGTGTTTCGCTATAGCCCAAGCGAAGCGAGATAGGCGGCAGTCAACCGCGTACCCAAGCCTCTAAAATCCACGATGCGACATTATGCCACATCACCTTTGCGCATATGGTCGCACAAGCCCTGCAAAACCAATGCTTGGTTCCCGCTGCAGCTTCGTTACAATGTGCGCGCGCGGGCCTCCGTCACGAGGCCTCTGCGCAATTTTACCTAATACCAGAGGCGGAAATGTGACGCCGTCAACAGAATCAGATGTGAATAAGTTCCTTAATTCCATTGAGTTACCGGGGCTCGGCCGGACCATCGCCGAAGTTGCCCGGATAATCGAGGCAAAGGCCTCCGATGAAGCCGTTCTGGCGCGAATCGAGCTCGGGTTTCCGGCGCAAAGTCGCCTGGACGTTTACCGAGAGCATATCGCGGCCGCCTTGAGTGCCGAAACGGGCTGCAAAAACGTCAGTGTGGAGATTACGACGAAGATCGTCGCCCACGGCGTGCAGCGAAACCTGAAACCACTCGAGAACGTGCGCAATGTCATCGCGATCGCGTCTGGCAAAGGTGGTGTCGGCAAGTCGACGGTGGCGGTCAACGTCGCGCTTGGCGCTTGTCGCCGAAGGTGCACGTGTGGGTCTGCTAGATGCGGATATTTATGGCCCGAGTCAGCCGCACATGGTGGGCCTGGCGGGTAAGCAGCCGCAGAGCGAGGATGGCAAGACGATGCGGCCGCTCGAAGCTCACGGTTTGCAGGTGATGTCGATCGGTTTCCTGATCGACCCTGACCAGCCGATGATCTGGCGCGGCCCAATGGTAACGTCGGCGCTGCAGCAGCTACTGCATCAGACGACCTGGCAGGACCTCGACTACCTGATCGTCGATATGCCACCCGGAACCGGTGACATCCAGCTGACGCTGTCGCAGCAGGTCCCGGTCAGCGGCGCCGTGATCGTGACGACGCCACAGAATATCGCCACACTGGATGCGCGCAAGGGTCTGGCAATGTTCCGCAAGGTCTCGATTCCGGTGCTCGGCGTCATCGAGAACATGAGCACGCATGTGTGCTCCGAGTGCGGCCATGAGGAGCCGATCTTCGGCACGGGTGGCGGCGAGAAAATGGCACAGGACTTCGACGTCGAATTGCTGGGTCAGTTGCCGCTCGATGCCCGAATTCGTGAGCAGACCGACAGCGGCAAGCCCACTGTTCTGGCTGATCCGGACTCGGCGGCAGCTGCGGCTTATCGAAGCACAGCGCTCAACATGGCCGCCGCACAGGCGGCTCAGGGCCGTGACTACACCAGCAAGTTTCCGAAGATCGTCGTTGAGGACAGTTGATGAGTATCAAGTCGGACCGCTGGATCCGCCGCATGGCGAGCGAGCACGGGATGATCGAACCGTTCGAGCCGGCGCAGGTGCGTACGAAAGATGAACAGCGCATCGTTTCTTATGGGACCTCGAGCTATGGTTACGATGTACGCTGCTCCAACCATTTCAAGATCTTCACCAATATCAACTCGGCTGTCGTCGATCCGAAGGCGTTTGACGCGTCGAGTTTTGTCGATTTGGAGAGCGACGTCTGCGTGATTCCGCCGAATTCGTTTGCGCTGGCGAGTACGGTTGAATATTTTCGAATCCCGCGAAACGTGCTGACGATTTGCCTGGGCAAGTCCACCTACGCCCGCTGCGGAATCATCGTCAATGTCACGCCGCTCGAGCCCGAGTGGGAAGGGCACGTGACGCTCGAGTTTTCAAACACGACGCCGTTGCCCGCAAAGATCTACGCCAATGAAGGCGTTGCGCAGATGCTGTTTCTGGAATCCGACGAGGAGTGCGAGACTTCGTACAAGGATCGCGGCGGCAAGTACCAGGGTCAGGTCGGAGTCACACTGCCGAAAGCGTAGCGCCTCACGAAGCGCAGGACTAACGGTGCGCTTTCGCCCAAAGCAGTCCTTCAGTCAGCGAGATTCCGGGGACATCGAAGGGCAGCTAGCGGCCAGAAGCGGACAGCCAGCGAGCCACAAGAATCGGTTCAATCAGCCATCCTTTCTAGTTTCTTAAAGAAATACCAGGTAGCGCCAAGCGCCAGAACAATTGGCGTTGTCACGACAACCTCGAAGGGAAGTCCTGTTTCGATGCCGATCGCAAACAAGGCGCGAATCGCAAACGCGAATGCGAGCAACATACGGAATAGGTGTCTCTTAACCCAGCGCAGCCGTTCTTTCGGGCGAGATAACATCAGGCGGACATCGCCGATGACCAAAGACAAGAACACACCTGCGTATAGGACTGGCCCGGGAATCTGGGTCAGCCCTGCCGATCCGATGTTCCTGATCAGAATCAAGGTAGTTATTGCAAACAGAGCTACCGGGACAATGACAAGCAGCTTTTCGGCGATTGGCGTGTAGGGCCAACTATTCCGCAATGCGAGAACGCCTGTCGCCAACAAGTACAATGCTGCGGCAGACATGATTACTACCAACGGTCGCGGCTGGTCGAACTCGACCTCAAATACCAACGCCGTTACAGCAGCAACTACCATTGGCGCTACGAATATCCATCCGCCTCTCTTGTGAAGTTGCGAGCCCTTTCGGGCAGACAGGGCGGTAACAGCTCCTGCAACAGCCAGAAACCCAAAACCGACATGCGCAAGGTAAGAGATCGGATCATAGGGTGCCCACATGCGCTTCTCCTATTCGTCTTTTTGTTCTCGGGCAAGAACATTCAGCGCGACCTTAGCAGAACAATACCAAGAATCCTGAATGTCGCCTTTGGGTCATTAGCGGCCCTTCAGCCCGATTCTAGCCTAATGTCTGCTTTGGAGCGTATAGCGGACGGTTTTGGGGCAAGTTTTCCGATTAGCCTGAATCGAACGTCCGCTTTCACGGATAGCGGTCATTCGATCCGCTAGAAATAAGGTCTTTTCAGCGGCAGCTTTCGGCCAGAAGCGGCCGTTTTGTCGAACATCGGTTCAACCGAAGTTGCCGCGTGATCGATGAATTGCTTGCGCCACCCCAATCGTCTGGCTGCCCAATGAAATCGCGGTATGGGCGGCCCCCATACGCATCAAGGAACGGCTCAATCTGGAGTTCATCGAGTACCTTGAATACGAAAAAGGGGCGCAGCTTTGTTTGATCTACGAATTAAACCTGCCCCATTTATCATAATGGCGATAGTAGAATGTCTCAGGTCCAGGTTTCGCAAGGTTGGCTATGAAACTCATAATTGCTGTCGTTGTCCTCGCGCTTTCGATCGATGCCAGTGCTGCAGTATCGAAGTGGATATCTTTTAACAGCGAAGGCGGACAGATATCGATTCCCGTTACTGTCAACGGCGTGGAAACGCGCGCGCTGCTGGATTCTGGTGCTGCGGGACACGGCATCTCCGAGCGATTCCTTTCGGAGCATGAGGATGAGTACAAACGCGGTCGGCAGGTCATCGTTTCGGGCATCGCGGGCAAACGTAAGGTCGCTCTGATCAATGGTCTTGAGATTGGCATGTTCGGAGCAGAATTCGAAATCAACCAAATGATGCCGGTACACCTTCGGAATGCCGATGTACTTATCGGCCTGGGGTTCTTCAATAACTTCATATTGCAGATCGACTATCCGAACAGTCAGCTGCGAATTATCACACACGACTCCCTTAAGCTAAGAAAGCTTGCAAATGTCCGTATGATAAAGGCGGTGGGCTCGCCGCAGCCTATCGTTAAGGTCGATATGAACGGGGAGACGAGCCTCTGGCTAACGTTGGATACCGGGAACAACACCGGCATCTTGATCCCGCGGCGCTCGGCAACACGATTTGATTGGCTTGAAAAGTACGGCACGACTGAAGCGCGACTGGCAGGTGTCACCAAATTAACAAATGTCGAGCAATTTAATCTGCCGGAGCTGACGATCGGGCCTATCGTTCTCGAAAACGTAATGGTGATCGTGCCCGACGAGGGCGAGAGGACGAATGTCGGGAAAGACGTGACGGCGGAACTGGGGACGCGACTTAAGGGAACCAGCTCGGATGGAATTCTTGGTTACGACGTGCTCAAGCATTTTATTGTGACGATTGATTACAAGCATTCGTTATTGCATTTGGGAGTGCCGGCTGAGTAGGAGTAAAAGGGGCCAGCTTTACAAGCGTCTCTGACCTGGCCGAGCGCACGCACCTGACACCTTTCAACGCCAGTGTCGGGTAGCTGCGTTATGCACTGGACGATGTGAACCCGTCCTCGCACAATAACGGCAGAATGCAGGCCAGCTCGCGAATGAACCGCTGAATGTAAGTCGGCTTTTTGGCTGAACGCCCCTGAAAGAAATGGGGAAATGGGGTTCAACCCTTTTTCGCAGCTTGTCACCGGCACGGCTGCTTTGGGTCATTAGCGGCCCTTCAGCCCGATTCTAGCCTAATGTCTGCTTTGGAGCGTATAGCGGACGATCCAGAACCAGATATCCGATCAGCCAATTCCGAATGTCTGCTTTCACCGATAGCGGTCATTCGGATGACAATTAGCGTCCCCTGCGCTTCGGCGCATTAGGAAGCAACCGGTACACGGCTGTCACCCTGCCATCTTTCGCTGCACAAATGGCACACAAATCACCGTTGGCCAGTTTGATTAGTGCGTGTTCCCGCAGTGGCATCTTATTGCCTTTGCCATCGACGTAGGTTGCTGTTGTGACAGAGTCCTTTCCGGAAGACTGTTGGATGTGCAGCCTTCCATCGGTCTTTACTTCGAGAGAATAGAGGATGACATTATTCTTGACGCTCTTTGCCGACGCGAGTTCGGGTTGTCGAACCTCGTCGGCCGACTTTTCGATCGCTGAGCCCGTCACTCGTTTGGTTCCCTTCGCTGTGTCAGCGCTGGTGCCGATATTCGGATACGGGATGGGAATTGGCCCTCCTGGAGCTGGAGTCTTGCAGACATCCGGAAACGCAATGGTTGCGCCATTAGAGCTTTTGTGGACTACGGACAGGTTATTGACGCCAATCGTAATCCCCGCCAACGATGCGCCTGGCATCGCCAGACCGATCATGATTGCAACAAAACGCATGTGCACTGCGATCATATCGATTCCTCCGACTTCTGGCTCAGCCAACATCACGCAAGGACGCGGAAAATCAACAAAATCAAACGGCAGTTTTCGGCCAGAAGCGGCCGGTAACTCGTCTATTTAGTTTACTGGCTGGCACCCTCGGAATACGTTCTTCCCTGAGCAATAAACTCCTGGTATCGCTGGGTTGGTTCGGCATCCGTCGGGTTGTCTTTAAGCAAAGATTCCACGAACTCCGTGAAACTGTCCGTAAAGGGTATTGGCCGTGCGCTCCACCATGTCTGTATACCCGGAAATGTCAACCACCAGGCTACTGCCGACGACCAGCGCCTCCAGACCTCTTCGGGTATTGCATCGGTTCTTGACGCATGAAACATAAACTCAAATGCACCGAAGAGTTCGTACATCGACCAAGTAAAACGAATTCTCTCTATAGGAGTGAGTTTCGACGTATCTGTGACCCCTTTTGAAAAGATAATTGCAATCTCACCATCTTGACTCAACGTCGATTGCATCGCCGCTAAACGATCCAGAGCTCGTGAGTAGTTCTCGGTTCGCTGGGCTTGTGTGTTCTGGCGTATTTGAACTGCAACATAGATCAGAGAAAGAACTACGGCAGCGGCGCCGACGATTTCGCCCATGTTTGCAAGAGATTGCAGGTCCATTTAGAGTTTTCTGCCTTTCCAATTCCACCACTTCGCCAATTCCGGATTCTTTTCATCCGACGTTACAGAGTGAACCGCACACCGGAACGAGTACAGAACACATCGATCGATTTTTTGTCCGCGGAGCTGGCAGAGGTCGGCATACATTTGTTCCGGGTCCTGATCGTGAAGATCAACCGGGCCACGAAATCCCAAATCCCTCAGATCTTTGGCTAAGCTCGGCCCGATACTCGGAAGAGATTGGAGCTCAGTCGGGTTTCTTGGTTTCCCCATCAGCGAATCTCAATCAATGTCACTCTGACTGCTAATTATCTCGCGAAAACATGACATATCACCGCTTTCAGTATATATCGGTGATGGCCGTTTTGCGTCATAAGCAGCCGGTCGCTTCAGTGCTTGCCGGCGACCGCGGCAGTGAATACGACATCAGTTGAACTGTTCAACGCGGTCTCTGCTGAATCCTGCAGGATGCTGATCACGAATCCGACGGCAACGACTTGCATCGCAATGTCATTGGAAATGCCGAACAGACCGCAGCTGAGTGGAATCAACAGCAGCGAACCACCAGCGACACCCGAGGCGCCGCAGGCTGACAATGCTGCGACAACACTGAGTAACAATGCGGTCGGCAGGTCCACGTTGATACCCAGTGTGTGTGCAGCCGCGAGCGTGAGCACGGTGATCGTAATCGCGGCTCCGCCCATGTTGATGGTCGCACCGAGCGGTATCGAGACCGCATAGGTGTCTTCTTCGAGGTCGAGGCGTTCGCACAGCGCCAGGTTCACGGGGATGTTCGCCGCCGAGCTGCGCGTGAAAAACGCGGTGACGCCGCTTTCCCGGAGCGCTGCAAATACGATCGGATAGGGGTTTCTGCGCGTTTTGACCCAGACAATCAGAGGATTGATGACCAGCGCCATGATCAGCATGCTGCCGAGCAGCACCGACAAAATGCGAGCGTAGCCGCCCAGCACCGAAAGTCCTGACGAGGCCAGGTTGCCTGCAACCAGCCCGAAGATTCCGATCGGTGCGAGGCGAATCACGATTCGAACGATGTGCGTCACGGCATCGGCCGTATCAGCGAGCAAGCGACGCGTGGTGTCGGCCGCATGGTGCAGAAAAACACCGAGTAATACGCCCCACACGAGAATGCCGATGAAGTTGCCCGTCAGAATTGCGTTGACGGGATTGTCAACGAGCTTCAGCAAGAGATTTCCCAGAACCTCGGTGATGCCCTTCGGCGCGGAAGCGTCGACGTCGGTCACCTGCAGCGCGAGCGTTGTCGGGAATAAACTGCTCATCGTGACGGCCAGCAACGCGGCGGCAACTGTGCCAATCAGATACATTGCGACGATTGGCCGCATCTGCGCCGTGTGGCTCGCCCGGCGATTCGCGATTGCGGACGCGACCAGTACCAGCACCAGCACCGGTGCCACGGCCTTGAGTGCCTGAACGAACAGATTGCCGAGCAGCATAGAAGCTTCAGCGGCCTCGGTTGAGATTAGCGACAGTGCGACGCCGGCAACAATGCCGATCGCGATCTGCAACACGAGACTGCCTCTCATGATTCGATTCAAAATGTCGATACGACCGGCTCCTCCAGCAGTTCCCCATCGAGCCAGGCTCTGCTATTCCTGAATTCAAGGCGACCCTGGCCAAACCAGTTCGCGGCCTCAGGGTAGATTCTGTGCTCGACCGCCTGCACGCGGGCACACAGTTCGTCGGCGGTCTGATTATGATCGACAGCGAGTTTTCCCTGCAGGACACGCGGTCCACCGTCGAGTTCGTCCGTAACGAAATGCACGGTGCTGCCATGCCAGGCGTCACCCGCATCGAGCACACGCTGGTGAGTATTGAGACCTGGGTAGGCGGGCAAAAGCGCCGGATGAATGTTCAGAATGCGACCCTCGTAGCGCTCGACAAACCATGGGCTGAGAATGCGCATGAAACCTGCGAGAACCAGCAAGTCGGGCTGCCACTCGTCGAGTTTTGCCGTAACAGCCCGGTCAAATGCCTCGCGATCGCTGTATTTACCATGCTCGATGCACGCCGTTGGAATCCCGGCTTCCTGTGCGCGAACCAGTCCGTAGGCAGCGGGCCGATTGCTAAATACCCCCGAAAGATCCAGTTCAATGTCGCCAGCGGCTGCGCGATCGATAAACGACTGCAGATTCGATCCTGATCCCGAGATCAGGATCGCCGTTTTGCATCGATCTTTGCTCAACGATACTGAACCTTCGCGGCGCCCTTGGCGACGTGTCCGATTTGCCAGGCTTCTTCGCCCAGTCCTTCCAAAGTGGAAAGCGCTGTGGCGAGTTCGCAGTCTTTAACGACAACGATCATGCCGACGCCGCAATTGAATGTGCGGCGCATTTCAGC
This sequence comes from uncultured Gammaproteobacteria bacterium, assembly GCA_963711285.1. Classification (GTDB taxonomy): domain Bacteria; phylum Pseudomonadota; class Gammaproteobacteria; order Steroidobacterales; family Woeseiaceae; genus UBA1847. The sequence continues at coordinate 63,586 of CAVQDJ010000011.1, read as the reverse complement.
GGTCTTTATGTTGCCGTGCTCGGCGAGCCAGTCGAAGACCGGGCCATGCTGCCAGCTGGATGTGTCAACTTCCGCGTGCACATTCTCCGGTAATACGCGCGGCAAGTTGTCGGTAATACCGCCGCCGGTTATGTGTGACAGTCCCTTGATCGTTACCGATTGCATCAGTTTCAGAATATTCCGGACATAGATTCGCGTTGGCTCGAGCAGCACCTCGCTCGCCGGGCGCCCGGCGATGCTCTCGTCGCCCGCAATATCGAGCACCTTGCGAATCAGCGAATAGCCGTTGGAGTGCGGGCCGCTCGACGCAATGCCGATCAGTGCGTCGCCCGAGGCGATCGTACTGCCATCGATCATCCCGGACCGCTCGACGGCGCCGACACAAAAACCGGCGAGATCATATTCGCCGTCCGCGTACATGTCGGGCATCTCCGCGGTCTCGCCGCCAATCAGCGCGGCACCGGCCTGATAACAGCCCTCGGCAATTCCGGCCACGACGGCGCTTGCGACCTCGACATCGAGACGCCCGCAGGCAAAGTAGTCCAGGAAGAACAGCGGTTCGGCGCCCTGCACGAGAACGTCATTGACGCACATGGCCACGAGGTCGATACCGATGGTGTCGTGCCGCTGCAGCTGCTGTGCCAGCATCAGCTTGGTGCCGACGCCGTCTGTCCCCGATACGAGCACGGGTTCACGGTATTTGTCAGGCGGCAGGGCGAACAGCCCGCCGAATCCGCCAAGACCTCCAAGGACCTCTGGTCGGTGCGTTCGTCTGACGAGCGGCTTGATCCGGTCGACAAGGGCTGTGCCGGCGTCGATATCGACACCGGCATCTTTATAGGTCAGGGGCTTCATCGGCGATATAATAGTGCTTGGGCATCCATGGGGAAACCACCCTTGCTGAAATCTTGTTGGGCGATGCTGTTATTGGCACTCGTCGCATCGCCCGTATGGGCTGTGGAAGTGGCGTCGCTGTATACGGCGCAGGTCCCCCTCGATCAGGAGGAGGCGAATCCGCGTGCTCGCGCCTATGAAACGGCCCTTGCCGAGGTCCTGCTGCGCGTGTCGGGCTCGGAATTGAGCGCGGATGCGGAAATGCTCGAGCTGCTGTTTCCGGATCCATCCTCCTACGTGGTGCAGTTTCGCCCGGGTGACGACGACACCTTGTGGGTGTCGTTTGACGGTGAAGCGATCGAGGAGGTCCTGCGACGGTCGGGACAGACTGTCTGGGGCAGCGACCGCCCCCTGACGCTTGTTTGGCTGGCAGTGGACTGGGGACAGGGCGTGCGCGAGATCATTGGCGCGGACGACCCGCAGCGCGGTCGGGATGAGGCAAGATCCATCGACCGGAATCGATTGTTACGACAGCGCGTGCTCGACATTGCGGAACGTCGAGGCTTGCCGCTCGTCTTTCCGCTGCTCGATACGGTGGACCTGCAAAACATCAGTTTCAGCGATATCTGGGGGGGCTTCGACGAGGCGTTGATCGGGGCGTCACAGCGTTACCAGGCGAATTCGATTCTGGTTGGCCGCATTCGCGCAACATCTAGCCAACGCAACCGCTGGAGCTATTACTTTGGCGCCGAACAGCGCAGCTGGAGCGGCGAACCCGAACTCGTCCTGGGCCTGGTCGCCGACCTGCTTGCCGATGAGTTTGCCATTAGCGGCGACGCAGCGCTCGAGTCATTCCAGCTGACGATAGCGGGCATCGATACAGTCGAGGCTTACGGTGCCGTGCAGAATCTCTTGTCCGGTATTGCGCTCATTGAGAATTCTGCGATCGTAGAGGTCGAGGGTGATCGAATCCATTATCGTGTCGATGCGATAGGCGGTGTCGATCGGCTGGCCCGGGCATTGCGATTCAGTGGTCTTATCGAACAGAATGGATTTGATGGCGATCGATTCGACGGTGACATGCTCGATCGATCGCTTGAGTTCTTCTATGGCCCCTGAAAGAACAAACAAAATGGACCTGAGCTGGATACCCAACGCCATATCACTGTCGCGCATTCTCTTAATTGCGCCGATCATCCTATTGTTCGTGAATAATGAGTTTGGCTGGGCGCTGGCCCTGTTCACGATCGCGGGGCTCTCGGACGGCATCGATGGCTATATCGCCAAGAAATACCACTGGGATACGCGGCTTGGCGCCTTTCTCGATCCGGCCGGCGATAAGCTGCTGGTCGCGTGGTCGTTCGGTACGCTCGCCTATCTGGGACACATTCCGGTCTGGCTGGCCGTCATCGTAATCCTGCGTGACGTTGTCATTGTTGCCGGGTCGTTCATCTACCACTATCTGGTCAGGCGCCTCGAGGGCGATCCAACGTTTATCAGTAAATTCAATACGGGCCTCGAGTTCGCGTTCCTGATCTTCGTCATGGCTCGCGCCGGTTTTGGCTGGCCCGATGACATCACCATTACGGTTGTCGGTGCCGCCGTGCTCGTGACGGTCGTCATCAGCGGTTACGACTATGTCTCGAACTGGATTCGAAGTGCGCGTACGGAGGTCTGAGCCGTGAACGAAAGCCTGCGATTGAACTGGCTCATCGCGATTGCATTGGTCGGCTGGCTCATGTATCTGCTTGCGCCGATTCTGACGCCCTTCGTCGCGGCCGCGTTACTGGCGTACATCGGAGATCCGATCGCCGATAGCCTGCAGCGTCTGAAGCTGCCGCGGACACTGGCAGTTGTCGCAGTATTCGTGCTGACATTTCTGGTGCTCGGACTACTTGTACTACTGGTTGGTCCGCTGATCCGAACGCAGGTCGGTGCGCTTCTGGACGCGCTGCCGGAAATTGTGCGTCAGGTCGAACAGGTCTGGTTGCCAAATATTGCCGAGATGCTCGATTTCGAGATTGGCGAGGATGTCGGCATTGGCGCGTTCGTCGCGCGTTACGGAGACATGGCCGGCAGTTGGGGCACGAAGGTTCTCGTGTCGGTGTCGCAGTCAGGCGGCGCAGTGGCCGCCGCGGTGCTGAGCTTGTTTCTCGTGCCGATTCTGACGTTCTATCTGCTGCGTGACTGGGATTCGATCCTCGCTCACCTCGAGGCGCTGATTCCGTCCAAGCAGCACGATACCGTCGTTGACCTCGCCAGGGAGACAGACGAGGTGCTCGGCGCATTTCTGCGCGGACAGTTGCTCGTGATGCTCGCGCTCGCGATCATCTACTCGGCAGGTCTCGGACTTGTCGGGCTCAAGTTTGCCGTCGCAATTGGCGTCGTGTCCGGGCTGGTCAGTTTCGTTCCATACCTGGGTTTCGTATTCGGTATCGCGCTCGCATCGCTTACCGTGGTACTCGAACCCGATCCTCTGTGGCGACTTGTGGGCGTCGTTGCGACTTTTTCAATCGCGCAGGCCCTCGAAGGATCGCTGCTTACGCCGAAACTCGTCGGCGATCGTATCGGACTGCATCCGGTTCTGATCATTTTCGCTGTTGCCGCGGGCGGACAGCTGTTCGGCTTTTTCGGCATATTGCTCGCGCTGCCGGCTGCGGCAGTGCTGTCTGTTCTCGTGCGTTTCGCCTATTTCCGCTACCTCAAAGAGCACCCGGAAATCGACGTCGACGAAATAATCGACGAATCATAGGGCCGGGGGAACTACTCGTGAGTCAGCTGGCTTTGCCATTGCGCCTTGCCGATCATGCGGTGTTCGAAAGCTACCTGAATACCGGCAACGAGGCACTCGTATCCGTACTTGCCGAACTCGCCGGCGGCAACGGCCAGGGCTGCTGGCTCTGGGGCCCGGCGGCGACGGGTAAGACGCACCTTTTGCAGGCAGTTTGTGACCGTGCCGGTGACCAATCGGCTTACGTGCCACTCCGCATGCTGGCGCACGCGGGCCCCGGAATCCTCGAAGGTCTCGCAAGTCGTGACCTTATCTGTATTGACGATCTCGACAGTGTCGCCGGCGATGCGGCCTGGGAAAACGCGTTGTTCGACTTGTGTAATCAGATTCTGGATGCCGACCGCATTCTGCTGGTATCGGCTGTCATGTCACCGCGCGAATGCCCGATTGACCTCCCCGATCTGCAAAGTCGGCTGGTGCGACTGCCGACGTTTCGGGTGCGCCCATTAGGTGACGACGAACGCGTATCGGCATTGCAGTTGCGGGCCAAACATCGTGGTCTCGACCTACCTGACGATACGGCGCGTTTCCTGCTGAATCGCAGCCGACGCGACATGGCCAGTCTTTACGATGTGCTCGACAAGCTCGATCTGGCGGCGCTGCGCGCGAAGCGGCGGCTCACGATTCCGTTCGTGAAGGACGTGATGGGAGATCTATAGGTTCGGCCGCGCCCCTAAGTGAGCTTCTTGGCGATCTCCGCGACGCGTTTTCCGAGAGCTCGCGCAAGCGTCTTTTCGTCGTCGGATATCACGGCGCTCTTGCGGCCGAAAGTGACATGGCTGGCGCCATAAGGCGTGCCCCCTGTTTTTGTCTTCGTTAGCGCTTCTTCGGTATAGGGTAGCCCGACGAGAATCATGCCATGGTGCAGTAATGGCACAGCCATGCGTGAGGAGCGTCGATTCTTGTCCGCCGTGCAGACTGGATGTCGATGTGAACACCGCGGCCGGTTTGCCCACTGCGGCAGCCGAGAACCACTCATTAACCGTGCCATCCAGATAATGGTTCAGCGCCGCGTCCATGTTGCCGAATCGCGTCGGGCTGCCCACGATAAGGCCGGCACAGTCAGCCAGGTCCTTCGGTGCCGCATAGGGTGGCCCCGAATCAGGTACCTCGTCTTCAACAGCCTGAGTAACGGCCGAGACCGCCGGCACGGTGCGCAGCCGCGCCGCCATACCATCGACCGAGTCCACCCCGTGGCACACCTCCCTCGCCAACGCTTTTGTCGTTCCCTTTCCGGAATAGTACAAAACCAGGATCTCGCTCATCGACCTATCAACTCCCGCACGTTTTCGGGTGGCCGCCCAATAACTGCTTTGCCCGTGTTCTCGTCGACCACGATCGGACGCTCGATAACTTTCGGATGTGCCTCGAGCCAGGTAGCCAGCGCGGAATTGTCGTCGAGATCGGGCAGATCGGAAGCTTCCTTGAACTCGGTTTCGCCGCGCCGCAGCAGATCTTTGACGCCCATACCGAGGGAAGCGGCAAGCTCCAGCGTAGTCGCGGCGCTCGGCGGTGTCTTCAAGTACTCCACAATTGTTGGTGCGGCGCCGGCATCTACAAGTATTTCCAATGTTTTCCGAGACTTGGAACAGCGCGGATTGTGGTATATGGTAATTGACATCGTGTCCTCGAAGTTGGTAGCGTTAACCGGTTTCCCATAATTAGAATAACAATGCAATCCAGCCGTTTGATAATTTTCCTGCGTACTGCCGTGCTCGCGGCATTGCTCGCTGTTGCCGGCTGTCAGACTGCGCCTCCCGTGCAGGAAATGTCCGACGCACGACAGGCTATCACGGCTGCAAAAGACGCAGGCGCAGCTGAGCACGCGACGGACGATCTCCAGGCGGCAGTCGATTTTCTCCAAAGCGCCGAGCAGTCGATCAACTCGGAAAACTATGCGCAAGCGCGTCGTGACGCGTTACAGGCCAAAGCGAAAGCGCACGAGGCGCTGAAGCTTAGCGAGAAGGGCCAGGAAGAGACGCCCTAACCAGGCCCTATGCCCGCCGCGCGCCGATTCACGATCAAAGGCCGTGTACAAGGCGTGTTTTTTCGTGACAGTACGCGGCGCATCGCCGAATCACTTGGCATCACCGGACATGCCATCAACTTAAGCGATGGCAACGTCGAAGTGCTGGCCTGTGGCGAAGCTGCTGCCCTTAACGAACTTGCACGCTGGCTGGCAGATGGCCCGCCGTCGGCCTCGGTTACCGATGTCATCGCGCACGAGGTCGAATGGACGGATCTAGCGGGATTCAGGACTGGCTAGGGTGACTGTCCGCAAAGCCCGTGATCGGGATGTTCATCGACCGAAGTAAAGCGCAGCTTCGCGAGCCATGAGGGAGATGAATGTCGCGATCACGGGCTGCTTGAACAGATCTACCCTTGGTACCACTTCCGACTGAGCTTATTGATGACCTTGTTCGGATACTTGCGCTTGCCCAGACTGCCGTTATAGCGGCCGAGCGCCCGTCGCAGATCGCCCTTTTCCTTGTCGAGGTAGAACTTGAGGATCGTGCAGCCATAACGCAGATTGGTGTCGAGCCGAATCAGGTTGTCGTCGGGCCGGCCGATTTCCTCGCGCCAAAACGGCATTACCTGCATCAGTCCGAGCGCGCCGGCGACAGATATCGCATAGCGGTCGAAGTTGCTTTCCACCTCGATGACGGCCAGCACGAGCTCAGGCGCCAACTCGGCTCGTGACGCCTCGTAATGCACCCGTGTCAGAATCTCGATGCGCTCATCGGGGTCGCGGACCTGACGAGCGAGACGCGAAGACATGTCAGTGAGCCAGACCTCTGCGTCGAAGCGGTCGTCAAAGCTGTCCGAGGCGGTCGCGGCCTTGCGCAGAATCTCCCGCAATTCCGGATCCGGCACCTGTTCCGCCACAGCCCAGGCCGGCACCAACAATGCCAGAAATGCGATGCGCAGGATGAATTGGCGTCCGATCTTCATAGGTAAAGCTATTGTAGCGAAAACACTAGCTTATAGCGCTTTCTTTGAGCAGATTGAGAGCAGCTTCACGGTTCAGATTGCGCGACTCCTCGTCGCGGCGGTGCCGATACTCGAGTTCATTCGCTTCAAGTCCGCGCTCGGAGACGACGAGCCGATGCGGGATACCGACTAACTCAGCATCGGCGAATTTGACGCCCGGCCGGACATCGCGGTCGTCAAACAGAACGTCCAGTCCCATGTCTTGCAGTTCCGCGTATAGCGCTTCGGCAGCGTTGCGGACCGCGTCCGAGCGATGCATATTGATCGGCACCAACACCACATCGAATGGCGCGAGCGGTGCCGGCCAGATGATGCCGTTGTCATCGTGATTTTGCTCGATCGCCGCGCCGACAATGCGTGTGATGCCAATTCCGTAGCAGCCCATCGATATGATGCAATCCTTGCCATCGCGGTCCTGTACCGTTGCGCCCATCGCTTCGCTGTATTTGGTGCCCAGCTGGAAAATATGTCCGACTTCGATACCGCGTGCGATGTTCAACGTTCCCTTGCCACCGGGAGCGGGGTCGCCTGCGACGACATTGCGAATATCCACGGTGTCAGGCAACGGCAGGTCGCGATCGAAATTGACACCCGTGTAGTGATATCCAGCTTCGTTCGCACCACAACTGAAGTTCGCGAGGCTCGCGACGGCGTGATCGTAGATGACCGGCAGATCCAGGCCTACAGGGCCCAACGAGCCGGGCTCGCTGCCGGTTGCTTTACGAATCGTGTCTGCGCCGGCCATCGTCAATGGCGATGCAATGCCAGCTAACTTCTGTGCCTTGACCGCGTTGATTTCGTGGTCGCCGCGCAGCACGAGCGCGACAGGCCCGTCAGTTCCTTCGACGATCAACGTCTTGATGGTCTGCTCGGCCTCGATAGAGAGCAACTTGCAAAGTTCTTCAATGGTGCCGACGCCGGGAGTCGCTATCTTCTCGAGCGATTGTTTTGCCGGTGCCCGTTCGGCTGTTGAAGGACGGGTTTCCGCGGTCTCGACATTCGACGCATAGTCATCCTCATCGCTGTAAGCGATTGCATCTTCCCCGGAGTCGGCGAGGACGTGAAATTCCTGCGACTTGCTGCCGCCAATCTCGCCGCTGTCCGCCCAGACGATACGGAACTTCAGGCCGAGGCGCTCGAATATTGCCGTGTAGGCGGCGTGCATTTTCTGATACGAGATGTCGAGGCCCGCCGCATCGATGTCGAAGGAATAAGCATCCTTCATGATGAATTCGCGCGACCGCATGACGCCGAAGCGCGGCCGAATCTCGTCACGGAATTTGGTCTGAATCTGATAGAAGTTGACCGGCAACTGCTTGTAGCTGCGGAGTTCCTTGCTCGCAATGTCCGTGATGACCTCCTCGTGCGTCGGACCGAAGCAGTACTCGCGCTCGTGCCGGTCCTTCATGCGCAGAAGCAGTGGCCCATACTGGTCCCAGCGGCCTGTTTGTTGCCAGAGCTCGGCTGGCTGCACGGCCGGCATCAACAGCTCCAGGGCGCCGGCACGGTTCATTTCCTCGCGCACGACCGTTTCGACCTTGCGTAGCACTCGCACGCCCAGCGGCATCCAGGTAAATAGTCCGGAGGCGAGACGGCGAATCAGGCCGGCCCGGAGCATCAGTTTGTGACTGACGATTTCTGCTTCAGCAGGCACTTCCTTGAGCGTCGTCAGCCCAAAATCGGAGAATCGCATCTAATATCAACCTTTGGGGATCAAGGCGCGAATTCTAGTGCATATGGCACCAAAAACGTATTGACTCTAACAACAAAGCAAGGGATGGTCGCGGGTCTTTGAATTCGAGCAGGTCCTGTCCTTGGAAGGTAGACGCAATCCGTTTGTCGCGCCGTGAGGGCATTCCCTTACTGGCTGTTACGGCCGTGGCCTTCGGTCTTGCGCTGCGTTATCTCGACGTCGCCATTGCGGTCGCTATAGCACTGGCTTTTTTCGTAATGATCCTGATCTTCCGCGATCCCCGCCGCGGAATTCCGGCGTCGCCGCTCGGCGTTGTCAGTCCCGTTGACGGCCATGTCGTCGAGGTCGACCTGGCCGATCGGGGCGTGCTGCAGGGCGAGGCGCAGCGCGTGCTGATTCGTATCGACAGTTTCGGCACGTATACCGCGCGAGCGCCGGTTGAGGGCAAGATCATGGATCTGCGCTCGGTCAGCGATGACAAGGTCAGTGATTACCGTACCAATGCTCTGTGGATACAAACAGACGAAGGCCACGATGTCGTGCTGCAGTTTCGCGGTCATCGTTTCGGTCTCGCGCCGCGGTCTTTTATTCGCTTTGGAGAACGCGTTGGGCAGGGGCAACGCTGCGCGTATCTTCGGCTGACCCGCATTGCCGAACTGCACCTGCCAGTCGATAGCACAATCCTCGTCACGCCCGGTCAGCTCGTGATTGCGGGTCAGGATTTGATTGCCAAAGTGCCACCCCCCTGAGTGGTAGACTATCGCGATGATTCAGTCTGAACATCAACGGCGCGCCTATCTCACGGCACTCGGTGTTGATGTCTGGTTACCGCGCGGGCAGGCGGAACCGGAGCCTGAATTCGTGGACACGAAGACCGTGCCGGCTGACCTGGATTGGTCGGGGCTCCGGGATACGGTGGCCGGTTGCACGCGGTGTCCACTGTGCGAAAGCCGCACGCAGACCGTTTTCGGCGTCGGCAACCCCGATGCGGACTGGATGATCATCGGTGAGGCGCCTGGCGCGGAGGAAGATCGCCGCGGCGAGCCGTTCGTCGGCCGCGCCGGCAAGCTGCTCGATGAGATGCTGCGTGCCGTCGGGCAGGACCGCGATAGCGTTTTTATCGCAAATATCCTCAAATGTCGCCCGCCGAACAATCGGGATCCGAAACCTGAGGAGTCCAGTGAGTGCCGCGGCTACCTCGAGCGGCAAATCGAGCTCGTGCAGCCCAGCATAATTCTTGCCGTGGGTCGAATCGCTGCGCAGCTGTTACTCGATACCGACGCGCCGGTTGGCCGATTACGCGGTTCGAGACATCAGCTTGGCGACACGCCGTTGGTAGTTACGTATCACCCGGCCTATCTGCTTAGAAGTCCGTCGCAAAAACGCAAGGCCTGGGACGATCTGTGTCTCGCGACGCGGGTTGTTGCGGAGTCGCACGCGTGATTCGCCCAATCCCGGAAGCGAGCGTGTCGATTCGGCCGATGCGGCACGAAGATCTGGCACACGTGTCGGACATTGAACGGCGCAGCTACGAATTTCCCTGGAGTCACGGTGTATTTCGGGATTGCCTGCTCGCAGGATATCAGTGCGTCGTGCTTGAACGAGACGGTGACCTGGCGGGATACAGCATCCTGTCCGTGGCCGCAGGCGAGGCGCATATCCTGAATCTGTGCATCGAGCCCGCTTACAGGTCGCGCGGCTATGGCGCCCGACTGCTTGACGACATTCTGTTTCGGGCCCGTACGTTGTCAGTGCGTGAGATATTTCTCGAAGTACGGCCGTCGAACGCGAATGCGATCGCACTTTATAAGAAAAGGGGCTTTCACCAGGTCGCGAATCGACCTGCGTACTACCAATCGCACGAAGGCCGTGAGGATGCTGCCGTTCTTTCCAAGAAACTGACGACCGACGACTGAACGAACATGTCGGTTATTGATGATCAGGTCCGGAAACGGCGCACGTTTGCGATTATTTCGCACCCGGATGCCGGCAAGACGACACTCACGGAGAAGCTCTTGCTCTACGGCGGTGCCATTCAGCTCGCAGGTACCGTAAAAGGGCGCAAAGCGACACGTCACGCAACATCTGACTGGATGGCTCTCGAGCAGCAGCGGGGCATTTCGGTTACGTCGTCGGTGATGCAGTTCCCGTACAAGGAACACGTCGTAAATCTGCTGGATACGCCCGGGCACGAAGACTTCTCCGAAGATACTTACCGGACGTTAACGGCGGTCGATTCGGCATTGATGGTCATCGATTGTGCAAAAGGCGTGGAGAAACGCACGATCAAGCTCATGGAAGTATGTCGGTTACGTAATACGCCAATCATGACCTTCATAAACAAGCTCGATCGAGAAGGTCGCGAACCGATCGAATTGCTGGACGAAATCGAGTCGATTCTGAACATACATTGTTCGCCCGTAACCTGGCCGATCGGTATGGGCAGCAGGCTGAAGGGTGTCTATCATTTGATACAGGATCGTATCTACCTCTACGACAGGGTTGGCCGTGAAAGAGCATCGCAGCAGCGAATCGTCGAGAGACTGAATTCCGACGAGGCTACTGAGGTATTGGGAGACGATGCGGACAGTTATCGCGATGAAATTGAACTCGTCAAGGGCGCGACCCCGGAGTTCAGTATCGATGCCTATCTGAACGGAACACAAACACCCGTTTTTTTTGGTTCGGCCTTGTCGAATTTCGGCGTCAAAGAGTTACTCGACGAGTTTGTTCTGCATGCGCCAGCGCCTTTGCCGCGCGAGAGCGAGCAGCGCGAAGTATTTCCGGAGGAGGACAAACTCACGGGTTTCGTTTTCAAAATTCAGGCAAACATGGATCCGGGCCATCGCGACCGCATCGCTTTCTTGCGTATTTGTTCCGGCGAATACCGCAAAGGAATTCGAGTGCTGCACGTTCGGCTCGGAAAAGAGGTCAAGATTCCGGATGCGATAACGTTCATGGCGGCGGATCGGCAGCATACGGACCTGGCCTACGCGGGCGACATCATCGGCCTGCACAATCATGGCACGATCAATATTGGCGACAGCTTTACAGAAGGCGAAGAAATTCGTTTTACGGGCATACCGAATTTCGCGCCGGAAATATTTCGCCGAGCGGTACTGAAGGACCCATTGCGGCTCAAAGCCTTGCAAAAAGGCCTTGCCCAGCTCTGTGAAGAAGGCGCGACGCAATTGTTCAAACCTCTGCGCAACAACGATTTGATTCTGGGTGCCGTCGGGCCCCTGCAGTTCGAAGTTGTTGCTCATAGACTGCGTGACGAATACAAGGTTGAGTGTCAGTTCGAGCCGATCAACGTTGCAACGGCGCGCTGGGTCGAATGCACTGATGCCAAAATGCTGTCTGACTTTGAGCGTAAGGCACACGATAACCTTGCGATGGATCATGGCGATCGTCTGGTTTACATTGCGCCCACAAGAGTTAACCTCAATCTTACTGAGGAGCGTTGGCCGGATGTGGTTTTCCGCAAGACGCGCGAGCATTGAATCTAAGAGACGTTCTTGACAGGAAAGTCATCGCCTGGTCGCTGTATGACTGGGCCAACTCGGCGTTTGCGTTAAGCGTACTCGCTGTCCTATATCCTCTATTTCTTGGCAGCTATTGGAGCGCCGGAGATTCAGGAGCATCCGTAACGGCGAGACTCGCCTGGATCACAGCAGCAGCCAGCGCGATCGTGAGCCTGCTTGCTCCGGTCTTCGGCACGATCGCTGACACGGGCGGCTTCCGCAAACGCTTTCTGCTCGCACTCGCGCTGGTCGGCGCGTTCACGACCGCAATGCTCGGATTCGTGAGTGAGGGAAACTGGCCGTGGGCCCTCGGTCTGTATTTGATCGCTTCGATTGGTTTCTACAGTTCCACCGTATTCTATGACTCGCTGATAATCGACGTCACCAAGCCGCGCTACTACAGTTTCGTGTCGTCGCTCGGCTTTTCGCTCGGCTATCTGGGCGGCGCGGTGCTTTTGGCATTGCATGTCTGGATGCTGACGTCACCGTCGACATTCGGGCTTGCCTCGTCAACCGAAGCAATGAAATTTGCGTTTGTGTCGGTCGGCGTCTGGTGGGCCGTCTTTTTGCTGCCACTCATCGCTTTTGTACCGGAGCGCAGGAGCGGCATTGCTGTTTCGAGTCATGTGGTTCGTGCCGCCTACGCGGAGCTAAAGTCGACGATCCGCGAAGTTCGCCGCTACCGTGATGTCGTGTTTTTTCTGCTTGCGTACTGGTTCTACATTGGCGGTGTATTCACGGTGATCTTCATGGCGGCAAATTACGGGCAACGGCTCGGGTTTACGCAACAGGATCTCGTGAAAGCGCTGATGATCACGAATTTCGTCGGTTTTCCCGCAACGCTTCTCTACGGTTTATTTGGGCATCGCTTCGGTCCGCGACGCGGCATCTATTTCGCACTCGGCGTATATGTCGCGGTGTCGAGTTGGGCCGTGTTCATGACGGAGGTGCAGCAGTTCTACATCATGGCGATTATCATCGGCTGCGTGCAGGGCGGGGTGCAGGGATTGAGCCGTTCGTTGTACGCGTCGTTGATTCCCCCGGACCAGCCGGGTGAGTTCTTCGGTTTTTATAATATGGTGACGAAATTCTCACATGTGCTCGGGCCGGTGCTGGTCGGGTTAGCCGCGACTTTCTCGGAAGATCCCGGATTTGTACTGCTAATCCTCTTGCCGTTATTTATTGGCGGCGCACTGCTGCTACGGCAGATTCCAGCCGTCGCATTGCGATCGGATCGGCAGGGCCATAACGAGCATTGAGATAGGTTGATGTAATCTCGTTGATGATTTCTGCAGGAATTGGTGATTCGGCCGCCACCCTTCGAGCGAATACCGCCGGCGTTTCACCCGTTCGTAGTTCGATGCCGGCTTTGTTGACGAAGCGTTTATAAAGTGTCGCCGCACGGTCTGTTTTAGGCGCCCGGTAGCGAAGAGCCAGAAGCCCGGATATCAGCATGACCAGGGCGGCTACGACAGCGATGAGCGTGAGCATCATCTTGCGCCAGCTCGGGTCGTCCATTCCGATCCACTCCATGAAGCGCTCTTGGTTTTCGGGGCCGTAGCCCAGAACCCATTCATTCCATTTGGCGTTCATGGCGTCCCAGGTCATGGTGAGCTGGTGCAGGAATGCAGATGAGGCCGACAGACCCCAGGCCAGGCCGGCGCCGTCGAGGAGCGATCCACTAGCGCCACTTTCGATGCGATCGGGCGCAACGGCCCCGGTTGGGTCGACCCGGTACCAGCCAATTCCGTCCAGCCACACCTCAGTCCAGGCGTGTGCATCGGACTGGCGCACGATCATGTGCCCGCCCACCGGGTTCATTTCGCCGCCCTGGTAACCCAGGACGACTCGTGCGGGGATTCCCGCAGCGCGCATCAGGATTGCGAACGCAGAGGCGTAGTGTTCGCAGAAACCGCGCCTTGTGTCGAACAGGAAGCGATCGACCGGATTGCTGCCCAGTGGCGGCGGCTCGAGCGTATAAAAATATTCTTCCTCGTGGAATTTCGAGAGCACAGCTTGTATGTACGCGGCGTCGGACGCGGCGGATGCGCGCATCTCTCTTGCGAGCGCTTGAGTTCTCGTGTTGCTCTCTTCGGGTACGCGCGCGTACCAGGAGCGCGCATAGCTGGTCAGATCCACATCCGTACGGTAATTCAGATAGGACATCGCCTCATAGCTGATTCGCTGATCGATCGGGCGCGCACGGGCGAGCTGTTGTTGTGGGCCCATGAATGTCCTCGGTAACGTCCATGACCACGGCATGTCGAGAGCGAATACCCACTGTTGGCGCGTCGGTTCGAGAGTGATCTGGTACGCAACCGGATCACCGATTGGCGCAACTTGCTCATGCACTCGCGGGCCCGCAAAGGGATCGTTGCTGGTCCAGGTACGACCGTTAAAAATAGTCAATACGAGCCCGCGCCAGTAACGGTCTCGTTGTTCCGGAATAATGTCCTCAAAAGTCGCGCGAAATGCGACAGCGTTCGAAAGCGATAAAGAACTTATGTCGCCGGGACTCATCGAATCGCTGAGGCCAGACGTTGCGGTACCCGTGTCCATCGGGACAGCCCAGAATGGCGTCGCGATGCGCGGGAAAAATATCCACATCGCAATAGCAAGTGGCGCTGCGTAAAGGACCAGCCTGCCACCGGTTGCGAAACTTTGCCGGGCCGATTGTGTCGCCACCGCTGACACCTGCAGCCATGCCGTCATGATGAGAAATACTGCTGATATCAGGTACGGCAGCGACCAAAGGTACTGCTCGCGTAACAGTGAGGACATGACAAGGAATATTGCGATAAACAGGAGCACAAACTGATCGCGCCGTGTTCGGGTTTCGAGGAGTTTCAGGGCCGCCATAATCGCGAGCAGGGCCGACCCGGGCCCCACGCCGCTGATGGTCGAATAGGTCGCAAGGACACCGAGAAAACACGCCAGCGCAAGGAGTACTCGCAGCCAGGTCGATGGCAACGGTCGGCGGTTTCTCTCGATAAAGTAGCGCCAGGCCCCGCAAAAGAGGAAAGCCGCGGTAATCCAGACTGGCAGAAAGGTCACATGGGGAGCCAATGAAAACACGGTCGCGGCAAGCGTCCACGGCAAGCTCGCGAGCAGTGATCCATCGGTGCCGCGTCCCCTTGCCATCAGTTCTCAGTCAATCCGAACGTGGCCAATGCTTCGAGACAGCGTCGCCGGTGACTCTCACCATGAGACGGCGGAAATTCCTGACCCGACAGCCGAAGTCCATAGTCTTCGCTGGTCCGATCCGCTTCGATAATCCAGCGCGTCAGTATCGACAGTCGCAGCTCGATATCATCTGTCGGCACGGCGTCGAAATCGAACCATTGACTGCTCGTATCGGCACCGGCGAACTGCTTGGACAGCAGCTGTCCGCTGCGTGCATAGGCCTTCCATGCAACGTGCCGCGGCGAGTCACCCTCGTGATACTTGCGCAGGCCCGCGAAATCTTCTTCGCCGCGAGCATCGTGTTGCCGGTGACCGTGCGCAGTCTGAGTAGGCGGCGGCGGCGGTGGATGATCGTCAGGATGCGGGTACACAAGACCCTTCAGATCCATATGCAGCCATGCCCAGGAGCGAAACAGTTCAAACGGGAACAGTGTGCCAATACCGAAGCGGTCGAGCGAAATCCAGCCACGTTCTTTTGTTGCGACCGCGAGCGTGAATATTTTGCTTTCGCCAGGTGGCAGATCCTGAACGTCACTCACGGAAAACTGAGTCGACAGCCCGATGCTGCGCCGCGCGTTCTTCGAGTGATTGCTAATGGCAACCCGAAATCTGGCAGTCTGCCCGGCAAACACCGGCTCGATGCCCGCAAAGCTCAGTTCGAGGCCCACGAGATTGCGCTGGCACTGGTGCATGGAGACAAGACCGAGCCCGGCCAAGATGAAAGTCAGCACAAATGACAGGTTGTTGTTGTAGTTCATCGAACCCAACAACATTGCGAATGTCATCAGCGCGTACACGAGACCTACGCCGGTTGGCAGAATGTAAACGCGGCCGGGGCGCAGACGAGTGATAAGTGGATCGACGCCTTGACGCTTCCTGGCCCAGCGGCGAACTCGCCGGCCTGCGGCGGACTTGAGGGATAGCGCGATCCCCGATCTAGGGAATGGCCACGGAATCGAGAACATGCTGGCAAAGTTCGGCGGCGGATCGGTAAGTCGTGTTGCCGGCCGGTTTCAGGCGGTGTCCTGCAATCGCTGCAAACACGGCCTGAATATCGTCGGGGTACACGCCGGAGTGGTGTTCGACAAATGCGTGCGCCTTCGCCGCGGCTACAAGCGCCAGTGCACCGCGAGGCGACAAGCCGATGTCAATATCCGGTGATTCGCGCGTTTGCCGGACCAGTGCCTGGACGTAGTCCACAAGCGGATCGCTCAAGTGCATGCCGGCTGCTGATTTTTGCAGTGCCTGCAGCGCTTCGGGCGTGGCAACCGCAGCGACGTCCTCGAGCATTACGCGGCGGTCTTCGCCAGTTATCAGCTCGCGTTCGTTTTCCTCATTCGGATAGCCCAATTCGAGGCGCATGAGGAATCTGTCGAGCTGCGATTCGGGAAGCGGGAATGTGCCGATCTGATCGGCCGGGTTCTGAGTGGCAACGACAAAAAACGGCTCCGGCAGAAAGCGCGTATTTCCGTCGACCGAAACCTGGTATTCCTCCATCGCCTCGAGTAATGCACTTTGTGCTTTTGGCGTCGCGCGATTCACTTCGTCAGCAAGAATGAGCTGCGAGAATACCGGCCCGGGCTGAAACTCGAATTGCCCGGTCTCCTGTCGAAAAACCGAGACACCGACGATATCAGCAGGCAACAGGTCACTCGTAAACTGTATGCGGCGAAAGCTCAGCCCCAGTACACGGGCGAGGGCCTGTGCAAGCATAGTCTTGCCCAGCCCGGGGAGATCTTCGATCAGCAAATGCCCGCGCGCGAGAAGGCAGGAGAGTGCCAACCCAATCTGACCGTCTTTGCCAAGAATGATCGTGCCCAGCGTCTCGCGTGCCTTATCCAGGGCGGCTCGTGCTGCGTCCTTGCCCATCGGCAATGTTTCAAGCGTGCTTCGACGCTGCATTAGGGTCTCCTCGCCTGGAGAGCGTGGTTGTTTTCAGGCTGTGCCCGATTATGCCCTGTATCGTCGCGGAAGCACGGTCCGAATGCACTCAATGCGCGCCAGATTGTGATGCAGTGCTCAAATTTGCGCGGAGCTAGGTGAGTTCTGCAAGCTTGTCCAACTGTTCGTCAAGCTGTGCAATGGTCTTTTCAAATTCCGCGGCGCGCTGCCGTTCCTGGGTGACAACAGCGGCGGGTGCGTTGTTCACAAAATTCTCGTTGTCCAACTTGCCGCGGGTGCGTGCCAGGTCGACGCTGAGCTTGTTCCGCTGTTTCTCGAGTCGCGCGCGTTCGGCATCGACGTCAATAACGCCTTTCATCGGCACGAGCAGTCTCATATCACCCAGCAGTGCCGTGGCTGAAGCGGGCGGCTCCTTGCCAGCATCGAGCGCTTTGATCGACGCGACGCGACCCACGCCCTGAAGCAGGCTTGCGTATCGTTCGGCGCGCTTTCTGTCAGTCACCGATGAATTTTGCAAGATCACCGGTAATGATTTGCCCGGTGAAATATCCATTTCGCCGCGAATTTGCCTGATGCCCAACACGAATCCGCGCACCCACTCGATATCCGCAACGGCTTCCGCGTCGTCTGCTTTGCCAGTCGCCACCGGGTATGGTTGCAACATGATCGTTTCGGCAGTGATGTTCGCGCGGGGCGCAACTTGCTGCCAGATTTCTTCGGTGATAAATGGCATCAGCGGATGCATCAATCGCAACAGGCTTTCGAGAACGTCGACCAGAGTTCGCTGTGTGCCGCGCTTCAGTTCGAGAGACACCTCATCGGACTGCAGAACGGGCTTGGATAGTTCGAGATACCAGTCACAGAACTCATGCCAGGTGAATTCATAGATCGCCTGCGCCGCAAGGTCGAGTCGATACGATGCGAAGTGCTCGTGGACTTTCGCGACAGTTTGTTCGAAGCGTGACCGTATCCAGCGGTCTGCAGACGTCTGTGCGATGTCGCCTTCGCTGATGTTAGCCGTGTTCATCAGCACGTAGCGGGCCGCATTCCATATCTTGTTGCAAAAATTCTTGTAGCCCTCTATGCGGCCGAGATCGAAACGAATGTCGCGCCCCGTCGTCGCGAGTGCGGCAAAAGTGAAGCGCAATGCATCACAACCGTAGGCATCGATGCCGTCGGGGAACTGCTTTCGCGTTGCTTTTTCAATGCCTGGCCGGAGATGGTCCTGCATCAGACCGGTTGTGCGCTTTTCAGTCAGGGTTTCGAGATCCACACCGTCGATAAGGTCCAGCGGATCCAGGATATTACCCTTTGACTTGGACATCTTCTGACCATCCTGGTCACGAATCAGGCCGTGGATATATACCTCGTGAAACGGCACGTCACCCATGAACTTTATGCCCATCATGATCATGCGTGCGACCCAGAAGAAGATGATATCGAAGCCCGTTACAAGCACGTTGCCGGGATAGAATGACTCTAGCGCGTCGGTTTTCTCCGGCCATCCGAGCGTACTGAACGGCCACAGCGCCGACGAGAACCACGTATCGAGGACGTCTTCATCCTGGCGCAGCGCAATCTTTGCATCGAGCTTGTGCTTGCCGCGCACATCGTCTTCTGAAAACCCGACGTATACGTTGTTGTTATCGTCATACCAGGCCGGTATGCGATGGCCCCACCAGAGTTGGCGGCTGATGCACCAGTCCTGAATGTTGTACATCCAGTCGAAGTAGGTTTTCGACCAGTTCTCCGGTACGAACCGAATCTTGCCCGTTTCCACGGCCTCGATTGCCGGTTTGGCGAGTGGTTCGATCTTCACATACCACTGGTCTGTCAGATAGGGTTCGACGACAGCATGCGAGCGATCGCCTCGCGGAATTTTGACGACGTAATCCTCGATTTTGTCGAGCAGTGAGAGTTTGTCGAATTCCGCGACGATGGCTTTTCGGGCGTCAAAGCGGTCCATGCCCCGGTAGGCTTGCGGTACTTCGTCGTTCAGCGCGGCATCATCGGTCAGAATGTTGAAGAGCGGCAGATCATGGCGCTTGCCGATTTCATAGTCATTGAAATCATGGGCTGGCGTGATCTTGACGCAACCGGTACCGAATTCCGCGTCGACATAGTCGTCAGCAATGATCGGAATGTGACGGCCGACGATCGGCAAGATTATTTCCTGGCCCACGAGGTGCCGGTACCGATCATCGTCCGGATGCACTGCAACCGCGCTGTCACCCAGCATCGTCTCCGGCCGGGTCGTCGCGACGACAAGATGTCCATCTCCTGAGGCGAGCGGATAACGAAAATGCCAGAGCTTGCCCGCCTCATCGTCAGAAAGAACCTCGAGATCGGAAAGCGCGGTGTGCAGCACCGGATCCCAGTTGACCAGACGCTTGCCGCGGTATATCAGGCCTTCTTCGTGCAGCCTGACGAAGACCTCGGTCACTGCCGTCGACAAGCCCTCATCCATCGTGAAGCGGTCGCGCGTCCAGTCGACTGATGCACCCACGCGTCGAAGTTGTTTCTCGATCTGCCCACCGGAGTGCTCTTTCCAGTCCCAGACGCGCGCAACGAATTTTTCCCGGCCCAGTTCGCGGCGCGATGTACCTTCGCTATTTAGCAAACGTTCGACGACCATTTGCGTCGCAATGCCGGCATGATCCATCCCGGGCTGCCACAGCGCTCGGTAACCCATCATGCGCTTGTAGCGCGTCAGCGCGTCCATGATGGTGTCCTGGAATGCATGCCCCATGTGCAACGTGCCCGTGACGTTCGGCGGCGGAATCATGATGCAATACGGTTCGCCGTCCCCCTGCGGAGCGAAGTAGCCGCTTTTTTCCCAGCGCGCGTACACACGCTGTTCGATGTCTTGTGGCTGGTAGGACTTGTCCATGCTTCGATACGATAGAGTCAGAAGGTCGGGGGCGGGCTATACGTTGTGAGTCTCTAGCGTATGTCCATTGTCACGGTACGTGGTGAAGCGTTTGCGGCTCAGTTGTTTGCATTCATCATCGGAGGTTACAAGCTCTGCAACCCTCGGGAAAGCCTCGACACACGAAGGAATCTCATCGCACAGATTGATGAGCAGATCGCGCGACTCGATGTTGTCGTCTTCGCAGCCAATGGTTACCGGCGACGGCAGTTCCACGATGCCTTTCGCTGTCATTTGATGCGGCACGAAACTGCCGTCGCGAAAGGTCCATAGCAGGTCATCCAGCCTTTCCGCATCGCTTCGATTGCCAACCTGAATGTGCACGGTGTGATCAAGCCGATAGGCCTTTTCTGCCAACCGGCAAGCGAAGGACTGACGCGAGTGTTGGCCTGCCTGATTGAGAATGTAGAAGTCGATTCTGGCCATTAAGGCAGAGCGCCGCAGCGCGCGAGGAGGAACTCTGTGAGCATTGGCACGGGTCGACCCGTGGCGCCTTTCTGCTTTCCCGACTTCCATGCCGTGCCTGCGATGTCGAGATGTGCCCAGTTCATCCCGTCGGTGAACTTGCCGAGGAAGCACCCCGCGGTAATGGCACCGCCATCGCGGCCACCGACATTTGCCATGTCGGCGAAATTGCTCTGAAGCTGCACAGCCCACTCGTCACCGAGCGGCATAGGCCAGCCGCGATCATCTGCAGAAATGCCGGCCGCAACTATGCTCTGCGACAAATCGTCGTTATTGCTCATCACTGCCGTGCGGTGATGGCCGAGCGCGACCACGCATGCGCCGGTCAACGTCGCCACATCGATAATCGCGTCAGGCTTAAAGCGGCGGGAATAGGTCAAGGCATCGCAAAGAATCAAACGGCCTTCGGCATCCGTGTTGAGTATTTCGATCGTCTGGCCCGACATGCTCTTTACAATATCTCCCGGTTTGGTTGCCTTGCCACTCGGCAAGTTCTCCACAGCCGGTACGACGACATTGACATTGATCGGTAAACGCAATTTTGCGACCGCAAGCATTGTGCCTATAACGCTGGCGGCGCCGCACATGTCGAACTTCATTTCGTCCATAGCCGGGCCAGGCTTCAGTGATATACCGCCGGAGTCGAAGGTGACGCCCTTGCCGACCAGAACCACGGGTTTTTGACCGGCCTTTCCCTTGTACTGCATAACGATGAGTCGTGCGGGTTCCTTGGTACCTGCCGTGACAGATAGCAGCGAGTGCATGCCCAGCCGCTTCATCTCGGTTTCGTTAAGAATCCGCGTTTGCAAGTTTTTGTGGCTGCGTGCCAGTTTTTGTGCCGTACGTGCAAGGTAGCGCGGTGTGCAGACATTAGCCGGTAGATTGCCGAGGTCCTTCGCGAGCGACATGCCGGCCGAGATCGCATCGCCGTGCTCTGCGCCACGCATCGATCTTGCCGCATCGCCACGCTTGGCGACTGCGATTCCGACTCTCTTGAGTGGCATCGGTGGCGTCTGCCGGCCGCTTTTCATCGCGGTAAAACGATACAGAGCTTCGCCGACGGCCTGCGCCGTGTGTCGGGCCAGGTAGTAGCTGTCTGTACCAGCGACGTCCTCCAGTGTCAGGCAGTTCAGGATTCCGCGACTTTTGCTACTTGATACAGCGCTTAGCGCCGCGCTGAGCGCACGACGATAGTTACCCAAATCTAATGAACCGGGCTTGCCCAGGCCGACAACCGCAATCCGCGATGAACGAATGCCGGCAACATCAGTCAGGACGAAACAGCGCCCGAGCTCACTGGAAATGTTGCCACTCTTAATGTGCCGTTTGATTGCGCCGCCGCTGGCACTGTCGATGTCTGCGGCTCCGGCGCCGAGTTTGCCACGGTCGTAAATGCCGACAATGACGCAATCAATAGCCCTGTTCGAGGCTTTGGAAGTGGTCGTAAAGTAGTCCATAGATCGTCTTCTTGGAAGGTGGCCGCTACCCTGGGCGCTTTGTGACCTGAAGGCTGTCCCGGGCAAAATAAAAACGGTAGTCTAACTGATTACGCCTGCGTGGTTAAGAAATCACAGACATCGATGCGCCGCATACTCGATCGCTACATATTCAAAGAGATCGCCACGACGTGGTTGGGCGTCACAATGGTGCTGCTGCTGATATTGCTGACAAATCAGTTTGCACGAGTTCTGGGCGATGTGGCCAAGGGCAGACTGCCCAAAGGCGCGGCTATGGACGTCATTGCACTGTCGGCGACGCAGTATCTGACAATAATCATTCCGATCGGCTTGTTTCTCTCTATCATGCTCGCACTTGGGCGTTTGTACCGCGACAGCGAAATGCCCGCGATGATGGCGTGCCGGGTTGGACCCTACGACATTTACCGGCCGCTCATGTGGCTGCTCGTTCCTCTGGTCCTCGTCGTTGGATGGCTGTCGCTCGATCTCGCGCCGCGCACGATGCAGGCGATAGATCGAGTGGGTGCTGAAGCCCGCCGTGAAGCGGATCTCGCCAGTATCGAGCCAGGGCGGTTTACGAAAGTTGGGCCTTCCGCTGCAGTAGTCTATGGCGAGCGCATACTGCCCGATGGGTCTATGGAAAACGTGTTTCTGCAGCGAAGAATTGCCGACGGTCGCGTTGAAGTCGTCGTCGCTGCGACTGGCGAGCAAGTCGAGTCCGACGATCCGGATGTTCGTTTTCTCGTTCTTCGGGAAGGTCGCCGCTATGAGGGTGTGCCTGGTACAACGGAATTTCGCGTCGTTGAGTTTGCGGAGCATGGCATACCGTATCGTCTCCCAAGTCTTGACCCGCCCGAACCGACACCGCGCGCTATGTCGTTGCCGAGCCTGATGCAAGCTGGCGGACTGGAGCATATTGCTGAGATGCAATGGCGGTTGGGGATTCCGCTGGCGACGATCATTCTCGGAGTCCTCGCCGTGCCGCTCAGCAAGACCCAACCACGGGCCGGCCGCTATAGCCGAATTGTGATCGGTCTATTGATATTCATTATCTACCTGAACATGCTCAGCGCGGCCAAAGCATGGATAGAGCAGGGCAGCATGTCGCCGTTGCTTGGACTCTGGTGGGTACACGGTGCCGCACTGTTGCTCGCGCTGGGTATTCTCGCGGTGCAGAATTCTGTTCACAAGAGGCTGTTCGCGTGAACGGCATACTCAGCCAATACATGCTGCGCACAATTCTCGCGGCGACGGCGTTGGTACTTGTGGTTTTGCTCGCACTGGCCGGATTGTTTGAATTCATCGCAGAACTTGACGATACACAGGGCGACTATCAAACGCCCAGAGTCATACTGTACACGCTGCTGCGATTGCCCCAACTGGCGTTTGAAATGCTGCCCGTTTCCGCACTGATCGGGTCATTGCTCGGACTCGGTGGGCTCGCAGCGAATAGCGAGCTTGTCGTGATGCGCTCCGCTGGGCTTTCTGTGAAAAAACTTGCCGCAATGGTCTCGGTCACGGGTTTTGTTCTGCTCGTATTTACCGGCTTGCTGGGCGAGTTCATCGGGCCGCCGCTCGACTACTATGCGCGCAATATGCGCCTCGAAGCGCGATACGAACAAGATGATGACCGTCTCGGTAGTGAGACCTGGGTGCGCGATGGGCCGGTCATTCTGCATCTGGAACGAGTGAGTTCTGAATTTGAGTTTGGCAGTCTCTACCTGTTCCTGTTGGATGATAAAAATGGACTGGCATCGATCGCCAGAGCGGAGAACTCCGGCATCGACAACGATGATCGGTGGATCCTCGAGAACCTGCGCGAGACCCGGTTTCGCGACGATGGAGTTCAGGTCATCGAGTCTCCGCTTGCGGTTGAGTTTTTCGATATTGATGCCGAGGTCCTGGGAATCTCGCTCGTCAAGCCGCAGAGCTTGTCAGGCAGGGGTTTGATGAGTTACGTCGCCTACCTGAAGCGCAACAGCCTGGATTCACGGCGCTACGAAACAGAGCTGTGGTACCGCGTGGCCCGGACTGCGACGGTCATGATCATGCCGATTCTGGCGCTTGCCTTCGTGTTTGGGTCATTGCGTACAGGCGGCGCTGGCGCGCGACTCATGATCGGCGTAGTGATTGGCCTGGCGTATTATCTCGCGAGCGAGATGCTTGCGAACTCGGGTCAGGTGTTCAATTTCGATCCCGCCGTGATCGCGTGGTTGCCGTCAGTTGCGCTTGCGGTCGTAACCGTTTTTGCGCTGAATCGAGTCCGCTGATCATCTTCTGAAGTGGGCTGCTGCCGTCGCTTGTCTGGCTTTATTTGTCTGGCTTCGGGTAGTGCATGAGGCGCGTACCGCTCAGGCGGTCGTGCCAGGTCAGTGAGTCCTTGTCCCAGAGTTGCCATAGGAATCCCAGGCCCAGGGGCAGCCACGACAGGATGGCAACGACGAAACGAATACTCGCGGCCATGAAGGTCGGGACATCACCATCAGGTGTTTCGACTCGCAGCCCCCACGATTGCATTCCCAGCGTTCGGCCAGAGCGGCTCCAGAATCCGGTAAAGAACAGGTATACGACGAGCACGATGCTCAGTTGATACAGCAGATTGTCGTCGGCCTCGACAGGCTCGCCGCTACGAGCCGCGATAAACGGGATTGTCGTGAGAAAGAGCAACGCCAATACCAAAAGTGAGTCATACAGTATCGCTCCAAGACGCCGCAACAGTCCGCAATTGCGCATCATCACAGTGTCTGCAGGAAATCGATCATGCGCTTGCGCGTTGCTGCATCGGGTAGCTCACCGAAACCAGCCTCGAGGTTGTCAGCCATGTGCCGCGGCTTGCTCGTGGCAGGAATCGCGCACGTCACGGCCGGGTGACTGACGATAAATTTGAGGAAGAACTGACCCCAACTGGCGGCAAACGAGGCCGCCCATGGGGGCAGCGCCATTCCGGAGACGGCCGCAAAAAGCCGTCCGCCTGCGTAGGGCCGGTTGATCACTACAGCAATGCCCAGGTCTTGCGCCAGCGGCAGAAGTCGCTGATCAGCGTCGCGCTCGGCCAGCGAGTAGTTGATCTGTATGAACTGTGGTTTGTGCGTCCGCATCTCGGCCTCGAGCGCATCCAGAGCGCGAGCGGTGTAATGAGTTAGCCCGCTGTAGCGGATTCGCCCTTGCTCCTGCCATTGGCGAATCGTCTTCATGTGGACTTCGATGTCGCGCAGGTTGTGGACCTGCATGAGATCGATGACGTCGGTATTCATCAGTTCGGCGGAGCGGTTCATCTGCGCGATGCCGGAGTCCCGTCCGTCCGTCCAAACCTTGGTTGCGACGAACAACCTTTCGGCTGGACTACCTGCCTTGACCACGTCGCCAATGATCTTCTCGGCCCGGTTGTACATCGGTGACGTGTCTATGACACTACCGCCCGCGCGCAACAGCAGGTCGACGATCTCCTTTCGTCTTGCGATCTCGTCAGCCGAACTCTCGACGTCGAACACGCTGTATGTGCCCAAGCCGATAATGGGCAGCGCTTCGCCGCTCGAATGAATGGGCCGGGTCATCATCTTATTATTCCCGGCCATGCCACGTACTGGCAGAAGTCCCAGTGCCGCCGCGGCGGCAAGAATTTCTCTTCGATTCAGGTGCCTTCCTGTCATTGCTGTCCCTTGTCGCGGAGCTCGCGGGCGCGACGTCGATAATCCCGGCCAAGCCAGAGCGCGATGATCGCCCAAAGCGCGGTAAAAGGCACCATGATCCACGAGATAGCCGACAAGCCCAGGCCCATACTCATCAGGCCCCGGATCGACCATGTACCTACAACGTCGCCACCGCGATAGACGGCAGTTTCGATAAAGTTCTTTGTCTTGTACTTTTCCTCGGGCGTTACGACCGAGTACAACATGTCTGTTGTCGGTTTCGTGAATCCAAAGCCCAGGGCGCGTCTGGCTACGGTCAGAACCGCAACTGCGGCGAGCGTTGGATACACAGCCAGTAACGCAAAGCCGACGATCGAGACGAACGGCATCAACGCCAGCGACGCGCCAATGCTGAATCGACTGACGACGCGTTTGACGATGAACAGCTGGGCCAGGAGTGCCAGGGCATTCGTGGCGTTATTGATGTTGGAAAAAAACTGCGTCTGCTCATCGGCCGTGGGTATCGCTGTTGCGACGAGTTGTGCAGTAAACATGTACAAGGCTGTTCCGAGCAAGCTTGCGATTATTGACGACAATGCGATGCCGCCGAAATACGGTGACGACAACATGTGTGTGACACCCGCGAGAGGACTGCCGCCGATGGGGGTCGCACTTCCGGCAGCGCCCGGCTCGACGTGTTCGTGCTCGGCCGTTACCCACTCACGCAGTCGCCGAATGCAGAGAATAGCCATTGAAAGTAGCGCGGCCGCAATGGGAAAAAGATTCTGAAATCCAATGTTGACAACAAGGGCGCTTGTCGCTGCGCCGCCAATCAGGGCGCCGATGCTGCCTCCCGCAGCTATCACGCCGAACAGTCGCCGGCCCTGCTCGCGCGTGTAAATATCGGCCATGAAACTCCAGAACACCGAGACGACGAACAGATTGAAAGCGCTCAGCCAGACGAAGAACACACGTCCGAGCCAGATGTGGCTCTGGTCGCGGTCAACTGCGAGCGAGAATACGGCCCAGAAGATCAGGATATTCGAGATGAAGAACAGATAGACCCAGGGCAGGAACTTGCGCCGCGGAAAACGTGACGCCACCCAGCCGAATATCGGCGTCACCAGGAGCATTGCGACAAACGTGCCGATGAATAAATACGGTATGGTGTCGGGACCGCTGCCCACAGCCATCGCTTCACGCACAGGGCGAAGGATGTAGTAGGACGACAGTACGCAGAAAAAATAGGCAAACGACCAGGCTACGGCGATGTACTCGTGCGGCTCAAGATCGAGTATCTTGTCGAGGAAGATTGCACGAAGTTTGTTGGCTGGATTGGTGTCCACGTCAGCGACCATATTAATGACGGGACACCAAAAGTCACAGAAAAAGCGGAATAGAATCGCTGAGGGGTTGGAAACATATGGAAGCAATTGCGATCGTTACGGTTTTGGCACTGATGCAGTTTTTTTGGTTCGGGCTGCAGGTCGGTCAGATGCGCGTAAAACATGGCATCAAGGCACCCGCGATATCCGGACATCCGGAGTTCGAACGAATGGAGCGGGTGCAACAAAACACGATGGAGCAGCTGGTGTTGTTCCTGCCGACGTTGTGGATGTTTGGGTATCTGGTTAACCCACTCTGGGGCGCGGGAATGGGCGTGGTCTTTGTCATCGGGCGGTTTGTCTACCGCTTCGCGTACGTAAAGGACCCGTCCACACGTTCAGCCGGATTCACGATCGGAATCATTCCGACCACGGTCATGCTGATCTGGGTCCTGGTCGCGGCAGTCATGAACATGCTTTGATGCCGGCGCGCTCAAATCCCAGCCAGGAATTCCCAAATCAAAAAGGGCCCACAGTGTGGACCCTTTGTGATTTGGCACTCCCTTAGGGGATTGGCTCAAATCGCTTTAATGCGATTCTCGGGTCTTCGATCCGCCTGCGGCGCCCAAAACGCTCGCGCGTTTTGTCGAACCAGCGGTCCGATTCCTCCAGAGAAAGAGCGAGACAAAAAAAAGGGCCCGCAAGCGGACCCTTTCATTTGTCTGGCACTCCCTAGGGGATTCGAACCCCTGTTACCGCCGTGAGAGGGCGGCGTCCTAAACCGCTAGACGAAGGGAGCGGAGTGCAGGTTTTATCTGCCCCGGCCGTACGGGGGCTGCTATTATACGGCCGCATATTCAATGCACAAGCAGCAGTCATTTGAAAAACAGCGGGATCCAAACGCCCACAACTCCGAAGATCATTCCCCGCGCCGCTCACAACGTCTCACGGAACGAGATCTCCAAAAGCGCGCTCAAAGTGCTCTATCGGTTGCACAAGGCCGGGTATCAGGCGTTCCTGGTGGGCGGCTGTGTGCGCGATGCAATGCTGGAGCTACATCCCAAGGACTTTGACGTAGCGACCAACGCGACACCAGAGGAGGTTCGGGCCTTGTTCGGCAACTGTCGCCTGATCGGGCGCAGATTCCGGCTTGCTCACGTGCGTTTTGGCAGAGAGGTTATCGAGGTCGCGACCTTTCGTGCAGCCGCAAATCATAAGGACGACGATCACGCTCACGATGACGAAGGCCGCATCGTGCGCGATAACGTCTACGGCAGCATCGAGGAAGATGTCCAGCGCCGTGATTTCACTTGCAATGCGCTTTACTACAACATTGCGGATTTTAGTATCTGGGATTACGTCGGGGGCGTACGCGATGTCGAACGCAAGCGCCTCGTATTGATTGGCGACCCGGACATGCGCATGCGTGAGGACCCGGTGCGGATGCTCCGCGCCGTCCGCTTTGCGGCGAAACTGGGATTCACGATCGATGCGGCGGCCGAAAAAGCCATGGCCAAGGATGTGCTGCTTCTCGCAAACGTGCCGGCTGCGCGGCTCTTTGACGAGTTTCTCAAGCTCTTTCAGTCCGGATTCGCTGAGAAGACATTCGAACTTCTTCGCGAGTACGGGCTGTTTGCACAGATGTTTCCGGTGACCGACAAGGCACTCGACGAGGACCCGGTGTTCTTGCGATTTGTTGAAGCGGCTTTGCAAAACACGGATCGACGTTTTCATGCCGACAAGTCGGTCACGCCCATGTTTTTGCTCGGCGTGTTTCTCTGGAAGCCCACCTGCGAACTCGCGGCTATTCGGCGTTCGGAGGAAAAGATGTCCGAGTCACAGTCCCTGAGTCTCGCATCCTATGAACTCGGCGCAGAGCAGCAACGGCGAATCGCAATCCCTCGTCGATTCACAGTGCCGATGCGCGAAATGCTTGCGCTTCAGCCGAGGTTTTCCCAGACGCGCGGCAAGCGCGCCATCAAATTACTCGAACACCGTCGATTTCGTGCAGCGTACGACTTTATGTTGTTACTCGCCGACGTCGGGCAATTCGATAAGGAAACGGCCGACTTCTGGACCAGGGTGCAGGATCAGTCAGCGGAACAGCGTGCGGCCAGTTTTGAGATTAGTGCACAGCCAAAGGGCCAGCGTCGCCGTCGCCGTCGGCGGCGCGTGAAGCCGGAGCGGTCGCCATGAGCGGCGCAGAACGACGGTCCGCCGTCTGCTACATCGGCCTGGGCAGTAATCTGGATGACCCATCTGCACAGGTTGAGAGTGCCCTGGAGATAATGCGCACAATTCCTGAAATCCGACTTCTGTCACGGTCGCCGCTTTACCTGTCGGCCCCATTCGGGCCTGTGGATCAGCCGGACTACGTTAATGCGGTTGCGAAGATATCCACCACGATGGAAGCCCGTCACCTGCTGCTCGTCCTCAAGAGAATCGAACGGCTCAGAGGCCGCAAGGACAACGCCCGCTGGGGGCCGCGTGTTCTCGATCTCGACTTGTTGGTCTA
Organism: uncultured Gammaproteobacteria bacterium; assembly: GCA_963711285.1. Lineage (GTDB taxonomy): Bacteria > Pseudomonadota > Gammaproteobacteria > Steroidobacterales > Woeseiaceae > UBA1847. The sequence goes on along the minus strand of CAVQDJ010000011.1, from coordinate 34,348 downwards.
TGGAGCACAGAAGATAGACGAGCTACATCTCAAAGTGCCTCATCCGGGCATCGCGGAGCGAAATTTTGTATTGTTGCCGTTACGGGATATCGCACCCGACCTCGATATTCCCGGGCTCGGCCGCGTTGCCGATATTGCAGTTGACGAAAGCGAACCACGGATTTCACGCATCGCATGATGGGAAAGCGCCCTTGACAGTCAGTCAGTTGAGCCGTAGCGGGGATGCCTCACGGTACATCGTTGTCGAGGGACCGATCGGCGTCGGCAAGACGGGCCTTGCGAAAAAGCTGGCGGAGAGTTTGTCGGCCGATCTCGTGCTGGAGGAGGTCTATGAGAATCCGTTTCTCGAGCGTTTCTACCAGGACGGTCGGTCTGCGGCCCTACCGGCGCAGATGTTTTTCTTGTTTGCACGTGCCCGGCAGATTGAGGATTTGCGCCAATCCGATCTGTTCTCGAATGTCAAAGTCGCGGACTATCTGTTTTCGAAAGATCAGCTTTTTGCCGACCTGAATCTGAATTCGGACGAGCTCAAGCTATACAACCAGGTTGTCGAGTCGCTGAACGTAGAAGCGCCGGTGCCGGATCTCGTCATTTATCTGCAATCCTCAGTAGACGCATTGCTGCGGCGTATCGCACATCGCGGCGTCCCTTTTGAGCGTGCTATCGATCGACGCTATCTGGAAAAACTCACTGAAGCCTATGCACGCTTTTTTCACGAGTACAACGATGGCCCGTTGCTGATCGTCAACGCGTCGCAGATAGATCCGATAAACAATGAGGCTGATTACGCGCAGCTGTTCCAACAGATTGAACGGACGACAGGTGGACGCCATTTCTTCAATCCTGTCGCAGCGGCGCTGGCCTGACCCCTGAGACCTGATTTTTGAGCAACTGGTACAGCGCGGCATGGGCAGACACGCTTGATCGATAATATCGTCGTGACCGTCTAATTCGAGACCGTGTTACGACCGGCATTCTTGGCGCGATACAGGGCCGCGTCAGCGGCGCGGATCAGCACAGAAAGGTCGGCGCCGGTATCCATTTCGGCGATCCCCATGGAGATCTGGATCGGAATCTGAATCAGTGAGTCGCTGCCATCTCCGGTATCGCCACTGACAGTTTTTCTTACCCGGTCGGCGATCGACAGCGCAAGCGGTTCGTCTACCTCGGGCAGCAGCACTGCGAACTCGTCCCCTCCATAGCGAACGATCAAGTCACGCGGCCGAAACTGATGTTGCAGAATACTCGCGACGGCTGATAATGCTCTATCGCCGGCGATGTGGCCGAACTGGTCGTTGAACACCTTGAAGTTGTCGATATCGACCATGACCAGCGAGACGGGCTTCTCATCCTGCTCGCATCTCTGGATTTCGCGCAGGAAGGCTTCTTCCATTGTGTGCCGGTTGCTGAGTCCGGTCAGTGCATCTGTCGTAGCATGGCGCTCGAATTTTCTGAGTTCGCCATAGCTGTCTGCAATGAAACGGTTATGACTTCGAACGCGCTCTGACAGAACCACGAGCAGGTTCTTCGCAAACGCGTGCGAGGCATTCACCATGTCCCAGAGCACGGACTGATGAATAACGAGTAGGTGAGTCGGCTCTGCGGCTATGACGAAGGCCGACGGGTCGCGATCTTCGATGATAGACATCTCACCAACGCAGGCACCGACTTCCATCGTGGCAATCACCGGCGCCTCCGGAGAGCCGACATGCACATTGACACTGCCGGAGAGCACGATAAAGACATATTCATTCTTGGCGCCTGGTGACAACAACAATTCGCCGTCTTCCAGGTCCCTGCGGTCACAGCTCTGCAAAAGCTCCTGCACGTCATCGGCATCCACGCCCTGAAACAGCTCGAGGCCCTCGAGCAGCGAGCGTTTGTAGTCGGAATTGATGGCGAGTGTCGTTGCCAATGCTCTACTCTCATGGAAAGCACAGATTCTTGCGTTATTCGGCCACGATTAACATCGACTGGGCCACAATATTGCGGCAAATTGGCGCGGTGTCGCGTAACTACGACAGTTCAGCTCTCGCTTTTGTGAACTCGTCCCGATCCTCAGCCGACGGCTCGGGGTATCGAAGACCAATATTTTGCAGTGCATCAATGATGATTCCGGCAACGCGTGCTTGCATGTAGGGTTTGTCGTCGGCCGGGATCGCGTACCACGGTGCCCATGGTCGTGAGGTTGCGTTCAGAGCTTGCTCATATGCGTTCATGTAGGCGTCCCAGTGGCGCCGTTCCACTACGTCTCTGGGCTCGAATTTCCAGTTTTTATCCGGGTCGTCGAGACGCGCCAGAAAGCGGCGCTTCTGCTCGTCCTTGGATACGTTCAGCCAGAATTTCAGAATGACCGTGCCGTTGTTGGCGAGATGCTCTTCCTGCTCTCGAATCGACCGCAGCCGCTCATCCCAGATAGTATCGAGATTGACTTCGCCGGGCAGTTTTTGCGCGCCGAGGATTTGCGGATGCACGCGAACCACCAGCACCTCCTCGTACTGGCTGCGGTTGAAGATGCCGATGCGACCACGCTCGGGCAGGCGGCACGTCGTGCGCCACAGGAAATCGTGATCGAGTTCGAGGCTCGATGGCTTCTTGAAGCTGAAAACCTGGCAGCCTGAGGGATCTACCCCCTGCATGACGGCGCGAATTGTACTGTCCTTGCCCGCCGCGTCCATGGCCTGAAATACGAGCAACACTGCGTGCCTGTCTCCGGCAGCAAGCACGCGCTGTAACTTGTTCAAATTACGAGTCGCGTCTTTGCGATGTTTGCGCTTGTGCGAATGCCCGTCGGTTACTGCGGTCGTGCTGGCCGCACTGACGCGGAAGCTGCCGTCGAAAGGTACGAGGTAGGGCGACATTGGGGCCTCAAACATCAGGGTTCTCCTTGATTAGCCATTTCGTTACTTTTGTGCTGCAGAAGTGCCCACTCGACATGTTCTGCGACCAGCGCAGATTCCGAGTTGCGTCGTGATTCGAGCCCTGCGACAACTGCAGGCGTCGTTGCAGCATTGCCGAGCGCCACCGCGATATTTCGCAACCAGCATTTGTAGCCGATGCGACGGATCGAGCTGCCCGCCGTCCGCTCGAGCCACTTCGCTTCGCTCCACGAGAATAGATCGGTTAGCTCTGCCGAGTCGAGTCCGTGTCGTGGCGCAAAGTCCGCTTCCGCTGTTGGCTCGGCAAACTTGTTCCACGGACAGTACAGCTGACAGTCGTCGCAACCGTAGATGCGGTTACCGATCGCCTTGCGAAACTCAACTGGAATGGACTCGCGTAATTCGATCGTCAAATAGGAGATGCAGCGCCTTGCATCAAGCTTGTACGGCGCAATGATCGCGTCCGTGGGACAGACATCGATGCAGGCGCGGCAGGTCCCGCAGTGGCCGGTTGCAGCCTGATCGACCGGTAGCGGCAGGTCTGTGTACAACTCACCCAGAAAAAACCATGAGCCGGCATCTTTATTAATGACGTTCGTGTGTTTGCCGATCCAACCGATGCCTGCTTTTTGTGCGATAGCCTTCTCGAGCACCGGTCCGCTGTCGACAAAAACGCGATAACCGAACTCGCCGATGTGTTGTTCAATTCTCGTTGCCAGCTGTTGCAGCCGCCGGCGCAGGACTTTGTGGTAGTCGCGGCCCAAGGCATAGCGCGACACATAGGCGATGGATTCATGGTCGAGCAGCGCTTGTGCGACATCCTGGTCGTTCGGTAGATAGTCCATACGCACCGATATGATACGTACGGTCCCTGTGACGAGCTGCTCCGGCCGGCTGCGCTTGATGCCGTGTTTATGCATGTAGTGCATGAGACCGTGATGCTCACTGGCTAACCACTCATCGAGTCGCGCCTCGGCCTCGGCGAGATCGATATCGCTGACACCGACCTGCTGAAATCCGAGTTCCGCCCCCCAGCGGACAATATCGGCTTTCAGCGCGGCCATTTTGCGTGTTGTCTTCATACGTGGTTATGGCACTGCATGTTCCGGGTCGGCTCACAGTATAATCGTCAGGATGACTTCCTTACCCAATGACATCTATTCGGTCGCGACGGTCCGGGAGATCGACCGCACGGCAATAGAAGACGAAGGGATCGCAGGCTACACACTGATGTCACGGGCTGGCGCCGCGGCTGTCAGCGAGACCCGGGCTCGATTTCCCGAATCGAAGCGTTGGCAAATTGTCTGCGGTGCCGGCAATAACGCCGGGGATGGCTACGTCGTCGCGCGAATCGCAGCGAGCGAGGGCATTCTGGTCTCGGTCGTTGCGCTCGTGGACCCGGCGATGCTCAAGGGCGACGCGGCGACCGCATACGGTGACTTCGCGGCCGAGGGCGGTGTTGTTGCAGCGTGGTCCGGCACGCTTGACGCCGAAGCCGAACTGCTTGTCGACGCGCTGCTTGGCAGTGGCCTCGAGCGCGATGTCGAAGGAGAATTTGCCCTGGCCGTTGCGGCGATCAATGCGCATGACGCAAGCGTCGTGGCGCTCGATATTCCGACGGGTCTGCACGCCGATTCGGGCGCCGTAATGGGCTTTGCCGTGCGAGCAGATCTGACAGTGACGTTTGTAGGGCTGAAAGCCGGGCTGTTCCTCGGCGACGGGCAGGATTACTGCGGTGAAGTGGTCTTTGCTGGTCTGGGCATTCCCGCCAAGTGTCGCCAGTCCAGCAAGACAGAATTCCGACGCATCGATGACGATCAGCTGCAGCGCAGCCTGTCGCCTCGGCGCCGTTCTGCGCACAAAGGGGACTTCGGGCACGTACTTGTCGTCGGCGGCGGTGCCGGCATGCCGGGCGCCGTGCGCCTTTGCGGCGAGGCCGCGCTGCGGACCGGCGCGGGCCGCGTTAGCATCGCAACCGATCCGGGCCATGCGGCGATCATTGTTGCTTCCCGGCCCGAGCTGATGTCCCACGGAGTAAACGCAGCGAAAGACCTCGAACCATTGCTGGACAAAGCCGATGTCGTTGCGTTCGGACCAGGGTTGGGCCGGGCGCCGTGGGCGGCGGACCTGGTTGCCGCGATCAGCGCGGATAGCCGGCCGTCCGTCTGGGATGCCGACGCGCTGAACTGGCTCGCCGATGCGCCCGTGGCCGCGGACAATCGTGTGATAACGCCGCATCCGGGAGAGGCCGGCACCCTGCTGGGAGATGGAGTCGCGGCGGTGCAGGCCGATCGGCGCGAGGCGCTCTATCGCCTGAAGGAACGTTATGGCGGTGTCGCGGTGCTCAAAGGATCCGGGACCCTGGTGTCCAGCGCCTCCGGGGTGCCATGGCTGTGCACGTCCGGCAATCCCGGCATGGCATCGCCAGGTATGGGTGACGTGCTGACGGGCATCATTGCCGGGCTCGCTCGCGCAAGGCCTGAGTCTCGAAGACGCAGCGGCCGTCGGCGTCGAAGTGCATGCCCGGGCCGGGGACCGCGCCGCCCGAGGCGGGGAACGTGGCCTCGTGGCCGCGGATCTGTTGGCCGAGCTGAGGGGCGTGATCAACCTATGAGGGCGCATCTGCCCGATCCGGCGGCGACGGATGAACTCGCTACCCGGCTGCAGGCACTGCTGCCAGCCAATACGGCGGGTTGGACCTTGCTGCTCGAGGGCGAACTCGGGGCCGGAAAATCAGCTTTTGCGCGGGCACTTATCGCGGCCATGGGCCATGGCGGCAAGGTTCCGAGTCCTACCTATACCCTGGTCGAGCCCTACGAGCTTCCACGTGGGGTTGTCTACCATATTGATTTATATAGAGTTTCGAGCGAGGAAGAGCTCCGCTACCTGGGCTGGGACGAACTCGAGAACGGTTTTCGCCTGGTCGAATGGCCGGACCGAGCGCCGGCGCTGGCAGCCAGCGCCGACCTGCTGATAACGCTGGAATATGCGCCGACGGGCCGTAACGCGAAAATTACGGGTCTGAGCGCGCGCGGGGCGGAACTGGCAGCGCAATTGGGCGCGACTGCCAGGACCTAGCTCCAGGATTAACTAAGTCCGATATCTTCATAATTTTGATACAAAAATATTGGATTTCCCGGCCGCGGCGGTATACTCACCCGACATAATCCAAAGATGCGAGTTCGACTGCCCGAGATGCGTTGCCGACGCCTGTACCTGACCTTACTCCTCGCGCTGCTTGCCGGTGCGGCGCAGTCTGCGAGCACCGTCGAAAATATCCGTATTTGGGCCGAAAATGGCAAGACGCGCGTCGTCCTCGACCTGAGTGAGCCGGCAAGGCACGCGATTTTCACGCTGCGCGGCCCGGACCGCCTTGTTGTTGATCTCAAAGATGGCCGGCTTGCGCGCGCGTTAACCCAGATGCCGGGCGGTGTTGGCTCGGTTCGGGCGATACGCAGCGGCTTGCGTGCAAACGGGCAACTCCGTGTCGTTCTCGACCTCAGTGAGAACGTGCGCTCGCGAAGTTTCACGGCGGGGCCGAACAGCCGCTACGGCGATCGTCTGGTCATTGATTTGCAGCGCTCGGGCAGCCCGCAAACCGTCAAGCGCGCCTCCGAAGCGTACAGGCCGGGTCGCGACATCGTCGTTGCGATCGATCCGGGCCACGGCGGACATGATCCGGGCGCGATAGGCAAGGGCAGAACCAAAGAGAAGGACGTTGCCCTCGCGGTGTCGCGCAAGCTGGCTGCTCGCATCAATGCCGAGCGCGGTATGAAGGCGATTCTGATACGCAATGGTGACTATTACGTGGATCACCGCAAGCGCACCGACATAGCCCGGCGCAGCAACGCAGACCTGTTTGTATCGATTCATGCGGATGCTGTCGACGATCGGCGTGCAAGTGGCGCGACTGTCTATGCGCTGTCGACCAAAGGCGCGAGCGACGAGGAAGCGCGGCTTCTGGCCGAGCGCGAGAACGCGGCCGTGAGGGTAGGTGGCGTGTCGCTCGAGGACAAGGACGAAGTGCTGGCCGAGGTGCTGCTTGACCTGTCACAAAGCGCCGCATTGAGCGCCAGCCTCGATGTTGGCTCAAAGGTCATCCGCGAGATGGCGAGAATCACGAAGGTGCGCCGCCGCTCGGTGCAGCAGGCTGGTCTCCTGGTACTGAAATCGCCGGATATGCCGTCGATTCTCGTCGAGACGGCTTACATTTCGAACCCGGCTGAAGAGAAACGACTTCGCGATCCCGGCCATCAGGGCAAGCTGGCGAATGCAATGCTTGCGGGAATTCGCAATTACTTCTATGCAAACCCGCCGCCCGATACGCAGATTGCGATGGATGTTCGCCGGACGCCCGATCGCCAGGTTCGCCACGTTATCTCCCGCGGCGACACGCTGTCTGAGATTGCGGCACGCTACAACGTGAGTACGGCGGCGATTCGTGCGGCAAACAGGCTGAACAACGACAAGATTCGCGTCGGTCAGACGCTGTCGATCCCGATTTTCCCGGGCACCTGATACGATCTCGCAAGACATTTGCCTGCCATTTTGAAAAAATGGCAGGTCGTCTTCGTGATTTTCCAGCAGCGCATGCCGATTCTCGAGCTTCCGAGTCACCTGATCAACCAGATCGCCGCCGGCGAGGTGGTCGAGCGCCCGGCCTCCGTCGTCAAGGAACTGGTCGAGAACAGTCTCGACGCGGGCGCTCGCAGCGTGCACATCGATATCGTTGCGGGCGGCCAGAAGCTCATCCGCATTCGCGACAATGGCAGCGGCATCGAGAAGGATGAGCTTGCCCTCGCGCTGTCGCGACATGCAACCAGCAAGATCTCGAGCCTTGACGATCTTGAGGCCGTTGCCTCGCTCGGATTTCGCGGCGAGGCGCTGCCCAGCATCGCTTCTGTCGCGCGACTGACGCTATGCTCCAGAACGGCCGAGGCGAATTCGGCATGGCTGGTAGAGGCAGATGGCGGTGCGGTCAGCGCGCCACGCCCGGCCGCACATCCGCCCGGGACGACGGTCGAAGTTCACGATCTGTTCTACAACACGCCAGCGCGCCGGCGATTCCTGCGCACCGAACGCACCGAGTTTGGCCATATCGACAAGTGGCTGCGTCGCCTCGCGCTGTCACGACCTGACGTCGCCTTTACGGTGACGCACAATAGACGCACGGTAATGCAGCTTGCGGCTGCCGTGACGGAGGAAGAACGCCTGCTGCGCGTAGCCAGGATCTGCGGCGAGACATTTGCCGAACAGGCCATATTCTTCGAGCGTGAAACCGACGGCGTAGCCGTGTCGGGCTGGATTGGGTTACCGACCTTCAATCGAAGCCAGCCGGACATGCAGTACTGGTTCGTCAACGGCCGCAGCATCAGTGACAAGACGCTGTCGCACGCCGTCCGCCATGCGTATCGCGACGTACTGTTTCACGGGCGATTTCCCGCCTATGTCCTGAGCCTGACGATGGATCCCGCAGGCGTCGATGCAAATGCGCATCCGGCCAAACACGAAGTGCGGTTCCGCGACGGCCGTCGCGTGCACGGCGTGGTTTCTCAGGCTGTCGAAATTGCGCTTAGCGACACGCGTCCCGGAGGCCACACAGGCACGCCGACAACGATCGGCAGCGGCACCGCTTACTCGCAAGGATCGATGTCGCTGCCAGGTTCGTATTCGCCGGGTACAGCTGCGGTACGTGAGTCGCTGGCAGGCTATCAGGCCCTGTCGGGCGCCGCGGCGCTCGACATCAGTGCGGATCGGGGAGAGATCCCGCCGCTGGGCTTTGCCATCGCGCAACTCGCCGGCGTTTATGTTCTTGCCGAAAACAAAGAGGGGCTCGTCGTCGTCGACATGCACGCGGCGCACGAGCGCATACTTTACGAGAAGCTGAAACGTGGCTTCGACGACAAAGCGGTGGTCCGGCAGCCGCTGCTGGTGCCGGTTACGGTGGCTGTCGCCGAGAGTGAGGCGGAACTGGTCGAGCAATCGGCATCAGTTCTCGAAAAACTGGGAATGGTCATCGACCGTGCCGGGCCGACCAGCCTCGTTGTGCGGGAAGTGCCTGCACTGCTGAGAAACGCGGACGCGGAGGCGCTGCTGCGCGATGTTCTTTCGGATATTGCGCAGGCGGGACAAAGCAATCGTGTCGAGGATGCTTGCCATGACTATCTCGCGACGATGGCCTGTCATCATTCCGTGCGCGCGAATCGATCTCTGACACATGGCGAAATGAACGCATTGCTGCGTGAGATGGAGAACACAGAGCGTGCGGACCAATGTAACCATGGTCGACCGACCTGGACAGCCATCACGATGTCCGAGCTTGACCGGCTGTTTTTGCGCGGCCGTTAATTACGCTGCATCGTGAGGAAAGCAATTTGTCTGATGGGACCGACAGCGTCGGGTAAGACTGACGTCGCAATCAGTCTTTGCAAACGCTTCCCGCTCGACATCATCAGTGTCGATTCGGCTCTGGTGTACCGTGGCATGGATATCGGCACGGCGAAGCCCGATGCCGCAACACTGCGGCGCGCACCACACCGGCTGATTGATATACGTGATCCGGAGGAAAGCTACTCGGCGGGTGACTTCGTGCGTGATGCGCGAGCCGAAATGGGCGAGATATTTGCGACGCGGCGTGTGCCGCTGCTCGTTGGCGGCACGATGATGTACTTTCGCGCGTTGACCGAAGGCATTGCGGAGCTACCGCCTGCGGATGCCAAGATTCGCGCAGGAATCGACGCGGATGCGCAACAAATAGGCTGGCCCGCGATGCATGAGCGCCTCCAAAGTGTCGATCCGAAGGCGGCAAAACGCATCAAACCGAACGACCGTCAGCGCATTCAGCGTGCGCTCGAAGTGTATCTGGCGAGCGGAAAACCGCTCAGCGCGTGGCAGGAGAGCCATGGCGGGCCGGTACAAAAGGACGTACGATTCATCAAAATCGCGCTGCAGCCCGCGACTCGAAAAGTCCTGCATGAGCGCATCGAAAGACGACTGAATTTCATGTTAAACAATGGCTTTGTGGAGGAAGTGAAGGTACTTCGTGAACGTGAGGGACTGACGCCCGAGCACCCGTCGATGCGCTCGGTCGGTTACCGGCAGCTGTGGCAACATCTGGAAGGGGACTGCTCGCTCGAGCAGGCGGCGGCCAAGGCTCTGGCGGCAACCCGGCAGCTCGCCAAGCGGCAGATAACCTGGCTCAGGAGCGAACAAGGGCTGAAATCGTTCGACCCGCTTGAAGCGGACACAATCGACGCCATATCAGCCACTCTGATAGACTTTTTCGACGCTTAGGCTGAACTCGCGCGGGCAACCGGTGCCACCGGAATGCGGTGTTCAAAAAAATATCAAAAATAAGGAGACCCAATCATGGCTAAAGGGCAAACACTGCAAGATCCGTTCCTCAACATCCTGCGGAAAGAGAAAGTTCCGGTGTCGATATACCTTGTCAACGGAATCAAGCTTCAGGGCCAGGTAGATTCGTTTGATCAATTTGTTGTACTGCTCAAGAACAGCGTCAACCAGATGGTATACAAGCATGCGATCTCGACTGTCGTGCCATCGCGCAACGTTCGCCTTCCGTTACCGGACGACGAAGCAGGAGACGGTTGATTTGAAATCAATATCGCCGCGGGAGTTCATGCTTGTTTGAACGACCGCAAAGCGGCGAACGTGCAATTCTGGTCTACGCGGGCCCCGAGGGCGCGCCGGACGAATCCGAACGCGAAGAGTTCCAGGAGCTGGCTCGATCGGCAGGGGCGGTTATTGTTGACGAAATCGTCAGCAACAGACGTCGACCCTCTCCGAGGTATTTCATCGGCAAGGGCAAGCTCGACGAACTCGCGACGAGCATCAAGACGCACGCTGTGGAACTGGTGATCTCTTCGGCCGCTCTCTCGCCGAGCCAGGAGCGCAATCTCGAGCGGGAGCTGCAATGCCGCGTGCTGGACCGCGCCGGCCTGATTCTCGACATCTTCGCGCAGCGCGCGCGGAGCTTCGAAGGGAAGCTGCAGGTAGAGCTCGCACAGCTGCAGCACCTGTCGACGCGCCTCGTGCGCGGCTGGACCCACCTCGAACGGCAAAAAGGTGGTATCGGGCTGCGCGGGCCGGGTGAGACGCAGCTCGAATCCGACCGTCGTATGATCGGTGCGCGAATCAAGCAGCTGAATTCACGGCTCGAACAGGTCGATGCGCGGCGCACGATGAATCGTCAGAACCGGGTGCGCGCCGAAGTGCCGACCGTCGCGCTGGTTGGCTATACCAATGCCGGCAAATCGACGCTGTTTAATGCGCTGACCGACGCCAGTGTCTACGTCGAAGATCAGTTGTTTGCGACGCTGGATCCAACCGTAAGGCGTCTCGAGTTGCCGAATGGCCGTGAGGTCGTCCTGGCTGATACGGTCGGGTTCGTTCGCGACTTGCCGCATGAGCTGATTGCGGCCTTCCGATCGACGCTGCAGGAGGCGCGCGAGGCCGATCTGATTCTGCACCTGATCGACGCCAGCGACGGCAATCGTTGGCAGCGCGTTCGGCAGGTCAATTCGGTCCTGAAGCAACTCGATGCCGATCGTGTGCCGCAGATACGGGTGTACAATAAGATCGACAAACTGGATCGGAAGCCTCGAGTCACAAGCAACCGGGCGGGAGAGGGCCGTGCCGTGTGGCTGTCCGCAGCGACCGGCGAGGGCATACCGCTGTTGCTGGACGCAATCAGCGATCGTCTGCGACGCAAGACACTGCACGGCATTATCCATCTGCAACCGACCCAGGGACGGCAGCGCGCAAAACTTTTTGAGATCGGGGCTGTCCTCAAAGAAGAGGCATGCGATGATGGCGGCTGGACCCTGGAATTAAAGATGGCCGAGAGGGATCTGCGGCGTTTCCTGAAGCGCGAGAACCTCCCGGCTGACCTATTGGAGCCAATGCCGGTGCGAGACACCGGCCAAGGCAGGAACCTGGAAGTAAAGACGGACATGGCTTGGAACGAATCGGGAAACGGTAAGGATCCCTGGAAGCGAGACGACGAGGAGCCGAACGATCTTGATCAGATCGTGCAGAACTGGCAGAAGCGCCTGGGCAGCTTCCTCGGCGGGGGCGGCGGCGGTCGCGGAGTAGGCAGCGGTGGCAGCGGTTGGTTCTTGGTAATCCTGCTGTATTATCGCCTGGGGTGTGACGGGTTTTTACCGCGTTGACGAGGCCGAGCGTGGCGTCGTGCAACGCTTTGGCGCCTACACGGAATCGACTATGCCGGGCCTGCACTGGCACATACCGTTTCCCGTCGAAACTGTCGACCTGGTCAACGCGAACGACGTCGTCGAACTACAAGTACGACACCGAGATGCTGACGGCCGACGAGCAGTACGTGTTCATCGACATGGTCGTGCAGTACCGGCGCACGGATCCGGTGAAGTACAGCTTTGAGGTCGTCGAGCCCGAGTCTACGCTACAGGACGTCACCGAAAGCGCGCTGCGTGAGGTTGTCGGCACGACGACGCTCGAGGTACTGATCGCAGCGCGTCGCGACGAGATCGCCTCGCGCACTCGCGAAGTGTTGCAGAACACGCTGGACAGCTACGGTGCTGGCATTACAGTTACGTCGATCTCGCTCGAGACGGTCAACTACCCGGAAGCCGTGCAGGCTGCTGTCGATGACGCGCAGAAGGCACGTAACGACAGCGAGCGTTACGAGCTTGAAGCAGACGCCTACGCGAGAGACATCATTCCGAAAGCGCGAGGTGATGCGGCGCGAATCCTCGAAGATGCGCGCGGCCTATCGGCGATCGTGTCATCGCGGACGCCGAAGGTGAGGCAGCGCGTTTCGAAGCGCTGTTGACCGAGTATCAAAAAGGCGCCGGAGGTAACGCGCGAGCGCCTGTACATCGACGCGATCGAAGAGGTGTACGGTCGATCGAACAAGGTGTTCCTCGATTCCGAAGGGCAGCGGCAATCTGCTGTACCTGCCGATCGACAAGCTGATGAATCAGGCCGGCCGTCCAGCGTCAGTCGGGCGACGGTAATCGCGCATCCGACTCGCCGAATCCGACTCAGTCACAGAATGACGTCAGAATCGAACCGGTGGATCCGCGCGACACGGAGGGAAAGACAATGACCAGCGGAAGATTTGGCTTCGTTGTCGTACTGGGTCTCGCTACTCGTCGGCATCGGCTTATCGGCATTCACCGTCAACGAACGTGAGTTGGCGATCAAGCTGCAACTGGGTGAGGTCGTCAAAGCGGATTACGAGCCGGGCCTGCACTGGAAGTGGCCGATCTGTGCAAAATGTGCGCAAGTTTCCGAAGCGCATCCTGACCATCAGTGACCGGCCGGAACGCGTATTTACGGCGGAGAACGAGGCTCTTGAAGGTCGACTTCTTCGTCAAGTGGCGCATTGTCGATCCGGTTCGTTTCTACACGTCGACAGGTGGCTCGCAATTCAGGTTGGCGACGATCGGCTGTCCGAGATCATCAAGAACGCCGTCGTCACCGAGTTCGGCAAGCGAACGGTAAACGAAGCCATTTCAGTCGGTCGTGCAGAACTGATGCGTGACATGCTGCAAACCGCCGCCGCTACCGCAGAGGACCTGGGCGTCGAACTGATCGACTTTCCGCGTCAAGCAGGTCGAGTTCATGGACGATGTGAGCAACTCGGTCTATCAGCAGATGGCGGCCGAGCGTGCACGAATCGCTGCGGAACGCCGCGCTGAGGGCCGGGCGACGCGGAAGAACAACGAGCCGGCGCGGACAAGGAGCGCACGATCATCCTGGCGGATGCGTACCGGGACGGACAAATCATTCGCGGTGAGGGAGATGCGCGGCGGCCGAGATCTATGCCAGTGCCTACAACAAAGATCCGGAGTTCTACGCGTTTTATCGCAGCATCGATGCCTATCGCAAGTCGATGGGCAAGCCCGGTGATCTTCTCGTTCTGGATCCGAACAGCGACTTCTTCCGCTACCTGAATCAATCGGATGGCGGCCGGTAAGCGCGAAGATCGTGTACTGGACGGAGATCCTGACGGCCGTAGCGCTGCTGCTGATCATCGAGGGCATGCTGCCATTCGTAGGGCCGGATAAATACAAACAACTGGTGGCGCAAATTGCGCAACTAAGTGACAATTAGCTTCGCGCGTTCGGCCTGGGTGCAATGATGGCCGGGTTGTTGCTGCTGTTTTTTGTCCGTAGCTGATAATCGGAAGAATCATGGGTAAGAACGTCGTTGTCATCGGCACCCAGTGGGGTGACGAAGGCAAAGGAAAGATCGTCGATCTGCTGACGGATCGTGCCGCGGCCGTAGTCCGGTTTCAGGGAGGGCACAACGCCGGTCATACGCTGGTGATCGACGGTGAGAAGACTGTCCTGCACCTGATTCCTTCAGGGATTCTTCGCGATGGCGTGAGCTGTCTAATCGGCAACGGCGTTGTGCTTGCGCCGGACGCGCTGATTACCGAAGCCAATGCGCTCGTCGCCAAAGGCGTGCCGGTATTCGACAGGCTGAAGATCAGCGCAAATTGCCCCCTGATACTGCCATCGCATGCGGCCCTGGATCTTGCGCGCGAGGAATCAAAGGGAGCTGACGCTATTGGTACGACGGGGCGCGGTATCGGACCGGCCTATGAGGACAAGGTATCGCGACGGGCACTGAAAGTTTCGGATTTGTTCGTGCGCGAGACTTTCGCGTCCAAGCTGGAAGTGGTTCTCGAATATCACAATTTCCTGTTGCAGAATTATTTTCATGCCGCGCCGGTAGATTTTTCGAAGACGCTCGATGACGCACTGGAAGCAGCTGAAGTGATCGTGCCGATTGCGGTAGATGTCACTCAGGTTCTCCGGGATTTCGCGGAAGCAGGCAAAAGCATAATGTTCGAAGGCGCGCAGGGTACGTTTCTCGACATCGACCATGGCACTTATCCATTCGTGACCTCGTCAAACACCGTGGCTGCGAGCGCCAGTATCGGCACTGGTGTCGGACCGCGCGATCTCGATTACATACTCGGCATCGTCAAGGCGTACACGACTAGGGTAGGTGCGGGACCGTTTCCGACAGAACTGTTCGATGCGGTAGGCGAACATCTTGGGAGCGTCGGCGCCGAGTTCGGTGCGACAACCGGCCGGCCGCGTCGCTGCGGTTGGTTCGATGCCGTCGCGCTGCGCCGCTCGATCATCAACAGCAGTGTGTCCGGGCTATGTGTGACAAAGCTCGATGTACTGGATGCGCTCGAGACGATCAAGATTTGTGTCGCTTATCAGATCGACGGCGACCCGATCGCCGGAGTTCCGGTCGTCGTCAGTCAGTTTGCAGAGTGCGAACCGGTCTACGAAGAATGGCCGGGATGGGGGGAGTCGACCATTGGCATTACGGAGTTTGCAAAACTGCCGGAAAAGGCCCGCGACTATCTTGCGCGAATCGAAGAGCTTGCCGGCGTGCCCGTCGATATCATCTCAACGGGTCCGGGCCGCGAGCAAACGATTATCAAACAGCATCCTTTCGAATAGCAGCGCGCTTAACAAGACGAGCATCCACAGCCCGAGCGACCCACCGCCTCCGGACGACTTGCGGCCTGGTTTTGTAACCGTGACCGCGGTTGTTGACGTAGTGTTGAGACCGGTCGAGTCTGTAACAGATAACTGGAAACGCAGGATGAGGTCTGACGAAACGGTCGGTGCGGTAAACGACGCGATCGCAGAGCCGGCATTGCTCAGGGTTACAGCGGTACCGGCAATCTGTGTCCACTGATACGTGAGCGTGTCACCTTCGGGGTCATTCGACAGGCTGCCGTCCAATGTCACGGCGGCCCCGGATGCGACGGTCTGACTTGCACCGGCAACCGAATTCGGCAGACTGTTGATTCCCGTCCCATCGGCGATGTTGATGCGCAAAGTAGCTCGTGAGCCAACTTCTGCTCCCGCGGCGTTGTCCAGCGAGAACTCGACGAACTCGGCCGTCTCGCCACTGCCATCATCAATAATCGCGAATTCGATCCATTTCGGGTCGGCGTCCCCATCGGCCCACATGACGCTACCACTGGTGGCGCCCTCAAAGTCGACGCCCGCATCCGCATCGCCGCCACTCATGGAATAGTCGACGCTGGCTGCGCCTACTGAACTGCCAATTCGGCGAATGACTGCAACCGCGGTCGCAAAGCCCCGTTCGGCGGTACTAATCATCGTCCGGTCGAATTCGACGATAGCTGCAACTCCCGCTTCACTGACATACACGCTGGCGACGTTGTCCGGTGCTAACGTTGCGCCACCGGTTGGCGCGACGAGTTTGATCAACATACGCTCCATTTCTTCTGTGTCCGCGTCAGCAAGCAGATCGAGACTAATGATTTTGTCGCTCGAATCTGCATCGCCCCAGTTCAATACGCCGCCTGCAACTTGCACGTCCAGGCTACTGCCGGTCGCCGGTACGATTTCGTAACCGACGCTTATCGAACCAGTTGCACCACCGCTGCGGCGCACAGTGATCGGCAAAGTGCTTCCTTCCTCGCCGCCAAATGAGCGCGACACAAATGATAATGAACCCTGTGCGACATCGAGAGTACGATCAGCCGCCATGTAGAAGCCGCTACCGATGTCACTGATTGCGATATTGCCGCTATGAAAAAACGGATACGTGCCCCATGCACCGACAAAACTGCTGCTATCAGAAGCCGGGTAGGTGTCGAGGCGCCCAACCGATACAGGGCTGGTCGGGTCGGTTAAATCGAGAATGGTCAGTCCGCGACTGTAATTCGACATGTAGTAACGATTGCCGCGCACGAAGCCGTTATGATCGATTGCCCGTGTTGGGCCGACCCAGGAGCCTGCTGATACGGGCGCGGACAGGTCCGCAAGCGAAAATACGCGCAAGGTCGTATTCAACACGAAGTCACGTTCGTCGAGTTCGTCGTGTACGAAGAGGTATTGCTTGTCCTCTGACCACCAGCCCGAATGCACGTAAGCGACGTTCGGGTAATTGCTTCGATTGAGGCGGACCGGATTCGTGGTATCCGTGATGTCCCAGACGTCAAACGTCGACTCGTTGAAATCGAACAAGACCTCGCAATAGGTTGTCGCATTGACGCATTGGGTGTCTTTGCGGCTGTCAGTAATGATCATCGACGCTGCGTCATGCATGTAGTCGTTGCGTCCGGAGCCGGGCATGACCTCAAACGAGGGCGAGGCGGGATTGTCCACCGAATAGGCTCGATAAGGCCCGGAATTTTGATTCGATCCTGCGATTACCAGTGTCGGTGGGTCCCCGGTCAGCGAGAGTCCGGTGCCGAAATCGGTGTTGGTGGCATAGACGTTGTGTGCGGCCGAGAAGTCACTTGGATAGTTCAGGCGCCCGATGCTATGTGGCAGGCCGCTCAGGTCGATGATGAACAATCCGTCGCTCGATCCATCGGTCGTCACGTACGCATGCGCATTCCAGCGATCGGTGACGGTGTTCCAGAACTGGTAGACCTTGATGTCACGCCACACCGTATCCTGGCCATCGATGAATCCTACTTCCCTGGGGTCTTCGGCATCCGTAACATCAAAAACGGCAGTTCCGTTCTGGAAACCGACAATCGCGTACTCGCGATTACTGTTCAGATCGACAAAGCCCCAGACGTCAGCGCCGTTACCCGGGTTCGCAGACATATCGGCAGAGCCGACATGCGATAAGAGGTCGACATTGTTGCAGGGCAGTCCGCTGGCGGAGCCACCATTGCACGGCGTGGCTGGCATGCTCGATTTCAGGCTTTCATGAACCGCCAGCAGTTTCGTGGCCTGCGCAACCATGCGATGGTCGATGCCCTTGCGATCGACGACGACATGAAAACCCCGCTTGCTCATGAGATCGGCGTAGGCAGTCGGGACACCAGTCAGCGTCGTTGCTCCGGAGGAGGGCGCCGCAAAGTCGTCTTCGGTATCGTATCCGCCACGGATATCAATGTCGTCGCCGATTAGCTGGAAAAGGTCTTCGGTATTGGTGACGTCGTACGCGCCGCCTGCAACGCGGATTTGCCCGCCTTTGCCGACCCAACGCAATGCGTAGTTAATCGTCCGGCAGGGCGACGCCGCGTCCTGGCAACGACCGGCATCGACGCCATCCGGTGCCACGAACAAGGGCTTCTCGCCGTCACCATGTGCGTACGCGAGGCTCGTGAGTAATACGGAGAGCGAAAAACAGAGAGATGCGGCGTATTTTCTTTGCAAGAGTCAGTATCCCCGAGTGTCTGCGCAGCATAGCAGCGCGTGTCGCGCTGCGGCGTGTATTTGCGACATAAGCATTGTGTGCGATTCTACACTGAGACCTGCTTCACACATCAGGAGCTGACTGAAGAGTGACAACCCGCAAGCTGCTATTCAAGGCCGGTCCCGGCGCGTTCGACATGATTCGGCGACATGGGTTCGCAATAGATCGTATTGGCACGATTGCCGGAGCTTCCGGAGGCGCCAAATGGCTGGTTCTGAGCCAGCTCGATCGCGCCATCCTGCGTGAAATCGTGCCGCGGCTTCAGGGTCCGGTGCATATGATCTCGACATCAATCGGTGCGTGGCGGTTCGCATGCTACGCGCAGAATGATCCGGTCGCAGCGATCGATCGATTCGAAGAGGCGTATATCGAGCAAAGCTATAGCGACAATCCGGACATTCATGAGATCACAGCCAGGAGCCGCGAAATTCTGAGTATCGCACTTGGTGAAAACGGATCAGCTGAGATACTCGCACACCCAGTATTGCGCACACATATCATGGCAGTTCGCGCACGGCATGTTGTCGCATCCGAGAATCGTGCTTTGTTGGCTGCAAGCCTGTTTGCCGCTGCGGGATTGAACGCCGTTACACGCAGGTCACTCGCACTGTTTTTCGAGCGTGCGTTGTTTTTTGATGCGCGCGATATGCCGCCGTTTTTCGATTTGTGCGACTTCGGGATGCAACGTGTGCAGCTCGGCACGGACAACCTCGAAGATGTCGTTGCCGCAACGGGATCCATACCTTTGGTGCTGTCGGGTGTGCGGGATATCAGCGGCGCGACGCCGGGTGTCTATCGGGACGGCGGAATCATCGATTACCACCTCGATTTGCCACAAAGCAGCCCGGATCAATTGACGCTCTATCCGCATTTCTTTGATCGGATCGTACCGGGTTGGTTCGATAAGAGACTGACCTGGCGGCGACCGCTTCCAAAGCATGTCGATCGTACTGTTCTCGTATGTCCGTCCGCTGAGTTTGTAGCGAGCCTGCCTAACGGCAAGATTACGGATCGAACCGATTTTCAGAACTACACGCCCGGTGAGCGGGTCCGTATCTGGCGGACAGTCGTTGACGCTTGCGAGGCACTGGCCGACGAATTTAGTGAAGTAATCGAAAAAGGTGATCTCGAGGCACGCCTGAGCCCGCTTTAAGGCGGTTTGCCACTAACTGGTCTGATCCTTCGTATCGGCAACCAGGCTGCACCGGGTCGTTAGCAGGTTGTGCAAGGCGTCGACGTCTTCGTTCATCAGATAGTCTGACTGCTCTTTCCAGCCACGAAGCATCGGCAGGCTGCGATCATTGACCAGCAAGTGCTCTTCGCTGGATTGTTGTGTTATCTGCCAGCCAGGAATGGCGATCACCGACCTTACCCGGACGCGATGATCGAGCAGGCGGCGGAATTCGCGTTCAAGGGCGGCAGTTCTTTTCGCCGTTGCAACGATTGAGATGGACTTTTCGCTGGGCTGGAAGATGACTTTGTTATTATCAAGATAGACGTCCCCGTTCTTGGCCGGCCGTCTTGCGAACACATTCACGGCATAAGCACCGTTCTGTCCGACAATAACGTGGTCAATCACGCCGGCGCTCGTCTCGACGTCGTGGTAAACATGACCGAAACCGGTGGAGATTCGATGCAACTGATGGCCGATGGCGATATTGGCGTCGCGCAGCAGCTTGACCTGGTGTCGCGTCGCGACCGTTCGCGTTAGCCGGAAAAGGACCAGCAACCCACCGAACAATAGAGCTACCAGGAACAAATATAACTGCCATTGCGGGTATCCCGCATACAGACGTTCCGCTTTGAGGATGTAGGCGGCAACGAAAAGTACAACGAACACCAATCCCGCGCTGAGGTAGGTCGATTGGGTGCTGGTGAGACGGTCGAACTCGTCACGGAATCGCTGCGCAGCCTCGCGCATGATGCTGCCGGCAAAACTCGGATGTGAGCTGACAGAGCGGGAAATGATCTGCCAGGATTTTGTAACCAGGACGAAAACTATCGTGCAAGCCAGCGCCACGGTCGCCGCACCACTAAATCCCTCGATATCCATCCCAAGTTCTCGCTGGTTGCCGTGCTTATCAGAGTATCCGCGCGGCAGGCTTGCCACTGTGACCCAGGTCACATTGGACACGGTCCGAACGCGCTGCAGTACGCACTTTTCAGCCCAGATTCAGGTTGCCTGTTGTATCTGTATTGCAAACTTACCGTAAGGTATTCGGAGGGATTCGTAATGAATGGCAAATGGACAAATATTCTGGTGGCGCTTCTTGTCGTTGGCCTCGGCGGCTGTGCGTCGATGAACGCGGATGAGTGTGCGACCAGCGACTGGTCCGCCGTCGGTTATGAAGACGGTTCGCGTGGCTACACGACAGAGCACTTCGGAAATCATCGCAAAGCGTGTGCGAAGCATGGCATAACCGCGGATTTCCAGGCGTATCAGCGCGGCAGAGACCAGGGTCTCGTGGAGTTCTGCCAGCCCGGACGAGGCTTCAATTTCGGCGCAAATGGCGGCAATTATAATGGCGTCTGTGCCGCGGACATGGAACCCGAATTTCTTGAGGCGTTCCGCGCCGGCCGCAAGTTGTACACGTTGCGCGCCAATGTGAACGCCGCAAATTCGCAGATCTATGCAAGAGAGAGTGAGCTCGAAGCCACGGAAGATCGGATTGTTGCCGCTGAATTGCTCTTGATCAGTGAAGAAACGACGACGGAAGATCGCGTTGCGTTACTCATCGAACTCAAGGACCTGTCTGAACGTACGGGCGAGTTGGAAGTCGAGATCAGGCATCTGGTTGCGGATCGAGCACGATTCGAGCAGGATTTACAGTACTATGAGCAGACCGTAGCGGCCTACGGCTACTAGGCCAAAGCCGATGACCTCGCCGGATTCGCGAGGGCTCTAGAACAGGTCTTCGTCGTCCTCGACTCGACGATCTCCAGCTTTGCGCTGTTCTGCCTCGAACTTACCCGTGCCGGCACCAAATCCCTTGGGACTGAACGGGCTGCGCCGGTCCTTGCCTGCGCGCCGGTCCTTGTGATGTACAAAGCGGCAGCTGCATTCGAGAACATCGCATTCCGCGAGCGGTAATCTCGGTGCCGCGCTCGATAGAAATCGCCGCCCATCGAGTTCCTTTGCGGCGTTGCACGCATTATCCGAGAATATTATCGACACAGCGTGAAAGGTGGGTTCCGCAGTGCTGGTGCGCAACAAGGGCCCGGTCTCGTCCGAGTTCCCGGACCTCCTGCGGTGGAGGAATATCCAGGCAGCGATAAGAAGAACCAGAACTAGCGCTACTAATGGCAGATTCATATATTCCCCTTATCTGACCAAGTCTATTCTGATCACGCAAACAACCAATAATCACGCTAACATATTTTCGCACCTTCAAAACCGAAACCCAAATGTAATTTTGTCTATACTCTGTGGACGATTTCCTATGGGTCCAGCGATGAGCACAAATGGCAAGCTGATGGAGATGCTGACCGGCTATGCGGCGTCACATCGGCACCCATTCAATATTTTGGTCCACATGATTGGCATTCCGACGATCATGCTCGGAGTTTTCATACCGCTGACCTGGGTCGGGCTTGATGTCGGTGAGGTCTCGATCAACCTGGCGCATCTCGCGTTGCTCGGGTTTTTTCTGTTCTATCTGACCCTGGACAAGTTGTTTGCGATTGTATTCCTGATATTCGGATTGCTCGCAGCGCAGCTGGCCGCTTACATCGGTGCGCTGCCGATCGCGACGGCCGGAGCCATCGCAGCCGCGGCATTCTTTGGTGGCTATGCAGCGCAATTCATCGGCCACGCCGTGGAGAAATCAATGCCGGTGCTCATCAAACACCCAATCCAGGCGAATCTCGCGGCGCCGTTCTTTACGATCGTGGAAATGTTCAAGATACTCGGTCTTCGCGACGACCTGTTCAGCGAAGTGCAGCGTCAGATTGAGGCGCAGCGCAATGCTAAGTCGATCTGAAACACGTGCCAGGGACTGAGTAAGTCAGATGGCGACGGACACCCTGCAGCGGCTGCTTGGCAAGGGATTCTCTATTGCCGCTTGTGTTGGACTTGTAATCGGACTCGGTATTCTCCGCACCCCTGGCGAGATTGCGACGACGATTAACGATCCGGTGACCTACATGGCGCTCTGGATCGGTTGCGGCGCTTTTGTGATGGTCAGTCTTCTCGTCGTTGCAGAGCTCATTGCGATGACGCCGCGGTCCGGGGGCATTTACGCGATGGTGGCGCATGCTTACGGTCCCTACCCAGGCTTCCTGATCGGTTGGACGGATTGGATCGCGTCTTGCGCGACCATTGCGCTGAAGGCCGTGGTCTTGCTTGAGTATTTCTCATTGCTTGTCCCGGAGATGGCGCCGTTTCAGACTGTCGGTGCACTCATTGTCACGAGTCTTTTCGCGTTCCTGCAGCTCGGAGGTGTTCGACTTGGCGCCGGTATTCAAGGGATCGCATCAACGGGAATCGGCCTTATCGTGGTCGGGCTGGCGCTCGCACTGTTCTACGGATTTTTCTCGAATGGCGGCGTGGTGGATGCGCCGAATATTGCGCGGGTCGGCTCGGCAGGAATTGCCGCCTATGGACTCGTCGTTGCAGCCGTTGTCTTCACCTACGACGGTTGGTACGCGGCGAGCTACTTCAGCGGAGAAGTCAAATCAGGGGGTAGGGCCGTCGCCATCGGTAGCTTGCAGGGCGCCCTGATCATATTCGCGCTATACGTGCTGCTGAATTTGGCACTTGTGCTAAGCGTGCCGCTGGCCGCGCTGGTTGGGCATGAGATTGCGCTTGCCGGCGCGTTGGACTTGCTGTTCGGCGTCGGCGCGGGAACCGTTATCATCATTGCTGCGGTTTTTATTCTGTCGGCGCATCAGAATCTGCAGTACATGATTGCATCGAGAATACTGTATTCGCTGTCGGCTGATGGATTAGGTAGTCGCCGCGCCACGTCCGTCAATGAAAGAGGCACGCCCGCGGGTGCCACGATGCTGACGTGGGCAACGACCTGCGTGCTGATTCTGGTAGGTCAGTTCGAGTTCTTGCTCAATCTCGTCGCCATACTCTTTATGGCGATGTACGTGAGCCTGGTCGTCGGAGTGTTCCGCCTGCGACGTCAGGAACCTGACGCAGAGAGACCTTTTCGCGCATGGGGTTTTCCGGCGACTGGAGTCGTCTGTGCGCTGGGTTGGACGACAGTTGCGATTTTTGTGGCATTTACAAACCCGATGTCGGCCTTGTCGGGCCTGGTGCTCACGCTGGTTTCCGCACCAGTATATTTCTGGCTCAGGAGCAAACGGCATCTCGGAGAGGATGCCGCAATCGGCACAGGAACCTAGTCGCCCGCCAGCAGAAGGCGCACGGTATTTGCCGATCCGCTTCCGTCAGACACGTTGTAGCGGATGACCAGGTCAGTCCGGCCGTTGTCGTCGACGTCGTCAGCTGTGACCAGATCACCATTGCGCGGCAGAATGACATCCATGTCGACCGAATCATCGTCGAACAGACGCTTGGTTGGCACACCGTGATAGAAGCTCAGCCGGTTGCGGCCGGTCTGGACGACCAGATCCTGCAGGCCGTCGTTGTCAAAATCGGCCACCTCGATAGTTGGAATGTCCACCTGACCGCTGGTCAGGCTGAATCGGACGTTGATCTTTTTGGTGTAGTTGGCGCGGTCGGGGTAGGCGTCATCGTCGGTCATTTCAAAAAACTGCAGCTGCAACGACACATTCCCGGAGAGAAGCGCCCTGATGACTCGGCCAAAGGAAAGCCGCACCATACGCAAAACCAGGTCTTTCTTGCCGTCGCCGTCTATATCCGTGCCGATCAGGCCGAACTGCAGACCATCCGACGCAATGAGCGCGTCTTCACTATCGAGGTAGACGAGGCGATCGTCGTTCCGGCGTCCCAGGTGCACGCGAAATTCATTACGCTTGTCGAAGACGCCTTCGCTCAATGTCGCTTCAGTGATGATGTCCGGCAGCTGATCGTTGTTCAGGTCCTCGATCGACCAGATTCGCCTTTCAGTGAGTTCGCTCTGATCCATGGCGCCACGGCTGGTCTGCAATACTCGCATTTCAGCTTCGCTAAGAAGATCCAGGCCGAGCGGAACGACCTCTGGCCGGCTCTGGAAACTTGCGTCGAGCAGCTGCGGGTAAATGCGCAGAGAATCTCCGCGCCAGACCGCAAGGTCGGGCAGGCCGTCGAAGGTCATGTCGCCGCTGACAAGTGGCCGGCTTTCGAAACTGACGATGCCTCCGGACACGGTCATGCTGCTGCTTTCCTGCAGCAGTATTTCTTTGCCGAGGCTACCGTCTGTCCGCTGCAGACGGACGCGATAGCCGGCTGTATCGGCAACGACCAGGTCATCACGGTCGTCGCCGTTGATGTCGCGAAAGAAGTTGAGCGGGACGATTTCACCCGCGCGCGCCTGCGCATAAATCGTTTGGATTTCCATGACGACGACGAGATCCCCGGCCGCAAAGTCGTAGCTCAGGATGCGTCCGGGCTCAATGAAGAACAGCGCGTCACGAGCGCCAAGTCCGCCGACGTCGTAAGCAATGAGGTTTTCGCCCGGCACGAGCTTGAGCACCGGCACCGCATCAGGGCTCGAAGCGCCGTCAACTGCGAAGACGGCTAGCCGCTGCCGATGGTCCGCATCGTGTCCGGCGAGCACAACATGACGCTTGCCATCGTCGAGCAGGCTGGCGGCAAGAACAGGCTGCTCCACCTGGAAACCGGCATTGATGACGATTTCGGTGAATTCAGGCTGCGCCGCGCCT
The DNA here is from genome assembly GCA_963711285.1 of uncultured Gammaproteobacteria bacterium. GTDB lineage: Bacteria > Pseudomonadota > Gammaproteobacteria > Steroidobacterales > Woeseiaceae > UBA1847. Next base: position 9,449 of record CAVQDJ010000011.1, on the reverse strand, counting down.
GCTGAAGTGGAAACCGCCACCGCGATCCCAACAAGGATGTCACGCATGATTAGCCTGTTACTGCTCATCCATTTCCACAAAGAAGGTCTTGGGCCAGAGGTACACACCATTAATTGCGGCGATCGCCAATAGCCGCTTCAGCGAACCGCGTCATGCGTAACGAAGATCAGTTCGCTAGTGGCAAACCCGAGACCGTCTGCCTTGCTGATCAATTCTTGCAGCGAATCCGCGCTCATCTCGGGCGTGCGGCTGAGGATCCAGAGATACGAGCGGTCGGGCCCGGCAACGAGCGCGTACTGGTATCCGGTTTTGTCGAGCTCGATCACATTATAGCCGCCGTAAAATGGGCCGAAGAAGGAAACTTTCAAATGGCCGACGTTGGGAGCACCGACAAAGTAGGCTTTGCCGACCGCCTCATCCCACTCGCCCGATTCACTTTTGTAGCCGCGATTGACGACATGCACGCCACCGTCACTGCGCAGGCTGTATGTTGCCGTTATATCCGAGAGCCCGCGCTCGAAGCGGTGGTCGAGACGGGCGATCTCGTACCAGGTGCCAAGGTAGCGGTCGAGTTCGAAGCCGGTCACAGGCTCCACACCTTCGGGCGTGCCCGAACAGCCGCTCGGCAATGTGACTATTGCGAGCAGCAGCAAGGTGAATCCGGATTTCCTGTATGCCTTCATCTGTGGTCGCGCCTCCGATGACGAATAGAGGGATTATTGCCTATCGTGAGGATATACCGCACATTCATTACAAATTGTTACCAAATGACGTTATCTGTGAATTGAGCGATACCGTCGGCAACCGGCCGGTGCGAATTCGGCACAGAATCCACAGGGACGATGATGAGCATCCTCGCTGGCGCGAGAACATGACCCTCGAACAGGGCATGTACGATTGGTGCCCAGGGCGAGACTCGAACTCGCACATCCGTAAGGACACGGCGACCTGAACGCCGCGCGTCTACCAATTCCGCCACCTGGGCATGCCAGAACCGCGTACAATCGCAGCTCTCGCAAGGGGGCGCACTCTACTCAAAGCGGGCGCAACCTGTCAATGAATGCCGACCAACGGAGTCGCTTGCTTGCCTCAAAAAACGCACAAAAAATCGCCGCGCCGTAAGAACAAAGCTTACAAACACCCGATCCCGAGCCGAAATGAGCTTCTAGACTTTCTAGAAAAGGCCGGAAAGCCCCTGAAAATAAAAGATATTATTTTGGGTTTTAACCTGAAAGGGGAACGCATGCGCGCGCTAACCGAAGAGCGCCTGGCCACGATGGTGCGCGCCGGTCAGATCATCGAGAATCGCCGTCGCGAATATTGCCTGACGGCCAAGCTGGATCTGATTACCGGCTTTGTGATCGGCCACCGGGATGGCTTCGGCTTCGTCCGACCGGATGGTGGAGGGGACGACGTTTATCTGTCGGCCCGCGAGATGCGGTCCGTTTTCGACGGCGACCGCGTTGCGATCAGGATAATTGGCACGGACAGGCGCGGCAAGCCGGAGGGAGACCTTGTCGAGGTGCTCGAGCGCGGGCTGCGCGAAGTTGCCGGTCAGTTTATCCGGGAACGCGGCATCGGGCTCGTGATTCCGGACAACGCGAAGCTGGCGCACCGCATTCTGATCGCAAAAGGTGAGGCCGGTAAAGCGAAACCCGGCCAGATCGTGGTGGCGGAAATCCTCGATTACCCGACGCATGTTGAGCAGGCGACCGGCCGGGTCGTCCGCGTGATCGGCGATCCGCATCAGAAGGGCATCGCAACCGACATCGCTATCCAGTCCCATGCGATCCCGACCGAATGGCCCAAGGCGGTTCGCGAGGAGATCAAGAAGTTTGGCAAGACCGTGCCCGGACAAGCGATAACTGGCCGTGTCGACCTGCGGGACACGGATCTGGTGACCATCGATGGCGCGGATGCGCGCGATTTCGATGACGCTGTGTACTGCGAGCCGTCCGGACAGGGTTGGCGATTACTTGTGGCCATAGCTGATGTCGCGCACTACGTCGAGATCGGAATCGGCGCTGGACAAGCAGGCGACGACGCGCGGAACGTCCGTGTACTTCCCGGATCGCGTGGTGCCGATGTTGCCGGAAGTTCTGTCGAATGGCCTCTGTTCATTGAATCCCAATGTCGACCGCTTGTGCATGGTGTGCGATATGCGAGTCAGCGCTGAGGGCAAGGTCACGAAGTCCACGTTCGTCGAAGCGGTTATGAAATCGTCTGCCCGCCTGACCTACAGCCAGGTCAGCGATTTTCTGACGGGCAAATCGAACAGCGATATTCCCAAGGCGCTGCACTCAGCGCTGCGACATCTGCATGATCTCTACAGGGCATTCGCCAAAGCACGTCAGCGCCGCGGTGCGATTGAACTCGATATTCCCGGCACGAGATTCGAGCTTGGCAAGGGCGGTGAAATTGCGGCGATCAAAGTGGTTGAACGCAATGACGCGCACCGTCTTATAGAAGAATGCATGATCGCCGCCAACGTGCAGGCGGCCAAATTCCTGCGCCGGCATCGAATTCCGGGGCTTTACCGCGTGCACGCGAAGCCGGATCCCGAGCGCTTCGAAGAATTGCGCCAGTATTTGTTGAGCCTTGGCTTCAAGGTTCCGCATCCGGAGCATGTCGAGCCCAGACAGTTCAACCAGCTGCTGAATCAGGCAAAGGGCCGAGCCGACAGTGCGTCGATCTCGATGGCAATGCTGCGATCGCTGAAGCATGCCGAATACACCCCGGTTAACATCGGTCACTTCGGCCTGTCACTTGATGCCTACGCGCACTTTACATCCCCGATACGGCGCTATCCGGACCTGCTCGTGCATCGCGCAATTCGACACATCGTCCGCGGCGGGAAGCCGGGCCGTTACCATTATGACGCGGGCGCCATGGAGCGGCTTGGCGCCATTACGTCGGCCTATGAGCGTCGTGCCGAAGAAGCGACGCGGGATGTGGAGGCGTGGCTGAAGTGCGAGTACATGGAAGGACGCGTTGGCGAGGAATTCGACGGTGTTATCACGGGCGTTACGAATTTTGGTTTGTTTGTGCAAATAAGCGAACTTCTGATCGATGGCCTCGTGCACGTGACGAGTCTCGCGAATGACTACTACCAATATGAGTCGGCCACCCAGCAGCTCGTCGGCGAACGCTCCGGCAAGAAGTATCGATTAGGTGATGCGATGCGGGTGAAGGTGCAGCGTGTCGATATGGAAACGCGACGCATCGATTTTCGGCCTGCTGATACAAAATGAGCAAATCCCGATACGCTACGGGCCTCAGGGCGGTCGAACAGCTGCTGTCGTCGGGCGACAAAGATGTACGCCGGGTTTACGCCGAGTATCAATCAGTAAATCCTCGGGTCAAAACGCTGATCGCCAAGGCAAAAGAGCTTGGCATCGATGTGCAGGCGGCCAATCGGGCACGGCTCAAGCAGATCAGCGGTGAGGACCGCCATCAGGGTGTCGTCGCGGAATATCGTCGCAGCACGTCGCTGGATGAGGCCGGGCTCCGAACCCTGGTTGAGGAGCGTTTGCAGGCCAGTGACGGCTCTCGGCTACTGTTGTTATTGCTCGACGGGTTGCAGGATCCGCACAATCTGGGCGCCTGCATGCGCACGGCCGACGCTGCCGGTGTTGACGCCATCGTCGTGCCTCGGCACGGGGCTGCCGGACTGGGTTCCACTGTCAGTAAGGTCGCAGCAGGGGCGGCCGAGCAGCTGCCTTTCGCAAGTGTGGGCAATCTGGCAAGGGTCCTGGGATGGCTGAAAGACTACGGTGTTGCCATAGTTGGCACCAGCGACAAAGGCAAACAGTCGCTTTACGACGCCGATCTCGATCGTCCGCTCGCCCTGGTGATGGGACGAGAGCATACGGGTCTCGGCAAACGCATCGAAGGACTCTGCGACGAACTGGTCAGCCTGCCCATGCACGGGGTCGTTTCGAGTCTGAACGTCTCGGTGGCCGCTGGCGTATGCCTTTACGAGGTGCTGCGTCAACGGCGCTGAACCAGCGCGCCAGCCGCCTGAATACAAAGACCTTTTTAGTTGCGTCGAGCCCTGCGGTTGGGTAGGATTCGCGTCCCTGGCCAATTAGGTCCGGGCGGTCGCAAGGCCGTGACCTCTTGCCACACCGGACTGCCGGGTGGCTGTTATCCGTAAGGGTACTTTGTATTTACTGCAGAGAATCCGGTGGGATTTCAACCAAAAGGGAAAACAATGAGACATTACGAAATCGTGTTTCTGGTCCATCCAGACCAGAGCGAGCAGGTACCTGCCATGATAGAGCGCTATCAGGGCATTGTTACCGGCTCCGGCGGTGCAATTCACCGCACGGAAGACTGGGGTCGCCGTCAGCTGTCCCATCCGATAAACAAAGTACACAAGGCGCACTACGTTCTGCTCAACGTCGAGTGTGAGCAAGCTTCGCTTGACGAAATCAAATCTGCCTTTCGCTTCAACGATGCTGTCTTGCGCAACCTCGTGATCGCGCGCGATGACGCCGTTACCGAAGCGTCACCGATGGCGGTGCAGGTTGCCGAAGAAAAGGCCAAGGAAAAAGAAGCCCAGCAGCGCCGTGAGGCGAAGGCGGCGGCCGAGGCGGCCATGCAAATCAAACGCGATGAAGATGCTAAGCGCGAAGAAGATGCTAAGAAGGCAGCAGAGGAAGCGGCCCCTGTCGACGACGCTGCTCCGGCCGACCTGAGCAAAGAGCCGTCGGCCGCAGAAACCACGGGTGATGCGGACGCTGCGCAAGAAGCAGATGCCGAAAAGGCCGACGCCGAAAAAGCTGATGCCGAAAAAGCTGATGCCGAAAAAGCTGATGCCGAAAAAGCCGACGCCGAGAAGGCTGACGCCATTGACGACGCAGCGCCTGAACCTGTCGAAAAGACCGCCTGAGGAGAAGTATTATGAGTCGATATTCACGCAGGCGTAAGTATTGCCGTTTTACGGCCGAAGGCATTGTGGAGATTGATTACAAAGACCTCAATTTGCTCAAAGCCTATGTTACCGAGACGGGCAAGATAGTCCCAAGTCGCATCACGGGCACGAAATCGCATTATCAGCGGCAGTTGGCGACTGCGGTAAAGCGTGCCCGGTATCTGGCGTTGTTGCCGTATACGGATCGACACTAAGTCGATCCCTGAGCTATCTCGTGCAAGCGCTGGCCGCGTGGCTGGTCGCCCGGCCGCAAAACGCCGTACTCGTACTTGCGGCGACGTTATTGGTACCCTATTTGCAGGTACTGAGCGGCATCATCATGGTGCTGCTGGTGCTCAAACAGGGGGCCAGGCTCGCCGTCATCGAGGGGGTGGCAGCCGGCGCGTTGATAGGGCTGATCGCTCTGATCGCGGGAGTGCCGATTTCCCAGTTGCTTGGTGAAATGCTGACGACGTGGGTGCCCGCGGTGGTGCTGGGCGGTACGCTACAAGTGTCGCGATCACTGACGCTGACTTTGCAGGTGTCGATGCTCGTGGTGGTTTTGATGACGATCGCTTTTCACGTCGTCGTCGATGACATCGTGGCCTTTTGGCAGCCGGTCACGACGTACATGCTGGAGTGGGCGCGCGAGAGCAACCTGCTCGAGCAGGTACAGCTGATGGAATCGGAACCGGTAATGACTGCCAATATGGTGACGATAGCCATCGTATTGTCGAGTTGGATGTTATACGTGCTGTACCTGTTGTTTGGATATCAGATTTTTGTGCAGATGTCCGGTGAAACAGGTGATTACGGTCGGTTTCGCGATTTGAATTTCGGCCGCGTGCTTGCGTTGATAATGGCTCTGACGTCATTGCTGGCAGTCGTGAGCGGCGTGGCCGCAATACAGGACATTGCGTTCTTGCTTTTTGCGATGTTCTGGATACAGGGACTTGCACTTGTGCATTGGATGCATGCGCAAGGGCAGTTGCCATTACTTGTGGTGATTTTGGCTTACGTACTATTGCCCGTGTTGCATGTGTTTCTGATTTTGGCGCTGGCGGTTTTGGGATACACCGATGCATGGTTCGGATACCGCCGTCGCGCTGCTGGACAACAATAGAGTTAAGGATTTGAAATGAAAGTCATTCTTTTGGACAACTTGGAGAACCTCGGCAGTATTGGTGACCTGGTCAAGGTCAAGCCGGGGTATGGTCGCAACTATCTGATACCGCATGGCAAAGCGGCGCTTGCGACGCCGGAGAACATGAAAGCGATCGAAGCACGCCGTGCCGAGCTCGAAAAAGCGGCGGGCATGGACCTCGCGGCTGCGAAATCGCGATTCGAGGCAATTAATGGAACGGAACTCGTGATCTCGGCCAATGCCGGCAGCGAGGACAAGCTCTTCGGCTCAGTGGGTCCAATCGATGTCGTTGAGGCTTTCGAAAAAGTACAGATTCCGGTCGAACGCAGCGAAGTCCGTATGCCCGATGGCCCAATTCATGAGCTCGGTGAGTTTTCAATCGGTGTGCATCTGCATCCCGAAGTCAACGCCGAAATAATGGTACGTGTCGTCACGGCCGAGTGACACATGGCAGCGCTGCCGAGCTACCCCCAGTGTGATAACTTGGGGGCAGGGGGAATTCGCCGGAGAAGTTGAGCATGGTTCGAGCACTGGATGACGGCATGACCACCGGGGGGGCGGAGCAGAGCCTCAAGGTGCCGCCGCATTCCATCGAAGCAGAGCAGTCGTTGCTTGGCGGCCTCATGCTCGACCATCAATCGTGGGACAAGATCGCCGACGTCGTCACGTCGCAGGATTTCTACCGTAAAGACCATCGACTGATCTTTGCGGCGATAGCCAGCCTTGCCGAAGAGGCGAATCCCTGTGACGTTGTCACGGTATCGGAGTTCCTCGACAATCGCGGTGAGCTGGAGTCGGCTGGCGGCCTCGAATACCTGGCGTCACTCGCGAACGAAACGCCGGGTGCCGCCAATGCGCGTTCCTATGCCAAGATTCTGCGCGAGCGGTCTATGCTGCGCTCCTTGATCAGTGCAGGAAATGAAATCAGCGGGGCCGCGTTTTCCACCGACGGCAGAACCGCTGGCGAGATAGTCGACGAAGCCGAGCGTCTCGTATTCGAAATAGCGGAGTCAGGCGCGCGCGGACGCGTCGGATTCAGGGCGCTGAAAAATATTCTTCCCGAGGCTGTCGATCGCATCGATCTTCTGCATCAGTCGGAAGGTGATATCACAGGTATTCCGACCGGTTATACCGAATTCGACAAGTTGACCGCAGGCCTGCAACCCGGTGAGCTGATCGTCATCGCGGGCCGCCCGTCGATGGGTAAGACAACGCTGGCTCTGAACATTGCAGAAAATGCAGCAATCGGCTCGCGAAGTGCCGACCGCAATATTTTCGATGGAAATGCCGTCACAACAACTTGCATTTCGCATGATCTCGTCGCTCGGCCGCGTCGACCAGACGCATTTGCGGACCGGCCGTTTTCCTGACGAAGACTGGTCGCGTATCAACACGGCAGTGCAGCTGATGTCCGAGGCACCGATTTTCATTGACGATACTGCAGGGCTGTCACCGACGGAGATTCGTGCGCGGGCCCGCCGCCTGCAACGAGAAAGCGGACTGGGTCTGATAGTCATCGACTACTTGCAGCTGATGGCGGTGCCGGGCAGCAAAGAAAACCGTGCCACCGAGATATCGGAGATTTCGCGGTCGCTCAAAGCGCTTGCCAAGGAACTCTCGTTACCGGTTATCGCACTATCGCAGCTCAATCGAAGTGTCGAACAACGAACCGATAAGCGACCGGTCATGTCCGATCTGCGCGAATCGGGGGCCATCGAGCAGGACGCGGACCTGATTCTCTTTATCTACCGGGAAGAGGTCTACAATCAGGATACGCCGCGCAAAGGAATAGCCGATATCGCGATCGCGAAGCAACGTAATGGCCCGATCGGCGATTTCCCGCTCACGTTTGTCGGGCGTTACACGAAGTTCGAGAACTGGGTGCCCGATACCTACGCGGACGAGGCGTATCCGTGACGTTCGGGGCGCGAGCGCTGATCCGGCTCGGCGCGCTCAAAAAAAATCTTCAGGTAATTCGCAGCGCCGCACCAGAGGCTATGGTCATGGCGGTCATCAAAGCCAATGCCTATGGGCATGGACTGGTAGAGGTGGCCAGGACTATCGACGATGCAGACTCCTTCGCCGTTGCCCGCCTTCCCGAGGCCATAATGCTGCACGACTCAGGGGTCGATAAGCCAGTTGTCCTGCTATCAGGTGTATTGACGGCGAGCGAACTCACCGAGGCGACCGAGCGCGGCTTCGAGATTGTCGTGCATTGTAAGGAACAGATCGACCTCCTCGAAGCTGCAAAGCCAGGCGAGAACACGGTCTGGCTGAAATTTGACACGGGCATGAACCGACTTGGATTCTCCACAGACGGTGCAGATGCCTTGATCGAGCGGCTGCGAGTTTGCAAAGCTGTTGGTGAACTGCGTCTGATGTCGCACCTTGCGAGCGCGGACGAACTCGACAATACGATGACCGAGGATCAGTTCAGTCGATTTCGAGACATTGTAGAGAGCTTCGAAGGCGCGGTGAGCATTGCGAATACGCCCGCCACACTCGGCTGGCCGCAGATCGCGGATGCGCAGAGTCTTCTTGGCTTCGAGGGGAGTCACTGGATCCGACCTGGTCTTGCGCTGTTCGGCATTTCACCTTTCGCCGGGCGTAACGGAGCAGAACTCGGATTGACGCCGGCCATGCAGTTCCAGGCCCGCCTGATATCGATCAAGCCACTGGGCGAAGGCGCGCGCGTTGGCTACAAGGGCAAATATCAGAGTCAGCGCGATACCATGATAGGGATCATTTCTGCCGGCTATGGCGATGGCTACACGCGGCACTTCAGGACGGGCACGCCGGTCCTTATCAACGGTCGTCGTGTGCCGCTGATCGGCAACGTCTCGATGGATCTGATCGCTGTAGATCTTGGTAACGACCCGCAGGACGAGCTTGGCGATATCGCGACGCTCTGGGGTGAGGGGCTTCCGGTCGAGGAGGTCGCGCCGTGGGCTGACGCGATTCCGTACGAACTCGTGTGCGGCGTCATGCACCGCGAAGCGTCGGAGATCGTTGACTAGCTGATAGCTGGAATTACGAGGCGAAGAAACCCATTTTCACGCCGGCCAGTTGCACGACGTCGTTGTCAGTGAGTCTTTTCGCCTGCGCGCCTATCGGTTGGCCGTTGACCAGTGGATAGTCGTCTTCCTCGCCGGACTCCACATGCACGATGTAGTAGCCTTCCGCCCGACGCGTGATTGCTGCGACCTGCACGCCGGGTCGTCCCAAGGTCGTCAGCGCCTTGGTGAGTTCGAGCTCTCGGCCCGCAAAAGCACCGCTCAGAACCTGCAGTTTAGCCAGTGGCAAAGCGCTGGGCGCAGACGCCGGATCGATGCCAGCCTGGGTCTCGGAATGCGCACGGAAGCAATACGATGGTTGAAGGTAGACGAACAT
>CAVQDJ010000010.1:0-19664 GCA_963711285.1 uncultured Gammaproteobacteria bacterium | reverse complement strand
TGGTGCGGTAGGCGCATCCATGCAGCTATTTTCTCCGTTCTCTGCTTTTGCGGAGACCAAACGACCCGTGTCGTCAGGGAGTGCAAGAATGGATATTGACCGCTTTGTTGCTGACTGTATCGCTGCCAACGCGGAGTCAGATGCTCAAAACGCTGTCAACGAGGTACTTGCCCGAGCGGTCTCTACACCCGACGCCGTTTTGGCGGCGCTAGGCGATCCTGAGAAAGCCGGACTCAACGTACTTCTAAGTTCTCCAAACCTGACCATCTTTGCAGCCACATGGACGCCTCAGATGAACCTTATGCCTCATGATCACCTGATGTGGGCCAACATTGGAATCTACACAGGTCGTGAGGACAATATATTCTGGAAGAGGACCTCCGATGGAATCAAGGCATTCAGTGCAGATGCCCTGTTTGTAAGAGATACTGCCATGCTGCCCGAAGACGCGCTGCATTCGGTTACCAATCCATTGCAGCGCTTTACCGGCGGTATTCACATCTATGGAGGTGATTTCTTTGATACGACCCGAAGTCAGTGGAATCCCGAGACCTTGGAGGAAGAACCTTCGGACGGTGCGAAGATTCGTGAGATATTTCGTCGCGAAAACGAAAGGTTGGGGATAGACCAAAACTCGTAATCGAACCTTTAGTAAATGACTGCTATTGGCCGTTAGCGGACCCTCTTTTGGTCGGTCTTTGACGTGTACTAACGTCCGCTTTACACCCGAAAGCGGCCATTGAGCCAATATTGTCATGAACGACCGCTAATGACCCAAAGCAGTCGGTCAAATCGTGGACTATAATTCTCAGATTCACGCCTAAAACGATCCATACCGGGCGTGATGGCAGGCCTTGCGCTTGTTGTGTTCAATACTCGCACGAAGAGAGGGCAAAATGTCACTGGACCTTCCTCCAGCATCGATCATTCGTCAGAGTGAAGACAGCTTCAAGAATATACATTCTGAGCTGACAAAAGTTATTGCGGGTCACCCCGGCGCGGTCAATACGTACACGTTTTACGAGGAAGTCGATAGATGGCTTGGTCCGTGGGGACCTCGTGGATACCCAATTGGCTATGGTAAGTTTTATAACGTCGCATTCTCGGAGAATGCAAATTTGATGCGCAGCCCACTGGCCAAAGCTTGGGTTTGGAAGACTACTATCGAGCTGCAAGAGGCACTTCGGGACTTCATTGTGGAGTATTTCAAGTCACAACCACTAATCACACTCACGGAGCCGGTACTTCGCAAGGCAGCTTTTGAGAGTCACCCACACGCATACGACAAAGGAGGGTTAGCTACAGTTGCGCTCGCTGCTCCGGAGTTACTCCCAATTATCGCTTCAATACCTGCTGCCGAATTTGACCCTCGGTCAAGGGACTTCACGGCGACGGTAGAACAGGTATTCGAAACCGTAGAGATCGTGGCACCCAAAGCAGCAGGAGGAGCGATTGCGGCTCTTGCAGGGCCAGCTCATACAGGAGTTTTTCGTAGGGCGGCGCAACAGGACCAACGGCGGTTCTTGAATGAGGTCAACACGTCGAGACGGCTGGCAAGTCTAAGGACTAAAATATCGTCAGGGCACATGGACTATGTTCCACTGCTTGACAAAATAATAGCAGAACTCAATGCGACTGAATTTCCGGATCAAGGCTTTGCCCGCGCTGCTCGTGAAGTAATCAATGCGGCCGAGAATCGTAAAAGGATTGCTCGAAGCAAGACCATCCTGTTGCTAAATCAGTCCCCCGAAGTCAAGAGCGCCGTTTTGCAGAAATATCCTGAGACTATCGGGCAATGATGGCTGCTCTTGGCCGAAAGCGGACCCTCTTTTGGTCGGTCTTTGACGTGTACTAACGTCCGCTTTACACCCGAAACCGGACATTCGGCTAATATTGTCGTGAAGGGCCGCTAATGACCCAAAGCGGACAGTCGGCAAATTCAAGTTGAATGCAGTCGGAGCGCGTAATTGCACGAATGGACTGACATTCAGTACCGCGATTTCTATGATGCACCAAGAATAATCGTAGCTTGTAAGGGGGGCGACTCTTTCCTCTTCTATAGCAGGTTTGACGACCAGCTCGACGAATACTCGGACTTCTACGAAGTGTATCGGATGCCCCCATTGGCGGACCTAAGTCTCGATGGGTCTTGGGCCGGACTCGAAAAAAAAGCACTGGAGCGCCTTCCAGATGTTCCGTTAGGCGAGCTTCCCTTTGAAGTTAGGCGGCCAAGCGACTGACCGCTATTGGCCGTTAGCTGCCCCTGGATTTACCTGATTCTGAGCAGATCGAACGACCGCTTTCGGTGAAAGCGGACGCTCGGGACGGGCCGACCGAAAATCTGGTTCCAGGTCGTCCGCTATACGCTCCACAGCAGACATTCAGCTACTATTGACCTGAAGGGCCGCTACTGACCCATAGCAGCCATTGGTTGGTGCCCCTTCGAAAGCATGATCCGCGCATATCCAATTGAGGAGATTGATTGAGTTACGTCGTTTCAATTCGTCGAAAATCGCCGATTACTGAGCAAGAATTACTCGCGGCGATAGAAAGTGATGATCAATTTTCGATTGCAGAGGCTGATGACCTCTCAAATGATTCGTTTGTGCTGCATTGGAGTGGAGAAAACGAAACGGTAATGGAGTATTTCGTATTTCAGCGTGGTGAAATCGATATAACTTCACCCTCAAACTCGGCGTTGGAGGCGGCGCAATCTTTGGCCGCTTCACTCGGCGCCGATGTAGTCGGCGAGGAGGGGGAAGATCTGACCAACGTCAACTTTCCTGAAACCAATAGTGCTGGCTGCGGACCATTTGTTTGGGCCATTCTCGGCATCGGCGCATTTCTCTTGTTGTACTGGATTATTGAATGAACGACCGCTTCTGGCCGAAAGCGGCCATGTTCTTTTCCAGATACGGCGGATTCTAGTGTCCGCTATACACCCGAAACCGGACATTCGGCTAAGATCACCCTGAAAGTCCGCAACCCAAAGCAGACATTCGGATTCCCGCTATATTCAGCACTTCGCGCGCAACCTAGGATAGGACTTCTAATCGTTCATTAAGACTTGGTCTCTACAGACGGTTCGATCTAAGGGGATCGGCGCGACCGTAGAGGAGAAGGGTTATGCAGCCAACACTCGTCACGTGGGCGCTTGTCGTTTTCGGCTTGGTCACTCTGACGCCACTGGTTTGGGCGCAGTTCTCGATGCTGATACGGCCGCACAGCCAAGAGACCAAAGACCTGCTTATCGCCAAAGGGGAAGATTGGCGCGATCTGACACACTTTAGATTGGCCCTAGGAGCGGCGTGGGCCGACTGGCTGTTCTTCGCTCCGCTGTTTTTAGCCGGAAGCGTCGGAGTGCTTCTGGGCCAAACTTGGGGATACGTCCTCTTCGGAGCGGCAGGAGCGTGCAGTCTGTACATCAATATCATGCTCTGGTTTACAGAGAAGGAGCATGTCTATCCCTCGCGCGGGCCACTCAAGTACTTCACTTACTACTGGGGATTCTTCATGTACTGGGGAGCACTGGCATTGGCTTACTCAGCTGCACGCATAGCAGGGATCGACCTCTAAACGGCTGCTTCTGGCCGTTAGCTGCCCCCCAAGATCGCTGGTTCTTGTCAGTCTGAACGTGCGCTTTTGGGAAAAGCAGACATTCCGAACAGATTCCATCGATCAGGGAGTCTGGCTCTCATCCTGATTGTGTTAACTCGACCCGACCGGCTTGAGACCGAGTAACGATGCGCGAGTTGACATAAAAACCGTCGCAGTTCGACGACAGTTGCGTGATGCACGCGAACGAATCTGGCCATGTTTTCTGGCAAACTGGATACATAAGAACAATAGCTGAGTTGCGCGAGTGAGATCGTGATGACAATGAGCAGCTAAAGGAGCCTCGTCATGTTCAAAGTGCGTCAGATGGCCCTGTTAATGATCGGCTTGCTGCTGTCGTCAGCAGCCACTGCCGAAGAAGTCGAGTCCCCTGCCCCAAGGGCCGACAAACAGTTCGTTATGCCCGCACCAATAGACGAGCTGCTCGCGCAGTCCGGCTACGCAAGCCGCTGGCAGATCACCGATCCCGTCGCGCCGGTTTACGACACCGCCGAATGGACACAACAGCTTGTTCAAATTAACTTCCGGGATTCCAGTGCCCTCTCGCGGGTTGGCCGGCTGCGCAGCTTGTCGCTATTGACCCTGGCGGAATTCGGCCGGACGCAGGTGTTCCTCGGGGTTAATGACGATGGTCTCGTCGGGCTGCATTTCAAGGCTTTTGATCGCCGTGACCGTGAGCGCCATCTGGAAGTGCTGCGCATGTCCTACCTGAAAGACCACGCGGCCCATGAAGGCCGCGGGCACTAGTCACTCGGCGTCACGTCAAACTGTTGGATCAGGATCGCAGCGCCAACGTAAAACAAGAGTGCTATTACGAGCACAACGCTGAATCCGAACTCGATCGCGACCAGGGTAGCGAGAACGGCGCTCACGACCGAGGCAAAGCCGTTAATGCCCCAGGCCCACGGAATGAAGTCCGGTGCACGATCCGCGAGTCGTTCCAGTCCCAGCGGAAACGGCATGCCCATGCAGAATGCCAGCGGGGCGATCAGGAGAATCGATACAGCTATTTTCGTCGCGTCCGCGAGCCCCATGAACTGTTGAAAAACAATTGGCAGCAGAAACACGTACACGACGGTAATTGCGGCGATCACCGCGGTGACGGTCGTCACCGGGGCGCGGCGCTTTAGTCTGGCTGACATAGCGCTGCCGATTCCTGCGAACACGAGGAAGCCGCTTAGAACGACCGCGACCGAATACAGCGGGTGACTCAGAAACAGTATGAACTTTTGAATGAACGCGATCTCGACAAACAGGAATGCGAGACCGAGCAGGAAGAAATAGCTTCCCATGCGTGCACCGGTCCCTGCAGGCCACGTACGTTCGATGCAGGCAAGTGGCATCAATATCAACACGAACCCGGCCAACACTGCCTGTATCAGCGTGGCAACCAGTATCAGGTAGCCCCATTCAATAAGCCCTGCTCCGCCACGTTTGCGCAGTTCAATGACCTCACGCAGCGAGTCCCATTTGAAAAAGTGGAAGAAGTACGGTCGGTCGTCTGTCGCAGGCTCGATGTGAAACTTGTAACGCCAGAAATGCTCGGTTGCATCGCCGCCAAGAAGCGCTACAGCGCCATCGTGCAGATAGGCTTGCTCGAGAAGGTTATAGCGATTGGCATCGCTCGCGACGATTCCCGGAAAATATGCCGTGTCGAACGAGCGTGTGTACGCGAACTCACGAATTCTTGCGATGTCAGCGGCCGAGAATTCGCCGTTCTTGGCCAGCAGTGTGCTCGTGTTCCAGCTGCGAATCATCGCGAGTCGTTGCTCAGGCGCCTCCGTGCCTGATCCGCTTAACGCCTCGACAGCTGTTGCAAACAGCTTCAGGCCATCGCGTGGCGGCAGTTTCAACCAGCGCGTGATTGATAAGATGCCGCCGGGCTCAAGTTTGTCCATATAAGCCTGCAGGCCTTCCACCGTGTAGAGATAGCTCTCGTTCAAAGCCTGTACGCCCGCACCGGATGCGCCGAAAGAGTCGAGCAAGCCGATTTGGATCAGGTCGTAATGCCTGCCAGTTTGCATCACAAAGCCACGAGCCTCGCGAGTGTGCACACTGACGCGCGAATCATCGTATAGACGTCCTGAGAAATCCGCATAGGTCTCACGCACCAGCTGTGTCATTTGGGGATTGAGCTCTACTGCAGCGACGTGGCTTGCGCCGTTGCGCAGCGCAAGCAGGACATCGGTACCTGCACCCGCGCCCAGCACGAGCACTTCGGGAGAATCGAGCAGCTGATACGGCAGTGCCGCCGTGACATCGCCGAGATAGCCAAGCTTGTCGAGATCACCGTCGTAGCGCGTGATCGCGCTCATCGAATCGCCGTCGGTGAATACAGCCAGTTGCTCGGGTGGCACATGGCGCGTTCCCAGACTGAGCCCGGGCGCGTGGCGAAACGGCACGGTCGCGCTGTCGACCACGGTTAGCAGTCCCAGCGGACTCGACGACACGCTGAGCGTCTCGGCGCCGATGACCTGCATGGCCTGACTCAGTCCCTTGTACTCGGACAGACGCAGAGTAAGCCACTGCTCGGGCACGCCGAATGCAATAAACACGAGCCACAGAACCTGTAGCGCAGCAAGCGACCTGCGCGACCCGGAAACCAGGCCGACCAGCGCGGACGCGACAACCGCGAGACCGGCGAGCATGAGCAAAGCGTTCTGCGGAAACACTGCGAACAATGCGCCCATTATCAGCACGGCCCCGAGCCCTGCGCCCAACAGGTCGAAGAAGTAGATACGGCTGATGTAGTCGCGACGACACGTGAAGGCGAGTCCGATGCAGCACGCCGCAAAAAAGAACGGCACAAAAAAGATCATGTAGATGAGGCTGAGGTAGAGGAACTCCCGCCAGTCCCAGATAATTGCGAGCGCATTGAAAGGCACGCGCTGGCCCACGATGAAACACACCGGCATCGCGACACTGAACAACAGCGCGCTAACAGCGTAGGCGAGCTCAAATCGCTGCTCGAGTTGCTTCCTGAAGAGCGCAATGAACGTGCCGCTCGCACCGTAGCCCAGCAGGGCAAGGCTGATGATCATGTACGCGAAGTGATGCCACTGCACGATCGACAACACACGCATCAGCAGGATTTCGTAGCCGATTGCAGCGGCCGACACGAATAGCGTTGCAAATAGCAGACGGCGCAAGGGTGTCAGTGTTCGCCGGTGAGTGGCACGAAGCGAACGGCAGCGATCTGTTTCGTAATGATCTCGTCGTGTTCTGTTTTCTCAATCAGGAGCAGCTGCTGCGTCATGAAGCGACCGCCGACCGGGATAACCATGCGCCCTCCGGGCTTGAGCTGGTTGATCAGCGGTGGCGGCACATGGCTTGCCGCCGCAGTGACGACAATTGCATCGAATGGCGCGTGTTTCTCCCAACCGTAATAGCCGTCACCAAGTCGTGTCGTCACGTTATCGTAGCCGAGGCGCTCAAGCCGTGCGGTCGCACTATGGAACAGCGGTGCGACGATTTCGATCGTGTAGACGTGCTCGACAAGCTCGGCCAGGATAGCGGCCTGGTACGCAGAACCCGTGCCGATCTCGAGAACACGGTCACCGGCCTCGGGTTCAATCAGGTCGGTCATCAGCGCGACGATGTACGGCTGCGAAATGGTCTGCCCATGTCCGATCGGTAGCGGCCGATTCTCGTATGCGAAGCGCTTCTCGCTCGAGGGAACGAACTCGTGACGTTCGACGGACCCCATCGTCGCCATTACGGCGTCGCTGAACGCCCCACCGTCCGAGTCACGGGCCAGGCGCGCGTAGTACCCAAGCTCTTCTATCAACGCCGCACGCTGTTCGGTGTAATAGTCCGCGTGAGCAAGCCCGACAAATAGCAGGAGACTGAGTGCCGGGTATCTCATTGCTCGACAAAGACCCATGAGCCGTAGCCCACGACATGGCGCCGGTCGCCGGCGGTATCACCCGAGTTGCGCAGGTCGATCGTGGCGACCGTCATGCCGCGCCGCTTCGCGGCGATCAGCAGCCCGCCAATTGGTGTCGCGCCGCACGCAGTGTCGTGGTCGATACCGCGCAATTCGAGATGTTCAATGGCCTGTCGCGTTTTACCGTCGACGGCGCGCGCCTGGTCATAGCTCAGATAGTGGCTCAGATCAGAGCTGATGACGATCAGCGTCTCGGGGCCACCCCAAAGCGCGTCCAGAAGCTCGGCCACGTGTTCCGGCGTCGTAGTGCCGACAACGATGGGTACGAGCGCGAACGATCCGAGCACGGATTGCAGGAACGGCAGGTGCACCTCGAGACTGTGCTCGTTGATATGAGTGTCATCGAAGACTTCCGTCTGCGGCGTGTTGATTGCCGCGATCGCCAAAGTGTCGAGCGGCACGTCCCCCAGTGGCGTTCTGAATACGTCAGCACTCGGTACCGCGAAGCCCCTCACCGGCACACGGTGGCAGGGCCCAAGCAGAATCACTCGTTCGTATTGGTCCCGATATGGCCGTAAGCAAGCATAGGCCGCGGCTGCAACGGCTCCGGAATAGATGTAGCCGGCATGCGGTGCAATCAACGCCTTCGGCGCGCCGACGTCACCGCCCTTCGCCTCATTGAGCAGGGATTCCACGGTCCTGCCCAGCTCTTGCGCATTGCCCGGGTAAAAGGACCCGGCAACAGCGGGTTCACGGATCACAGTCATGACACCGTGTCCTGTCTACTATGCTTGTAATTGTAGTCCTCTGATCCAACCTTTATATATAGGTAGGTCTACGGGCACTCATGACGATGGATGGACACAGCACCAGGTACTGGCACCGGCTCGATGACGGCCGCCTGCAGTGCGATGTCTGCCCGCGATTCTGCAAGCTTCGCGACGGACAGCGCGGGCTGTGCTTCGTCCGCGGCAGCGCAAACGGCGAGATCGTACTGACCACTTATGGCCGCTCATCCGGCTTCTGCGTCGACCCGATCGAGAAAAAACCGCTCAACCACTTCCTGCCGGGCACACCCGTACTGTCATTCGGCACTGCCGGCTGCAACCTGGCCTGCAAGTTCTGTCAGAACTGGGATATCTCGAAATCCCGCGAATTCGACCGGCTTCAGGATAAGGCTTCGCCCGAGGCGATCGCTCGAGCGGCCGTGGAGACCGCGAGCCGTAGCGTTGCCTACACCTATAACGACCCGGTCATCTTCCTCGAGTATGCGGTCGACGTCGCCAAAGCTTGCCACGAACGCGACATCAAGAACGTCGCGGTCACGGCCGGCTATATCACGGCGGAGGCCCGCGACGAGTTTTTCGAGCACATCGACGCCGTGAATGTCGATCTCAAGGCTTTTACCGACCGCTTCTACTGGAAAATCTGCGGCGGCCACCTCGGGCCCGTGCTCGAGACTCTTGTCTATTTGCGGAACGAAACGGACATCTGGCTCGAACTCACGACACTGCTGATTCCCGGCGAAAATGACTCGGCCGCCGAAATCGACGACATGACGCGGTGGATCGTCGAGCACCTGGGCCCGGATGTGCCTCTGCACTTCACGGCCTTCCACCCGGACTGGAAGATGCTGGATACACCGCGCACACCGATCGAGACCTTGACGCGCTCACGCGGGATCGCGATCGGTAACGGCATGCACCACGTCTATACAGGCAACGTTCATGACTACAACGGCTCGAGCACCTATTGCCATGGCTGTGGCGAACTGCTGATCGGTAGAGACTGGTACGAGCTTTCCGGCTGGAAACTCGCAATGGACGGCGCTAGGGCGAGATGCGCTTCCTGCGGGGCGCAGATTGCCGGCGTGTTCGAGGCAGAGCCCGGTTCCTGGGGTTCGCGTCGGCGGCCCGTCCGTATTGCAGCCTGACAGGTTTATCTCGATCTCTTCGAGGAAAAATCGATAACTCTATGAATTAGTTATTATTTATGCCGACCAGCTCGTAGTGTCCGCCTTTGTCGAGCGCCTGCTTGTAGGCCGGCCGGGCGCGAACGCGTTCCAGGAACGCGGCAAGCCTGGGGTAGTTGTCTTCGAGGTCCGTGCGCACCTCGGCGGCCTCGACTGCAAAGCTCATCTGTATGTCGGCGCCCGTCAAATGGTCGCCGCAGAACCAGGCGGAGTGCTGCAGCTCCGACTCCATAAAATCGAGGTTGCGCTTGACGTTGGCATCGAGAAAGTTCTCGCGCACCTTGCCCGTAATGCCTTTGGCGACGGGCTTGATAAAGAACGGCATGGGGGCGGATTCGATGCGGGCCAGGATAACGGACAGGAGCATCAGCGGCGCGAACGTGCCCTCGGCGTAATGCAGCCAGTATACGTATGCCCGGTGCTCCGGCGTTTCGTGTGATGGCAGCAGCGTACCCGTATCGAACTTCGCCAGCAGGTACTCGATGATGGCCCCGGACTCGGCGACCGTTATTTCGCCATCGGTGATGACAGGCGATTTGCCGAGCGGATGAATCGCTCTGAGTTCGGGCGGCGCAAGGCTCGTCACTTTGTCGCGCCCGTAGCGCTTGATTTCGTAGTCGGCGCCGAGCTCCTCGAGCAGCCAGAGGATACGCTGTGAGCGGGAGTTTTCGAGGTGGTGAACTGTTAGCATCGTCGTCTGCCGGTTGTGTTTATGTAGCAATGGTATCACCGCCGGCAGAATTCAAGATCGGCATTTTGGAGAATGATTCATGCAGGTTGCACTGTTTGGCGGCACGGGCTTTGTCGGCGGCTATCTGATCGACGCTCTGCTTGCAGCCGGCCACACCCCCTCGCTGCTGGTGCGCGAGGGCAGCTCACGCAAATTGCGCAATGCCGAAAGGTGTCGCGTTACCGAGGGCGATATTTCCTCGTCGCGGGCGATCGAGACCACGCTTGGCGACTGCGATGCCCTGATATACAACATTGGCATCCTCAAGGAATTTCCACGGCAGGGTATTACGTTCGAAGAGCTGCAGTATCGCGGCGTGGAGCGCGTCGTCGAAGCCGCAAAGCGCTGCAATGTATCCCGCGTTCTGCTCATGAGCGCGAACGGCGTGAAACAACCCGGAACCAAGTATCAGGAAACCAAGTACCGCGCCGAGCGGCTGGTCAGCAACAGCGGACTGCAATTCACGGTCTTTCAGCCCTCGGTGATTTTCGGGGACTCCCGCGGACTGCAGGAGATATCCAGCCAGCTATATAACGACCTCGTCAAACCACCAATCCCGGCCGTCGGTTTTCACACCGGATGGGCCCCCAAAGGCAATGGCGTAGTCCTGTCGCCGGTGCACGTGAAGGATGTCGCTGACGCATTTGTCGCAGCTCTCACAAATGACGAAACCATCGGCAAGACTTACGTCTTGGGCGGACCCGAGGTTCTGACCTGGTCGGAAATGATCCGTCGGATCGCCGCTGCAACCGGTCGCGACAAGTGGATCCTGCCGATGCCGGTTGGATTCATGAAGTTCGGGGCAACGCTATTTGACTGGCTGCCGTTTTTTCCCGCAACGCGCGATCAGCTCACGATGCTTGCCGAGGGTAACGCGGCCGACCCGGCCGATATCGAGTCGCTAATCGGCCGGCCGCCCGAAGCATTCACGCCCGAGAATCTCGACTATCTGCAATCCAGCAGTGGCTGAAACGTTTCGTTACAATTCTACACGTTTCTGAGACCTCTTCTCTGGGCTGCTGCGATAACGTGTCTCGCAGTTGTTACCCCACCCCCAATCAGGAGTTTTCAATGACACGTTTAATTCAGAAATCTTTAATTGCAACACTGGCGTCCGCGTCGCTTTTTGCATCCGCGGCCATCGCCGGTCACCATGAGGAAGGCAAGGCCAAGGCGGCCGACATCGTTGACACCGCCGTCGCAGCCGGCCAGTTCAACACGCTCGCAGCCGCACTCGACGCGGCTGATCTGATCGGCACGCTGAAAGGCGACGGCCCATTCACGGTGTTTGCACCGACCGACGAGGCCTTTGCCAAGCTACCCGAAGGCACTGTCGAGTCTTTGCTGATGCCTGAGAACCGCGACAAGCTGGTCGCTATCCTCACCTACCACGTCGTTCCGGGCAAGGTTCTCGCCAAAGACGTTGTCAAGCTGAGCAGCGCTACGACGGTCAACGGTGGTGACGTGACGATCGCTGTCGAGGATGGCAGTGTTCGTATCGACAACGCGACTGTAGTAGCAACCGATATCGTCGCAAGCAATGGTGTAATCCACATCATCGACTCGGTAATACTGCCGAACTAAGTCCGACAGGCAGCGGTACACGGATGTACCGCTGCAGTCTTCAAGGCAATTCCAATCCGAAGGCAGCAATGAGTCGATGGTCGAAAACGCTGGCCGGCCACCGCTTTGCGCGAAAATTAGTATTCGATAGCCTGGCCGTCCCAGGCAAAAAAACCACCGGAATCGTCTGCCGTCAGGCCATCAATAACCTTCAGAAGATACTCTGCCGACTGTGCAGGCGTAAATACCGTTCTGTTACTGGCCCCTCTTGTAAACGGTGCAGACAACTGCGTGGCGACGGTACCCGGATGCAGGCTCACAACGACCGACTGGGGCCGGCGTCGCGTCTGCTCCAGAGCAATGGTCTTGATGAACATGTTGAGTGCTGACTTCGACGCGCGGTAGGACGACCAACCCCCGAGCCGATTATCGCTAATGCTGCCGACGCGCGCGGAAAGTGCCGCGAAGACAGCCTTGTGCCTCGCGCGCAGGTTCGGCAAGAAGTACTTTGCCACCAGCGTCGGTCCGAATGTATTGATCGCGAAAACTTTTTGCATGTTCTCAGCGTTAAGTTTCTTGAAGCTGGTCTCAGGCCGCAGGTTCTCGCCGTCATGGAGTATGCCGGCGGCGACGATTACCAGGTCAAGCGGTACGCTTTCGGTCGATTCTGCTGCGTGCCGGATCGAGTCCTCGTTCTCGATATCAATTTCGTGCCAGATGCACTTCGTACTCGGAATGTCGATTGCCGAACGCGAGAATGCATAAACCGTCGAGATACCCGAATCATCGATCAGTCTGTCAACAAAGGCGCGGCCAATACCACCGGATGCGCCAATGACAGCGACATTGGCGCCATCGGCAAGCGAACTCAGACAAGATTCGGTCGACATCACTTATCCTGCTATTGACCGGCTCATCTATCCGCCTCTATCGCCTCCGCCTGGCTCGGTCGGGTAGCTTGTAGCTGACGTTGCTGTTCTTCACGGTGATCAGCTTGCGCTTTTTCATTTCTTCGACGAGCGCTTCAAGGGCTTTGTCGTCGAGTTCCTCTTTGATTAGATGACTGATCGTGTTCTGCAGCGTCTTCACTTTTCTCGGCCGGGACTGACCGCGCCCAATCAGATTGTCGACGATAGCGTCGACCATATCGGTATCGCTACTCTTCGCCGAGATACGCAGCTCGGGAATCTCGGCGACGTCTATCGCCCGCAGCACGCGTATCTTTTTGCCTTTGAGATGTCGAATCAGCGGATCGAACCCTTTGTCCCGCTGATCACGTGGAACTGTGCCTTTGGATCTTTGGCCGCCAACTCACCAATGTAGTAGGCGATATGAAAATCCAGGGCATTGGGTCCGCTGCCCTCGATCTCGACGTACTCGGCCTTGTCGCCGAGGGTCTGCATCGCAACCACGACATGGCGCGGCAAGCGCGTTTGAGTGGCGCCAATAAAAACGAGCACCTGGAAAGGATGTGCCGCGAGGATCTCCAGGTTCTTCGGCTGGACGTTTTCAAAGTCGATGAGGACGTAATTCGTTGGCAAGGGAGTCTCCGTGCAATAGAGTGCCAGTTTACAGAATTTCTGCTTGATGAAAACGAGGTCTGAGGAATGTTCTTCGACGGACAATTAGGTGCGCCCGGCATCATGGGTCTGACCATCGCGATCAGCCTGCTCGGGATGTACCGCATACCCGCGATTATTCAGAAGTTTCTGTTCAGGCCGTACCTGTTCCTGCGCGCCAGGCAATACGACACGATAGTCATGAGTGGCTTCATCCATGCAGATATGGGCCACCTGCTTTTCAACATGTTCACGTTCTATTTCTTTGCGTTTCCGATGGAGCGGCACTTGGGAACGATACCGTTTCTCGTGTTGTACTTCGTCGGATTGGTCGCGAGCCATGGCTGTACCTACTACAAACATCGCAACAATCCCGAATATGCGTCACTGGGTGCGTCTGGGGCGATCTCGGCCGTGCTGTTCGCCTACATCGTCTACTTCCCGACGACCACGTTGATGATCATCCCGATCCCTGTACCGATTCCCGCGGCGTTATTCGCGGTGGGCTATGTGGGCTACTCGTATTGGGCCTCAATACACTCGCGCGGGCGCATCAACCACGATGCGCACCTGTGCGGAGCGCTGAGCGGCATCGCGTTCGTTGCGGTCACCGATGCGGGCGCATTTTCGCGCCTGCTGACCATGTTCACCTAGAACTCGTCGATGAGTACCAGTTCATCCGACACGATCTCGCCATTTGGCGACAGAACATAATGCTCGAACTGCCAGCCGATGCAGAAACTGCCGGTCTCATCCGGGTTTTCGGTCACCTGGATGTCCTCAGGCGCGACCGTGCTCTGCGTGTGATCGCTCAATAGCTTGGCGATACTCGGCTTCTCTGCGGCATATACAATGTCCATGTCGTTCTCCTGATGTACATTCCGTTGTAACTTGCGGCCACAATATCGCCGCGTAGCTTAACCAAGGCTGAAATATTCGTTAACAGGTGCTGAACAACAAAGTGAGAGCAAATAGCGTCCTTATTGCCGTGAGCTTTGTCTGGCTGCTGGTTTCATTCTGGAACCGAAATGACCTGCCGCGAAACATCGACTACGTGCCGGAGATCAGCAACGAACCTGCACAAACGGTGACGCGAAAACGACCCTTCGAGGTGACTTTTAACGACGTGCAGTATTTGATCGAGCCCGAATACGAATACGACCTGACCGGCATGATCGTGTCGTATCGGCATCATGACAACAACAGCCGCATGCACCGCCTCGCCAATGACCATCTCAACATGCTCGATGTCTGTGTGGTCTGGGGTGACAACGCGGCAGGCGCCCAGTTGCACAAGATTGATTTCTGGAACGGCATATTCACCTGCAATGCGTTCACCCGCGATATGCAGGCCTGGGAGTCGTTCGACATGAATCAACTCTCCAACAATCACCTGCTATCCGACGACGATTACATCCGCGATCGCGTGAGAGATATTCAGATCGGCGACCAGATCCGTGTGCGCGGCTACCTGGCGAGTTATTCCAGTCCGCAGGGCGGCAAGCGCGGCACCAGCACGACGAGAACAGATACCGGCGACGGCGCCTGCGAAACGTTGTTCATTGATCGTTTCGATATTGTTGAGCACGCTACGAGCTACTGGCGCATCTCGATGGTCACCTCACTGATAGCACTTCTCATCGGCCTGGTCATACATTTCAAGCGGCCATACCGGCCCTATTAGTCGCGCGTGCTCTACTTTCTGCGGATACTGTTACTGTGGCCAGTATTCCTGGTTCAAGGTCGCGCGGCGCGCGCGCGCGTGCCCAGGCTACCCGAGCCACCTGGTGCACGCCAGGGCACGGCAGGTGACGGACCGCCACTGAAGCTGTTGATCATCGGGGACTCGGCGGCGGCCGGTGTTGGCGCTCCGCACCAGGACGAAGCACTGCTCGGGCAGCTCGTCTCGAGATTCTCGCCGCATCATCGGGTGATTTGGAAACTGCACGCGCGAACCGGCGATACGACAGCGGCGGCCCTCGCCCGCCTCGACGCGCTGGCCCCCGAGCATTTCGACGTCGTGGTCACGTCGCTCGGCGTCAACGACGTCACTGGAATGGTGGGTCTGGGCAACTGGCGAAAACAGCAGGCTCAGCTTCGCCGCATTCTTCTGGATAAATTCTCCGTAAACAAGATACTCGTCTCGGGACTGCCGCCGATACACGCCTTTCCGGCATTGCCACAACCGCTGCGTTGGCATCTGGGCAGTCGCGCGACGGAATTCGATGCCTGTCTTCGGCAAGACCTTGCCGCCGAATCCCGGGCTATGTTCATTGACGTCCGGTTCACAGCCGATACCGAACTGATGTCACACGACGGCTTTCATCCGGGCCCCGGAGTCTATGCAAAATGGGCCGAGCTACTCGCGGACGCAATTCAAAGCGGCTGACACGCCCCGCACACGAACAGGCTGCGGCTGCCCATCGACCGCCGATCAATCGCAGTGTTGCAGCGATAACAGAGTTCCCCGTCGCGTCCATAGACGTTGAAACGGTATTCTTCATAGGCCTTGCCGCTCGCTTTGAGTTCCCGTGCCAGACTCGGCGCCACCGTCACGCCGCGGGTTCGATACGACCGCTTGCTGATTCGCAGCGTCTCCCTGGCGAGAGTACGAAGTATCGCCGAATCGAGGCTGGAGGGTTTTCGCGTCGGGTTGATGCCTGCTGCCCAGAGAATTTCTGAACGCAGGTAGTTACCGACCCCTGCCAGAAAGGACTGATCGAGGTACAAGCTCCCGAGAGCCCTGTTGCGGAACTGCGGTGCAAGGAGCCTGACGACGATATGTTCCGGCTTCAGTTGGGAATCGAGGATATCGGGGCCGATGCGCAGCAAAAACGGATGCCGTGACAGTTGGCGTTCGGTCAGCACCTCTATTTCGGAGGCGCTGTAGAGCAGCGCACTGTGCGTCGGCGTGTGCAGCGCGACGCGCAGCTGCCGTCCGGTCGCCGGCATACGCCGTTCGCAAATCGTGTACCAGCGTCCATAAAGCTGATTATGGCTGTAAAGGGTCAGGCCATTGTCAAAACGCGTCAGCATGGCTTTGCCCCGGGTGTCGACGGCATTGACTGTCGAACCGGTCAGTCGTTTCGCGAAGCGGCGCAACTGCGGGAGCCCGAAGGTCGCCTCAACGATCGGCTGACCGACAAGTACTTTGGCGACGCGATCGGCGGCCAGCCGGATTTCTGGCCCTTCTGGCACAGCGCTAGTTTTTCAGCGCTGACTCGATCTCTGCGACCAGATCATCATTGTATGGCTGCGTGCGCGGACTGAACTCCGCAACCAGCTTGCCGTCCCGTCCAATGAGATATTTGTGGAAGTTCCAGGTGGGGTAAGTGCCTGCCACAGCAGCTAGTTGATCATAGAACGGATGAGCATCGCCCTTTTTCACGTTGACCTTTTCGAACATCGGAAATTTGACTTTATAAGTCAGGCGGCAGAATTCCTGAATCTCGGCTTCCGTACCCGGCTCCTGGCCGAGGAAATCGTTCGAGGGAAAGCCCAGGACGACGAGTCCGGCATCACCGTACTGCTCGTACAGCTTCTCGAGACCGTCGTACTGTGGCGTATTGCCACATTTTGACGCTGTGTTGACTACGAGCACGACTTTGCCCGCATATGCGTCAGCAAGATTGACGACGTCTTCAGAGGCCAACCGTCTGAAGTCCTGATCGAGCAACGTTCCATCACTTGCCAGAGTAGCTGAGACTGCCATCATGAGAAAAGCTCCTAGTAATGCTCGCATTGAATTTTCCTGAATTGTCTGGTTTTAGAAGTCTC
Source organism: uncultured Gammaproteobacteria bacterium (assembly GCA_963711285.1). Classification (GTDB taxonomy): domain Bacteria; phylum Pseudomonadota; class Gammaproteobacteria; order Steroidobacterales; family Woeseiaceae; genus UBA1847. The sequence goes on along the minus strand of CAVQDJ010000010.1, from coordinate 2,562 downwards.
ATGCTGCCGTGTCAGGACCGGTCTTGCCATAGGAAAACTGTAACAATTCGTATCAGTTGCTGCTCAGGCGACGGCGATAATCTATGGTGCCGACAGTATTATTCAGTGGTCGGAACGATGCATCAATCCAGTCGGCTTTATTCCCTTCTCGCGCTAACCGGTGCGAGTCCGTTTGTCGCCTGTGCGGTGCTGCCGCTTGCCGGTATCGACTCGATACCCGGGTTCGGTGCGCTGGACGTCCTGGCCAGCACCTACGGACTTGCGATTGTTTGCTTCCTGGCAGGCGCACACTGGGCGACGTATTTGTTCAAGCAGTACGAGACACCGTTCAATCTGTTTGTCAGCAGCAACGTCGTATTCCTCGCTGTTTGGTTCGCCTTCGTCCTTGCAGGCACCAGCGCGGCGCTCGTGTCGCAAGTGCTTGCGTTCCTGTTCCTGCTGTCCGTCGATCAGCGCATGCTGAAATCGGGCCTGATCTCGCGCGATTACTTCCAGGTGCGGGCGGCGGCGACTGCGTTGGCCGTCGTCTCGATGCTGACGATCGTGTTTACTCGATAAGCCACAGTTCTTTCGCATGACGTCGCCCCGACCACTGCTGGTAATTCTCGGAAACCAGCTGTTTCCGCTGCGTTTCTTGCCGCCCGCCAGGGATGTCGGCGTATTTATGGCTGAAGACATGGGCTTGTGCACCTATGAGAAGCATCATCAGCAGAAAATCGTGCTGTTCCTTGCGGCTATGCGCTCGTATGCAGATGAACTAAGGGCTGCGGGTTACACGGTCGAATATCATCAACTTGATACGAGCAGCGAGACGAGCTACGAAGACAGGCTCGGCGAGACGATATTGTCGTCGGGCCACGATGCGTTGCAGCACTTCGAGATCGAAGACAAGCCGATGGAGTCGCGGCTGAAGGTATTCGCCGCCGCCAACGACCTGCCGAGAAAAGAGCTGCCGTCGCCTATGTTTACTTGCTCACGCGACGAGTTTCACAAGTTCGCCAACGGCAAGTCTCGCTTGCTGATGGGTGACTTCTACAAACAGCAACGTCGACGGCTCGGCGTACTCGTCGACGCGGACGATGAACCCGCTGGCGGGCGCTGGAGTTTCGATGCAGACAACCGAAAGAAGCTGCCGCGCCATACCCGCCCACCGGAGATTAGCTGGGCGCACCCGGGTAAGCATGTCAGCGAGGTCATCGACGTCGTGGCAACGGCGTTTGCAGGTCACCCAGGCAATGCCACGCAGTTCTGCTGGCCGACCACACGCCAACAGGCGCTCGAGTGGCTTGACGACTTCGTTGCCAATCGACTCGGCCAGTTCGGTCCCTACGAGGATGCAATGACGACGCGCTCGGCGACAGTGTTCCACAGCGTGCTGAGCCCGTGCCTGAACCTCGGCTTGCTGACACCCGATGAAGTAATTGAAAAAGCCGTGTCGGTTCGGGACACGGTGCCGCTGAATAGCCTCGAGGGCTTTGTGCGTCAGGTAATCGGCTGGCGCGAGTTCGTGCGCGGCATTTACCGGGAATTCAGTGAGCAGCAGGAAAATTCCAATTTCTGGTCGCACGAGCGCGAACTCACTGCCGCGTGGTATGACGGGACCACCGGCGTGCCGCCGCTCGACGACGCGATTCAATCGGCGCAGCGACTGGGCTGGACGCACCACATACCGCGTCTGATGGTGCTGGGCAACTTGATGACGCTGTGTGAGATTCGCCCGGCCAGCGCACATCGCTGGTTCATGGAGATGTTCGTGGATTCGTCCGAGTGGGTCATGGGCCCGAACGTTTACGGGATGGCGCTCTTCAGCGATGGCGGCATCTTCGCGACCAAGCCCTATATTTGCGGATCAAACTATCTGCTCAAAATGAGCGACTACCCGAAAGGGCCGTGGTGCGAAATCGTCGATGGTCTCTACTGGCGATTCATCGACAAGCATCGAGATTTTTTTGCCAGCAACCCGCGGCTGGCGCTGATGCCCAGGGCGCTTGATCGCCTGGATGCGGCGCGTAAGAAAAGAATATTTGCCGCAGCCAATACGTTTCTTGATGAACACACAGTGGCGGCAGTCTGATCAGAAGAATTAAAGCGCGAAAATACCGCCGGCTAGCGCCAACTGTGTATTGGCCGTTGAACCCTCCGATACCTTTAACGCGCGAGGTGCTGATGGTAGGCTCGTTGACACCATGAAGTATTTCAAACGACTGCATGACCGCTGCGAACCACCGGGTATCGAGCTGGCAATTCTCAAGAAGCTGCCCAAGGCACTGATCATTGGGACACTGGTTCCCGTCGGCCTCTCGGTGATTGTGCGCCTGCTGCCGATGGAAGCGGGCGTCGACGTCACAAAACGGATTATGACCGTCGATATTTACGCCTTCGCGACTGCGGTCACGTTCTGGACCGCAGCCCTGACCGTCGCAATCGGCTGTTTGGTCGTGTTCGTCCTGAAAGGTCCGGCCTATGTGGCGGATGCCTACCCGCTCGACGACGCCCCGCGCCCCGGCAGAAAGTGAGCCATGACTGGACGCACTGGATTCCGGTCCAGCAGCCAGGTAGAGA
>CAVQDJ010000009.1:0-32484 GCA_963711285.1 uncultured Gammaproteobacteria bacterium | reverse complement strand
GGACATTCGGCTAAGATCACCCTGAAGGGCCGCTATTGACCCGAAGCGGACCTTCACTTGATGCCGCTTAGAACAATTCCAATTTAGGTATATCCCCGAATTGACACAAAATGTTGTGTCATAGACTAATTGGGAGTCACATTCGATAAAGGCAAACCTGACCAAAGTCAGGGACGCAAAGCCACGGGTCTTCGCCTCTTACACGACCTTCTGTCATGCCGGGCTCAAGATCGCCGGGCTGCCGATAATTCAGCAGCAAGGGGACAAGTGATGAAAAATTTTACTGCTCTGTTGAGCACAAGCATCTGGCTGGTTTTCCTGTTTTCTCAAGCACTGGCTGCTCCACCTGGCGGACATCTCAACATCGAGGAAGTCGTTGTCACTGTCGGCGACCCCGACACGACGCTTGAAATCAATGGCTGGGACTTCGATTTTGGCAGCCCACTCGAGGTTACGCTTGCAGGGGTGCCTGCGGCAGTTATGAGCGCAACAGGTACGACGATCACTGCCACAGTGCCAACGAGTCTATTTCCGGCAGGCGACTACCTACTTACCGTCTCGACCGGCAATGGGCAAAGCCAGAACGACGAGTACGACCTGACCATTGGTGCAGTAGGTCCACAGGGACCTCAAGGTGAGCAGGGGATACAGGGCGAACAAGGATCACCGGGACAGGATGGTGCGGATGGTCGTCCGGGAGAAGATGGATTGCCGGGCGAGCAAGGCATTCAAGGCGAACAAGGGCCACCTGGCCCGCCTGGACCTCAAGGCCCGAAAGGTGACAAGGGCGATAAGGGCGACAAGGGCGACAAGGGCGACAAGGGCGACCCAGGTGTGCTCGCGGACATTCAATGCCCGAGTGGAGAATTCGTAGTTGGGTTTGACGCTGTTGGCGCACTCATATGCCAGAGTTTCATCCCGAACCCTGGAGCAGTCACTGTAGATTTTCCAATGGTTTGCTCGAACAACGTTACGGCTGATTTGACTGAGGTACTTTTCCAATTCACGGTCGATCCATCCGTGATCCAAAGTAGCCAGCCCTTCACTGCTGATATCTCTGTAGCAATGGTCATGCCGGCTGCTTTTATAAATGCGGGCCTCGCCACTATCGGACCGTCGTTGACAGATTTTGAGGTCACAATGGCCCAATCGACCGTGACTGTGCCAAGTGGAGCGACAGGTGCTGACCTGGCTATCGCTGCCGTCACACCATTGACTGTGCCGATACCACCGATTAATCCCAGTGATGGCTTAGTTACTAGCGACGCATATGTTCCTCTTCCACCAGCTACCGGCAGTTACGTAGCGGATGCTTCGGGGACGGTATTGTTTGATTTCTCACGAGCTGGCGGTGACCCACCAATCCCTGTATTTGTTTCTAACCCCCCCGGCCCAATCGGATTACGGGCGCTGTTTGGCGGAATACTACAAATTGGTCTGGAGTGTGAAGGCGGCACGGTCGCAGGCGGGGTTTTTATTCCAAACCCGCTTTCAGGTCCGCCGCTAATTTCATTCTCAATTCAGTAGAAAATTGAGCTATCTCACAAATAGACCCCGCCCTCGTGGCGGGGTTTTCTTTTATCGCAAAGGTCCGTTCCTGGCCGACTGCCGAAGTTCCTTTCGCGGATATTTAGCGCAAACGAACGGCTGCTCCTGGGTAGAGCAGACCTTCAGCGCGTGGTTCTCGAAAAACCTGATCTGACGGGCCGGTTACCCCCCCATAGCCGACGTAAGCCTCGGACCAAGGATTTAGGCGGCTGTTGACCCAAAGCGGACGTAAATCGAAATGCTCTTTGGCGCCCCGTCTTGACAATTGTCAAGGCACCCTCGTGTCTTGTGTGTCAGCAATATATCGCGTTTGACAAAGGCAAACCTAACAATTGCGGTTACAAGTATGCGTCACAAACTGACCTACATCTGCTTTGTATTCTTCCTTATCGGCTCTGTGCCAATAGCTGTCGCCGAGAAACAAAAAGGACTGCCAAACCTTGATATCCCCGAGGGAAAATCGGCCATCTACCTGTATCGTGAGAAGGGCTCTGGGGGCCTATTGGTCAAACACCGCTTCTTTATCAATAGAGAAGTCTTGATGCCAATTGGCAACCGAGGCTGTTCCGTAGCATTTGTTGAACCGGGAAAGACCCTCATTCATGTCGAATCAGGTGGGGTTGGAGTGCTTGTGTGGACGGAAAGGATGACCACTGACCCCTTTTTGATTCTAAGTCTCGACGTAGACCCGGGGGAATCCTACTTTTTGAAGTTCTTGCTCAATGATACCGACACCCTTGCGCCAAAACCGGTTGGGCACTCGCTTTATCTCGTGTCGGAAGCTGAAGCTCTAATCGCGACGGAAAAATGCAAGTATCGCACCGCCATAAAGGTCGTTGAAGATCATGGGTAAGTGGCGCCAGGGTTCGCTATGAGAATATCGACCTCTTCTATCTTCGTAGTCGCTGTACTGGCAATCGTGGCTCTAGGCGGTACGCGAGTACATGCCGCAGAGAAACCTGAGACAATTAGCTCCGCCATAGAAATAGATCTTCCGGCAGAAAAAATTAAGCTCGCGATCGTTAGAGCAGGAGCAATGAAAGGGTGGGAAATAACTGAGATAGAGCCAGGATATTTGGAAGGATCTGTTCATGTCAGATCTCATGTGGCGGTGATTGATATTCGTTTCGATACTACACACTACACCATTACTTACAACCGAAGCGAAAACCTTGATTACAAAAATGGCAAAATCAATAAGCGATTTAACGACTGGATTCACCGGCTAGATCGTGACATTAAGGCTATGTTGACCTATATGTGAGACCGATCATTACCCACTAAACCGCCGGTAGCTTTGACATCACTCGCCAGTTTCAACAGAACTTAGAGCCGCTGACGGGAAATAATTATCTATCCATACGACAAACTCCGATGCGACCATATCGACCAAGGCCAGAGACTCAAACGACCGGTTCTGGCCGAAAGCTGCCCTTCAATTTCCAGAGTAACGGGTGAATTGAATGACAGCTTTTGATGAAAGCGGACGTTCAGACTCGAGTTCCAAAAATCCGAGAGACGAGCGGCTGGATTGGTCTCGGAAGCAGACATTGAGCTAGTATCGGAGAATAGGTCTGCTAATGACCATAAGCAGCCGTCAATTTGACGACAAAGAAACCAAGTTATAGTGGTCACGCTGACTTGCACTGAGATCAATTGGATATGGCAACGAACATATACGAACCCTATTCGACGTTGACCTGCCCGGAGTGTGGCCACAAATCCAAAGATCTGATGCCCACAGATGCATGCCAGTACTTTTACGAGTGCCGGAACTGCGGTGCTGTCCTAAAGCCGGTGCCCGGCGATTGCTGCGTGTACTGCTCTTATGGCGATATCAAATGCCCACCGATTCAGGCGGGTGATCAATGCTGTTAATTTTGCTGATCCGAAATTGAGTCAACCAGAGTCCAAAACCGATCTTGCAGACAAATCTATCCCGTTCTTTCTTTTGTGGGGTGGACCCATACTTGTTCTGCTATCGCTGAATTTCTTTCGACTGCCTCTCGAATGGGTGACAGTGATTATGTCGGCGTCCTTTGCGTGGATGGGGACCGGCTGTGCAATTAACGCGCGTAGATGCCACAGGCGACATTGCTATTACGCCAGCCCGATATTACTCGTTAGTGCAGTTCTCACGGTATTAGTCGGGTTCACAATAATCGATCTTGGGGCGTATGGATTGATGTACGTGTCATGGGGAACGTTTGCCGCTGTTCTCCTGACATTCTTGCCGGAAAAAATTTTTGGCAAATACAAATCTTGAACGGTAATTTTGACGTCCGCTCATGGCCGTTAGCGGTCAACACCGCTAGGTACATCCCAGAATTGACCACAGCCTTTTGCGTGCGAAAATTAAGCGCACGGTAAGGCAAATCTGACCAAAGTCAGAGACGCAAAGCCACGGGTCCTCGGCTCCTCCGAGAAGCCACCAATGACTCCCCGCGGGACCCAAGATAGCCGGGCTGCTGACTGTGCAGCGAAATCATGGTTGCAGATGGTTCGAGCAAGAGGGTTCTTGCGGGAGAGGGCAATAAAGCAGGCAAAATTCTTGGCGTATTCCCTGTTTTTCCTGATTTTGATTTCCTTGAACGGAATTGTTTTTGGTCAGGAAGGATCCACGACGATCAAAGAGGAGTACAAGCATTTCCACGGCGTCAATTCAGAAGTCGATTTCAATGCAATCCTGAGGCTGGATAATTACGAGATACAAGAAGTCGTATCCGTCGCTATTCACTACAACATGGCTTTGTCCTCGCTGGACGCTCAATGTCTGGCTAATGACGTGGTGGTGCAAGAGATAGACCTTCCCAAAGGACTTGGCAATAAAGTCACCTGTGCATATAGCGGCCAATTCCCGGGAACACTTGCGCTGCGGCTGACCGGGGATAAGGGTCAAATCCAGGTTACCGCTGTCGAAGCCAACGTGATCACAGGAAGATCGGATCAAGAGAGCGGACAAACAGACTCCGCGTCCGGTTCATCGCTCGCCGCGACGCAACCGCAGCTTGAGGTCCTGGGGGCGTCAGAGAAGAAGCAGCAGGTCTTCAAACAGGCAAAACACTTCGAGATCCTGGCCCCATCCAAACGGGCTAACTGGGAACTGGGCGCAGTCGCAACCCTCTACTGGAAATCCTCCGGGATCGGCGGCGATCTGGCCCTCGAGCTTTTCAGAGACCGGAACAAGGTTGGCCTGATAGCCCGCAAAGCCCCGGTCAACAAGGGTTCCTATCAGTGGACAGTCGGGGGCAAGGACATCGTCCCCGGGGCAGGGTACCAGGTGAGAATGACGACCCTGAGCGACAAGAAGTCCTATGTTAGCGAGGCGTTCGGAATTCTCGAGGACTATAAAACGTCCACGCTAAAAAAATACACGCTGGCCCGACCAACCCTGGAGCTGAAGAAAATTGGCCCCACCGAACCCATCTCCCTGAAGGTGCTCTCTCCCAAATACCAGGATCAATGGAAGGTACTGAAGGATCATACGATCACGTGGGAGAGCGAAGGCTTAACGCGCGATGACGAGATCGGCATCGCCCTCAAACCGATCAGCGGCAAAATGCCCAAGATCATCGGTATTGTCAAAAACACGGGTGAATTCACCTATCACGTGCCGTATCCCCTCATTTTCATGGGTTTTGATATCCAGGTGATCATCACGCCACTGAAGGACCGGTCGGTAGAGGTACTGAGTGAACCCTTTGTGATTCTTCGGCCGATGGTGGATTTGATGGCTAATAGTCCGACCATTACTTACAAACAGCCGCGGAGGCCAAAGAAAAAATGGTGGCAACACATCGGGGATATATTCACCGGTGGGATCACCTGGTACGTCGAAGAAGCGGTTTCCCGCGTTAATATGGCAGCCGAGGGCACTATTATGGAAGTCAGTGTCAATGTGATGAACAAGGGCTTTCTGACTCGACAGGACATAGTTGTGGATTGTTCGATCCAAACCCTTTGGGGAAATGTGCTGTATTCCTTTGACGATCAAAATGTTGACGTCGTCTATCCGGACTTGCCAGCACCGGTGACTTTTTCGGGCAGAACCAAAGATATGCGCCTGGAGGCGGGCACGTATAATCTCGAGGTGTTTATCGATCCGCGTAACAGGGCAGGGGAAGAAGAGCCCTTCCGCGGAAATAACAGAGTGATCGCTGAATTTAAGGTCAAGTAGCGAGCCGAGGGGTTCGAAGCCTTGGGCGCCGCCCGGAGCACCGTGAATTTACTCGACAGGGCAAAACTGCTCGCACACATAGTCCGCTGGCGGCTGACCTGGGACCGTCGCGACACCGCTTATCTGCCGTCGGAACCGCTGCCGGACAAGTTCAAGTCCGCGCGTGCGGCGGTGGACATGATTCCCGACGGCGCCTGCGTCATCTCCTGCGGCATTGGCAGCAACGCACGTTGTTCGATTTTGTTCTGGGCCCTGCGCGAGCGCTTCGAGCAAAGCGGCGACCCGCAGGGGCTCACCTGGATTTCGGTCGCCGGGCAGGGCGGGCGGGGTCGTGTGCCCGGCACCGTCGAAGAAGTCGGGCTGGACGGTCTCGTAACGCGCTACATAGCCGGGCATACGGAAACCGCAAAATCAATGCTGCGTCTGGCCGATGCCAAGCGGCTGGAGCTGCACACCTTGCCGCAAGGTGAGATGACGCACATCATCGAGGCGCAGGGACGTGGTGAGCGCGAGGTGCGCAGCCGTACGGGTATCGGGTCGTTCCTCGATCCTCGCGTCGGTCGTGGCTCGCCCGTGACACCGAACGCGACAATGCAGTTTGCACGCGCCGACGGCGATGACATTGTCTACACCTTGCCGCCGATCGATGTTGCGTTGTTCAGTGCACCGTATGCAGACCGCGACGGCAACATCTATTTTCACAACGCGGCGACCATCACCGAGAATATCGAAGCGGCGCGCGCGGCACGGCGCAACGGTGGACTCGTACTCGTGTCGGTCTGCGGTCTGATCGATCGCGATGATGCCTCGATCGGCCTGCCGGCCGACGAGGTCGACGTCGTCGTCATCAATCCACGCAATGAGCAGACCGGGTCGGTGCCGCAACGCAAGTACTGGCCGATGTTTACGGCGGGCGCGAAGGTCGATGCAGCAGGACGCGATGGCGCGGCTCCGCTTCATCAACAAGACGCTCGGGATCACGCCGCGCCGCAGCCGGCTCGACCACGCGCTGGCGCGGCTCGGCGCAAAGACCTTTGCCGACAACGTGCCGGCCGGCGCCACGGTCAATATTGGTGTGGGCCTGGCCGAAGAGGTCTGCCACGTGCTGTTCGAGAGCGGGCCTGCACGAGCAAATCACGTTTACGACCGAGTCCGGGCCTTACGGCGGCCTGCCGGCGCCGGGTATATTTTTCGGCGCGGCCATCAACCCGCAGCGACTCGAATCCTCGGCCTGGATGTTTCATCATTATCGCGAGCACCTCGACGCGGCCATGCTCGGCTTCCTGCAGCTCGACTCGGCCGGTAACATCAATCTTTCCAATCGGGGACCACGCATGCTGGACTATGTCGGACCGGGCGGTGCACCGAGCATCATCGAATCGGCCAACACGGTGCTGTTTATCGGCAAGTGGATGCAGGGCGCCGAAGTCAGCATCGACGGTGAGCGGCTGCGTCTCGATAAGCCCGGCAAACCCAAAGTCGTCGAACAGGTCGACGAGATCACGTTCAACGGTCGTGTCGGCCTGGCGCGTGGCAAGAAAATCTTCTACGTCACCGATCTCGCGGTGCTCGAGCTGACCAATGCCGGGCTGACATTGCGCGCCGTCATGCCGGGTATCGATATCGAACGCGATCTGCTTGCCAACAGCGGCGCGCGACATCGTCGTACCGGACGATCCCGCACCGCAAACCGTGCCGGCATCGATCGTGACGGGTAAAGGTTTTCAGCTCGACTGGGCGGAGAAGCGCGCATGAACGGTGGTGACAATATTGCACGCGTGTTGCGCGCCCACGGCGTGAAGTTTCTGTTCACACTGTGTGGCGGGCACATCTCGCCGATTCTCAAGGGCGCGAAAGATGTCGGCATCCGCGTCATCGATGTGCGTCACGAGGCCACGGCGGTTTTTGCCGCCGACGCGGTTGCACGGCTGACGCGGCATACCCGGTGTTGCGGCGGTAACGGCCGGTCCGGGCGCCACGAACACGATCACGGCCGTCAAAAATGCGCAGCTCGCACAATCGCCCGTCGTGTTGCTGGGCGGCGCGGCCGCGACCGTATTGAAAGGCCGCGGCGCACTGCAGGACATCGATCAGATGGCGTTGTTCAAGCCGCACGTGAAGTGGGCGCACGCCGTCACGCGCGTGCGCGATCTCGCGCCGGCACTACGACAGGCGTTTCAGATCGCGCGAAGAGCGGTGTGCCGGGCCCGGTGTTCGTGGAATGCCCGGTCGATCTGCTCTACGACGAAGCCGTCATACGCGAGTGGTACGCAGCCAGCACGCCGCAAGGCAATGCGCTGCCCGATCGGGTGGTGCGGGCGTATCTGAATCGTCAGGCACGCCGGATCTTCGCCGGCTCCGATGCCGATGCCCCTGTTGATGTTTCCGTTGCCGCGATAAAAGCGCTGTCCCCTTCGCCAGGCGTCGTCGCACGCGCGGCCAGGCGCATCGCCAAAGCCGAGCGACCGGTACTCGTCGTCGGCAGCCAGGCGCTCGTCGATGCCAGTCAGGCCGATGCCGTTGCGGCGGCCGTCGAACGCATCGGCATGCCGGTCTACCTGTCGGGCATGGCGCGCGGCCTGATGGGCGCAGTCGCATCCCTTGCACCGCCGGCATCAACGGCGCAAGGCACTGCGCGAAGCCGATCTCGTCGTACTCGCCGGCGTGCCGTCGGACTTCAGGCTGGACTACGGCCGCAATGTGCGGCGCAGCGCGTGTCTGATATCGGCGAACCGCAGTCGCGTCGATCTCAAACGCAACCGCCGCCCGACATCGGCGCGCTTGCCGACGCCGGGCCGTTTCCTGCGTGCGCTGGCTGACCAACTCGACGCGAGGACGTCAGTGGCACGCTGGAGTCGAGTGGCAGCGCGCTGTTGCTCGCACGCGATACGCGAACGCGAAGCCGAGATCGATGACGAATGCAGGCAAGTCCGGCGAGTTTATCAATCCGGTCGCGCTGTGCCGAAGCATCGATGCCGAGTTACCCGACAACAGCGTCATCGTTGCCGACGGCGGCGATTTTGTCGGCACGGCATCGTACATCGTGAAGCCGAGGAAACCGCTGAGCTGGCTGGACCCGGGCGTCTTCGGCACGCTGGGTTGTGGCGCCGGCTTCGCACTCGGCGCGAGTCTGTGCCGCCCCGATCATGAAATCTGGATCTTGTTCGGTGACGGTTCGGTCGGCTATGCGCTCGCCGAGTTCGACACGTTCGTGCGTCACAAGATTCCGGTCATTGCGGTCGTCGGCAACGACGCGAGCTGGGCGCAGATCGCGCGCGAGCAGGTCAAGATGCTCGATGACGATGTCGGCACCGTGCTGGCGCGCAGCAATTATCACGAGGTTGCCGCAGCGCTGGGCGGGCAGGGTGTATTGCTGCAGCACGCAGAACAGACCGCGACCTGCCTTGCAGGAGGCGCGGCACGCGGCACGCGAGGGCGTGCCCGTGCTGGTCAACGCCTGGCTGGATCAGACCGATTTTCGCGAAGGGTCGCTGTCGATGTAGCGGAGATCTGTAGGTAATGGCTGTTGACGCTGCTAGAATTTTCTCTAACCCCATGAAATAAGAAAAAAGGATACAGATTTCAGATAGTTGAATCTGAGTCGTCTATAATCGGAAACATGCTGCGGAAAACCGCCGCAATAACAAGAAGGGGAAATACAATGGCCAAGACAGCCGCGATCGCAGGTCCCACATCGGTAATTCGAGTCGTGCCCGATGAAAAGGCACCAGTGCCTGAACCCCTGGTGCTCTTAACGGAGCGAGATCTTACGGCACCCGGCGTGCCGGCAAACATAGTATGGCGGAAGCTACCGGCTTCCAAGAGTTTTAAAATGGTCGATCTCGAGGACCTGTCCGGAAAAGACGTGTTCCAGAATATTGTCAAGAGCAATAAAAAGATCGAATGCGATTTTGTGCCGCCGCCAGCAGATCCGGCCAAGACAGAATACAAGTATCGGTTGACCATTAAATACAAGGGGACGGAATACGATTCGGATGCGCGAGGGGGTCCAACGCACGGAAGACCCGTCATCCGAAACTAAGCTAAGGCGATTCCGGACGCACGAAGGCGAGGCACTTTAGGTGAAGTATCGCGCATTCCTGAGCTATAGCCACACTGATCGTAAGTGGGCTCGCTGGCTTCACCGCGCGCTCGAGTCATACCGTCCACCAAAAAATCTCGCGGACAATGAAGGCCGGGACCTGCCGAAACGCTTGTCCCCGATCTTTCGCGATCGCGACGAATTGCCAAGTTCGGCAAGTCTCTCTGATGCAGTCAACGAGGCACTTGCCGAGTCAGCAGCCCTCATTGTGATCTGCTCGCCCAGTGCGGCCGCATCTCGATGGGTCAACGAAGAGATCAGGGCATTTCGGCAACTGGGGCGAGCGGATCAGATCTTTTGTTTCATCATCGATGGGGAGCCGGGAGGCGGCGACCAGACTGAATGTTTTGCTCCGGCATTAAGCGAGGCTGGCGATGCATCCGAAGGACGCCGGGAGCCGGTGGCAGCCGACGCACGGCCTGCAGGAGATGGCCGCCGGAATGCAGTACTAAAAATTGCCGCGGCTTTGCTTGGTGTCGGATTCGACGGGTTGAAGCAGCGCGAGCTGCGTCGGCATCAGCGCCGCTTGGCGGGTTTGACAGTTGCTTCCATATTGATTGCCGCGGTAACGATTACGCTTGCCGTTACGGCCACAATTGCCCGCAATGAAGCGGATCTGAGGCGTCAACAAGCCGAGGATCTAATTGATTTCATGCTGGGTGATCTACAGGAGCAATTACGCGAAATCGGACGTCTCGATCTGTATCAAAGCATCGGCGACAAGGCGATGGAGTACTTCGCGGTGCTTGACCCGAAAAACGAAAGCGACTACTCATTGTCACAGCGCGCCAGGAATCTGCGCCAGATCGGGGAGGTCAGGCAGGAACAGGGCGACTTGCCGGCAGCGTTCGAATCCTTCCTGGACTCTCAGCGAATAATGGAAGAGTTGGCTGGTAGAGACGCAGGCGATCCGGAGACTCAGATCGGCCTTGCGAATAGTTACTTTTATGTCGGTTTTGTGCATTGGGAGCGCGGCGAATTGGCGCAAGCTCGCCGGCAGTTTGAGCGGGTTCTTCCGATCGTTGACAAACTTAGAGCCGCAGAGCCTGGTAACACGACCTGGTTGATTGAAAGCGCGTACGCGTATACGAATCTCGGCCGTGTCCTGGAACTGGAAGGGGCGGTCTCGGGCGCGCTGAGCGCATACCAGGAAGTGATGAGCTTCAACCAGGCGCTTATGGAGCTGGAACCTGACAATCCGGAATGGATGTTGGAGCTCGGGTTCGCGCACAATAATTTGGGCAAGCTTGACGTATCGTTGGGTCGCCTCGACGAGGCCAAGCTTCACTACCGCCAGGATCTTTCGATAAAGACTCGATTGCTGAGCGAAAATCCGGACCACCATATCTGGCAATCCTACAAAGCTGTCAGCGAATATTTCCTCGGTCGGATACTGGCAAATAGCGGGGAATTTAGCGAGGGGATTGAGTATCTTGAATCTGCGCTTGAGAGTTTCGTGCGCCTCATTCAATTTGACCCAGAGCAGACCATCCACATCAACAGGCTGGCCAACATCGAGCGCGACCTTGGCGAGGTACTCCTGCTTCGGGGTGAGTCCGATCGCGCAAGAGCATTGATAGATTCATCGAAAACCCGGTTCGAAGAATTGCTGGTAAACGACGACAGTAATACGCCCTGGCGACGTGGTTTGGCTAGCAGCTTGCTTGTCGCTGCGGCAATAGATTTTCGTCAGGGCGATTACGTCGCAGCAAAAACGGGTCTGGATCAAGCCAGTTCGCACATCGGAATACTAGTGGAACAAGAACCCAGCAGCCGCGAATCGCAACAACTTGCGATACGTGGAGGTTTGCTGATTGCAAACTCGTACGCGGCTAGTGACCCGAATGCCGCAGAGTCGGCTGCTCTTGAGGCGATGGATCGACTTGATACGTATTTTCCTGACACGTCCGACCCGTGGGTGCTGGAATTGAAAGCAGACGCACTGATGATTCTCGGCCGGGCGGAACAAGCGGATGAAATCCGGAGTCGACTGCTAGAGATGGGTTTTCGAAAGAGCAGCCGTGCAGCGATCGGCTAGATGCCACCTGACTCGGGCCTTCTTTCCCTGTGAATTAAAATCCATTCGGCATGTTCAGTTAATGCCGCGTCGCCCAAACCCTGAAGCACTTCCCTGCGTTCGTAATCACTCGCAGATTCATCCAGTCTTCGGCGGGCATTGCCGAAAACGTGTTCCATAAACTGATATTGTTTTGTGAGCTCGCGGTTAGCTTTCCGCTGTGTATAGGCTTCGGCGACAGCCGCTATCAGAGGCAACACACCCATTAGTATAATCAGGGGCTCGCGTCCGTCATCGCCGATAGCGTCCAGGAAAAAGGCGAGAACAAAGGCGATGAGAATACCGGCCCATAAACAAAGAAACGTCAGCCGATCAGTGTAGCGATTAATCCGGGCTCGTTGTGCCGCCTTTACCCTGTAGTAGTTCAGCTGACCATTTTCACGGCTGTTGCCGATCCACCTGTCTATCGCAAACTGCAGCCCAGACTCGTCATACGAGCTTGGCTGTGAATCACCGAGAGTGCCGGCGACACGCATGACGTTGCGAATCCAACCCAGTTCCATATCACGTTGGCGCATGAAATTATCGTACGCAAATTTCGTTTGTCCCTCACCGCGGATGCCGGCAATTGCCCAATAGAATTGTACGCGCAGGCCTTCAGCGAGTACCCGGTAGTCAAGGTATTTCCTGTGCCAGTTGCGCCTTTGAGCCGCAGCGGCGATCACTATCCCGGCAAGAAGAAATGCAAGGAAGACGAAAATGAGCGAGTTCATGTTGCTAACGTCGCTGTAAAGGATAAAGGCGAGGCCGGTCAACACAGCGAGCACATGGGTTGCGCGAAGCGTCATATTAACCAGGTTCTGGAAGTGATCGGCAAGCGCGTCGGCAATGCCGAAAATCGGACTGATTCGTTCGGCTGCGGCCTGGTTCCGGGTTGCCGGCGAGGGAATCTCAGAATTCAGAGGCGGGTTCTGCCGGTGCAGATACCATTTGACGTCACCATTGAAGTCGTCGGTTCGATCAAACACCCGAACATATCGTTCCGGCAGCTCCCTCATCCTTGGCGCATCAGGGTCGGTCGTGAACCAGCAGGGCTCGCGTAATGGAGTCGGGTTTTCATGATCCGGCAATGTCTGTTGCCGTGAGCAAGGTATGTGATAAACGAGATCGGATTCGTCGTCTGTCAGGAACAGGGAAGTGCGTGGAACACTTTCTGCTATTCCAGGCAACCTGTCATAGTGCTGAAAATAAATGATCTGGGAAGTGCCGCCGACGCTCTGCGTCTGTGTGCCATCCCACAAGGCAAGGAGAATGTGACAGTGGGCGCTGATGAACATGCCGCCCCTTGCGTAAGCGATTTCACGGTCCGACCCAATGACATTTCGATCCGCCGTTTCGTCATCCGGGGCGGGCATCTCCAAGACCTTCGCCTGGCGACAAAGATCGTCAAATTCTGCCTTCGACTCCGGAGACTCGAAGTCTTGACGGTACATGTCTGCTGGCATCGGTAAAACAGCCTGCAGTTCCACTCCGGATCCGATTGCCACCTTCGCGGCGAGCCTGTCTGCGCCTTCGGCCAGTGCACTGATCAACCTTAGCGGGCTGTTAGGAAATCGGTGCCGAAGTTCAGCAAACAGCTCCCCGATCCGGTTCTCCAACTCATCGACTTCGGACGCGACCAGGTCACGGTGGCCCGTTACGCCGATGACCAGTGGCGTCAGGTATTTCGCGGTATCGTCGCTGGTTGGCATAGGCGGGCCATGTTTGGTCAGACCAGTAGACGATATCAGACCGCTCGTGAAAAGGCATCGAAAGCGGCGAGCAGTCGTCCCGCAACGTTATCTTTCTGAACTATACTGAAATCAGGAGAAACTTTGCCGGCACTGAACTGCAGTCCCGGAGGAGGAACCAGGTGGTGCCAACCCAGCAGATAATCATTCGGCTCATAATTGAAGGCGAGATTCTTGATTCGGACGACCTGATTAAAGTTGCGGATCACCATGGGCTCGCTGGACTGAAGAGTTTTCTGCAAAGGGAAAAACTGCCGGCGCAGCGCATCGTTCGGCACATACCAGTCAGACAACTGCTTGAACGCGAACGCCGGGCGCTTAGGACAAAGTTCCCACCACTGCACAGCCTGACGCATTACTGGCGACTCGAAGCAACCGGGATGGCTGATGCCAGGGGGTTTGCCACCGATCTGGGGAGGCTGACTAGCGAGATTTCGTTGGCTTACGTTGAGGCAAGAGTTGAGCCGATGCATCTTTTGGCCACACCAGCAAACAATCGGTCTGGCAATACGCATCTTGACCCTGGTCCGGTTGGCATTGACGCGTACTCGGCATGGAGCAAGTCGAACGGCAAGGGCGAAGACGTCAGTGTCATTGACCTCGAGACTGGATGGATCCTGACCCACACGGACTTACCTGGGCCACAGCTGCTCTTCAACGACAATGAGAGTAATCAACACAAGCAACGTGATCATGGTGCGGCGGTCATGGGGATTATCGGTGCGAAGGACAACGGGACCGGTGTAACCGGGATCGCTCCCAACCTGGCATTCCTGAACGCTGTTTCACATTACGAACAAGCTACCCACACCCGGTACCACGTGACGGCGGCGATCGCGGAAGCGATCAGCCACCTGCGTGCCGGGGACATCCTGCTACTGGAGGTTGTGCGCTATCCCGGCAATGGCTCAGATGATTACCCAACCGAAATCGACGCCGCGGATCACGATGCGATTCGCTCGGCTGTTGCCGCAGGCATCGTCGTCATCGAAGCTGCTGGCAATTCAGACCTTAATTTGAACGGCACTGTTCTGAATCCTGTGGATTCGGGCGCGATATTAGTCGGTGCCGGGAAATCCGCTGTCTCAGGTTCGCCCGACGGACATGAGCGAGAGATCGACTCCAATTTCGGCGACCGTGTTGACTGCTATGCGTGGGGTGACTCGATCGGGACCGCAGGCTACGGCGACAAGGCCGGGCTCGAAGGCGGCGATGACAGCTATACGGAGCAGTTCAGTCAAACTAGTGGTGCCTCGGCGATAATTGCCGGTGCTGCAACGGTCGTGCAGTCATGGGTCAAGGCGCGCTGCATCAAACCGCTGACCTCTACACAGATGCGATCCGTTCTATCCAACCCCAACACCGGGACGCCTCAGTCGAATATCTCAATCAGTCCGCCCGACCCCATTGGAGTAATGCCTGATTTGAAAAAAATTCTCACTTGGTGGTTGTGGGTCCGGGTAGTCTTGTGGTGCTTGCGCGGAAGGTTGCGCAGAGTATTGGCGATCATATATCGACCGAAGAGTCGGCCTGAATTTCAGAAATAAAAATTCGGAGTTCACTGGCAGGCAGAAGAAGGAGAATCGTAATGCCTACGTCTAAGATCAATCTTACTTACTTTTGGGCGGTAGTAATTCTTGGAGTTTTTATCGTACTGCTGTCCTGGTTAGCGATACCCATAAAGGGCCCTGAATCGTGGGTGACCGAATGGACCGTCTGGCTTGCGACTTACGTTGGAATCGGCGTATCCGCTCGAGGCCTGTGGATCATCTCCGACGCAGTTGCCGCGCATTTCAAAGTCTGACGAAGCGAATTTGGATTGATTAAGTAAGAGCGACTGGCAATCGAACAGAACAGAACCGAGACGCCCCGACAAGGTACGAACGGAAATTGAGACGATTGTCGATTAAAGCGCTAGCGCAACTGGCTGTCCTTGCTGCCGCGGCGATTGTAGCCGCTGACCGTCTTCGCCTCGGCATCGTGTTCCGCCTGGCAGGCGACACACAAGCGCACGCCCGGGATGGCCTCGCGCCGGGCAGGGGGAATCTCTTTGCCACAGTCTTCGCAGTGGCTCAGGCTTTCGCCCTGCGGCAGCTGGTCCCGGGCGCGCTTGATGGCGTCCTCGACGGTCGCGTCGATCTGATCCTGTACAGCCCCGTCTTTGGCAAAACCGCCAGCCATTGAGAATCTCCCGATGTCGTAAAGCTCGGTACATCATAAAGAGGGCGCATGCCTGGCGCCAACTGATGCGCCTGTAGCTCAGCTGGATAGCCTACCTGGCTTTGAACCGCGCACCCGAATTGCGCGCGTGCCTTCTAAATCAATACGTTATCCAAATATCCTGGACGAACGTCGCGGGCAACGTAGCTGAATTTATCTCTCTTGAAGGGGTCCGCTTCCGACCCCAAAGCGGACATTAGGCTGGTATTGTTGCGAAGGGTCGTTAATGACCCAAAGCGGACGCCTTGATGTCAGTCCTCGAATCCGGAACAATCGGTTGCGCCGCAAGCCTTTTGTTCGCGTCAATCTTCTTCGCCGAGATCAGGCTTGACGGGGTTTTTACTTGCTTGAACACAAGGTTGCAGGCCAGCCTGATTCAGGCAGTCGGCTCAATTTAAATCAGGAACTTCGAGGATGTAGGCATGTCACCGAAGAAAACACCACACGACATCGACGCCGGGGACAGGATTGTTGAAATGGCGCGGCAGCAGCGCGCGCAGCGCGAGAAGGGCTACAGGGCGCAGGCACTCAGGCTGTACCCCAAGATATGCGCACGTTGCGGCCGCGAATTTGGCGGCGACAACTTGCGGGAGCTCACGGTTCATCACAAAGACCACAACCACGACAATAATCCAACGGATGGCAGTAACTGGGAATTGCTTTGTCTTTATTGCCACGATAATGAGCATGCGCGATATCAGGTCGCTGAGGACTGCAATGCCGTTGCGCCAAGTAAGGAGTCTGAGCCACCGTCTACGCATACGCCGTTTGCTATTCTCGGGACATTACTGAAACGCGAGACATAGCCATCTGCTCCATGTGAAACGTCCGCTTCTGGCCGAAAGCAGCCGTTTGCGTGGTAATCATGGGAAAATCGTATTGACACCCTTCTATCTATGCTAGCGCTGGGACTTTTGTGTTCGACGTTGCAGTGTGCGCTCGCGCCCTTTGCGCTGCCGAACTACGTGTGCGACGCCACTTAGCAGCAGCCAGCCCGCAAATGCATTCCGCATTTCAGGTGACCCCGTAACCTTTATTCGGCCGGATTTCACCTCCTGTTCCAACGAACGAAAACCTCGCCACGAATCTATGAAGCGACGCAGGTCGGATGCCACGCAAACATCCGGTTCGTACCCTGGGTGCTTTAGACACACATCGACCTTACTCTCGTTGACGACGATCCAGTAGAAGCGGTCGATTTGACGCACGTCGGTGAACTCAAATTGAATCGTTGTTCTGCCGGATGGCATTGCCTCGAGGTTCATACGCAAATGCACACTCCAGATTAGATGCCGCGGATCGAGGTCCTCCACTTCAAGATCGCGCGCCCAGCGCTGCCCCCACTGGGCCATACTCTTGACTATTGGCACGAAATCTTCGCCCGAATCAGTAAGTTGATATTCGATCGCGCCACCGTTAACGCTCTTCTGTTTGCTGATGACTCGCGACTCTTCCAAAGATCGGAGGCGCTGCGTGAGAGTTGACGCCGAGATTCGTGGCAATGCGCGCTGCAATTCATTAAATCGACGGCTGCCATCGCATAAAGCAAAAATAATGAGGTTCGTCCATCGCTCGCCAAGGATTTCAGTTGCGAGGGACAAAGGGCAATATTGTCCGTACATACTTTTCATGAGTCGATGCTCGTACAAACCTCATTGAGGTTCAACTTCGAAAATACTAGTGGAATTTGATCTCGTGCGATAGGAAACTTGCGGAAATCTGATTGAAGGGGATTTTCATGCTTAGACGTACATTCTGCAATGCAACGATTGCAGCCGCCGTCGCCGCTACCTTACCCGGTTGTGGCTCAGAGTCGAAAACTGACCTTGGTAGTTTGATTTCTGCTGTTTCGAGTACCGGCGAAGAGCTTTCAATTGAGTCTGCCGCGATATCCGAATTGGCCGGCAGCCTTGAAGGTCGTGTTTTCTTGCAGGCCGATAAGGGCTACGCCGTTGCGAAGAATGTGTGGAATGGCATGTTCGATAGCAAGCAGCCGGCAATGGTTGTTCAATGCTTGTCGACGGACGATGTCGTCAACGCAGTCAATTTCGGGCGCGAACGAAATCTGCTTCTTTCCGTCAAGTGTGGCGGTCACAGCCTTCCGGGCAAGTCCACCTCGGATGGCGGCATGATGATCGACCTGTCGCATATGCACTCGGTTGACGTTAACCCCGAAGCAATGAGCATGCGAGCGGATGGCGGCTCGTTGCTCGGCCATCTGGACGTCGCTTCAACTGCTCACAACTTGATGACCACGACAGGTATTGTTTCGCATACCGGCACGGGTGGATTTACGCTGGGTGGTGGTGTTGGCCGTACCGATCGCAAGATGGGTCTGGCGATCGACAACCTGCTTGAGGTGACTGTAGTAACTCCCAGCGGGGCAGTCGTTCGCGCCAGTAACGAAGAGAACAGCGATCTGTTTTGGGGCTTGCGCGGCGGCGGCGGCAATTTCGGGATTGCAACCGAGTTCGTATACCGGTTGCACCCGTTCAATCCGATGGTGTACGGCGGCAGCTTGGTTTACACGGTCGACAAGGCCTTTCTTGAGTTTTATGCAGAGTTGCACGAAACGCTACCCGTTGAAGCGAACATTGAGCCACAGCTGGCGCCAGGCGCGGGCGAAAACGGTGAGACGCTGGCAGTCGTCGGCGTCGTTTGGTGTGGCGATCATGCAGCGGGTGAAAAGGCACTTGCGCCGATGCTGGCGTTTCCTGGTCTCATAAGCGGCAAATTGGCACCTTTTGCCTATCACGACATTCAGACCAGCGCCGACGGATTTCTAAGCCACGGTAAGCAATACTACCTAAAGTCCGGTTTTCTTAATGAGCTCACGCCGGATGCCATCGATATCATCGTCGAATTCGCGAACCGTGGTGAGGTCCAGTCTTGGTTTCAGCACATGGGCGGCGCAACAGCGACGATCGCTCCCGATGCGACAGCTTTCACACATCGCGGTGCCGCGTTTAACTTCGGCGTCATGTATGTCGGCGACGATCCAACTCAGAACGAGGCAAAAATCGCAGCCGTTCGTGAGTACTACAAGGAGATGGAGCCGCACATGGCGGGCTTCTACACCAATCTCAACGAGGAATCCGAACAAAAAACCTGGGGCAACTATGGGCCAAACTACCCGCGGCTTGTAGAGCTCAAAAACAAATACGACCCGAAAAATCTATTCAGGCTGAACGCGAATATCAAACCGAGCTAAGGCGATAGTTGATGATCAGCATCCCGCGTGTCGCGATTTGAGTGGCTCCTTCTGGCCGTAAGCGGCCATCGGGCTGGTAAGCCAGCGACAGGCTGCTACTGACCCAAAGCAGCCGCTGGGAGTTTTATAGCTTGAGTAAGCAATTATCTTTTATTACTTTGATCGCGCTAGTTACCGCGCCAACTGCGTACTCGCAAAGCGACGAAGATATTTTGGAAACGGTTCGAGCTTCGGCAACAAAGATATTTCTGGAACAAGCATCATGGACTTTGCCTGAGTCCTTCGATGTTCCGCTCTCGGATATGGTTTCTGATGATGGGTCATTCACCTTCAAGGGCGCCTCACGCTACGAGTACGACCTGTTAATAAATCCTTGCATTGAACGTGCGTGGGAGGCTGTGGGGGCTAGCCACGAGTACGACTGAGCGTCTGCTTGTGGCCGTAAGCAGCCCCTGGGGCCTCTGATACACTCAACGGCTGGTAATGACCCAAAGCGGACGTTCGCCAGATGCGACCTGCAGGAGTAAAAATGAGCTACATAGACGGTTTTGTGATCGCCGTACCGACCGCGAACAAACAGAAATTCATTGAGTTCGCTCGACTGAGCGACAGCATCTTTACCGATCTCGGTGCGACACGGATTGTCGAATGCTGGGCCGACGATGTGCCCGAGGGCAAGGTGACCGATTTCGGCAAGTCGGTTCAAGCGAAGGCAGACGAATCGGTCGTGTTCTCCTGGATTGAATGGCCTGACAAAGATACGCGCGATGCTGCCATGAAGACGATGATGTCTGAAGAGTTCAATGACGAGCGGATGGATCCGGAGAAAAACCCCATGCCATTCGATGGCAAACGCCTGATATACGGTGGCTTTGAACCGATTGTTGAACTATAGACTTCCAAGTTCGGCGAGCACCACTCGCAGGAGCCGTACATCACTTGTCGGGGTGCAATTCTCACTGCCGGCTTGGTAGTTCTACGAATCGTGAACGGCCGCTTATGGCCGTTTGCAGCCGTTCGTGATGTTGTGATTCATCGGGTTTGAAAGACCGCTTTCGGTGAAAGCAGACGTTCAGCTACACTTATCGTCTTGCGGACACAACAACAAGGACTGATCATGGTCGACACACTTTCCCCGGAGATGTATGCCTCTGGTTCGGGCGACCTTCATGAGTTGCCGATAGATGCCGCCACAATGTTCGCCGACCATGCGGGTGTGCATAAACCAAGAATCGAAAAGAAGCAGCGCAAGCTTGCCGAGAAAGTCACTTTCCTGAAGGACTTTCTTGAAGACGGTGAGCAACTGCTCGCCATTACGACGGCCGTATCTCCTACGTCATTTCTTGAGCAATGGACGACAGGGTTTATCTTCGTTTACATCAAGCGGTGCATGCTCGTCTTTACTGATCGGCGCATCTTCCACATTCCGACCACGTCAAACTTTGATTATCGCGGGTCCGTGGCGGAAGTTCGATACGGCGACCTGGAGTCCATCGCTCAAAAGGGAAGCCGACTCAAAGTTGCTTACAAGTCAGGCGTTAAAGAAGTGTTCTTGTACATACGGCGTTCGGAGCGAAAGAAAATCCGGGCCCTGCTGCAAGCAACCGAGCCGCACAGCTCACCGGGCACGGCGGGTAGCCGGGTTCATCTCTGCCCAAAATGCACACGAGTACTCGAAGCAGACCGCTTTGAATGTCCTGGTTGTGGCAAAGAATTCAAAAGCCGAACGAAAGCACGAAAATTTTCGCTGTGGTTGCCGGGCGGAGGTTATTTCTATACCGGCCATCCGTATCTCGGCATTATCGACGCGGTCATCGAGCTCTTGTTCCTGGCGATCATCATCGGCAGTCTTATCCCAACGAGTAATAACCCCAATGGCGACTTGGCGCTTGCCGCGGTGTTCGCAGTCTTGCTGGCCATCGAAAAGGCGGTCACGGTTTATCACGCCAATCATTTCGTCAAGGAATACCTGCCTGTCGAGGGCGTGAAGATTCGCAGGAACCCAGTGCGCATGGCGCTCGGCGTCGTTGGCATGGTTTTGGTTCTTGGGTTCCTCGCGCTCGGAGTGCTCGGTGTCCTGATGGACACGGGCTATGCACCCTCTGAACGGGTCTTGAGCGCGCAGGAAATTCCAGACAGCCACTACGAGGAACTTGTCGCTGAGGGGATTCTGGAACAAGGCGAAATGATCGAGTATTTCTATTCCGAGGGAATCCTGTCCATCAAAGAGGGCGGCAGCATTCTGACCAATTACCGCGTTATCGCCTATGAACGAGCTGACGATGGATCGATTGATTACTACTTCATTGCGAATAACGAGATTGTCTCGGTGACTTTGATTCAAGAAGGTGATGCGATGAATTTCAGCGTCTACCAGGTAATCTCTGCGGACGAAGACAATTGGCTAGCCCTCGTGTTGCCACATGAGTACGGAGACGGGGAACGATTTGCGAACGCCGTGAGGGACAAGATCGGGAAATAAGTGGGCGGTGCTGTGCACTTTTTTAATAAAAGAACAATCAGTTATAGTCTTTCGACTATAAGTCACATTGCGAATTACAGAAGAAACACAACAGGATCCGGAACCGGACCCACTCGGATGCTAGCTGGACTCGAGCAATTTTTTCTTTTGTGCCTCAAACTCTGCCTGCGTAAGGATTCCTTTTTTCCTGAGGTCATCGAGTTTCATCAGCTCGGAATATAAGTCTGGTTCGGAGTTTGCGTCGACGCTGTCGGTTGCTTTCGCCGCAGTGCTCTCACTTTGCTGAACAGACTGTGCCGAAAGAGCATCAGGGCTGCTTGTTCCCATCACAAGGCCGTTAGGCCCGACGACTCTGCCGCCGGAAAGCTGACAATCGAATTTCGGTGACTCCGGCAACAGTCGAATTGCCTGTCCATTCCCTGTCGGCGCGATTGCGCGCCAAGGCAACGGACCTTTGAATCTCTGGCTGGCTTGAAGATTCATGACTGCATCGGCGCCGAATTTTCGTGCCTCGGCCGCCATCGGTGGAAATAATTCGTAGGAAGAGCCGTAAGATCTTTTTGTGGCGACGATTGTCCCCAACACCTCATACTTGATGCCTGAAGGTGGCAAGCCTGCCAACATACAAATGTTGCCTTCTTTCGCGGGATAGAGCGCAGCGTCTGGATGCATCCTTGATTTGGCTGTTACCCCACCGCAACCGGTCACAAGCGCCAGCAGCGCGACTAATATCGTGAGTCTCATTTGCGCGTCCTCTCGCAGAACTGCTACGAGAGTACGGAATTCCAAACGAAGTGGGTGTGCGCTGGATCAGGGTTTAGCCCATTGATACGTTAATTGCCTTGCGAGGAACGAGAACGAGTTACAAATCCTTCGCCTCGACGAACGTAAATATCGTGCTGAACGCCTGCTGAAACTGCGCGTCGGTAGATCCCGCTTGCCGGGCCGCAACGGCGGCATCCGCCGAGCTGTCATCAGAGGGGGCCGTGGTCGGCGCAGTTCCTGACGCAAGCAACTGTACTAATCAGGCCGAAGACTTCAAAGTAAGCGCTGATACGCCGACATTCATTCCTTAATAGTCAGCAGGCAAATGGACCTCATGAGCGATTCCCCGGACCATCTCAAAGCGCACGTGCGGGTCGAATCACCTGATGATGGCCCTGTTGATCTGTTGCAGCGGGAAACCGGGCTTGCAAAACAGCGAATCAAACTCGCGATGACGCAAGGAGCCGTGTGGCTAACCCGGGGACGCAATACGAAGCGCCTGCGTCGTGCCAAGCGCGCATTGCGAGCCGGTGATCAAGTTCACCTCTATTACGATGCGAAGATTCTCGCAGAGAGTCCGGTTGAACCAACGCTGATCGCAGACGTCGGCGGCTATTCGGTATGGCACAAACCGTATGGCTTGCGATCCCAGGGGTCGAAGTGGGGTGACCACTGCACCGTGACCCGTTGGGCCGAGCGGCATCTGCAACCGCAGCGCCCGGCGTTCATCGTGCATCGACTCGACAGAGCGGCCAGTGGACTGATTTTGATTGCGCACTCCAAGAGCATGGCGGCAGCGCTGTCTGCGCTGTTTCGTGAGCGTCGCGTCGAGAAGCGTTACCGGGCGCTCGTGGCGGGCGACTTTTCCGGCCAGCCCGATCCGCTGCGGGTGGAGCAGCCGATCGACGGCAAAGACGCGGTCAGCGAGTTTTCCCTGGTGAGTGCCGAAGGCGAAAGATCCCTGGTAGATGTTCGCATCGAGACCGGGCGCAAACATCAGGTTCGTCGTCACCTGGCCGAGTTGGGTCACGCGGTTATCGGCGATCGGCTGTACGGCAGGGGAGAAGAAGACGGCGTGGACCTGCAACTGACCGCGTATCTGTTGGCGTTTCAGTGTCCGGTCAATGACAAGTCTGTCGAGTATCGTCTGCCGGCCTGAAGGGCATCGCTATTGCCAACCGTATTCCGCGACCAGCGGGCGGTGCCGCCCGGTCCGCTTCACTGAGCGTACCCGGTCAGCTCGACGTAACCACGTCCTTTGACGGCCGCATCATCGACGGTGCCGTTGACGTCAACGGCGCCTTCCCAGTAGCGCACGATCGTAAAGAGTTCCTGATTCGGCATCACGGGCGTGATAGTAACGTCAATGCCAAAACGCGGCACGACGAGACGCCATTTGGACGGGTAGCTGCCGCCCTCCGGACTCTCCCAGGTGTCGAGCACGGTGATCACGACATCATCGGCAGCGAGGTGCGAGGTGACACCCTTCGCGCTGCGGAAGGTGCCCGCGCTGGCGGCGTCCTGCGTGCCGTCGTTCTTGCGCAGGCCATAGAACATCAGGTCGCTGCCGTCGGAAAGTTGCAGCGCGAACCAGTCCCAGCCGACCTGCTCGGCAGCGAGTGCACTCGTGCTCCATTCGCGGTCGAGCCAGGACAAACCGGACACCGTGTACTCACGATCGCCGATGCGTATGCTGCCGTCCGTAACAAGCCGCGTGATCGAGTAATAGTACGAGGCGTTGCCGGGGTCGGCCGACTTCTGCGAGAGACCATCGATGCCGTTCAGCACGGGCGGCTCGAGGGCCCGCAGTTCGACGTCGATACCGAAATCGGCGTCGGCTGCGTGCAGGCGCCAGGCATCCGAACCCGGGTCCTGCGCAATCGACCAGTCATCGATCCAGACGCGCAACGGCGCGGCGCCGGCGCCGGCAAGGCCGGCGGCACCGCGCGAGTAGCGCTGCGCGACGTAGAAGCGCGCGTCCTCGGCATGCGTGATCGCGAGGTGTGCGATGTACACCTGGTTAGTGCGCCATCGCGACTCGGACTCGGGAACGGATGGCGCGAGCGCAAAGCGGAAGATCGTCAGTTCGAAGCCGAAGCGCCGGCCGTCCTGATCATCGAGGTTCCCCGTGACGTACCACCACTCGTTACGAAACTCGGGATGCGGGCCATGATCGGCCGGGAACACGAACTCGCGCGGCGCCAGCGCTTTCGCGAAACCCGCGTCGGCCTCGGCGCCGAGCAGATCGGCGAGTTGCGACGGCGGCTCGCCCTCATCGGCGACGGCGAATGCTGCGAAGAGCAGTGCAACGAGACCGGTCAGTACGCGATTCATCTCATTCCTCCCGCATCGCGATCGCAGGCTGGGATTGCCCCGCGCGCCAGGCCGGGTAGAGCCCCGCAAGCAACGCGGCGCCGACCGCGAACGCGACAGAGATCGCGAGGATGTCGGGGGAGAGATTCATGTCGATCTGCCAGCCGAAGGCGCGGCGGTTGATGACCTTGATCAGCACATAGGCCATGACGACGCCGAGCGGGACCGAGGCGAGTCCGCTGAGAAGACCGATCACGCCCGTCTGCGCCGTGATCATGCCGCCGACCTGCGCGGGCGTCATGCCGAGCGCACGCAGTGTGGCGAACTCGCGGGCGCGCTCCAGCTGCAGAGCGAGCATCGCCGAGAGAATGCCGATGAAGGCGACACCGAGCGTCAGCCAGTAGAGGACGTCCGTAATGACGAAGGTCTGATCGAAGATGCGCATCGACACCTCGCGCAAGCCCGCGTTCGACGTCACGTAGAGCCGCTGCCCGCCATCGCTGAGCGCTTCGATCTCGGCCACGATGGCATCAGCCTCGATGCCCTGCGCAAGATACACGCCCAGCGAGTCGACGCTGTCGTCAGCGTAATGGCGTGCGTAGGTTGCGCGGCTCATCATGATGCCGCTCGCATTGATGTCGTAACTCTGGAACGTGGCCGCGACCGCGAACTCGCGCGGCCCGTCGTCGGTGGGCAGCGTGATGACGCTGCCGGCGCCGACGCCGTTCTGGTAAGCATACGGCTCGGAGACGAATACGGCATCACGCGCTTCCCACGCAGCCCAGGCCTCGGCCGGTTCGGCATCGAGCAGCTCCGCGCCCGCGTAGCTCTCGGGCGGCATGTCGAATACACGCAACTGCGTGCGCCCGCTCGCATCCTCGACCCAGGCGCGCTTGCGGGTGCTCAGATCCACGACGCCGTCGATGTCGCGGATGGCCTCGATCAGCGCCGGGTCCATCGCGCCGCGCTGCACGCCGGTGTAAACATCGGCTTGCAGCGTCTGCTCCAGCCACGCGCTGACCGAACCGCGAAAGCTGTCGACCATGATGCTGACGCCGATCGTCGCCGAGACCGCGACCGCCAGCGCCACAATCGCGACACCGGTGCGCGACAGCCCCGCAGCGATTCCGGCCACGGCCATGCGCATGGATGTGCCGCCGAGTTTTTCGGCCAGCGGTGCGGTGAGGTTCGAGCAAATCTTGACGAACAGCGGCACGCAGAGCGCGAAGCCGAAAATCAACAGGAACACGGCGGCGAGCCCGGCGACGAGGTCGGTGCCCGAAATCAGAATCAGCACGGCGGCCGCGGCCATGACCACGAGGCCGGCCAGCGTCATCAATGGCAGCGCATGCCGTGCCCGGTGCTCGAGCGACGGAGCGCGTGAGCGCGAGCCGCGGCGTATACGACGTTGCTTCGATCGCCGGG
This sequence comes from uncultured Gammaproteobacteria bacterium, assembly GCA_963711285.1. Taxonomy (GTDB): domain Bacteria; phylum Pseudomonadota; class Gammaproteobacteria; order Steroidobacterales; family Woeseiaceae; genus UBA1847. The sequence continues at coordinate 6,434 of CAVQDJ010000009.1, read as the reverse complement.
AATGCCGCCGCCACGAGCGCCACGCCGATCCCGGCGACGAGGCCTTTGACGATCGAAAACGACCCGATACTGACACTCGTCACGCTGACGCGGAAATAGAGATCATTGATCGTGCGCGACACCAGCTCCAGCAGCTGTTCGCCGAGCACGATGCCGAGGATGACGCCGAGCCCGGCTGCCAGCGTGCCCAGCACGCCGGCCTCCACGAGTATCATCGCGAGCAGCTGCCGGCGCGTCAGGCCCAGCGCCCGCAACACGCCGATGAGATTGCGCCGCTGCAGCACCGAGAAATTCACACTGTTAAAGATCAGAAACAGCCCGACGAGCAGCGCCAGCAAGCTCATGGCCGTCAGGTTGGTCATGAACGCCCGGCTCATCTCTGCGGTCGAGCGCGTGCGGCCGGATGCGGAGAGCAGTTGCGTGCCGTCGGGCAGGGCGGCCTCGAGTGCGGCGAGGGACACGTCGTCACCGTCAGGGATGCGCACGTCGATGCGGCTCAGCCAGCCGACCTGGCCCAGCCATTCCTGCGCCGTTGCGATGTCGCTAATGAGCAGGCGATCGAGGCTGCCGCTGTCATCATTGGCAAAGACCGCGAGCAGTGCCGCCGGATGTGTGCGCCCGCCCACGACCACCGCGAACGTGTCGCCTTTGGCAAGACCCAGGTCTTCGGCCGTCCGCGCCGAGGTCGTGACCACACCGGGTGTGACGAGGAAGCCGGCGAACAAGGACTCGTCATCGGATACTTCGGCGTCGTCAGGCGTTGCCATGCCCGTGAAGCTGCGGATTTCCTGCTCGGCGAAGAGGTCGATGCCGAGCAGCGTGTGCGACGCGCCGTCGACCGTGACCGTGCCCTCGAGCACGGGAGCGATCGCGCGCATTCCATGCTCGACCCGGAGGCTGGTGTAGACATCCTCGCTTACGCCGCGCGGCCCGCCGATGATCTGATGCGTTGCCTCTCCCGTAATTGCATCCATCGACAACAAAAAGGCGTTGCGGGCACTCGCGTTCGCAAGATCAACTGCAACAATCACGGCCACACCGACGGCGATGCCGAGCACTGACAACGCCAACTGCCACGGATGTCGGAGCAGGTAGGAAAAACTTGCGCGGTAGGTGACCGGGATCATCGGGACTGGCTTGTCGTTTCCTCGATCCGGCCGTTGTGCAGTTCGAGGACGCGGTCGCAATGCGAGGCGACGTGCTGACTGTGCGTCGCGATCAGCATCGTGCGCCCGCTCCCGCGCACGAGTTTGTCCAGGAGCTCGAGCACGCCCGCGGCCGTCGCGTCATCGAGGTTGCCCGTGGGCTCGTCAGCCAGCAGTACGGCCGGCTCGTGGGCAAGCGCTCGTGCGATTGCAACGCGCTGCTGCTCGCCGCCCGAGAGCACGTCGGGGTAGCTGTCGGCGCGATCGGCGAGCCCGACGGCCTCGAGCAACTCATCGACGCGCGACGTCGCCTCCGCGGAGGGCACCTTGTTCAGCTCCAGAACAAGGCGCACGTTGTCAGCGACGTTCAGGGTCGGCACGAGGTTGAAAGCCTGGTAAACGAAGCCGATGTGTTTGCGACGGAAAAGCGTGCGATCGCGTTCGCTCATTCCCGTCAATTCCATGCCGGCAACGGTCACCCGACCCGTATCGGGCGCGTCGATCCCGCCGACAAGGTTCAGGAGCGTCGACTTGCCCGAGCCGCTGCGGCCACGCAGCGCTACGGTCTCGCCGCGACGGATATCAAGATCGACACCATCGAGCACGACGTGCTTGCGCTCGCCCTCGCGAAAGTGACGGCCAAGGCCCTTGAGCTGAATTTCTATCGGAGTGTCTGACATAGCCCGCTACTCTGCGGCATCCAGTGGATGCCGGCAACCGGGCTTGTGTAACAATTCGATTCGCTTCGTCGATCGGTGCGCCCCTGGCCACCAGATTTCCCTTGCAAAAAAACTTGTGCCTTGGAAGAAACTTTGCCGTCATTCTCGCGAAGCCGACTTTGCAATGTTGTTGATCGCGGCAATGTGCGGTGTTTTGTCCGAATCGCTGAGAAAGCTCGCGATGAACGCATTCTTTGCCAGCGTAAGGATCTCGGCTTTATCGAGGTCAAGTGCCTGCTGCGTGCGAACAAAATTTTCACCGATGTACCCACCGAAATAAGCCGGGTCGTCGGAATTGATCGTAGCGCACAGTCCTTTGTCTAATAGCTCTCTGAGATTGTGCTGCTCCAGGGTGTCAAATACTCGTAGCTTGACGTTGGACAGCGGGCAAACCGTGAGCGGAACGTTCTCTTTGACTAGTCGCTCGACGAGTGTGGGATCCTCGAGGCAGCGTACGCCGTGATCGATTCGCTTGACCTTGAGCAGATCCAGCGCTTCCCATATGTACTCGGGCGGCCCTTCCTCGCCTGCGTGGGCGACTGTCAGAAAGCCTTCGCTCCTGGCGCGCTCGAAGACCTCCGTAAACTTGGACGGTGGATGTCCGACCTCGGACGAATCCAGGCCCACAGCATGAATCTTGTCTTTGGCGGCAAGAGCTTCTTCCAGCGTCGCCATCGCCTCACTCGCATTCAGGTGCCTCAGGAAGCACAGGATGAGCCGGAATGTGATGCCCAGTCTTGACTCACCATCTTGCAACGCGCCGTGTATGCCGTCCAGGATCGCGGCGAATTTGACACCACGTTCCGTGTGCGTCTGTGGATCGAAGAAGATCTCGACATGGCGCACGTTGTCGTCCGCCGACCGTTCAAGATACGCCCAGGTCAGGTCGTAGAAATCCTGCGGCTCCTTAAGCACCCGCGCACCGGCATAGTAGATGTCCAAAAACGACTGCAGGCTGGAAAAATTGTACGCCTCGCGAATCTCTTCGACGCTGGAGTAAGGCAACTCGACCCCGTTCCTGTCGGCAAGCATCATCATCAACTCGGGCTCGAGAGTCCCCTCAATATGCAGATGCAATTCTGCCTTCGGTATGCGCTGAATGAGATCAGTGAGATCCATGTCGAGCCTCGGTGACGGATAGAATGCTCAATATACAAACGCTGTTTTTCAGTCTAATGCCGATTGCAAACCCGACCCAGTATAGATCGTTCGTTGCCGCGCTCTGCTGCCGCAATGCGATCACGGGCCAGTCCGTGGTTGTCCAATATGACTGCTCAGTCCATTTAGTCAGCCTATCAAAATGAACCGGGCATATGGCCGGAGATTCCATCGGGACTATTCCTCCGATCAGGTACGTTCGACGAGCGCCCTGAGCTCATCCCAGTTGCCGCTTTGCTCGACCTGGGCAAGGCGCTGTTGCATTGCCGTGACCGCATCGTCGAGTTCGCTGACCATCGCCTGGAACCCGGGTTGACCGCGTAGCGAATTCAGGTAGGGATCGACCGCCAGAGGCCAGCCGTTCGAGGAGACGGTGCCCCGGAATCCTTCATCGATCGCGTCACGGAACGCGGCAAGTGCCTCAAGAGTCTTGCCCTGCAAGGCCAGGATTTGCACATCGCGTATGCCGTGCCCGGCGAGCCCGATCCGGGGCAACGTTCGAACGACATTCAACGCCGTTGCGAGCAGCGTGTCCGCGCGCTGATTCTCGCCGAGGTTTTGCAGAATAAACGCGTAGCGAATCAGATTGGCCACGTTGAACGCATCGACCTCCGGGTCCGCATCCGCCGCAAACTCAGGATCGTGAAGCTCGGCATACACGCGCGCTTTGTCGAAGTCGCCGGCAAACACTGCAAAAGCGGCAATCAGACTCAATTGAAACTGCCTGGGGTGCTCGACGCCCTCAATCGTGTTCTCAATGATTTCGACCGCGCCCGCGAAATCGCCTTGAAATACCTTCTCCATGCCGAGGCCAACCTCGTACATCGGATGGCCGGGTGTTACGCCGGCAAAGAGCTCGGCGATCTTGTCGTAGTCGCCGAACTCGATATACGCACCAACCATCGATGCACCGCCGACCGGATCGATACTCAGTTCCTGACCCTTCATTCCCCAGGCGACCGCCTCGTCCATGCGACCGAGGCCTTGCAAATGCTGCGCCAGATTCTGGTAAGCCGTCGGCCATTGGGGATGAATCTCGACCGCCTTGACATACAAGTCGAGCGCTTCGTCATTCTGGCCACGCTGTGCATACAGACCCGGAAGATTGGCATAAGGAATCTTGCCCAGCGGGTCTACGCGAAGCGATTCATGCAAAGAGTTCAATTGCCTCCTCAATTCGCTGCTGTGCTGCGCGGATGGAGCCAAACCACATATAGGCGGTCGCATTGTTCGGGTTGAGCTCCAACGCTGAGACGAAGTAGGCCGCGGCTTCCTCGAGCCCGGCACCCGTGCGGGTTTCTTCCCACTTCTTGTGCTTCAGAAGGCCGAGAGAGGCGTGCGCGTCCGACAGATCGGGATTAAGCGAGAGCGCTTTGTCGAGCGATGTCCCGGCGACAGCGAATGCTTCATCCGGCGAGATCGCCTGATGATTGTTCAGCAGAAGCAGCACGCTGTCGGCGAGACCTGCGTAGGCGTCAGCATAATCCGGGTCCAGTGCGATGGCCGCTTCGAACTGCTCGCGCGCCTTTAACAGGGTGTCGAGACGCCGCTTGTAGAGGTTGTCACGGCCCTGCGTGTAGAGGTTGTAGGCGGCCAGACTGTTGGTGGGTATATTCGCCAGACGCAACTGTTCTTCGTCGGTGAGCGTCGCTCGCAGCGCCCGCGTAATCTCTGCCGAAATCTCGCTCTGTATCGCAAACAAATTGACCGTACTGAGTTGCCGGTCATAGGACTTCGCCCAGATATGTTCGTCGGTCGACGCATCAATGAGCTGCGCACTGATTCGTACGCTGTCGCCCACCCGTTGCACGGCACCTTCGAGGACCGTCCCGACGCCGAGCTCTTCACCGACTTGCCGCAGGTTCTTGGTGGTGTCCCGATATTCCATCATCGATGTGCGGGAGATCACCTTCAGCGCTGCAATGTTGGCAAGGCGGGTCAGCAAGTCGTCATGGATGCCATCGGCAAACAACTGGTTTTCCGGGTCCGTGCTGCGACTCGTGAAGGGCAAGACGGCGATCGATAAGCGGTCGACGGCCGCCAGCGGTGCCACTTGTGCATCCCGCATGCCGGTGACATTCAAACTGACGGATACTCCGAGCGCAATTACGAGCAATGCGATGAAGATGAAGTCCAGTTTTCGGCCGGTCCGCGGCGTTATCGACTCTGCCCGATCGACGTTCTTCTCGAGCTTGACCCCTTCGGGCGTGAGCTCGAAGACCCAGGCCAATACCAGCGACGCGACAAAACCCGCCACGACCACAATGACGTAGGTCTGAAACGCCGATTCCGACGCCCCGAACGTGGGCAACAGCACCGAGCCCGCCTCGATAATGATCCAGGCGACCACGGCATAGGCGGCCGCAACGCGCAATACGTTGCGGCGCCTGAGTTCTGATACGAATGAGATCATGGGTGCAATTATCACCTACAAGCGGCTCGGGTGCAGCCTGTAGTTTAGAGTGATACGCGGCGGTTTTGTTTCGCAGAGTATATGTTGATCTAAAACGAGAAGCGGCTACGCCGAGCGCCAAGATCGAACAGCTACGAGCCCTGATTCGGTAGACTGCCTTCGTGGCCGACTGAAAATCCGTGTGTCGGTCCAGTGTGCTGTTCGAGCCTGTCTGCTAGCATGTCCCACCTCTACAATTCCCACCCCACAGCTACTGATACCCCTTCGCCTGCAGCTTAAAGAGATGCGCATACTGCCCGTTCTCCGCGAGCAAACTCTCGTGGTTGCCGTGTTCCAGGATCTCACCATCATGAATAACGATGATCCGGTCAGCGGCACGTACCGTCGAGAAACGGTGCGAGATCAGGATCGTCATCTTGTTGTGACTCTCGGATTGAAAATGATCGAAGATCGCGGCCTCCGAGGCGGCGTCCATTGCTGCAGTTGGCTCATCGAGCACCAGGATGTCGGCGTCAGTGCGCATGAACGCTCGCGAGAGTGCGATCTTCTGCCACTGTCCGCCTGATAACTCTCGGCCGCCTTTGAACCAGCGGCCCAATTGCGTTTCATAGCCCTCGGGCATGTCCTCGATGAAGGGCGCGGCCATCCCGGTTTTGGCGGCCTTGCTCCAGCGCTCCGCGTCGTCGATATGCCGCACGTCCCCGGCACCGATGTTTTCGCCGACCGAGAACTGGTAACGGCCAAAGTCCTGAAAGATGACGCCAATGCGCTGGCGCAGGGCTTCCACGTCCCATTGCCTCAGGTCCAATCCGTCGAGCAGGATCTTACCGTCGGTCGGATTGTAGAGTTTGGTCAGCAGTTTGATCAGGGTCGTCTTGCCCGAGCCGTTTTCGCCGACGAGAGCCAGACTCTCGCCCGGGGAGATCTGAAAGCTGACATCTGTCAGCGCGTTTCCGGTCGCGCCCGGGTAACGGAATGACACGTGCTGGAATTCGAGCC
>CAVQDJ010000008.1:0-136713 GCA_963711285.1 uncultured Gammaproteobacteria bacterium | reverse complement strand
CGATGGCGTATGCAGCGCTGATCCGTGACGATTTCGACTGCCGGCTCGTGGGTCAGGACTGCGGACGCGGCACTTTTTTTCATCGCCATGCCGTATTGCACAATCAGGTGAACAACCGCGAATATATACCGCTTGCACAGCTTGCCGATCGCCCTGATGCTTTTCGCGTAATTGACTCTTTGTTATCCGAAGAGGCCGTGCTCGGTTTCGAGTACGGGTATGCGACAACCGAGCCGAACACGCTCGTGATCTGGGAAGGTCAGTTTGGTGACTTTGTTAACGGCGCACAGGTGGTCATCGACCAGTTCATAAGCTCCGGCGATGCGAAATGGGGCCGCCTTTGTGGCCTGACGCTGTTCTTGCCGCACGGCTACGAAGGGCAGGGACCGGAACATTCTTCGGCACGCCTCGAACGCTTCCTGCAGCTGTGTGCTGAGCACAATCTGCAAGTGTGTGTGCCGTCGACACCGGCGCAGATGTTTCACATGCTGCGGCGGCAGATGGTTCGTCCGTATCGCGCGCCGTTAATTGTCATGACACCGAAGAGCCTGCTGCGCCACAAAATGGCGGTATCACCGTTGACGTCGCTTTCGGCGGGAGAATTCGAGCTTGTCATTCCCGAGGTCGAAAATATCGCAGCGAAAAAGACGCGGCGCGTCGTTTTTTGTAGCGGCAAAGTCTATTACGACTTGCTCGAAGCCCGGCAGGTTCATGGAATTGACGACATCGCGCTCGTCCGCATCGAACAGTTATATCCGTTCCCGATTCCTGAATATGCGGCACTGCTAAAGCAGTACAGTCACGTTGAAGAGATTATCTGGTGTCAGGAAGAACCGCAGAATCAGGGCGCCTGGTATCAGATTCGGCACAGGTTGCAAGAACCGCTGCAGGATCATCAGCAGCTGTATTATGCTGGCCGGCCGGGGGCCGCAGCGCCTGCGTCCGGAGTTTTCAAGATTCACTTGCAGCAGCAGCAGGCGTTGGTCGAAGCTGCGCTGGACATAGAGAAAAAAGCCAGCAAGTCAGCGAAGCCCAGGAAGACAAAACGGAAGCCCAAATGAGTATCGAGATCAAAGTCCCACCTTTGCCCGAATCGGTTAGCGATGCGACGCTCGTCGCATGGCACAAGAAAGTCGGTGAATCGGTAGCCCGCGACGAAAATCTTGTAGACCTCGAGACCGATAAAGTCGTGTTGGAAGTACCAGCTCCGTCGGCAGGCGTCCTGTTGGAGATCAAGGTCAACGATGGAGCGACCGTAACGGCCGGAGACGTGCTGGCCATTCTCGAGGAAGGCGAAGTGGCTACGGCTGCCGCCGAGCCCGCGACTGCAAAAGCTGATGTCAAAGCGCCGGAGCCGCAAACCAGAGATGAAAGCAAACCGATCAAGACCAGTCCGGCGGTAAGGCGTTTGCTCGATGAACACGATCTCGATGAGACGATGGTGATCGGTACCGGCAAAGACGGGCGCATTACGAAGGCCGACGTGCTTGCATTTTTGAAATCGGACGACAGCAGTAACGTGACGCCGGGTGACCCGGCGCCGGCGGTTGTTGACACGGGCGAAGTCATTGCTCTCGAGCGTACTGAGCAGCGCGTGCCAATGACGCGCCTGCGCGCGCGTATCGCCGAGCGTCTCATTGAAGCCCAGCAAACCGCGGCAATGTTGACGACCTTCAATGAGGTCGACCTCACCAAAGTCATGTCACTGCGTAGCCGCTATCGCGATTCGTTTGAAAAAGAACACGGCGTGCGGCTCGGGTTCATGTCGTTTTTTGCCAAAGCCGCGACCGAGGCATTGAAGAGGTTCCCGGTGGTCAATGCGTCCATCGAGGGAACCGACGTTATCTATCACAATTACTATGACATCGGCATCGCTGTTTCGACAGAGCGCGGGCTCATGGTGCCGGTTCTTCGCGACGTCGATCAGATGAGTTTTGCCGAGTTCGAACGGGAGCTCGGTGAAATCGCTAAGCGGGCGCAGGCCGGCACAATTGGCATGGAAGATCTGACCGGCGGCACGTTCACGATTACCAATGGCGGCATTTTCGGCTCGATGATGTCGACACCCATCCTGAATCAGCCGCAAAGCGCGATACTGGGTATGCACAATATTCTGAAACGACCGATGGTCGTCGACGACGAAATAGTCGTGCGTCCGATGATGTATCTGGCGTTGACGTACGATCACCGTATTATTGACGGCAAGGATTCCGTGCAGTTTCTTGTCACGATCAAGGAACTGCTCGAAGATCCCGGTCGCCTGTTGATTCAAATCTAAAACACACGCGTCGCACAGCAGAAAAGGTACATATGAGCAAGAACTATGACGTAGTCGTCATCGGCGCCGGCCCCGCTGGATACATCGCCGCCATTCGCGCAGCACAGCACGGCATGAGCGTTGCGTGCATCGATGAGTGGAAGAACTTCGACGGCAAGAACGCGTTCGGCGGCACCTGCCTCAACGCGGGATGCATCCCGTCGAAGGCGCTGCTCGAATCGTCCGAGCTTTATCACCGGGCGCAGCATGAGTTCAAAAAACACGGCATAACGACCGGTGATGTCGGTATGGACATTGCGGCCATGCAAAAACGGCGCGCGAGCATCGTGCGGCAGCTGACCGGCGGTATCGCGGGACTTTTCAAGGCGAACAAAGTCGATGGCCTCGTTGGCCACGGCAAGCTTCTGGCCGGCAGGAAAGTCGAGTTCACGCCGGTTGACGGCGAGGTCGAAACGATTGACGCGACACACGTTATTCTCGCCTCGGGATCGGCGCCCATTGAGCTCGGGGTCGCACCGTTCGACGGCGAAAAAATCGTCGATTCCTGGGATGCGCTCGAGTTCGACGCCGTACCTGCGACGCTCGGCGTAATCGGCGCAGGCGTCATCGGGCTCGAGCTTGGCAGCGTCTGGGCGCGGCTCGGATCGAAAGTGACCATAATCGAAGCGATGGATGACTTCCTGTTCATGGCGGATCGCGATGTCGCGAAGGTCGCCGCACAGGATTTCAAGAAACAGGGGCTCGATATCCGGCTCGGCGCCAAAATGACGGCGGCAAAGACCGGCAAGAACGGCGTGACTGTCGAGTATGAGGACAAGTCGGGCGCCCAGACACTCGAGGTCGACAAGCTCATAGTCGCGGTCGGCCGCCGGCCCTTTACCGACGGCCTGCTGGCAGAGGACTCGGGGATTCAACTGGATGACAGAGGGTTCATCGTCGTCGATGAGGAGTGCAGGACGCGGGTCAAAGGCGTCTACGCAATCGGCGATTCAGTGCGCGGGCCAATGCTCGCCCACAAAGCATCGGAAGAGGGCGTCATGGTTGCCGATCTGATTGCAGGCGAACTCGCCGAGGTCAATTACGACGTCATCCCATCGGTTATTTACACGGCGCCCGAAATCGCCTGGGTCGGCAAGACCGAAGAAGAAGTGAAAGCGAGTGGCCGTCCCTACAAGACCGGATCATTCCCGTTTGCGGCGAACGGCCGGGCGAAGGCGCTGGAACAGACCAGCGGCATGGTGAAAGTCATTGCCGCATCGGACGATGACGAAGTTCTCGGCGTGCACATTGTTGGCCCGATGGCCGGCGAACTCATTGCAGAGGCCGTGCTCGCGCTGGAGTTCTCGGCCAGCACCGAAGACCTGCAGCGGACGATTCATGCGCACCCGAGCCTGGCTGAGGCAATTCACGAAGCTGCGCTCGCTGCAGACAAGCGTGCACTGAATTACGTGAACCGTTAGGAGGTCGCCTGCCCCACGGGACGTAGGTGGCGGGCGACGACCTTTCCTGTCGAGTGCACGACATTTGGATCCTGGGTGTCCGGTGCAGGCTAACGAGCAGCCAGTTGCTTGTCAGGCTGGCGACAGGCTGCAACCGACCCAAAGCCGATCTTTCTAGGTACATCCCAGAATTGACGGCTTCTCCCGATCTGTCACAGTTCTCTGGTTGAAAAAAGCAAACCTGACGAAAGTCAGGGGCGCAAAGTGACGGGTCTCGCTTCCTCCGTGAAGCCATGGACGACTCCCCCGAAGGACCCAGGATGTCCGAGCTTCAATCACGGCTGCAAAATAAATAAGGAGATTGCCGGAGCCCAGAAGGGACATTGATCAGATTGTATTTCGGGCAGTCTGACCGTTCGTCTACGTCGCGAAGTGAATAAAACCAAACCAGGTAATAAAAGGGGATGCTATGAACATCGACAGGAGATTACTTGCATTATTACTTGTTGGCCTGTTTCCGACCCTGCATGCGGCCAACTTGACGATTCCGAGTGAGGGACGTGTGTCGGTTGAATTGATTGCGTCTTTTGCGAGCTTTAACAATACGATGTCCATCAATGCCCCGGGCGGTCTTGCTATCGCATTCTCGGGTTGCCAACTGGAACCGGCCGTGGGTCTGGGCGGTCTGCATGTCCTGAGTGAAGAGACGTCACAGCGAGGTTGTCGGGTTGATCTCGACGCCGATTCGACGACGCCAGGAGTTATCGATAATTTTGCGGCAGGAACTACATTCGAATTCGGAATGTGCGCTCAAACGGATGCTGATGATGCCTGTGAGTTCGTCTGGTCAAGCAATCCAGCCAGTAACTCTGATGGCGATGATCATCTGCGAACTGTCAATTTTGCTACTAATGCCTGGCGCCTGAGCTGGGAGGATCTGGAGAATCTTGGTGATAACGATTTCGATGACCTGATTGTTGTTTTTCGGGTCCAGCAGGATTCTGACGGTGATGGACTCTGGGACGATTGGGAAACTATCGGCATTGATACCAACGGTGACGGTGCTGCGGAAATTACGTTGGCGGGCGCAGATCCTCTGCGCAAGGACCTGTATGTAGAAGTCGATTGCCTGGTTAGTGATGGCAATGGCAACGGCTCGACAACTGATCCACAAGATCACTCACACTGTCCACAGCAGAATGCCATGATCGATGTAGTCACAGCGTTTGCCAACGCTCCGGTCAACAACGCCGGGGACGGTACGACGGGTATTCAGTTGCATTTGGATGTGGGGACATTGTATGGCGCAGGTGTGACGACAGTGCTCGGTGCCGGCGGGGTGACCGGGGTGGTCGGTGATCTTGGCGGTGGTGGCGATCAAATCGACGAATCAGGTAATGCAATTATCGATTGGGATGGCGCGACCGGTAGGCCCGGAACGAGTTTTTACGCTTTGAAAATTGCCAACTTCGATAATGACCGTCGGTTCGCATACAGATACGCAATATTTGGGCATCAGACCAATGCTCGCCGCGCGGTCAATGATTGTACAAGCGGCTGGGCAGAGGGCTTTACTGCCAATGACTTTCTGATCACTTTAGGTGGCAGACGCGATCGTGATGGTGATGGCACAAGCGACACAGGTTGCTGGGCCATGTCGGCAGCTAACGGACTTGACGAGGACGGTGACTGCGTGGCCGGTACCGATACAAATGGTGACGGGATAGCCTGTGGGTTCGGGGATATCGGCGTTGACGAAGACCCTCAGGATTCGATCGATAATGACGGTGACTGCGTGGCCGGTACCGATACAAATAATGACGGGATCGCGTGCGGATTCGGGGATATCGGCGTTGACGAAGACGGTGGATTCTCACTGGGCTCGCGCGGCGACCAGGCTGGTACGTTCATGCACGAGTTTGGCCATACGCTGAACCTGAGGCACGGTGGTGGCGATAACATAAACAGAAAGCCGAATTACCTGAGTGTGATGAATTACCGCTTTGGCTGGCAGGCATGTGCCGTGCCCACATCCGCAGCAGGGGGTGGCGCTTTCCCGGGCGGATGCACGTTCTCTACGACAGTGTTACCGCAGACGGTTGCCGGGTCACTTAACGAAGCGAGTCTCGACGAGTGCCTCGGTATCGATAATGGTGCCGGATTCTTCGGCCCAATGAATTGGGATGCGATCGCTGCGATTTCCGGGGTTACCAATTGCGTCCCGCCCAACAATGCGAATGTTCAGGCAGACATCAATAATGCCGGCGGTAATGCGGAAATTCTGGCCGGTTTCGACGACTGGTCAAATGTCGTCTATTCCTTTCAGAATGTGGGCACTTTTGTCAACGGCATCGCGGATCCCGTTCAGGATGAACAGGATGCCGAGATTTTTGACGAGGTCAGACGAAGCGTGACGATACAATTCGCTCCTTCAGTCGCATTCGATATTGCCGCACCTGCGACCGCGTTGCCGGGTGAAACTGTGACCGCGACAGCGCATATTCTGAACAGCGGCAGGGGTCCTGGAACACAAGCAGAGGCAGTGCTTGAGTCGCCATTTGGTGCCACGGCATCTTTCGATCTCGATGTGTTGCAAATCGGCCAGGAGCAGACGCCGAGTATCAGTTTTTTCATTGCTGCTGATGCCTGTCCGCAGACATTGGAAACGTCAGGTGATCTGATCTTTAAGGATTTTGCCGACAATGCATTTGTGCTCGGTGCGGCTGCTGAGGTCGAGGTACTCGACATCATTCCACCGCAATTGAGTGTAATTGTTACGCCAAATCTATTGTGGCCGCCGAACCACAAACTGGCGGACATCAGTGCCGACATAGTGACCACAGATGAATGCGATCCCGACCCTCAAGTTCGTTTGATTTCTATCACCAGCAGTGAGCCAGATAACGGTTTGGGTGATGGCGATACGGAAAATGACATCCAGAACGCCGATATTGGCACCGATGATCGGGCTTTTAATTTGCGCATGGAGCGACAGGGCGAAAACGGTGGTCGCGTTTACAGCATTGTCTATGAAGCCACAGATGCGAGCGGCAACACGACGCAACAAACTGTAACCGTTGAGGTGCGACGATAACCAACGCTCCTGGTACATTTTCCAAGTACGTAAACCAGCTTTTTGATTTGGGCTGTTTCTCGATCCTGATCCCCGCCATGCAGTTGGCGGGGATCTTCTCGCAACCGACCCAAAGCCGATCGTTCTAGGTATATCCCGGAATTGACGCCATTCTCCTGTCGGCACATAAAGTGCAGTTACATCCGATAAGAGCAAACCTGACCAAAGTCAGGGACGCAAAGCCACGGGTCCTCGCTTCCTCCGAGAAGCCATGGAAGACCTCCCGAAGGACCCCAAGATCGCCGGGCTGCTGTCGGTCCATCCAATATCTGCAGGAGACGAATCATGAAACTGACATGGTTGGGAAAAATTATTGGTACAGCGCTGATCTACTGCACGTTTATCACACCGGCGAGTGCCGATCCGCCGGATTTCTCGATTTGCGATGGCTTGTCGGGTGCAGCTTGGGGACTGTGCCGAGGCGGTGTGGCGGCCGGCTGTGCCGATGGTACCGGAAACCCGACGGCCTGTATGAGGATTGAGGAAAACTACAGGAGCGTCACGGGAGAAGATGCGCCCTGGATAACACCGCCGGTAACCTGTCCTTGTGATTACCTGACTGATGTTCCTATAGCTACAGAATGGGCTGTGTGTAACAAGCGGGTGTTCAAGTGCCCAGGAGATACAGCTACTTTTCAGGCAGTTCTGCCAGTTACCCCAGATACCAGTAGTCAACGCTATTCGCACGACACAAGATCCGCCTCAGCCGATCTGTCAGGCTGTTCCAGCATTTGGTCCTCCTGGAAACGTGCGCGAGATAAAGTGAGGCTGAGCTCAGCGTATGCCGCGACGATGTGATCGACTACGGAGTAGCTGCAATAGCGGCGAATCTCTATTGATCGCGGTTAATGACGTCTGTAGTCCGCTCTTGCCCTGATGTCTTGCCAAGGCGGAGCGCCATAACAATCTACGTGTTCACAGGTGCTGCCAGGCAAGTCTCGGCCCGTGAATAATATTCAAGCCCGCGACTGCGCGGGCTTTTTTTCGGTCCTGTTTTGCAGCGACGGCATACGCTCTCGATTGTCTGCGTTGAAATTCGAGACCACCACAACTTTGCAGGAAATGGATTGGTTTTGACCTGCGACGGGATTTGGGCGACCGGGATAGTGGCTCGCACCGGGTTGGCGACAAGGCCGCAAACGACCCATAGCGAACCGTACCGGACACAGATTATGTCGAAGTTCTTTACAGAATAGTGCCTGCTCCATATCGGTGCAGCTCTAATCCCTTGATTCTTAAGCTATTCGGTAAACCGGCAAGAAAATTGCATATTTTTTAGGGAAAAGAACTATTTTCGGGGAGCACGACCATGCGACAAATCAGACTGATAATTGCAGCGTTTATCGTGACAATGCCTTTCGCGGTGAATGCAGACCCGATTCTCGCGGAGAATGGAGCGCATGCAGGTTATAACGTTATCCCGTTCGGCGGTGGCGCCGGACCCGGGCGCTATCAACAGGTGTATTCAGCAGACTTATTCGGGGGAGCCACGACTATTAACTCAATCGCGTTCTCCCCTGAACTCGACGGCACGTATAGCGCAGATATCATCATAACGCTTAGTAGCACAACTGCGGCGGTGGGCTCGCTGTCTGATGTATTGGTCAACAATGTCACTGGCACCGAGACCGTGGTGCTATCTGAGATTGGTTTTTCACAAGTTGTCGTAGGCGGCGCTGAATTGTTCAGCCTGATCTTCGATATCACCGATTACTTTTACGATGGTATTAACAACCTTCTCGTCGATATCTCAATTGAGAACCAAGCCGGCCCGTTCGGTTATTCCCAGGCGGTAGGGAGTACCTCGGTTTACTCTCGCGCATATGACAACACCACTTTTGGTACTGGCGCTGATAATGGCGGATTGAGGACATTGTTCGACGTAAGCTCGGTATCCGTTCCCGAACCCGGCACGCTCGCACTCTTAGGGATTGGTCTGTTCGGAATGGGATTGGCGAGACGTAGAAAGAAATTCTGAATCAAAAACTATCTCGAAAAGCCCCGCCCAGCGCGGGGTTTTTTTGTGTGGGACAGAGGTCGGCTTCTGGCCGATAGCCGCCCGTCGCAAGATCATTATTCAAACGTGTTGAGCGGCCGCTCGCGTAACCGCGGGCCGTTTACACCAAAGGGGCGGACTCCTGCGCTATTTCTTCCAGAAGTCGGCGTTCTTGATGCCCAGGGCTTCCGGGATCGAACGAGTATTCCTTGACGCCGGCCTTGCGCTGCGCTTCGTAGTCCTTGAGCGCTTTGAGAGCGGGTTTGCCCATGAAGAACAGAATCAGAATGCCGATGATATTCAGCCACGCCATGACGCCGACACCGATGTCACCGAGGCCCCAGGCGAGGTCGGCGGTGCGGACGGTGCCATAGAATACGGACCCGAGCAGCAGAATCTTCAGGATCTTGATCTCGTGAGGGATCTTGAATGACCGCCGGATGTAGGCGACGTTGGTTTCGGCAATATAGTAGTAAGCAAGCAGCGTCGTAAACGCGAAGAAGAACAGCGCAACCGCCACAAACGTTTTGCCGAAGCCGCCCATGACGCTTTCAAGAGCATACTGGGTGAATGCCGGGCTGTTCGCGAGTACGTCAGTCGGCATCGTGCCGCCGCTGACGGCCGACTCCAATCCCGTTACGTAGTACTGGTTCGTGATCAGAATCATGAATGCCGTCGCCGTGCAAACGAACAGCGTGTCGACGTAGACCGAGAACGCCTGTACGAGTCCCTGCTGCGCCGGATGTTGAACTTCCGATGCCGCGGCAGCGTGCGGTCCTGTTCCCTGGCCGGCTTCATTCGAATACACACCTCGTTTCACGCCCCAGCCGATAGCGGCGCCGATTCCCGCCATTGGTGTGAATGCATCCGTGACGATCAGCATGAAAACGCGCGGTAGCTCCGAGATGTGCATCCCAATGATGACGAGTGCCATCAATATGTAGCCAAGCGCCATGAACGGCACGACAACCTGCGTTACATGCGCGATACGCTTTACACCGCCGAAGATGATGATGCCAAGAACGGTGACGACAATGACAGCGGTGACGAGTTTCGTATAGGTGACACTGCCAAGAGCGGTCTCGAGCACGCCGGTGCCGCCGAAAGCCAGGTCGGCAGCATTGCCGATGCTGTTGGACTGCACGGTTGGCAGCAGCAGACCGACGGCAATGATCGTCGTGATCGCGAAGATCCACGCATACCATTTCTGGCCCATGGCCTTTTCGATGTAATACGCCGGGCCGCCGCGGTACTGGCCTTCGTCTTCTTCTTTATAGATCTGACCGAGCGCCGACTCAACGTACGCCGTCGAGGCGCCGAGAAAGGCGACCACCCACATCCAGAACACGGCACCGGGGCCACCGAACCCGATTGCGGCGGCAACGCCAGCAATATTGCCGGTGCCCACGCGACCGGACAAAGATACTGACAGAGCCTGAAACGATGAGATACCCCGATCCGATTCCTTGCTCGAGAACAACAGGCGGATCATCTCCTTGAACAGGCGCACCTGAACAAAGCGGGTGAGAATCGAGAAGAACAGTCCTGCAGCGAGACACAGGTAAACGAGTGCCGGACTCCAAACGTAGCTGTTTATCTGGTTGACGATGTCCTGCATGCGGCTTCCTCTTGTTCTGATCCAGCGTACGCGCCAAGGATAGTAACCGAAAATCGAAGTTCGAGCGCTTCGGGTAGGTGGTAATGCTGACTTTCCCGGCACAAGCCGCACGCGTTATAGTGCCGCTACCCTCGAACAGGAGTCAGACTATGACATGGTGGGCATGGATGATTTTGGGCGCCGTGCTATTGGGCGCCGAGCTCTTCGCGGTCGATGCGCAGTTCTACCTGGTCTTTCTTGGGGTATCTGCGGCGGTTGTCGGTCTGGCGACGCTGTTTGGTGTGGTCATGCCCGAGTGGGGTCAGTGGCTCGCGTTTGCGATCATATCCCTGGCGTTCTTCCTGACCTTTCGCAAGGCACTGTATGAGAAGCTGCGCAGCGGCGGTCAGGGATTTGAAAATACGATTTCAGGCGACTCCGTCACGGTGACGGACGAGCTCGAACCGGGTGGGAAGGCGCGAGCGAAGTACCGCGGCACCGAGTGGACGATTCGCAATGTCGGTGAAACTGCAATCAGCGCTGGCAGCCGGGCAAAAGTCGTCAAAGCGGATGGCGTGACCCTGCACGTCGAGGCTGAGTGATCTCTTAGAAGGAAATTCCGATGGATACGTCATTAATTGTTGCCCTGGCGGTCGTCGCTGTAATCGTCATTGTCTTGTTCAAGACGGCCGTCGTCGTGCCGCAGCAGAACGCGTTTGTCGTCGAACGGCTCGGCAAGTTCAGCCGCAAGCTCGATGCAGGTTTTCACATTCTGATCCCGTTTCTCGAGAGGGTCGCCTACAAGCACACTCTGAAAGAGCAGGCGGTCGATATTGCCGAGCAGATCTGCATCACGAACGACAACGTGCAGGTCGGCGTTGACGGCGTGCTGTACATGCAGGTGCTGGATCCGGCGCGCGCATCCTACGGTATTGGCAACTACATGTTCGCGATCTCGCAGCTTGCGCAAACAACGCTGCGTTCCGAAATCGGCAAAATCGATCTCGACAGGACGTTCGAGGAACGCGGCACGATCAATTCAAACGTCGTTTCTGAACTCGACAAAGCGTCGGATCCCTGGGGCGTCAAGGTCCTGCGCTACGAAATCAAGAACATCAACCCGCCGCACGACGTTCTGAGCGCGATGGAAAAGCAGATGCGCGCGGAACGTGAAAAGCGTGCGGTCGTGCTGACGTCGGAGGGCGTGCGCGACGCCAAGATCAACGAGGCCGAAGGCGAGAAACAGCGTGTAATCAAGGAATCGGAGGCGGCCAAGATGCAGCAGATCAACGAAGCGCAGGGTGAAGCCGAGGCGATCCTTGCGGTCGCGACCGCAACCGCCGAAGGTCTGACGCAAGGTCGCCAACGCGGTCATCGCGCAGGGCGGCGCCGAGGCCATGCAGTTGCGCATCGCCGAACAGTACATTGGTGAGTTCGGCAATCTTGCGAAGTCCGGCAATACCTACGTCGTGCCGGCCAATCTCGCCGATCTGACATCGATGATGGCGCTTGCCACCGATATCGCCAAAGGCAAGCGCGGCGGGGACGCGCCCGCAGTCTGACAGTTGCGGTCAGCCCTTGCGCCTGACCGAGACGACGTTGGGCAGTTGTTCGAGCCGCGTGATCGCCGTGCTGAGTGTCGGCAGATCGCTGGATCTCGACACTGATGTCCATGATGGTCTGCATCGATTTCTTGTCTGTGTGGCTCGTCAGGTCCGTCACACTGGCACCTTCGTCGGCCAGAACCGTACTGATATCCCGAAGCAGGCCCGTGCGGTCATGCGCACGCAGGGTCAGGTCGACCGGGTAGGTTGCCGAGTCTGACTCACCCCAGCCGACTTCAATGACGCGCTCCGGCGCCGCGCTGATTCAGGCCGAGAAAATTGCCGCAGTCCTGACGATGAATACTGACACCGCGGCCCTGCGTGATGTAGCCGATGATCGGTTCGGGCGGTACAGGCCTGCAGCAGCGCGCGAAGTTGCACAACAGGTCACCAACGCCGCTGACGGCGATCGATTCCGAACTTTTGCTCTTGCGTTTCGGGCCCCGCTTCGGCCGAACCTTTTCGGGCAACTCGGTGCCGCGCAAGGTCTGCAGCGCCGTCGCGATCGCTGCGGACGGTCAGATCGCCGGCGCCGAGCGAGACGCACAGTGCGTCGGTGTTCTTGTGCTTCAGCTGGCGCGCAATGTCGTCGGTGGCAATGTCGCGGACATTGAGTCGTGAGAGTTCACGATCGAGGATTTCGCGGCCCTGACGCTGGTGCTGATCGCGATCCTGATGGCGAAACCAGTTGCGCACCTTGCCACGGTTGCGCGCGCTGGCCAGGTAACCGAGCTTGGGACTGAGCCAGTCGCGGCTTGGCTGCGACTGGCTGCCCGTAATAATCTCGATCTTGTCGCCGTTCTGGATATGGTAGGTCAGCGGCACGATGCGGCCGTTAACCTTGGCGCCGCGGCAGCGATGGCCAACCTGTGTATGCACGTGATAGGCAAAATCGAGCGGCGTCGCACCGGCAGGCAGTTCGACGACATCTCCCTTCGGGCTGATCGCATAGACGCGATCCTCAAACACATCATCGCGAATCTGGTCGAGCAGGTCTTCCGCACCGCCGGCGGGCTCGAGCAGTTGGCGCAGAAAGCGAATTTTCTGGTCGAAGGCCGCCGGTCGAGCCGCCGCCTTCCTTGTAGCGCCAGTGTGCGGCGACACCGAGCTCGGCCTGCCGGTGCATGTCGTAGCGAGCGAATCTGCACCTCGACGGTCTTGCCCTCGGGGCCAACAACCGCGGTGTGCAGTGAGCGGTAGTCGTTGTCCTTCGGGTTGGCGATGTAGTCGTCGAATTCTCCGGGCAGGTAGGACCACAGATTGTGCACGGCGCCCAGTGCCGCGTAGCAGTCCTTGACGTCATCGACGAGGACGCGGACCGCGCGGATGTCGTAAAGGCTGTCCAGGCCCTGGTCCTTGCGCTGCATTTTGCGCCAGATACTGTAGATGTGTTTCGGGCGGCCGGTAATTTCTGCCTGGATTCCCTGCTTGTCCAGTTCGTCTTTTAGCGTTGCCTTGACCTGGTCTATGAAGCTCTCACGTTCGGTCCTTTTTTCATTGAGGGCCCTGGCGATAGCGGTGTACGTCGGAGAATCAAGATAGCGAAACGCGAGGTCCTCGAGTTCCCACTTGAGCTGCCAGACGCCCAGACGATTGGCGAGCGCAGCGTAGATCTCGCGCGTTTCGACAGCCACGGCTCGCTGCTCCTCCTGCGTCGCGTGTCGCGCCCGCCGCATGCGGTAAAGCTGCTCGGCGATGCGCACGAGGACCAGGCGCACATCCGAGACCACCGCAAGCAGCATCTTTCTCAGCGACTCGGACTGCTTCGCCGCCAGCGCTTCGCCAGGCTGCCAGCCCCGCGGCAAAGAGAAACGGCCGAGCTGCACCAATTCGATAATATTTCGAGATAGTTCTCCTAAGCCATTATTTTCTAAATCATTTAGCTCGACAAAGCTGTCGCGTATTAGCAGGGTAGGCATGCACCGCGGCAAGCAGATTGTCCGACAGACCGAATGATTCCACGATTGCGGCGATCTCACGGCCTTCGGCGATGGCTGCGGCGATTTGCGCATCGCCGGCTTGCGCCTCGAGAAATCTCCGGGTGGCCTCGATGATGTCGTCCTGTTCACGGTCGTCTGCGGGATTTTCTTTGCTGGAAAGCGACATTTGGTATGTGCTTGATTGAGTGCCTGTCTATGCAATAACCGTTATCATACGCGCAGATTTTGGCCCGGTGGCGACCGGGTCTTGCTTGGGCGAAGCAGGGAATCATGGCAGGACACAGTAAATGGGCGAATATTCAGCACCGCAAGGGCGCCCAGGATAAAAAGCGCGGCAAGCTCTTTACCAAGCTGATTCGGGAAATCACGGTTGCGGCGCGGATGGGCGGCAGTGATCTGAACTCGAATCCGCGCCTGCGGCTGGCAGTCGACAAGGCCAAGGCGCAGAGCATGCCGAAGGACAACATCGAGCGTGCGGTCAAACGCGGCGCGGGCGAGTTGGATGGCGCCGACTACGTGGAAATTCGCTACGAGGGTTACGGCCCTGGCGGCACTGCCGTCATGGTCGACTGTCTGACCGACAACCGCAATCGCACGGTCGCCGAGGTCCGGCACGCATTTTCCAAGTTCGGCGGCAATCTCGGCGCCGACGGCTCCGTGAATTACCTGTTCAACAATGTGGGGCAGCTGTTGTACCCGCCTGGAAGCAATGAAGAGGCGGTCATGGACGCAGCGATTCATGCAGGTGCCGAGGATGTCATTGTCGATGCTGACCATTCGATCGAAGTACTGACCGAACCGACCGAATTTGAATCCGTGCGTGACGAAATGGTCGAGTCGGGTCACGAGCCGGAAGACGCACAGTTGACCATGCGTGCTTCGACGAGTGCCGAACTCGGCGTCAAGGAAGCATCGTCGATGATCAAGCTACTCGAAGTGCTCGAAGACCTCGACGATGTTCAGGAAGTCTATAGCAACGCTGATATATCCGATGATGTACTTGCTCAGATATGAGGCCCGTCGTGGCTGACACGAGACGCATACTCGGTATTGATCCGGGATCCCGCTTCACGGGTTTTGGCGTCCTCGACTTCGAGGGTGACCGGCCGGCCTATGTTGCGAGCGGCACGATCAAGAGTCCCGACGGTAAATTTCCAGAGCGCCTGAAGAAAATATTCGAATCGGTAAAGGAGGTCGTTGCAGAGTATCGTCCCGATGTCGTAGCGATCGAGAGTGTCTTTATGGCCCGCAACGCCGGCAGCGCATTAAAGCTCGGCCATGCGCGCTCAGCCGCGCTGTGTGCAACCTTTGCCTTTGACGTCGAGGTATTCGAATATGCACCGCGGGAGATCAAACTGGCCGTCGTAGGCACCGGGTCTGCCAGCAAGGAGCAGGTGCAGCATATGGTCGTTTCATTATTGCAGCTCGATGGAACGCCCGCTCTTGACGCGTCCGACGCCCTGGCAGCTGCGATTTGCCACGGCCACCGGCGCCGTATGCAGGAGCGGCTGAGCCACGATCACGTCATGGCGAGGTTGCGATGATCGGTTCCCTGCGCGGCAAGCTTACGTCCAAGCAGGCACCCTGGATCACTGTCGAGTGTCAGGGCGTCGGCTACGAAGTCGAGACACCGATGTCGACGTTTCTCGATCTTCCCACGATCGGTACAGAGCTGTTCCTGCACACGCATTTGCTGGTACGGGAAGACGCGCAAATTTTGTACGGTTTTTCCACCGAAACGGAGCGTTCGCTGTTCCGTACTTTGCTGCGCATATCCGGCGTAGGCGCCAAGATGGGCCTTGCGATTCTCTCCACCATGAGCGTTGCCGATTTTCAACGCTGCGTTGAATACGAAGATGCGGCTATGCTTGTCAAGATTCCCGGTGTCGGCAAGAAAACCGCGGAACGTCTGATAATCGAAATGCGCGACAGAATCGACAAGACACCGCCGACGCCCGGTGCATCCAAAGTAACTGTGGGGGCAAGTCCGCGAAGCGAGGCTGTCGACGCGCTGATGACCTTGGGTTACAAGGCGGGCGAGATCAACAAGCTGATCGGTTCGATGAACCTTGATGGGCAGTCCGCCGAGGACATTATCCGTTCTGCGCTTCGTCAGGTAGCGCAGTAATGACGGGCATCGAACACGATCGCTTGACCAGCGCTGAGCCACGCTCCGAGGACCGGGCATTCGATCGCGCAATTCGGCCGAAGACGCTAACGGAGTACATAGGCCAGCCCGCGGTCAAACAGCAAATGGGGATTTTCATCGAGGCCGCCCGCAGACGCAGCGAAGCCCTCGATCATGTTCTGATATTCGGCCCGCCCGGCCTCGGCAAGACCACGCTCGCGCATATCGTGGCGAACGAGTTGGGCGTGAACATGCGTCACACGTCCGGCCCGGTGCTCGAACGCCCTGGTGATCTTGCGGCTATTCTGACCAACCTCGAGCCGCATGACGTTTTGTTCGTCGATGAGATACATCGATTGAGTCCGGTCGTCGAAGAGGTCTTGTACCCGGCTCTGGAAGATTTCCAACTCGACATCCTGATCGGCGAAGGGCCGGCTGCTCGCTCGATCAAACTCGATCTGCCCCCGTTCACCCTTGTCGGCGCAACGACACGTGCTGGCCTGCTGACGTCGCCGCTCAGAGATCGGTTCGGCATCGTACAGCGTCTCGAGTTCTATTCGTCCCGGGAACTCGAGGCCATTGCAAACCGCTCCGCGGGCATACTGAACCTGCCCATCGAGCCACAGGGCGCTGTCGAGATCGCCAAACGTGCTCGCGGTACGCCGCGAATTGCCAATCGGCTGCTCAGACGTGTGCGCGACTTTGCAGAGGTTCAGGCAGACGGTGTTGTGACCGGCGATGTGGCGGTCAGCGCCATGGACATGCTCGCCGTCGATCCAAACGGCTTCGACGCGATGGATCGGCGGCTGCTACAGACAATTATCGAGAAGTTCGATGGTGGCCCGGTCGGCATAGAGAGCCTGTCCGCCGCCGTTGGTGAAGAACGTGGCACCATCGAAGACGTGATCGAACCGTATCTGATTCAGCAGGGTTTTATGATGCGGACGGCCCGTGGCCGCGTAGCGACGAAAAATGCGTACCTGCATCTCGGCCTGAAAGCCCTGGCCAACCTGCAACCCACAGAACTGCCGTTATTCGACCAGGATTGACCAACGGATGTCAGGGAATGAAAGCGCCAAACCCTTCGAGTGGCCAGTGCGCGTTTATTATGAAGACACTGACGCACAGGGCGTTGTTTACTATGCCAATTATTTCCGCTTCATGGAGCGGGCTCGCACGGAGTGGTTGCGTGCACTTGGCGTCGATCAGGTGGCGCTGATGGAGAAGCAGCGACGAATTTTCGTGGTGACAGAAACGAACGCCGAGTTCATCGTGCCTGCGCGCTTCAATGACCAGATCATAGTAACCGCTCGGCTCGCTCGTCTTAAGCGAGCGACTTTCGATATCGAACAGAATATTTATCTCGACGGCCCGGACGGCACGTTGTTATTGAGGGGTAGCGTGCGTGCGGCATATCTCAATGCCGACACGATGCGGCCGACGCGTGTTCCGGCATCGATCTTTGAGGAAGAAAAATCATGACATCAGATATGTCCATCGTCGGCCTTCTGCTGAATGCCAGCATGCCGGTGCAAATCGTAATGCTCCTTTTGATCATGGCGTCACTGATGTCGTGGAGCATTATCTTCACGAAACGGCGCCTGATCCGGCGCACGACGGATGCGTCAGACGAGTTCGAGGCAAGTTTCTGGTCGGGCGGCGACCTGAATACGCTCTACCAGAGCTCGACGCGCGACAGAGCCGGCAACGTCGGCATGGCGAGTATCTTCGAGTCGGGTTTTCGCGAATTCAACCGGGCGTTGCAGCAGGGCGATGTCACCGCCGACAAAGTAGTCGAGGAATGTCGGCGTGCCATGCGCGTTGCACAGATGCGCGAAGTCGATCGTCTTGAGCAAAGCCTGGCAACGCTGGCAACGATCGGCTCGACGAGCCCGTATGTCGGGCTGTTCGGCACGGTGTGGGGGATCATGAACGCATTCATCGGGCTGGCGAATGTTCAGTCGGCGACGCTGGCAGTCGTCGCGCCGCCCATCGCCGAAGCGCTGATCGCAACTGCGATGGGCCTGTTTGCAGCGATTCCGGCGGTCATCGCCTACAACCGCTATGCGGACAAGGTCGTGCGTCTCGAATATCGCTATGACGGCTTCACCGAAGAGTTTTCGAGCATCCTGCAACGTCACGCACGCGCCAAGCAGGGAGGCTGACATGCCAACCGCACTGAAAAAACGCAAGCTGATGGGCGAAATCAATGTCGTGCCGTACATTGACGTCATGCTCGTGCTGCTGGTTATCTTTATGGTGACGGCACCGCTATTGACTCAGGGCGTCAAAGTCGAGTTGCCCAAGGCTGGTGCCGAGCCGATCGAAGACGTTCCGGATCATCCGCCGCTCGTTGTCAGTGTCGACGCAGAAGGGAATCTGTATGTAAACGTCGGCGACGAGGAGGACGAGCCGGCCACGGCTAAGGAAATCGTTGCAC
Source organism: uncultured Gammaproteobacteria bacterium (assembly GCA_963711285.1). Taxonomy (GTDB): domain Bacteria; phylum Pseudomonadota; class Gammaproteobacteria; order Steroidobacterales; family Woeseiaceae; genus UBA1847. The sequence goes on along the minus strand of CAVQDJ010000008.1, from coordinate 118,158 downwards.
GCGTTGGCGCGGTGATTCGCAATCGTCCGGATACTCCCGTCCTGATCAAGGCGGATCGAGCCGTGCCGTACGGCAACGTCGTGGGCGCAATGGTTCTATTGCAACAAGGCGGCGCGGATACGGTCGGATTCGTTACTGATCCTTTGGATACCTATCCCGTACCCGAGTAGGTTGACTGAGTGATTCGCGATTCGCACAATGTGTTTCCGGTTACGTTGGCTCTGCTGCTGCACGTCCTGGTGTTCGGTTCGCTGATTTTTGCGATCGATTTCAGGGACCGGCCGCGGCCGGTAGTGCCGCTTGCGATCAAAGGCACTCTCGTTACCGACAACGCCGTGGTGATTCCGCCAAAGGTCGAGGAGGTCGTACCGCCGAAACCCGATCCCAGTGAGCAAGAGCGAATTCAGGCCGAGGAGGAAAAACGTCGTGAAGATGCGCGTATCGAGCAGGAGCGCCTGAACCGTATCAAGCAGCAGGAAGAAGAGCGCAAGCAAGCGGAAGCGGCGGCCGAGCGAAAACAGATTGCTGATGCCGAAAAGCGCCGCAAGCAGGAAGAAGCGGACAGGGAACGCAGACTCATCGAGGCCGAGCGTGCGCGCGAGGCGGAAATAGAGCGCCAGCGCCTCGAGAATGAACGGCTTCGAGCCGAGGCCGAGGCGGCGCGACTGGCGGAGATCGACGCCGAGAGTAATCGGCTCGATGCGATGGCGGCTAGCGCCGAGGCTGTTTACATTTTTGCGATTCAGCAGAAGATCAGCCGGAACTGGGTGAGGCCACCGACTGCGGTCGCGGGCATTGAATGTGTCGTCAATATCCGACAGCTTCCAGGCGGGGAGGTCGTGTCAGTAAGCATCGGCGCGTGCAATGCAGACTCGACTGTGCGACGCTCGATCGAAGCCGCTGTTTACAAAGCATCGCCGCTGCCGGCGCCAGCTGATCCGAGCGTATTTGATCGCAATTTGCGGTTAGAATTCAGACCCACGGACTAAACACCCCATTCTATCGCCATACGAGGCCATCGTGCGCAAATTCCTGGTATACATCTGCTTGATTTCCACTCTGCTGACGGGCGCGGCCCAGGCGGAGCTCACTATTGAGATTACAGAAGGCATCAAGCGCCGGCCGATTGCTGTTGTTCCATTTGCCTGGGAAGGTACCACGCCAAACATGCCGCTGGAGGTGGCAGAAGTCATCAGCAATGACCTTACACGCAGCGGCCGATTTGCACCGATTCCGGTCGACGACATGCTGCAGAAGCCCACCACCGGCGTAGACGTGGATTTCGACGACTGGTCGATACTCGGTGTCGAGGCCGTCGTCGTGGGCCGTGTCACACAGACCGGCGAGAATGCCTACGACGTGCAATTCCAGTTGTTCGATGTATTCGGGCGCGACCAGCTTGTCGGTTATCGAATGCCGGCGAGTCGCGGCACAATGCGCCGCGTTGCGCATCGCGCCGCAGACATGATCTACGAGAAACTCACCGGAATTAAGGGTGTGTTTGACACCAAGGTCGCGTACGTAACCGCCGAAGAGCGCCGCAACGGCAAACTGTTTTCGTTGATCGTGTCGGACCAGGACGGTGAGAATGAGTACAAAATCATGGAGAGCAAGGATCCGATCATGTCACCGGCGTGGTCACCGGACAGTCGCCGCCTGGCGTACGTGTCATTTGAAGGCAATCGCTCGTCTATTTTCATTCAGACGCTCAGAACGGGTAATCGCATTCAGGTATCGAGCAAGCCGGGCATCAACGGCGCACCCGCTTTCTCGCCTGACGGGCGCAAGCTCGTGCTCACGCTCGGTGGCTTGGATGGCAACCTCGACATCCACGTGCTGGACATCAACTCGCGTCAATCGACGCGGATCACGACCCATCGCGCGATCGACACGGAAGGCAGCTGGTCGCCTGACGGACGCTATATCTATTTCACATCGGACCGCGCCGGCGGCCCGCAGATATACCGCGTGTCCGCGAATGGCGGAACACCCGAGCGCGTAACGTTTGAGGGGAGTTATAATGCGCGGCCTCGTTTGTCGCCGGATGGCTCAAAGCTCGCTATGGTGCATCTCGATCGTGGTAACTACCGCATCGCCGTCATGGACGTGAAGCGCAAAGACCTGTTGGTGCTGTCGGCAGGACGTCAGGATGAGTCGCCGAGCTTTGCTCCCAATAGCGACACATTGATTTATGCAACTCGCCAGAATCGGAATGGCGTGTTGGAGAGCGTCACAGCGGATGGCCTGATTCGGCAACGCCTGGCCTCGGGTCAGGGCGATGTCAGAGAACCGGTCTGGTCGCCGTTTCAGCGTTTCTAAATAATAATAATTTGGTTTACATGGTTTACTTAACTTCATGTATTTAATATATTTTTACTAAGACATCCTCCAAGGATTATGACATGTCTCAATTCAAACTGATCGCCATCGCGCTGTGTTTCGCTCTTTTGGGAGGCTGTGCATCGCAAAATATCCCCGATCCGGAGCCTACCGACGAAACGTACGGCAGCGCTGACGGCGCGGATACGGACGGCTACGGTAGTGGCGGGCTCGGCGAGGGCGAGGCTATCGACTACGACCCGAGCGCTGGCGAGCTTGCCCATATCGTCTATTTCGACTTCGATTCCTACGAATTGCGTCCGGAAGACACCGATATCGTTGCCAGGCACGCTCTGCAGCTGGCAGACAACTCGGGCCTGAGTGTGCGCCTCGAAGGCCACGCCGACGAGAGAGGTTCGCGTGAATACAATATCGGCCTGGCCGAGCGCCGTGCGCAGACCGTCCGTCGCTTACTGCTGATCCAGGGCGCTTCGGCGTCGCAGATCTCCACGGTAAGCTTTGGTGAAGAGCGTCCAGCGGCGCTCGGTAGCAATGAAGACGCGTGGGCCCAGAACCGACGCGTAGAAGTCAAGTACACCAATTGAATAGCCGCAAAGCCATAGCGCTGCTTCTCGGCACAGTCGCAATGAGCGGCTGCACGCTGTTACAGCCGCCTGCTGAAGATCCGGCATTGATCAGGCTCGCCGAGCTTGAGCGCCGCCTCGAGGCAATCGAGCGCATTGTGGATAACCAGAGTCTTGCGCAGCTGACACAGCAGGTCGATGCCCTGGAGCGCCGCACGGATCAGTTACAGGGTCAGGCGGAAACGCTGCAGCACGATTCCGAGGACACGGCGGACCGGCAACGGCAGCTGTATGCCGATCTCGATTCGCGCATTCAGGGACTCGAAGCTCGCGGCGGCGGCAGCGTTCTCGAGAGTGGTACGCTGCCGCCCGGGCAGCTGCCGGTCCCTGGCGGCTCGGATCGCGACAATTACCAGGTGGCGTTCGAGCTGCTTAAGCAAGAGCGCTACGACCTCGCGGCCGCTTCGTTCAAGCAGTTCCTTGTTGCCTTCCCGAACAGCGAACTGGCCGACAACGCACAGTACTGGCTGGCGGAGTCCTACTACGCGTCGGACAAATTCGAGCAGGCTCTACAGGACTTCGAGATCGTAATTTCCAAGTACCCCCGCTCCAGAAAGGTGCCTGACGCGCTGCTCAAGATGGGTTATTGCAATTACAGCCTCAAGCAGCTGGGACGCCGCCCGAGTGACTTTGTCCCGCGTGCAGGCGGACTATCCGGAAACCACGGCCGCGAGGCTCGCGGGGCAGTATCTTCAGCGCATGGAATCCGAGGGGGTCTGAGGCCGGATCCGCTTGTCATTTGGCCGCGGTTCGGTATCATGCCGCCGGCATTCTTGTGGCAGCCAGCCACGGATTCTGCGGGGCGTTAGCTCAGAGGTAGAGCATTCGGCTTTTAACCGACTGGTCGTAGGTTCGATCCCTACACGCCCCACCATTCCTCCAGTTGTGCTGATTCGAGATAAAACAGGCGACGGCGCAAAAATCACCCGTTATCATTCACCGTTTTCCGTTGGGGACGGTTCGTTGCAGAGTCGTTGGAAAATTCACAAATTTGGCGGCAGCAGCCTGGCCGATGCCGACTGTTTTCGCCGTGTTGCAGGTCTGCTGCTGGACAGCAATGATACTTGCCTGGGCGTTGTCGTGTCTGCCATGAGCGGCATGACCGACGCGCTGCTGAATCTCGCGACCCTTGCCGAACGCGACGACGACAGCTTCAATCAAGAACTTCACACAATTGGCGAACGCTATGCAGCGGCCACCCGCGATTTGCTTAGCGGCGAACAGCTGGTTGGCGCACTCGACGCATGGAGCCAGGACGCCGCGGACATAAAGGACGTGCTGAAGGCCGTGGCGCTGGTAAAGTCGGCTCCGCAACGTAGCCGCGACGTCATTGCCGGTTACGGCGAGATCTGGTCGGCGCGATTGCTTGCGGCGTACCTGGGCAGTGAGTCGAGCGAGCGGGGCGGATTGTGGGTCGATGCCCGAGACGTATTGACCGTTAGCCACACGGAATTGGGCCCGACGGTGGAATGGCAGAAGTCACAAGCCAGTTTCGACGAGCATTTCGCCAAAGATTTCGAGGGCATTGCCGTTATCACCGGGTTTATCGCGTCTGACGAAGAGGGACTGCAGACCACCCTCGGCCGCAACGGAAGCGATTACTCTGCCGCCATATTTGCGGCGCTGAGTGATGCCGCTGAGCTCTGCATCTGGACCGATGTGGACGGCGTCATGAGCGCGGATCCGAATCGTGTACCCGAGGCCCGCGTCATCGAGCAACTAACCTATAACGAAGCTATGGAGCTTGCGTACTTTGGTGCCAAAGTCATTCATCCGCAAACGCTCGGTCCAGCCATAGAAAACGACATACCGGTCATCATTCGCAACAGTTTCAAGCCGCAGCACCCGGGAAGCCGCATCGAGGCCAAGCCTGCAACGGCAGACGACATCAAGGGCATCACGGCGATAGGTGGCATGGCGCTGGTCAACCTGGAGGGATCGGGAATGATCGGTGTGCCGGGCACGGCTGACCGGTTGTTTGCCGCGCTCAAGAACGCCGGTGTCTCGGTTACGCTGATTTCGCAAGCCAGTTCGGAACACTCGATCTGCATCGCCGTGCCGCAGGAACTGGCCGAACGTGCCAGCAAGGTTGTCAGTGAAGCATTCGCCGATGAACTTGCCAGCGGCCAGATTCAAAGCGTCGACGTGACCGATGCTCAAAGCATCGTTGCAGTGGTCGGCGACGGCATGGCCGGTTCACCCGGAATCGCGGGCCGGTTCTTTGGCACATTGGGCCGGGCCGGCATCAACATTCGTGCAATTGCGCAGGGTTCTTCGGAACGCAACATCTCCGCCGTCGTTGATTCGGAGGAATCCACTCGCGCACTGCGTGCGGCGCACTCGGGTTTCTATTTGTCGTCAAAGACGATATCGATCGGGCTTGTCGGGCCCGGCACCGTCGGCGCAACGTTGCTCGAACAGATCGACAAGCAGGCCGAGCGATTGACAACCGACTTCAATCTCGATCTGCGTGTGCGTGCCATCGCACGGTCCAAATCAATGCTGCTGGGTGAGCGTCGCATCGAACTCAGGAATTGGCGGCAGGAATTCAGCGACAAATCCATTGAGTTGGACTTTGAAAAATTCGAGCAGGTTGTAAATCCTGACCATTTGCCACACGCGGTAATTATCGATTGTACGGCCGATGAATCGGTTGCAGCGCGATACGCAACCTGGCTCGAGCGCGGCATTCATGTCATCACGCCGAACAAGAAAGCGGGCAGCGGTCCAATTGCGGATTACGAATTGCTACAGGCGAAAGGTAAACATGGCAGTTCGCATTTCTTCTACGAGACGACAGTTGGCGCCGCGTTGCCGATTATTTCGACGCTGCAGGATCTGATCGCCACCGGTGATGAGGTTCACTCGGTTCAGGGTATATTCTCGGGGACGCTGGCGTATCTCTTCAATGTCTACGACGGCAAGACGCCGTTCTCGGCGATCGTTCGGGAGGCGCGTGATAGTGGTTATACCGAACCTGACCCGCGCGATGACCTTTCCGGGATGGACGTAGCGCGAAAACTTACGATCCTGGCGCGTGAGCTCGGCCACAAGACCGAACTTGGCCAATTTCCCGTGCAGAGTCTGGTGCCGCAGGCCCTGCAACAGTGCAGCATCGACGAGTTCCTGGATCGGCTTGCCGACTATGATGACGACATGAAAACGATGTACGAAAAAGCGCAGGCGGCCGGCAAGAAGTTGCGGTACGTCGGGCGTCTCAATGACGCCGGCGAAGCCGCTGTCGGCCTCGAGTCGGTCGACGCCGATCATCCATTCAGCAACATCAACCTGACCGACAATATCGTGCAATTTGAAACAGACCGTTACTCCGCGAATCCACTTGTAGTGCAGGGACCCGGCGCCGGACCCGAGGTAACCGCTGGCGGTGTCTTCAGCGATTTGCTGCGACTTGCCAAATACCTGAATGAGGGCGACTGATATGAGCGACAAGGTCACGGCCTTCGGGCCGGCCTCGATCGGCAATCTGGCGGTCGGGTTCGACATGCTCGGTCTGGCGCTTGCCGGGGTCGGCGACCGCGTCTCGGCGCGCAGAACGGACGAACCGGGAATTTCAGTGGCGGAGGTACGCGGTCTCGACGGCGAATTGCACCCGTACCTGTCGACCGATCCGAAACACAATACGGCATCGATCGCCGCCCAGGCATTGTGGGACGACTTCGGTGGCGCCGGTGGCGCCGAGTTAAAGGTCTACAAGGGCGTTCCGCTACAGTCCGGTATGGGCAGTTCGGCCGCTTCGGCCGTTGCTGCAACGGTTGCAGTCAACGCGCTCCTCGACAAGCCGCTCGAGATGGAGAAGCTGCTGCCTTACGCTCTCGAGGGCGAGAAATACGCGAGTGGTGGTTTGCACGCGGACAACGTCGCGCCGAGTCTTTTTGGCGGTATGATTCTGTGCCCGCGAGTGCTGTTGCCGGAGACCTTTCGGGTGCCGGTGCCGGACGGCGTGAGCGCTGTCCTGATTCATCCCGAACTGCAAGTGAACACCGCGCACGCTCGCCGCTCTCTGGCAAGAGGTTATTCGCTCGACCAGTGGCTCAGTCAGCAGGGCTACCTGGCCGGGTTTCTGACTGGCTGTGCAACGAATGACATTGCGTTGATTGGCAAGACGCTCAAGGATGTCGTCATCGAGCCGCAGCGCGCCGCCAGTGTCTCCTGCTTTGATGCCGTAAAGGAGGCTGCAATGAGAGGCGGCGCTCTCGGCGCCAGCCTTTCCGGTAGCGGCCCGAGCATTTTCGCGCTTTGCAAAAGCAGCATCGCCAGCAACCTTGCGGTCGCGATGGAACAAGCGTGTCGAGGCCTTGGTATCGACTGCCAGTCGTGGGTAAGCCCGTTGGATGCACGGGGCGCGCACGTGGAAACATGACAATGCAGTTCGTCAGCACACGTGGCGGTTCCCCGGTTAGCCTCGACGCGGCACTCGTCAACGGAATTGCGGACGATGGCGGACTCTACGTGCCCATCGAGTTGCCGTCTTTTACGCCAGCCGATTTCGACGGTGCCGAAGAGATTCCGGCAGTTGCGGCAGTTCTGCTGCGCCCGTTTTTCTCGGACTCGGCACTTCGCGACGATATGCTGCAGATTCTCGCTGAGACTTTCAGTTTCCCGATTCCGTCAACGCCATTACCGACAAGTGACGGCCATGCCGAATTGCTAGAGCTCTATCACGGCCCGACGGCGGCGTTCAAAGATGTGGGCGCCGGATTCCTGGCCGCGTGTTTGTCGCGCCTGGAAGGCGATGAGGCGGCGCCGCTGACGATTCTCGTGGCGACCTCGGGTGACACGGGCGGAGCCGTCGCGGCCGCTTTCAATGAACGACCCGGAATGCGTGTGGTGGTGCTGTTTCCGGAAGGCCGCGTCTCCGCCAGACAGGCGCATCAGCTGACCTGCTGGAGCGATAACGTGCTGTCGCTGTCAGTGCAAGGAGCGTTCGACGATTGCCAGGCGCTCGTCAAAGCGGCTTTGGCTGATGCAGCCTTGTCGTCAAAATATCGATTCAGTTCGGCCAACAGCATCAACATCGGCAGGCTGCTGCCGCAGAGCACTTATTACGCATATGCGAGCCTGCGGCACTACGCCTCGACAGGCCGCAAGCCCGGGTTTGTGATTCCCACTGGCAACCTCGGCAATGCGTTGGCCTGTATCATGGCGCGTGAGATGGGCTTGCCGATCGGACCAATTGTGCTCGCAACCAATGCGAACAGGACCATACCGGAGTACTTCGAGACGCTGCAGTGGCTGCCGCGTGCGAGCGTCCAGACATTGGCATCTGCAATGGACGTGGGTGATCCGAGCAACATGGAGCGGCTGCGCAGTATGCTCGGGGAGGCAGAAGTGCTTCGTGATTGTCTCGGCGTCAGGTCCGTTGAGGATGCACAGATCGAGGCCGAGATTAAGCGGGACTATGCAGAATTCGGTTTTGCAACCTGTCCGCACACGGCAACTGCGACACACACGTGGCGCCAGTTCGACGCACAGATGCGCTCGCAGAATGACTGGATTCTCGTCGCGACCGCGCATCCGGCGAAGTTCGAAACGATTGTCGAGCCGCTGATCGGCACCGCCGTGCCGTTGCCGGACGAACTTGCCGAGATTCTGTCCCGGCCGAGCCGCTCGGTTGCCATCGACGCTGACCTGGACGCGCTTGCAATGGCAATGACGGAGCATTTCGGCTGATGTGGGATCTGATGACACCGGAGCAGGCCAGGTGGGTCGTGCCACTTGTCGTGGCGCTGATTATCGTGCTCGGGTATCTGTTGTATCGTCGCGGCCGCGGCACCCGCCTGAAAAAGGTCCTGTCGGAGATTGGGCACGATCGAATAGAGAATCTGCTGATTCCGAACGGTGACGAGGGCGAGATCCAGATCGATCACTTGATACTCACGTCGCAGGGCCTGTTGATTATCGACATCAAGGAAGCGGTCGGCACGGTCTTTGGCAGCGACAAAATGCAGGAGTGGGCGGTCATCAGCGAGGATCGCCGCTACACGTTCCCCAATCCGCAGGCGGCGCTGTACGACCGTATCGCGGCCGTGCGCCAAATTGTGCGGCAGGTGCCGGTTTCGGGACGGATTCTGTTTCTCGACGGTGCAGAGTTCACGAAGGGCGTGCCGAAGCTCGTGAGCAATCTTGACGAGCTCCTGGAGGAATTCGGTGAACACGACAAGGATGCGGCGAAGGTGAAGGTCGACGCCTTCACGCCGCACTGGGATCTGGTTCGCAAGGCGGCTCTCGGCACACAGGTAGACGAGATCGTCCAACGGCGCACGCGCTAACAGGGTTTCACACGTTGAATCCGCCCGACATTGAAATACGTGAAGCTACCCGCGCCGACGTCGAGTCGCTCTCGAAAATCGGGCACGCGTCGTTTCGATCGGCCTACGAAGAATGGTCGGAGCCTGACGACCTGATTGCACATCTGGAAGAATTTTTCAGCTCCGACGCGATTCGAGGGGAAATGGAGTTACCGGGTCACACTTATCTGATGGCGATACGCGATGAGGACCCTGTCGCTTTCGTGAAGATTCGTGAGAACACGCGCCCGGACGAGGTGCCAGCCTCGAGAGCTCTGGAACTGCATCAGGTCTACGTCCTTCCGGAACAACAGCGTTTTGGTATCGGTGGGCTGCTGATAGAAGCGGCGGCCCGCTATGCGCGCGACAAGGCCGCAGACGGGATCTGGCTGTCCGTGTGGAAGGACGCTCCGTGGGCGGTCAACTGCTACCGCAAATACGGCTTCGACGCGGTGGGCACGACCGAATTTCAGCTTGGCCGAACCGTGTATTCCGATCTGCTGATGTGGCGCCCGGTTGACCTGACACACTAATCCAGTTCGAAGAATCGAATCGCGTTCTCCGTGGTGATTCTTGCCACGTGTTCCTCGCTCTGGTTGCGCGCTTTGGCAACCACCCGCAGTACTTCCGGGAGATAAGCCGGTTCGTTGCGGCGCGTCTTTGGCCGCGGGCGAATCGTCCGTGGCAGCAGGTAAGGCGCGTCCGTCTCGATCAGCAAGCGGTCATCCGGAATGACCGAGACGATGTCCTGCAGGTGCGCGCCGCGCCGCTCGTCACATATCCAGCCGGTAATGCCGATCCACAAGCCCATCGCGAGATATTCATGCAGCGATTCATGCTCGCCGGTGAAGCAGTGCGCGACCGCACGGGAGATACCGTGCAACCTGGGCTCCAGGACGTCGATAAAATCGTCATGGGCGTCGCGCTGGTGCAGAAATACCGGCAAAGCTGTCTCGGCGGCGATGTCGAGCTGGGCGCGGAATGCGTCAAGCTGTGCCTGCCTGGGCGAGAAGTTGCGAAAATAGTCGAGGCCGCACTCGCCCACGGCTACGACGACGTCCTTCCTGGCGAGCCGCGTAATAAGCTCGATACTGGTATCGTCGAAATCCGCGGCGTGGTGTGGATGCACGCCAGCTGTGGCATACAGCCGGCCCGGCGCTGTCTCGGCCAGGGCGACGGCGTCCAGACTGCCCTGGTTGCTGCTCCCCGTGACGATCATGCGCGCAACGCCCGCGCCGGCCGCTCGCTGCATCATTTCGGCACGATCATCGTCGAAACTGTCGTGGGTCAGGTTGACGCCTATATCAATCAGCGAGTAGGGCATTTCTTACTCTCGGGTTGCAACCGTTTGGCCAGTGGAGGTATCTAAAGAGTACCTGATGCATGGGGGTTGAAAATGAGCAAAGTACTGGTTAAAAGCGCATTCACGGTCGGCTTGCTGATACTGCTGATGGCTGTGCCGGTTTACGGCGCCAGCGTTAACAAAAGCATCAAAGTCGATGCTGGCAGTGAATCCGATGGCGCATCGACTGTCAATGGGAGCGTTTCCGTCGGCAAGGGTGCCGTCGTGACCGGCACCCTGAAAACCGTTAACGGCAAGATTCGTGTGGATGAGAATTCACGAATCAAAGACGCGGTGACGGTCAATGGAAGCCTGAGCATTGCGGACAATGTCCAGGCGCAGAGCCTGACAACCGTCAACGGCTCGGTCAGTGTTGGCGAGAAATCGGCGATTGGCGGTGAGATAAGCGCAGTCAACGGACGTATCACGCTCGAGCCGGGCGTGGCCGTCGCGGCAGATGTTGGCAACGTGAACGGTGACATCGAGTTCGAGGGCAGTATCGTCGGCGGCAACGTCAAGACCGTGAGTGGCAATGTCGATCTGCACGATGGCGCCGTCATCAAGGGAGACCTGATCATTGAGAAACCCAGCATGTGGGGCTGGAGCGGCAAGAAGTCCCGCGTACCCGAGATCACCATCGGCCCGGGATCCAGAGTAGAAGGCAAGATCGTCCTCGAACGTGAGGTCAAGCTGTATATCAGCGATTCGGCCGAGGTAGGCGGCGTCGAGGGTGAAATGTCGATGAGCGACGCGGTTCGCTTCAGCGGCAAACGCCCGTAGCGCTGGCTCGCATCTTGCGCGAAGGTCCGTAGAATACGGACTGTGCGCGGCGCGACAGAACAACTCAGACTATTTGCGGATACCGAAGAGCCCGGCGATGCGCCGGGTTTTTCCGTGCGCGAGAGCACACGCGCGCGTCGATTGTCCATAAAGGTATACCCGCGCGGCCGGGTCGAGGTCGTGGTGCCACGGCGCACCCGAGCCCGCGATGTGCGTTCGTTCGTTGATGAACACCGCGACTGGATCGAGAAATCGCGGGCGTCTTTCGCACGCGTGTTGCCGCCAGAGCCCTTTGTTCTGCCGAATCTGATTGAATTGCCGGCTATCGGGCAACGTTTTCGCGTCCGTTACGAGCGGCAGGGCGGCGCGAAGACGGTGCGCTATCGCAATCACGCCAACACCGTCGTCCTGAGCGGCTGTACCGGCGACGACAAGCTTTGTATCGGAGCGCTGAAGCGCTGGCTGGCCTCGGTCGCAAAAGCCGAATTCCGACCGCGTCTCGAGTCACTGTCGGCGTTGACGGAAAACCCATTCACGACCATGCATGTTCGTGGTCAGCGCACCTGCTGGGGCAGTCACTCGTCGACAGGCACCATCAGCATTAACTACTGTTTGCTGTTCCTGGAACCTGCACTGCTGCGCTATCTGATGATTCACGAGTTATGCCATGCCAGGCATATGAATCATTCGCGTCGCTTCTGGCTGCGTGTCGGGCGCTTCGAACCCGACTACAAGCGTCTGGACAAGGCCCTGGGTGAATCGTGGAAGCAGATTCCGATATGGTTGGGACTCTATTAAAAACAATAAGTTATTGCTTTTAATTAAACTGGTTTATTACCCTTGATCGAGTAGTTCTCTGAGGTTGATCACGGCTGCATTGGCCCGCGCCAGGTAGTTGGCCATGACCAGCGAGTGATTGGCGAAGAAACCGAAGCCACTGCCGTTCAGGATCACGGGTGAGCCGAGCGGCTGCAGGCTGGCCTCCAGCTCACGAATGATCTGCCGGACGCTGGCGTTGGCGTTCTTGTCGTCGAGTACGTGTGCGAAGTCGAACTCGGCCGCGCGGAAGAAGTGCACGAGTGCCCAGGCGGTGCCGCGGGCCTCGAAGAATACGTCGTCGACTTCGAACCAGGACGTCCGGACGTCGACCTTGTCCGGCTGCGGGTTCGAGGCTTCGGCCGATGGGTCGCCCGCGAGGTCTTCGTTGATTCGTGTCGTCGCAACGCTATCACCGAGGCGGCGGGTCAGACTGCCGAGGCGTTTTTCGACCTGCGCCAGCCATTCGCGGAGGTTGTCTGCCCGTGCGTAGAACTGCGCATCGCTGTCCAGGTCGTCAGAGAGTCTGTCGCGATACCGCGTGAATCCCTCGATCGCCTTGCGGTACTCGGATTCACTGGCAGGGAAGATCCAGGATTTGTTATCGATGAAGAAAGCCTGTTCGGCGTCCCGGACGTATTCGACCTCCTTGGACTGCGATTGGCTACGGCTGTAGTCATTGCGGATGACGCGCGCCAGATCGCGAACCTGCTGTAGCACCCCGAATTCCCAGTTGGGCGTATTGTCCAGAAACACGCTTGGCGGCATACGGTCGTTGGACAGATAGCCGCCGGGTTTGTCCAGCAGTGTCTCTGCCACCCTGACCAGGGTGTCGGTCGTCGAGTACCCAACGACGATGCGCTCATCGTCGATCGTGTGATTGACCCAAAAGACGTCGGGCGCGCGAGACCAGTAGATGCCGAGAATGATGAATAGGAGTACCAGCACTCCGAGCACCCAGGCAGTCGCCCGGGTCCAGCGCGGCCTCGACAAAATTCTTGCGGCTGACTTTTCTTTCACGATGGAATCTTCTTTCTGTACAGTTGTTTAGTCTGTTATCCAGTCTATCAGTTCCAGCAAAGCGCGCTCACTCATCGAGGTATTTCCACGTTTTGGCGCCGTCAAAGGTTCTTATTCTTATACCGTCCGTATCCTCCGGCGACATCATCCTTGCGTTTACAGCGACGCGGCTGTCGTCGAGTTTTTCAACGCTTTCGTAATGCGTCAGGCAACCGCAAGTATTGCAATGGTAGAACTCCAGGGATTTGTCCCCCCATACGTATGCCGAAACTGTCGATGGATCACAGGAAACCGTCGCGGTCTTTCGCGTGCAGTACGCCCACCGTGCTCCGTAGCGACGACAAATGGAGCACGTGCATTCGGTCAGAGACCGGGGTTTTCTGGTGACGTCGATCTTTACGGCACCGCAGTGACATGAGGCGTGTAACATTTTCCGGCCATCCTAAGGTCTGAGCTAACTCGATCGCAGCTTAAGGCGCGGTTCCTGGCGCTGCAAGAATTAACGCGACATGAAGAGTGGGTGTCGATCGGAACCAGTCATTCGCGGTTTCACCACGCCGCAGCAAAATAGTCCGCCCAAGTCGCGTTACTGGCTTGCGCCACTTTCAGGCGGTAAAGTGATGAACCGAGCGGGAAGCCAGGGAGTTTCGAGAAATGCATAAGAGCCAACTCGCCGGGTGCATCATAGACTGCCAAATAGATGACGTCGATCAGGCAGCTGCCTTCTGGTCTAAAGCGCTCGGGCTGACAGCGCTCACCGACGCCAGAGCTAATGAACGCTGCGAGCAGACCATGTACGGTGCTATAAATGCCGCACTTTATTAGCAGAAATTTCGGAGGCTGAACATGATGTTTAGGGTAGCTGGTGTCGTTTCGATGACGCTGCTGTTCTTCGTGCTTGCGGCCTGCCAGATGGAGATCGAGAGCATGCACGAGGACGGTCCTGTATTCTCAATCAGGTTTGATTCTGCGTTGACCGACACGCCCCAGGATGGCCGCTTGCTACTGTTGCTGGCGACTCATGACGACAAGGAGCCGCGTTTTCTGGTCGATAACTCTGCCGACACTCAGCTCGTCTTTGGCGTCAATGTGGAAGACTGGCAGGGCGGTGCTGAGGTCCTGATCGATAAGAGTGCCATTGGTTTTCCGCTGGCAGACTTGTCGCAAGTGCCGGCCGGTACCTACTACGCGCAAGCGCTGCTGAATCGCTACAAGGATTTTTCCCTGAGCAATGGCAAGGTCGTAAGCCTTCCGCCAGATCGCGGTGAAGGGCAGCAGTGGAACCGCAAGCCGGGCAACTTCTATTCCGAGCCGGTACAGGTCGAAATCAACGAGTCAGGTTCGGGCACCTTTGCACTTGTCCTGGACCAGGTGATTCCCGAGATACAGCCGCCAGAGGATACCGAATTCGTCAAACACATTCGCATGCGGAGCAAATTGCTGTCCGACTTCTGGGGCGAGGATATCTACCTCGGCGCACACGTGCTCCTGCCGAAGGGTTTTGACGAAAATCCTGAGGCACGGTACCCACTGATGATCTTCCATGGGCACTTTCCGGAGGATTTCGGCGGCTTTCGCACCGAACCACCCGATCCCGACCTCGAGCCCGATTACAGCGAGCGCTTTGATGTTCACGGGTACAACATCATCCAGCAGCAGGAAGCATATGATTTTTATCAGACCTGGATCAGCGAGGACTTGCCGCGCTTTTTCGTCATCGAGATTCAGCATCCGACACCGTATTACGATGATTCCTATGCTGTTAACTCGGCCAGCCAGGGGCCTTACGGGGACGCACTCACCTACGAACTGATACCGTACGTCGAGAAGCAGTTTCGCGGCATCGGCGAGGGCTGGGCGCGCTTTACCTACGGCGGCTCGACCGGCGGCTGGGAGGCGATGGCCGTGCAGGTTTTCTACCCGGAGGAATACAACGGGGCGTTTATTGCCTGCCCGGATCCGATCGATTTTCGCGCCTACATGACCATCAATATCTACGAAGACAGCAACGCCTACTGGTACGACAGCCAGTTCCAGAAACTTCCGCGGCCCGGACATCGCGACTACCTCGGCAACGTTCATGCAAGCCACTACGACTACAATCGACTGGAAGCGGTACTCGGCGACAAGAGCCGCTCCGGCCAGCAATACGATATCTGGGAAGCGACATTTTCACCCATGGGTGAGGACGGCTACCCGGTTCGGCTGTGGGACAAGGAGACCGGCGAAATCGATCCCGAGGTCGCGGCATACTGGAAAGAAAATTTCGACCTCCGGTATATCCTGGAGCGAGACTGGGAATCCCTGGGGCCAAAGCTGGAGGGCAAACTGCATATCTACGTTGGCGACATGGACAATTACTATCTCAATAACGCCGTCTATCTCGCGGAACAGTTTTTGGAGAACACCACCAATCCATATTACGCCGGAGAAGTCGATTACGGCGATCGTGCTGAGCACTGCTGGAATGGCGACCAGGAGAATGCTAATCACATCTCGCGGCTTCGCTACAACACGATGTACCTGCCGAAGATTCTTCAGCGTATCGAAGCGACGGCGCCCGAGGGCGCAGACCTTTCCAGCTGGCGTTATCGCTGATGCGCCAGAAACTGACTCATTCGCGCTTTCAGTGCGCGCCAAAAGCTCTGGTAGCACAATCCCGGCATTGCCCGCGATCGCACAGTCGAATCCTGCCGACATCCCGGTCGGGTTCGGATTGACCTCGATCACGATGGCACCAGACTGTTTCGCAATTTCGGCGAGTCCAGCAGCTGGAAACACTAACGAAGACGTGCCAATCGACAAGAACACGTCGCAGTCAGCCGCCGCTGCGAACGATTGCTCCAGCGCCGCTTCGGGAATTGCCTCGCCGAACCAGACAACGCCGGGACGTACGTGGCTGCCGCAGCCCGGACAGACCGGCACTTCGGCCTCAGCATCACACTCCACGACGCAATCTTCTGCGAAGCAGCGATTGGCGAACAGGTTGCCGTGGAATTCAATGACATCTTTGCTACCGGCGCGCTGATGCAGGCCGTCGACGTTCTGGGTGACGAGCGTCAGGCGAGAAACCCGCGCCGCGAGGGTCGCTAGTGCCACGTGGCCCGGATTGGGTTCGGCCTTCGCGACAAGATCACGGCGCCAGCGGTACCAGCGCCAGATCAGCGCAGGGTCACGGAGAAACGCCTCCGGGGTTGCCAGGTCGAGTGGGTCGAACTTCTCCCACAGGCCACTTTGCGCTTCGCGAAAGGTCGGCACGCCGCTCTCGGCTGAAACGCCGGCGCCGGTGAGCACACACACGTGACGCGCATCCCGGACGGCTGCGACCGCCGCATCCGGAATGCTGGCAGTGCCTGTCACACAGATCAGGCGGCGAGTTGCCGCAGCACGTAGTGCAGTATTCCGCCGTGCTCGTAGTAGTCGCGTTCTTTCGGCGTGTCGATACGAACAACGGCTTCGAACGTGATCGGCGCGCCTGAGCCTGGCGTTGCGGTCACCGTCACCGTTGTTGCGTTCGGGTCGGTCTGGCCCGTGATGTCGTAGGTCTCAGTGCCTGTGAGGCCGAGGGACTCGGCGCTATCGCCATCCTTGAATTGCAGCGGCAATACACCCATGCCGATCAGGTTCGAGCGATGAATGCGCTCAAAGCTCTTCGCGATGACGGCCCTGACGCCAAGCAGCAGCGTGCCTTTGGCGGCCCAGTCACGTGACGAGCCTGTGCCGTATTCGGACCCGGCGATCACAACCAGCGGCGTGCCGTCGTGTTTGTATTTCAGCGAAGCATCATAAATCGACATTTGTTCGCCACCCGGCTGATGCCTGGTCCAACCACCCTCGGTTCCTGGCGCGAGTTTGTTGCGCAAGCGGATGTTCGCAAATGTGCCGCGCATCATGACTTCGTGGTTGCCACGTCGCGAACCGTAGGAATTGAAGTCGGAGGGTTTCACCCCATGGGCCTTCAGATACTCGGCGGCCGGGCTGTCCGCAGCAATACCGCCGGCTGGCGAAATGTGATCCGTGGTAACCGAGTCCCCGAGCAAGGCGAGGGCGCGCGCACCATGAATCTCGGCGACCGGCGCAGGTTTCGCGGTCATGCCTTCGAAGTATGGCGGATTCTTGACGTACGTGGACGCCGCGTCCCAGGCGTAGATTTCACCTTCGGGTGAGCTGATGGCGTTCCAGTTCGCGTCTCCTGCGAAAACACTTTTGTAACTGGACTTGAACATGTTGGAGTCGATGTTTGCTGCAATTGTCTCGTGAATCTCTTTCTGGCTCGGCCAGAGATCCTTGAGAAAGACCGGGTTGCCGTCCTTGTCCTCGCCGAGCGGGTCGTTGAGAAGATTGACGTCAAGATTACCGGCAAGCGCATACGCGACGACCAGCGGTGGTGAGGCCAGGAAGTTCATGCGTACCAGCGCGTGGATGCGGCCTTCGAAGTTGCGGTTGCCCGACAGTACGCTCGTGCCAACGATATCGCCGGCTTTTACCGCCGCTTCGATCTCCGGCTTCAGCGGGCCCGAATTGCCGATGCAAGTCGTGCAGCCATAGCCAACCGTGTAGAAGCCCAGAGCGTCGAGGTCGTCGAGAAGTCCGGATTTCTCGAGATAATCAGTGACGACTTTCGAACCGGGCGCAAGACTGGTCTTTACCCAGGGCTTGGTTTTCAGGCCCTTCTGCATGGGCGTTTCTTGCCAGCAGGCCTGCAGCGACCATGACGGCCGGATTGGATGTGTTCGTGCAACTTGTAATTGCGGCAATCAGCACCGCGCCGTCGCGAATTTCGACATCCTGGCCGTCCAGATTGGCGATAGCCGAGCCGCCGGATTCTCGGTTCGCAATCGCGGCTTCGAGGTGCTTCTCGTAAGTCGTGTCGGCAACGCTGAGCGCAATGCGGTCCTGCGGTCGCTTCGGTCCGGCAATGCTCGGCTCGACCGTACTCATGTCGAGTTCGAGCGTGTCGGTGTACAGCGCGTCTGCCTCGCCATCGTGGCGCCACAGTCCCTGTTCCCTGCGCGTAGGCCTCGATCAGCTTGATGTGATCGGCATCGCGGCCCGACAGCTCGAGATAGCGAATCGTCTCGCCGTCGATCGGAAATATTGCGCAGGTGGAGCCGAACTCGGGCGACATGTTGCCGAGCGTTGCGCGATCGGCGAGCGGCAGCTGCGCCAGGCCGTCGCCGAAGAACTCGACGAACTTGCCGACGACGCCTTTCTTCCGCAGCATCTCGGTGACGGTCAGTACGAGGTCGGTTGCCGTCGTGCCTTCCTTGAGCGTGCCGGTCAGCTTGAAGCCGATGACGTGCGGGATCAGCATCGTAATGGGCTGGCCGAGCATCGCGGCTTCGGCCTCGATGCCGCCGACACCCCAGCCAAGCACACCAAGACCGTTGATCATCGTCGTGTGCGAATCGGTGCCGACGACCGTGTCGGGATAAGCGCTGCGGGTACCGCTCCTGTCCGCGTCGAAGATGACGCGGCTCAGGTATTCGAGATTCACCTGATGGACGATGCCGGTATTCGGCGGTACGACCCGGAAGTTCTCGAACGCTGATTGACCCCAACGCAAGAAGGAATAGCGCTCCTTGTTACGGCTGAACTCGATTTTGTTGTTCAGGTCCAGAGCGTTAGCAGCGCCATAGTTGTCGACCTGGACCGAGTGATCAATAACGAGCTCTGCGGGCGACAGAGGATTGATCTTGTCCGCGCTGCCGCCGAGTTTGACCACGGCATCGCGCATGGCGGCCAGGTCAACGACGGCCGGCACACCGGTGAAATCCTGCAGGATGACGCGGCTCGGCGTAAACGATATTTCAGTGCTGGGCTCGGCTTTCGGGTCCCAGTTTGCGAGGGCCAGAATATCGTCTCGGGTGACGTCGCGACCATCTTCGTGGCGCAGCAGATTTTCCAGCAGGATTTTTAGTGAGTAGGGCAGTTGCTCTACGTGTCCTTCTTTTACCGCGTCGAGGCGAAATACTTCAAAAGTATTGCCATCGACTGCAAGCGTCGAACGTGCGCCGAAGCTGTCCTTCATTGCGTTTTCTCCGGGATTGTCGTCATTAACCGTGACCCGCCAGGTCAGTGGGCGGCCGCATTATAGCCGAACGTGCGTGTTGGGGTTTGTTGATTTGATCAATCATTGCGCCACCGAGGCAGCGCTCGCCAGCATAGAATACGACAAACTGCCCTGGTGCCACGGCGCGCTGAGGAGTGTCGAAGAAGACCCGTAGCGTGCCGGCAGGGGCGGCTTCGACGCGGCACAGCTGATCATCCTGGCGGTAGCGGATTTTCGCCATGCAGTGATAGCCACTGTCGAGCTCGCTCGGCGGCGAGCCAATCCAGCTCGGGTCCGTCGCCACGAGGCTCCCGCTCAGCAGCAGATCCGTATTGCCCTGAGCCACGATCAATGCGTTCTCACCGATGTCCTTGTCGACAACATACCAGGGCTCGTCGGCCGCATCCTGGCGACCGCCGATGCCGAGACCTTGCCGTTGTCCGAGTGTGTGATACATCAGACCATTGTGCCGTCCGACCTCGAGGCCGTCGGGCGTCCGGATCGGTCCAGGATTCGCAGGCAAGTAGGTGCTCAGGAACTCACGGAACGGGCGCTCGCCGATAAAGCAGATGCCGGTACTGTCTTTTTTGTCGTGCACGGTGAGGCCGTGTTCGCGCGCGATTCTGCGCACCGCGTCTTTCGGCAAGTCACCGAGGGGAAAGACGGTTTCCTGCAGAGCCTCGGCGCTGACCGCGTGCAGGAAGTAGCTCTGGTCCTTGTTCAGGTCTGCCGCTTTCAGCAGCACTGCCTGGCCGGCATCTATTGCTGTGCGCGCGTAATGACCCGTGGCCAGCAGCTCACCGCCGAGCCGCTTCGCATAGTCGCGAAACACGCCGAACTTGATTTCACGATTACACAGGACGTCCGGATTCGGCGTGCGTCCGGCACGATACTCGTCGAGAAAATACTCGAACACGCGATCGCGATACTGTTTCGCGAAGTTCACATGATGCAGCGGGATCCGCAGCTGCTCGCAGACGTTGCGCGCGTCCTGGAGGTCTTCGGCGGCCGTGCAATAACCGTCCTCGTCTTCCCAGTTGGTCATGTGCAGGGCCTCGACGTCGGCGCCGGCGTCTTTCAGCAGTACGGCGGCCACGGCCGAGTCAACCCCGCCGGACAGACCCAGAATGACTTTTCGATTTTTTGGATGCGCGGTCCATAGCCGCGGCAGATTTCTAAGCAGGCGCACCGCGGCCAGGGGATCCCGGACGCCGCGACAGTCGGTCGCCGGATCTACACCAGGTCGGCGTTGGCCAGGACGGCGTCGACATTCTGCTGTAACGGCAGCATGCCGGATAGAAGGCCGTCCGACTGGCGTCGTCCGGCTTCGTAGTCGTGTACGCAGCGCAGCACGACCGGAGTGCGGAGCCGGTTGCGGCGGCCTTCGAGATCGGCGCGCGTCATCCAGCGGCGCGCAATGATGCCGTCGTCCAGTCGGCGATCCTCGTCGCAGCCCAGGAACTCGGCGGCAAAAACGAGGCGCAGAAATTGTTGCCGGGTCTGTGGCTGAATCCACAGGTAAACGCCTACCAGCTCGCCACACGCAACATGGCAACCGGTTTCCTCGAGAGCTTCGCGAATAACCGCAGCTTCGGGCGATTCGCCTGCTTCGATATGGCCGCCGGGCTGATTCAGGACTATCTGGCCCATTGCACGTTCTTCAACGAGCAGGTACTTGCCATTGTCTTCGACGACAGCCGACACCGTCAGGTCTGTTGGATGCATAGACTCTTTGGGCCTCGTTGCCCGCTCGTTTTGTTAGATGCCAAGTTGGCGGAATTCCAATTCCACTTCACTTGCGAGCCAGATCTCGTCGAACATCTTGCCGTACAGTTTTGCAACTGCCGGCTCGAACGTATCCGCGATGCCTTCCCAGCGGCTTGCCTGCAATCGGTAAACAAGAGCCGTCGCATCTGCGATACAGAATGACTCAGCGTGCGTTCGCAGGTCCTCGCGAACGTGCCGGAATTCGATATACGTATTCAGGCGTCGACCCAGGTGAACGAAATTATTGCCGTTCTTGATCGCGCGCGTCGGGTCTGCAATCAGCACCCGAATACGCGCGTAGGCTTGTGACAGAACCAGACGTTTGATGACTTCGAGAAAATCCGGATCGTCATAGATGCCGGGCTCGAGATCATGGGTGAAGATCGACACCTTGCGGCTGGCCTGACGCGCGACTTCGATGACGGCCTGGCGCATCTCCTCGCGCGTGGATATAACCCACCGCTTGCCTTTTTCTCGTGCCTCTTCCATGTCTTCTGTAGTGATAGCGGGCTCTGGCAGACCTGTCGCAGGCCTCATATCTTACCGGCCGGCCCAGCTCTGCCGTGCCAACTGCGTCACGTTTTAGCCTGCTGTCGATTAGCTGCGAATCATTCGCATCCGTTGCGGGGCAGGCGCTGCAGAGGATTTGGCGCCGTTGCTGACGGCGCCGTTCTTTTTCACATATGATCGCCGCGCCGCACAAATGTGCGGGAGCCGGTGGCCGGTCTCAGATTTCCCGGGCCAGGTCGGCCGCCAGCCCGACATAAGTGTCCGGCGTCAGTTCGATCAGGCGCTTCTTTTCAGCCTCCGGAATTTCGAGCGAGCCAACGAAATCGTGCAGCAATTCTCTGCTGACAGCCTGGCCGCGCGTCAGCGCCTTGAGCTTCTCGTAGGGCTCGGGTATGCCATAACGTCGCATCACCGTTTGCACGGCTTCGGCGAGCACCTCCCAGGCCGCGGAAACTTCTGCCTGAATCGCCACCTTGTTGACCTCGAGTTTGCCCAGGCCCTTGAGTGTGGATTGCAGCGCAATCACGAGATAGCCGATTGCGACGCCGAAATTGCGCTGCACGGTTGAGTCTGTCAGATCCCGCTGCCAGCGAGAGATCGGTAGCTTTTCGGCAAAGTGGCCCAGCATCGCATTGGCCATGCCGAGATTGCCTTCAGCGTTTTCGAAATCGATCGGATTGACCTTGTGCGGCATTGTCGAAGAGCCGACCTCGTTCCTGGCGACCTTCTGTCTGAAATAGCCCAGCGAAACATAGCCCCAGATATCCCGGCAAAGATCGATAAGAATCGTGTTGTAGCGCTGCAATGCGTGAGCGTATTCCGCGGTCCAATCATGCGGCTCTATCTGCGTAGTGTAGGGGTTATTATCGAGACCGAGCGATGCGACAAATCGCGCACTAATATCCCGCCAGTCCGCATCCGGATAGGCGACGACATGGGCATTGAAATTGCCGACTGCACCGTTGAATTTGCCGCGGATTTCGACGCCCTTGAACTGTTTCTGCGACCGATCGAGGCGGGCAACCACGTTAGCGAGCTCTTTGCCCAGCGTAGTGGGGCTTGCCGTCTGGCCGTGAGTGCGGGACAGCATTGCCGTTGTCGCGTATTTGCGGGCCATCGCCTGCAACCTGGCGCGCACCTCACGCATCTGCGGCAACAGGACGTCCTGCCTGGCCGATCGCAGCATCAGCGCGTAGGCGAGGTTATTGATGTCCTCGGACGTGCAGCCGAAATGCAGAAAATCCTTGAGAGCCTGAATTTCGGGCCCATCTCCAAGACGTTCGCGAATAAAGTACTCGACGGCTTTGACGTCATGATTCGTCGTGGCCTCGATGTCTTTGATCCGCTCGGCATCGTCGAGAGAAAAGTCGTCCACAAGGTTGTTGAGGACGTCTTTCATGACGGTGGACAGCGGCTCGAGCTCAGGCACCGACGCCTCATCGGCGAGAAACTGCATCCAGCGCACCTCGACCAATACCCGGTAGCGAATGAGGCCGTACTCGCTGAAAATGTCGCGTAGCCCGTTGACCTTGTCGGCATAGCGACCGTCGGCAGGCGAGAGGGCTCTCAGCGTGGAGACTTTCATGTGACTGAAACCAGTGTAGACTTGCGCGCGAATCGTGGATCATACATGCGCGGGGGCGCGCGGCATATAGTTCGGAGTGAAGCAGGCGATGAGTGACAAGGCATATCGAATCGAGCATGACAGCATGGGCGAACTGCAGGTTCCCGAGGACGCATTGTGGGGCGCCACAACGCAGAGAGCCGTCGAAAATTTCCCGATCAGCGGCATACCCATGCCGCGGCAGTTTATTTCGGCGCTGGCGCTGGTCAAATGGGCGTCGGCAGGCGCGAATGCGGAGCTGGGGCTGCTCAAGAATGAGGTCGCGATAGCGATCCAGAAAGCCTCATTGGAAGTTGCGGGTGGGGGCTACGACGAGCACTTCCCGATCGACGTATTCCAGACGGGCTCCGGAACGAGTTCGAATATGAATGCCAATGAGGTCATCGCCCACCTGGCATCGGCAAGCCTGGGTTCAGAGGTTCACCCGAATGACCAGGTGAACATGAGTCAAAGCAGTAACGACGCTATCCCGACCTGTGTTCACGTCAGCGCCGCCATTGCGATTCACGAGCATCTGCTGCCTGCATTGCGGCATCTGTCTGCAGCGCTGAAAAAGAAGGCCGATGAGGTCGGCGACGTCGTCAAGACAGGTCGGACCCACCTGATGGACGCGATGCCTGTCACGCTCGGCCAGGAACTGGATGGCTGGCGCGCGCAGATCGATCATGGTGTAGAGCGCCTCAATGACACGATGGGGCGCCTGACTGCTTTGGCGATGGGTGGAACGGCGGTCGGTACCGGCATCAATGCGCACCCGAAATTCGGTGACAAGGTAGCGGTGCTGCTCGCGGAACGCACCGGCATTGATTTCAAGTCCGCCGAATCGAAGTTCGAAGCGCTCAGCAGCCAGGATGCTGCCGTGGAGACCTCGGGGCAGCTGCGCGTATTGGCCGTCAGCCTGACGAAGATATCGAACGACCTGCGGTGGATGAATTCCGGGCCGCTGGCCGGCATCGGTGAGATCGCACTGCCGGCGCTGCAGCCTGGTTCCAGCATCATGCCTGGAAAGGTAAATCCTGTAATACCCGAGGCGGTTGCGCAGGTTGCGGCACAGGTCATAGGCAATGATGTCACGATCACGATGGCCGGGCAGTCGGGCAATTTCCAGCTCAACGTCATGCTGCCTGTAGCCACCTACAATCTGCTGCAGAGCATCGAGCTGCTTGCCAACGCCAGCGTGTGCCTGGCGGACAAGGCGATAGCCGGGTTTGAGGTCAACGTCGACAAAATCAACGCGGTCGTGGGCAGGAACCCGATTCTTGTGACCGCGCTCAACCCGGTGATCGGTTACGAGCTCGGCGCCAAGATCGCCAAGAAGGCCTATGCAGAGGGCAGGGCCCTCAAGGACGTCGCCAAGGAACTGACAGACCTGTCCGATGACGAGCTTGATCGATTGCTCGATCCGGCAGCTCTGACCCAGGGTGGCATCAAGAGCTAGGTGTCCAGGCACCGCGTAGACGCCATGGCCGCCTTAGAGAACATCACTGCTGCACAATTGCGCGCGCGACTCGCGGATACGCAAAAACCGGCAGATCCCACGGACGTGATCATGCCCCCGGGCAGCGAAAGTTGGCCACGCGGCATGCGCGAGCAGCTCGCATCCTCTCTGAAGCCGGCAGGCGTGCTTATTCCGGTGATCGAGCGCACAAGCTCGGGGTTATCGCTGCTGCTGACACAGCGTGCTGCCGAACTCAAAACCCACGCCGGCCAGGTCAGCTTTCCGGGCGGCCGCATGGAAGAGCATGACGCAGACATCGAGGTCACGGCCTTGCGAGAAACGCACGAGGAAATCGGTATTGCGGGGGATGATGTGGCGGTCATAGGCTACCTCGCGCCAATGCCGACGATCACGGGTTATGCAGTTACACCCGTCGTGGGGCTCGTCGACGGCGCAGTTGAACTTCGCCTGGACAGCACCGAGGTCGAGTACGTCTTCGAAGTGCCGCTGGCATTCCTGCTCGATCCTCGTAACAAGAAAATGGTGGAGCGTGACGTGGACGGCAGATTGGCCACGCTGGCAGAATTCCACTATGCCGGGGAACGCATCTGGGGCGCCACAGCGTTTATCATACTTGAGTTTATAAAAAACATTAAAAATAAGTGAGTTATGACTGGTATTGAGAAATTACTTGAAGTAATGGCCAGCCTAAGAGATCCTCATGAAGGCTGTCCATGGGACCGCCAGCAGGATTTTTCGAGTATCGCACCGTACACGGTGGAAGAGGCCTACGAGGTTGCCGATGCGATAGCACGCGATGACTTGTCCGCCCTCAAAAACGAACTTGGCGATCTCCTGTTTCAGGTCGTATTTCATGCGCGCATGGCCGAAGAGGCAGGACGTTTCGATTTCGAAGACGTCGCCGCGGGTATTGCGGAGAAAATGATCCGGCGCCATCCGCATGTCTTCGGCGATGCTGAGACGCGCGCCGCGGGCCCCGTCCCGGGGAGTTGGGAGCGGATCAAGGCGTCCGAGCGCGCCAACGATGAGGACTCCAGCGCCATCGCGGGAGTCGCGCTAGCGCTTCCCGCGCTCAAGAGGGCGCAGAAGCTCGGCGAACGGGCAGGCACGGCAGGCTTCGACTGGCCCGACCGCCAGGGTGTGCGCGACAAGATTCGTGAAGAACTGGACGAACTCGAGGCCGCCGTGGGTACGCGGAGTGCCCCGGATATCGAAGAGGAATTCGGCGACCTGCTGTTTGCGGTTGTCAATCTGGCTCGCCACCTTGAAATTGACCCGGAGCATGCGTTGACCTCGGCAAACCTGAAATTCGAGCGGCGTTTTCGCGATATGGAGCGCGCGACTGCCGAGACCGGCAAGCTGCTCGAGGAGCATACGCTCGAGTCGCTTGATAAGGCGTGGCGGGCTGCCAAAAAACGGGTCGGCTAAGCCCTCGAACTGAGCTGAACCGGAACTAAACAAACGGCCTGAGTCCATTCAGCGAGTGTTCATTGCCTGTGGTCTAAGCTTTATCTCAAGCTGGCAGAAGGCCGGTTGGAAGCTTGGGAAGGAGCAGGATGATGAACAGCAAACGAACGATAGCAAGCTTTGCCGCAGCGACGATGTTGCTGACGTTTTCAGTCGCTGCCAGCGCGCAGAGGCCGATCTATGACTACGCGAAGGTGATCAGTTCGCAGCCGATCATCCGTTACGTTACCGTCAAGACGCCGGTGCGTGAATGTTGGCAGGATACGGCGTATTACACGACCTATCACCGGCCGCCTGGCGCGGCGGGTAGCACGCTCGCCGGCGCGATAATCGGCGGCGTGGTTGGCCATCAGTTTGGCAGCGGCCGCGGCAATGACGCGGCGACGATCGCCGGAACCCTGATCGGTGCAGCGATCGGCAACGATGCTGCGCGCCGCCGTGCGGGCACCGGCTACGGGCCGGTAAGGCACTCACGTCCCGTTGAGCGTTGCGAGACGCATTATCGCGACCATCGGGAGCGGCGCATCGATGGCTACAACGTCGTGTATCGCTATAAAGGGCAGAAGTATGCGACGAGAATGCCTTACGATCCGGGTCCCAGGATCAAAGTCCGTGTCGATATTCGGCCGGCCAGATGAGACCCGGTTCATTGCAATGCATCACTTGTCGTACCACACTTCGTGGCGATGATTGACGAAACGCGATAATCGGAGACAGGATGAAACTTGTGCGATTGCTGCCGATAATTCTGCTGGGGTTTATGCTGGCACTCAGTTCGATGAGTGCCAGTGCTTATGACCTCGAGGAAGCGTTGCGCGATCTGCAGGAGCAGTATCAGGACGGTGACAAGCCCGAGTATCGGGTCACGCAGAATAACGGCGGAAAGAGCCTGTCCGAGGCGGTCGAGCAGGTTCGCCGGCAAACGAAGGGCCGCGTTCTCAGCGCAGAGACAAAGCTAAGAGGCAACCGTGAGGTACACCACATCAAGGTGCTGACCAAAGACGGCAAAGTGAAAACCCACAAGGTGCAGGGCCGCAAACGCGGCGGCTGATAGCTATGCGCCTGCTCGTAATCGAAGACGATGCAACGCTGCGCGAGTCTCTCGCAGCGAAGCTTGCTGAAAGCGGTTTTGCTATTGAGCAGGCGGGCGATGGCAAGGAAGGCCTGTACTTTGCACTGGAATATCCAATTGACCTTGCAATAGTCGACCTTGGCCTTCCCGAGGTGTCCGGGCTCGACATTATTCGAGAAGCGCGGGATAAGGGTAAAACCTATCCGATACTGATCCTCACGGCGCGTGATCGCTGGCAGGATAAAGTCGACGGCCTCGAAGCCGGCGCAGACGACTATGTCGTCAAACCGTTTCATGTCGAGGAAGTCACCGCCAGAGTGAACGCGTTGCTGCGACGCAGTGGTGGCTGGGCTTCGTCCACCATGACGGCGGGTCCTGTAACGCTGGATATGTCGCGCCAGGAGCTTACCGTCAACGACGTAATGATCGAACTGACGAGTTTCGAGTATAAGATCATCGAGTACCTGATGATCCGTGCGGGTCAGGTGATATCCAAGACCGAGTTGACGGAACGACTCTACGATCAGGATTTCGAACGCGACAGCAACGTCATCGAGGTATTTATCGGCCGGCTGCGCAAGAAGATGGACCCTGACAATATGATCAAGCCAATCGAAACGCTGCGCGGTCGCGGCTACCGGTTCGCTTTGGAACGCGGCCAATCCGGCTAATGTCTTCACTCAGCGCACGGCTCCTGATTTCGGTCAGTGTGTTGCTGATATTCTTCTTCGGCGTGACCATCGTCGTGCTCGACACGGCATTTCGCAGTGCCGGCGAACAGGCCCAGGAGGACATCCTCGACGGGCACTTGATGGCATTGCTCGCCGCCGCCGAACCGTCTGAGCAAGGTATGTTGGAAATGCCGCCGGATTTGCACGAGCCGCGCTTCGGCAATATCGATTCCGGGCTATACGCAGAGCTGCGCGACGATGATGGTGTCGTCGTGTGGCAATCGCGTTCGGCGATTGGCTTCGAGATGCCCCGCGGCCCGCGGCCACGGAGCGGGGTTCGGCGTTTTCTGCAAGAATCCGTAGCCGATGGCGCTCCATTGCTGACGTTGACGCTTGCCGTTCAGTGGGAATTTCCGGACGGTGAGTTGCGGCCGTTTGTCTTCAAAGTTGCCGAAAGTCTCGATTCGTTCAACGCTCAAATCGCGCAGTTTCGCCGACAGCTTTTCGGCTGGTTCGGGGCTGTTGCGTTGATCATGCTGTTGTCGATTTCCGTCATGCTACGGAGTTTGATGCGGCCGCTGCGTCGAATTGAGAAGGAAATTATCGAAATCGAAGAGGGTGAGCGCAAATCGCTCTCCGGGCGGTTCCCGGCCGAGTTGTCGGGCGTTGCCCGCAATATGAATTTACTGATCGACAGCGAACGGGCTCGGTCCGAACGTTACAAGGTGACGCTCGACAATCTGGCGCATAGTCTCAAGACACCGCTGGCCGCGATGCGCGCGCTGCTGAATCAGGACAATACGGACAACTTTGCCAAGCGTTTTAACGAACAAATCGATCGCATGGACGAAATCGTTCGTTACCAGTTGCGCAAGCCTGCGGCCTCGCAGTCTGACAAGTTCGCGCTGACGCTCGTGCCGGTCAAGAAGGAAGTCGAGCGTCTCGTTGACGGCCTCAGAAAGGTTTATCACGACAAGGAACCAGCGATCGAAACCGATATTGCGGCCAATTTGCAATTTCGGGGTGACAGCGGTGATTTTCTCGAGATCGCCGGCAACCTGCTCGATAACGCCTGCAAGTGGTGCGAGAGGCGGGTTCGCATCGAGATCCACCCCGCGTCCCACGCGACAAGCGCGGGCGGCATGATCCTCGTCGTCGCAGATGACGGGCCCGGAATCCCGACTGAGGCGGCCGAAGCGCTTCTGCAGCGGGGGACACGGCTCGACGAATCAACCCCCGGCTACGGCATCGGCCTGGCCGTCGTCAAAGAACTCGCCGAGTCCTACGGCGGCCAACTCGAGATCGGCACATCAGAACTCGGTGGCGCCGAGTTCCGGGTTAGGATTCCCGCTTCTTAGACAGGTGCAGGAATGGCTCGACGAACTCGAGCGGCAGCGGGAACACAATGGTGTTCGTCCTTTCGTTCGAGATTTCCTTTAGCGTCTGCAGGTATCGCAGCTGCAGAGACTGCTCCTCTGAAGCCAGGATCTTGGCTGCTTCGGAAAGCATCGTTGCCGCCTGTTTTTCACCTTCGGCATTGATGACTTTGGCGCGCCTTGCACGCTCGGCCTCGGCTTGCTGGGCAATTGCGCGAATCATGCTCTCATCGAGATCGACGTGTTTAATCTCGACGTTCGCAACCTTGATGCCCCAGTTGTCCGTGCGTTGATCGAGGAGGTTTTGAATGTCAGCGTTGAGCTTCTCGCGTTCGGCGAGCATATCGTCGAGCTCGTGTTGGCCGAGGACCGATCGCAGGGTTGTCTGCGACAGCTGACTGGTCGCTTCGAACACGTTGGCGACACGGATGATGGCCTTCTCGGGATCGACAATGCGGAAATAAATTACCGCATTGACCTTGACCGATACGTTGTCGCGCGAGATTACATCCTGAGTCGGAACGTCGAGCACAACCACCCGCAAATCAACCTTGGTCATCTTTTGGATGCCGGGCACAAGGATGATCAGACCGGGGCCTTTGACTATCTGGAAGCGGCCAAGAAAAAAGATCACGCCGCGTTCATACTCTTTCAGGATTTTGATCGTGTTATAGAGCACGACAACTAAAAGTGCTACGACGACTCCAATGACTGTAATCGGCATTTCGATTTCCTTATTGTTTTAAACAATTATGTTTGTGGTTGGACGTCGCCGGCACCGCGCACTGAAACGGGCTCGACAACGACGATAAGCCCGTCGATATCGGTCACTCTGACATGCTGGTCCTTGCTGATGGGTACTGTACTTCGGGCCATCCAGGCCTCACCTTCGAGCCAGACCTTGCCTTCCCCGGAAAAGTCCGCCATCGCGGTGGCGACTCCGCCGACAATCGAATCGCGGCCCGAAACCGCGCCGCGCCGGCGCAATTTAAGAATGAAACCAACGAGCCAGATAATGAGCAATGCAGCAATCACGGCCAGGCCAGTTACAAATACCAACGATATGCCAAAACCCGGGTACGCCACTGTCGAACATCATAATTGCACCAAATACAAACGCAGCTATGCCGCCGAGCCCTAGCGCACCGAAACTGGGGGCGAACGCCTCCGCCGTCATCAATGCCAGACCGACAATGATCAGCGCAAGACCCGCGTAGTTGACCGGAAGGACCTGCAGCGCATACGCAGCAAGCAAAAGACAAATAACACCGACTACGCCAGGCACTATCGCGCCAGGATTCCAGCCCTCGTACATGAGCCCGTAGATGCCGATCAGGCCGAGCAGCAATACGATTTCAGGATTGGCGATGGCTGAGAGTATCTTGATGCGCCAGTTGGGTTCGTACTCCTCGACGACAAGGCCATTCGTCGCCAGCGTAATCGTCTCCGAGTTGATTTCCACTTCGTGCCCGTTGATCTGCGTCAGCAGCTCGGCCCGCGTCGCAGCGACGAATTCGATGACATTTTGCTCGAGCGCCTCACGAGCGGTCAGCGTCGCAGCATCGCGCACCGCTTTTTCCGCCCATTCGGCATTGCGACCATGCCGCTCGGCAAGGCTGCGAATCTCGGCAAGCGCGTCATTTAGCACCTTGCGCTCGAGGTCCGTGCCGGCAGGAGCTGCCGGCGATGTGTCTTCGTCGCCCTCGCTTTCGCCTTCAGTCTCGCTGTCACGCTCACCCTTGCTGTCAGGGGTCGCATCATCGCCAGTCAGGGACACGGGTGTGGCAGCGCCCAGCCGGGTGGTCGGCGCCATCGCGGCGATGTGGCTTGCCATCAGGATGTAGGTGCCCGCACTGGCGGCCCGTGCACCGGCGGGCGTGACGTACGTCGCAACAGGAACTGAAGAGCCGAGAATGGCCTTGATGATGTCGTCCATCGGTGCCATCAGCCCGCCCGGCGTGTCGATTTCGATAATAATCAGTTCGGCGTTGGACTCTTCTGCGTGCTCGATGCCGCTGATGATGTAGTCGGCGGTCGCGACCCCGATACCTCCTTTGATTTGCAGAACAACCACATTGCCCTGGGCATGCGCGTTGGCGGCGGCCAGGTTCAGGAGTAGGGCTGCAAAGACGGCTATGGATTTCATCATCTAATGATAGCATTGCGCGCATGTTCATACGCTTCGTAACAACGGGCGGCACGATCGACAAGGTCTATTTTGACGATCTGAGCCAATTCGAGGTCGGCGATTCCGTGATCAAGCACATTTTGACCGACGGCCTCGTGGAGTTCGACTACGAAATCGTGCCGTTGTTTCATAAAGACAGCCTCGATATTACGGACGAGGACAGGGAGCATTTGCGCAGTTTTATTGCGGCCGATGATGCCATGCACTACGTAGTCACGCACGGCACCGATTCTATGGCGCAAACGGCCGCGACGCTAGCCGACCTTGACGGCAAGACCATCGTGCTGACCGGCGCGCTGACGCCCGCACGATTCAAGACGACCGATGCCGTGTTCAACGTCGGCATGGCCGTGGCGGCCGTGCAGGTCGCCCCGCCCGGTGTCTACATCGCGATGAACGGGCAGGTCTTTCATGCCGGCGAAGTGCGAAAGAACCGCGCCGAGAATCGCTTCGAAAAGCTATAGATCGAAGCTGATTCCCTGCGCCAGGGGCAAGTCGGCGCCCCAGTTGATCGTGTTCGTCTGCCGGCGCATGTAGGCCTTCCAGGAGTCTGACCCGGCCTCGCGGCCGCCGCCCGTCTCCTTTTCGCCGCCGAACGCACCGCCGATCTCGGCACCCGATGTGCCGATGTTGACGTTGGCAATGCCGCAATCGGATCCGGCACTGGAGAGGAAATACTCGGCGTGTTGCAGGTTGTCGGTGAAGATGGCGGAGGACAGTCCTTGCACGACCCCGTTCTGCATCGCGATCGCCTCGTCCAGCGTGTCGTAAGGAATAAGATACAAAATCGGGCCGAATGTCTCGGTCTGCACGATGTCCCAGTCATTCTTTGCGACCGCAATGGCCGGAGAAATGAAGTTACCGGGTCCTTCGATGGGCTCTCCACCACACAGGATTTCGCCTCCGGCTTCGAGAACCTTTGCGCATGCAGTCTGCACCCGCTCAATAGCGAACTCATCGATCAGGGGGCCCATCAGCGTCTTCTCGTCGAGCGGATCGCCGATTCGAACTTGTGCATAGGCCTTGACCAGCGCGCTTTTGAGTTCTTCGAAGCGTGACTGATGCACGATGACACGCCGCGTCGTTGTGCAGCGCTGACCGGCCGTGCCAACTGAACCGAATACAATTGACGGGACGGCGAGATCAAGGTTCGCCTCCGCATCCACGATGATCGCGTTATTGCCACCCAGTTCCAGCAGCACCTTACCCATGCGCGCCGTGACGCGTTCACCGGTCTTCCTGCCGACGGCGCAGGAGCCCGTGAAAGAGATCAGGTTGACGCGCTTGTCATCGACGAATTGCTGTGCAATCTGGTTACTCGCATCGTTGAACAGGAAAAACACCGGCGGTAGATTTTCTCCGGCGAGCGCCTCGTTCACGATCTTCTGTACGGCGACGCCGCACAGAGGCGTTTTTGGCGACGGCTTCCAGATGTTGACGTTGCCGCAGATCGCGGCGAGGCAAGCATTCCATGCCCAGACGGCAACCGGAAAGTTGAATGCCGTGATTGTGCCAACCAGGCCCAGCGGATGCCACTGCTCGTACATCCGGTGCTGAGGACGTTCCGAATGCATCGTATTGCCGTACAGCATTCGTGACTGGCCGACAGCGAAGTCGGCAATGTCGATCATTTCCTGTACTTCGCCGTCACCCTCCGCCTTGATCTTGCCCATTTCGAGCGTGACGAGGCTGCCGAGTGCGTCCTTGTTTTCGCGCAACGCGTTGCCGATCAGCCGTACCGCATTACCGCGAGCGGGTGCCGGAATCTTGCGCCACTCCAGAAACGATTCCCTGGCAGTTGTGACAAGCGCGTCGTACTCGGTAGCGGTTGTCGAGCGGACGCTCGCAATGATTTCATCCGTTGCCGGATTCACTGATTCGATCAACTCGGCAGACGCGTCGTCGCTGGATTCACCGCCGTGCCAGGTACCCGGATTGATTGTGTCTAAGCCAAGGCTGTCAAGTATTTTGTTCATTATCCTAGTCTCCTGTAACGCGCTGATGACCGGTCGCGCCGCGCGCAACTAATTCTGCCGATTCGATGTTGGTGCCGCCGTGAGCGTAAATCTCACCAAATCGATTTTCGAGAATATCGTTCAAGCTGAACTGTTCCTGTGCCACAAATCCCGCGTATTTACCGGGTTCCGACAGCACAAGATCGAGAACGCTGCATATCCCGCTCGCTGTCGTTATCTGAATCGCTGACCACAATCGTCCGGCGACGACTTGTGGGTAAACCTTGTTCACGTAGTTCTCTTCCCGAAACTCCCCGTCCTGCATACCGGTAACGGCGGCATAAATAACGACGACATCCTGCAATGTTTGCGGCACGGCATTCTCGAGAATACGTTTCAAGGTCGTACGATCGCGATTGAGTTTCAGTCCGTTCATGAGCAAGCGCATTTGCTCGCAATGACCGGGGTAACGAATTGTCTTGTAGTTCATCGTGTTTACGCGGCCACCGTAGGTCTCTCCAAGCGAACCGAGGCCGCCCGACGTATTGAATGCCTCGTAGCGGGTACCGTCAATCTCGATCATCTCGAGTCCTTCGAGCGGCAAAACGTCGACTTCGACACCATCAACGATGCTTCGGCATAGATTGCCATACTCGTTGATGACGCCGTCGGTCGACCACGTTAGCGAGTACTTGAGCACGTTGTTCGGATGCTGCGGCAATGCGCCGACACGCATCTTGACCGACTTGAGCGAGTCGAAATGCTGGATCAACTCGTTTGCCGCGATACTTATGAAACCCGGCGCAAGGCCACACTGTGGCGCAAACACTTTCTTCGATCCCTGCGCCAGTTCGCACACGGCTTCGGTGACCTCGACATCTTCGGTGAGGTCGAAATAATGCAAATCTTCGGCTCGCGCGACTTCTGCAACAGCGAGATTGCAGAAGTAGGGCAGGCCGGAAATAACGGCCACCGGCTTGTGTTGGCGAATATGCCTGGTCAGCGCTTTTTTGTCGGTGGCGTCGAGTTCGTATGGCGTGATGTTGGCATTGCCGTGCGCGCTGGCCACCTCGGCGGCGGCGCCAGGTTTTGAGTCTGCAAGCTGGACGCGGTAGTCGCCGCATTCGGCGAGCAAGCCGGATATCAGAGCGCCGATCTTACCGGCGCCTAGGATCAGAATTTCCTGCATGAGGACTGCTCCGGAAAATAAAAACCGTCGAGGAGTCGGCGGGGATAGGCGCGCATTGTGCCAATGTCCCGGGCTGCTTTCCACAAGGCTCTAAACTGCTGATTACACGAGAAACTTTTGCAGCGCTGCGGTGCAGCATGGCATAGTTCGCTGTCGTGCATACGGAACTCACTTCGAAGATATAGGAGCTAATGTGAGCAGAACAATCGGCAAAACGGACTGGCACCCTGCGAGCTGGCAGAGTTTGACAGCAGCCCAGCAGGCACGCTATCCCGATCAAGCCGCGCTTGACCGTGCCGTAGCGGATCTGAGTCGCCTGCCGCCGATTGTTACCTCGTGGGAGGTCGATGCGCTCAAGGATCACTTTGCCAAGGCCCAGCGTGGAGAGGCGTTTGTTCTGCAAGGCGGTGACTGCGCCGAAACATTTGAAGAGTGCACGTCCGAGAATATTGTCGCGAAGCTCAAGATCCTGCTGCAGATGAGCCTTGTGATGCTGTACGGACTCAAAAAGCCCGTGGTTCGGGTCGGGCGCATGGCCGGGCAATATGCCAAGCCGCGCTCAGCAGATACTGAAACGCGCGACGGCACGTCGCTGCCGAGCTTTCGTGGCGATCTGGTCAATCGCAGTCCGTTCACAGCCGAAGATCGCATCCCGGATCCGCAGATGATCTTGCGCGGCTATGAGCGCGCGGCGCTGACATTGAATTTTGTCCGTTCCCTGATCGATGGCGGTTTCGCGGACCTGCATCATCCCGAGTACTGGGATCTCGGTTGGGTAGGCCATTCGGCGATGGCGGACGAGTATCACGAAATTGTCAAGTCGATATCCAACTCGCTCGACTTCCTCGAGACGATATCGGGCGAAGCTGTGCACCGCACGCAGCGGGCCGATATCTATGCGGCGCATGAAGGCCTGCATCTGCTTTACGAGCAGTCGCAGACGCGCTACCTGGATCGTCGCGAGCGGTGGTACAACCTGACGACTCACTTCCCCTGGATCGGCATGCGAACAGCGGCAATTGACGGCGCGCATGTCGAGTACTTTCGCGGAATCGCAAATCCGATGGGCATCAAGATCGGCCCTGGCATGACGCGTGAATGGTTGCAGGATCTGATAGCGATTCTGAATCCGAACAACGAGCCGGGCAGGCTGACCCTGATCCATCGCTTTGGCGCGAAAGCGATCGAGGATTGTTTGCCCGACATGATTAGTGCGGTGCGTGAGACGGGTTCGCCGGTGCTCTGGGTTTGCGATCCAATGCATGGCAACACCGAGAGCACGGCAGACGGCACCAAGACGCGGCGCTTCGACAGCGTCTTGTCGGAACTCGAGGCAGCGTTTCGGGTGCATGAGTCGATGGGCAGTTATCTGGGTGGTGTGCATCTCGAGCTTACGGGCGAGAACGTCACGGAGTGCACAGGCGGTGCCCGCGGCCTGACCGATGGTGATCTGGCACGCGCCTACAAATCGACCGTCGATCCGCGCCTTAATTACGAGCAAGCCATGGAAGTCGCAATGCGTATCGCCGGTCTGCATCACGCCAACGCCAAGGTTGCACGCAAGATCGACTAGCTGCAGGAGCGTAGTTCTTCCCAAGCGGTATCATTATCGATGACTCGTGTCTCGCCGGGCTTCAGGTCGCCGAGCGCCCAGGGTCCGACAGACTGTCGAATGAGCCGCAAGGTCGGCAGCCCAACGGCGGCAGTCATGCGGCGGACCTGACGATTGCGTCCCTCCGAGAGGCCAATTTCGATCCAGCAGTCCGGCACATTCAGGCGATGACGAATCGGCGGGTCGCGCGGCCAGAGTCCGGCGGGGGCATCGATAAGTTCGGCAGAGCGGGCAGAAGCCTTGCCATCCTTCAGGCTCACGCCGTCCTGCAGCTTTTCGAGCTGCGCCTGCGTGGCGCTGCCCTCGACCTGAGCCCAGTACTTTTTGATGATTTTCGATTTGGGCCGGCTGATCCGCGCCTGCAGCCGGCCGTCGTCGGTCAGCACGAGCAGGCCCTCGCTGTCAAAATCGAGTCGTCCTACTGCGTAAACGTCGCGTTCACTGATGAATTCCGCCAGTGTCCGCCGCCCTTTATCATCGCGAAACTGGCTCAGCACGCGATAGGGCTTGTTCAGAAGCACAAAAGACATGTCGATCGGCACCTGTCCATTAAAAGTTTTTCGGCGGCCCTGATGACCGGTACAATGCACGCCTTTCGCGAACCGGCCGTCCGCCGAAGGTAAGAGATAACATGCAGTACGATCATATTAGTATCCCCGGCGACGGTGAGACCATTACCGCCAATCGCGACCACACGCTGGTTGTCCCGGATTATCCGATTGTGCCGTTTATTGAGGGCGACGGCATTGGTATCGACGTCACGCCAGTCATGCTCGATGTGGTCAACGCGGCCGTCGCGCGGGCCTATGGCGAAAGCCGGGAGATCAAGTGGATGCAGGTCTATGCCGGACAGGCCGCCGCTGAATTGTACGGCAAGACGTCGTACCTGCCGGATGAAACGCTGCATGCGCTGACCAAGTACATCGTGTCGATCAAAGGCCCTCTGACGACGCCGGTGGGCGGCGGTTTCCGCTCCCTGAACGTCTCAATTCGGCAAACGCTTGATCTTTACGCGTGCGTTCGTCCGATTCGCTATTTCCCGGGCGTGTCGACCCCGATGAAACAATCCGACCTCGTCGACATGACGGTCTTTCGTGAAAATACCGAAGACATCTACGCTGGAATCGAATTCCCCACGGGATCGGAGGAAGTGCGCAAGCTAATCTACTTCCTGCAGACTGAACTAGGCGTGACCGAAATTCGCTTCCCGGCAAGCTCGGGTATCGGCATCAAGCCCGTGTCGCGAGAGGGGTCCGAGCGGCTGGTTCGTAAAGCCATTCAGTACTGCATTGAACGCGACTATAGCTCGGTATCGCTCGTACACAAGGGCAATATCATGAAGTACACCGAGGGCGCATTCTGTCAGTGGGGTTACGACGTTGCGAGGACCGAATTCGGCGCCAAGGAGAAAGACGGCGGCCCGTGGCTCGCAATGATCAACCCCGCGACGGGCAACGAAATAATCATCAAGGACGTCATAGCAGATAACTTCCTGCAGCAGATTCTGATGAAGCCGGAGGACTACGACGTTATAGCGACGCTCAATCTCAACGGCGACTATATTTCTGACGCGCTTGCGGCCCAGGTCGGAGGCATCGGCATCGCGCCCGGCGCAAACATAGGGGACTCGGTTGCGGTGTTCGAGGCGACGCACGGTACTGCGCCCGGATTTGCCGGCAAGGACCGGGTCAATCCAGGGTCCCTGATTCTGTCCGCAGAAATGATGCTGCGCTACATGGGCTGGAGTGAAGCGGCGGACCTGATCATGAAGGGCGTCGCGAATACGATCGCTAACGGCGAACTGACATTCGATCTCGCCCGATTACGGGAGGCGATCCATCGCCCGATCCGAAAGCAGCGTCCGCAGGGCAAGAAACAGGTTGAAAAAGAACTGGCGCAGCTGATACCGGGCGCGACGCTTGTCGGTACGCGCGGCTTTGGAGAAGCGGTTATCCGGCACATGGATGACTAGCGCGATCTTCGACAAGGACTGCCGGGCCTGTCCGCGGCTGGCCGGGTTTCTTGATACGGTTGGTGAACGCTACCCCGACTACTACTGCAAACCGGTGCCGCCGTTTGGCGACCAGTACGCGAGGCTACTGATTGTCGGGCTCGCGCCGGGCATGCACGGCGCGAATCGCACGGGACGCCCGTTTACCGGAGATCATGCCGGCATCCTGCTGTATCAGACCTTGCACAAATTCGGCTTCGCGTCGCATCACGAGTCGCTGGCAGCCGATGACGAATTGCGCCTGATGAATTGCCGCATTACCAATGCTGTGAAGTGTCTGCCCCCTGACAACAAGCCCGTCGGCGCCGAGATCAATACTTGTAATATCTTTCTCGGCAACGAACTCAAGACGCTGCCCGACGAATCAGTGCTGCTTGCGCTCGGCGGAATCGCGCATCGCTCGATCATCCGGGCGCTGGGACTCCGGCAGGCTGATTACAAGTTCGCTCATGCTGCTGTGCATGAACTCGGCCGCATCCGGCTCCTCGACTCGTATCATTGCAGTCGTTACAACACAAATACGCGCCGGCTGACGACCGATATGTTCGAAGCGGTATTTGCGCAGGCCAGGGAGTTGCTGGATAAATAGCGGCGTGAGTGACGAACGCACATTTGACGAAAAGTCTTTCCTCCCAAGTCTTACGCATAGACCGGGCGTGTATCGCATGCTCGATGCGAAGCACAAAGTCATCTACGTCGGCAAGGCGCGCGATCTGAAAAAGCGCGTTTCGAGTTATTTCCAACGTTCGCATGATTCGGTGAAGACCGCGGCGATGATGGGGCTGGTCGCTAATGTCGAAGTGACGGTCACCAATACCGAGGCCGAAGCGCTGATCCTCGAATATAACCTGATCAAGCAGCATAAGCCGCGCTTCAACGTGATTTTGCGCGACGACAAGAGCTACCCGTACATTTATGTATCCACGAATCACCGCTTTCCACGGCTGCAGTTTCATCGCGGGCCGCGCAAGGGAAAAGGCCGTTATTTCGGTCCGTACCCCAGTACGAGTGCGGTGCGTCAGACATTGAATGAATTGCAGAAGCTGTTTCTCGTGCGGCAATGTCAGGACAGCTACTTCAGTAATCGGACGAGACCGTGCCTGCAGTATCAAATCAAACGTTGCACCGCGCCGTGCGTCGATCTCGTTAGCAAGGAACAGTATGCGAAAGATGTTGACGCGGCCATCGAGTTTCTGGAGGGCAAGAATCAGAGCGTCATTGACACATTTGTCAAACGCATGGATCAGGCGTCAGCAGAACAGCATTACGAGCAAGCGGCTCGTTTTCGTGACCAGATATCACGGCTCAAGGAGATCGAGGCGAAGCAGCTGATTTCACGATCAGCGCGCAAGGATCTCGACATACTCGGGTTCGCGTCGAACGGAGCAATGCATTGCGTGACGGTATTGTTTATTCGCAACGGCGCTGTTATCGGCAGCCGTGATCACTTTCCCCGCCTCGCAGGCGAGGCGGATCGACAGAAGATACTCAACGGATTCGTCGCACAGTATTACCTCGGTCGCGATGCGCCCAGAGAGATCATTCTGGATTGCGACATCGACGATCGATCGTTGCTCGAAGCGGAACTCAGTGACCGCATGGGTCGCAAGATCGACATCAAGAGTCGCGTTCGCGGCGATCGGCTTCGCTGGCGGCAGATGGCGCGAACAAATGCCGAACAAGGCCTGAATCTGCGAGTCGCGAGCAACGCGACGATTCGGCGGCAATTTAAGGCGCTGGCCGAAGTGCTGCAGCTCGAAGCGCCGCCGGAGCGCCTCGAGTGTTTTGATGTCAGTCACACGTCGGGGGAAGCGACCGTTGCTTCATGCGTTGTATTCAATGGTGCCGGAGCGCTGAAGAGCGACTACCGGCGTTTCAATCTTAGTCCGGTCACCGCTGGTGACGACTATGCCGCAATGGCGGAAGCACTGCGTCGCCGCTATACGCGCGTAAAGAAAGGCGAAGTTCCGATACCCGATGTGCTCTTTGTCGACGGCGGCAAGGGGCAGCTGGCCGAGGCAATGACCATACTCGATGAGCTTGAACTCGACTGGCTCAAAGTCATTGCAGTCGCGAAAGGACGTTCTCGCAAACCGGGCGCGGAACAGCTCTTTATCGCAGGCGAGAAAACGGCGCTTCGATTGCCGTCCGATTCCCCGGCGTTATTGTTGGTTCAGCAGATTCGCGACGAGGCACACCGGTTTGCCATTACGGGTCATCGTCACCGCCGGGCCAAAGCACGCACGACGTCACGGCTTGAACGAATTCCGGGGCTTGGGCCTAAGAAGCGACGTGAATTGCTGCGGCAGTTCGGGGGGTTGCAGGGCGTAATTGGAGCCGGCATCGATGACCTGATCAAAGTGCGCGGAATCAGCCGATCCCTCGCGGAATCCATATACAATGATCTGCACCTGGACGGAAATAGCTAACCAACAAGCGACCAGCCTTTGAAAATCAATTTCGCCATACTGCTCACGCTGATTCGCATTGCTGCGATTCCTGTGGTCGTCGTCCTCTTCTACAGTCCAATGGAGCACGCGCGGCCGATCGCGGCGATCCTTTTCGGTGTGGCCGCTATTACCGACATGCTGGATGGGTGGGTGGCGCGGCGATTTGGGCAAACGTCCAAATTCGGCGAGTTCCTTGATCCTGTCGCCGATAAACTGATGGTGGCCATCGTGCTCGTGATGCTCGTGCAGGGCGATCCGCTTTGGTACGTGGACATCATCGCGATGATCATCATCGGGCGCGAAATCACGATTTCGGCGCTCCGTGAGTGGATGGCGACGATCGGCGAACGCGCTAATGTTCAGGTGAACTGGTCAGGGAAGATAAAGACTGTGCTGCAGATGTTCGGTATCGGCTTTATGGTCTATCAGAACGAGTTTCTCGGGTTTGACATCTACGGGATCGGATTCGTGATGCTCGTGGCGGCCGCCGGCATGACGATCTGGTCCATGGTCGTCTATCTGCGTGCGGCCTGGCCGTTCATTAGCCTTGACAGTGAGACGTAAGTGGCTAAACTCTCGGGCCCTCCGCGGTATACTGCGGCGCACACCAAGCGGGAATAGCTCAGTTGGTAGAGCACGACCTTGCCAAGGTCGGGGTCGCGAGTTCGAGTCTCGTTTCCCGCTCCAGATCAAAAAAAGGCCGCTCATCGAGCGGTCTTTTTTGTTACCGCAGCAAGCTAGCGCACTCGCATCAGCGCTGTGAACGGCAAGCGGGCGCTTGCAATGCGATGCTCATTATCGTCGGTCTCGGTCCAGGCGAAAACGAGATCATCGCCGAATCTCGCTACTTGCGGCACCGCCAGAAGAGCCGCCTTTGTAGCAACTGTGACAACCGG
The DNA here is from genome assembly GCA_963711285.1 of uncultured Gammaproteobacteria bacterium. GTDB lineage: Bacteria > Pseudomonadota > Gammaproteobacteria > Steroidobacterales > Woeseiaceae > UBA1847. The sequence continues at coordinate 76,630 of CAVQDJ010000008.1, read as the reverse complement.
GCCCAGCGAGCCGTCCCGGGCGACGCGACGCACAAGCACTGTCGTGGTGCCATCACCGTTGCTCTGTAACCAGCTCACTGCAACATCGCCGCGGTCGAGCTGCGCGAGACCGACCCGGCCCAACGTGTCGCCGACGACAACATCGACAGGATTTGAAAATTTCTCTCCATTGTCGCTCGATACACTGAGCCGAACCGCCGGCGTTTCAGCGCTCGTAAACCACGCAACAGCGACGAACTGGCCGCCTGCGACAATTGACGGTCCATTCACAGGGCAGGTGGAGATCTCCCAGTTATCGGCAGCGATCCGTCGGCCTGGCTGCCAGGCGCCGTCAACGTATCTTGTTACCGCAATGTCGCGTATTTCCTCGGTCGTTCGATCGCGATACGCGGCAATGGGCCCCGAGGCGGCAACTGCGACAGCTGTCTGACAGCAATCGCAGGCCAGGTCGTCGACAAGCTGTTGCTCGCTCAAACCCTGTTCCGCATTAACGAAAGCTGCGCGCAAAGTCATGCCGCTCGCCGCCGGGTCATTTGGGTCCTTTTTGTTTACTGTTTTGCGGCCGTCGAGCCAAAGCAGGCCCGCCGAGTCCTCATGGGGAAATATGGAAACGAAGCCGTGTTCGGTCGGCGTGCCGTCGTCATGCGGTGAAATCGGGTCGAACCACGTCGCGCCGCGATTCGTCGACTGAGCCAATGCGATTTCGTAGGAGTAAACATTTTCGGGCCGCTTCACGAGCCAGTGTGCGGCAAGACGAGTACCGCCGAGCGGGACAACGGAGGCCAGATCGGCCCAATTGACGAACATCTCGACATTGTCGACGACCGTCGCAGCGGGAGACCAGCGATCCTGGACGAATCTCGAGAACTGTAAAGCGTCACCGCCGGGCCCGGGTGCCAGCCAGCTAAGAACGAGATTGCCGGTATCATCACCGGCGAGCCGGGGCGCAGTAACATGGCCTTCGACCGGAATCTCAAGTGCAAGCAACTCAGGACCGGTCGACGTAGACGATTCCGAACAGGCGCAGAGTAAAAGAGCGGTGCCGCAAGCGATGGAAATAATAAATGTTCGCATGACCTCATTATGCGAGAACTGGCGCCCGAATACGCGCATTACGTAAATTGATTCTGGCACTCAAGACTGTATACTGCGACGCCTGCAGCGGTGTGGTAGCTTCTTCTGGAGCTTAAGGCCGGGCTCACCTGGGGCTAGGTGGCAGAGTGGTTATGCAGCGGCCTGCAAAGCCGTGGACGCCGGTTCGATTCCGACCCTAGCCTCCATTTAATCCAAGAGTATGCAGAGTGATCACTGCCGAGACCTCCTTCTTGGGGCTATCGCGTAGTTGCGCCAGCGGATATCCCGCGCCCCGACAATTCGGAAGAATTGCTGGGGCAAGATATTCCCGCTGATCCTGGGTCAGTCGCTGCCCCTGGCGCTCATATCGACCGTCGTCAAACTTTCGAGAAAGGCAATCAACTGACTAGCCTCACGGTCCGTGATGTCGAGCGCGGGCAATTCGTGGGCGACCTCTTCAGCCGGCGGTTGGCGATAAAAGGCGATAACGGATTCCAGATCCGGAAACCGGCCGTCATGCATGTACGGCGCGGTCGCGGCAACATTTCGTAGTCCCGGCACCTTGAATGCTCCTTCGAGTGGCACATGCGTGCTTCGATTGAGAAACCGGAGTTCTGAACAGTCCTCCGGCTCGGCATCGCTGTATGGTCCCAGACAATTAAACTCGTCCATCATCACCGATTGCAGGCCGAAGACGCGGCCGAAATCCAGATTCTCGCCGCTGAAGTTTCCTGTTCCAATATTGTGAAAACCACTATTCGTGAACCATGGGCCGTTGTGACAGCGCAAACAATGCGTCCGCTCAGAGTCGACAAACAATTCCAGCCCGGCTATTTCGTCGGCAGACATCATCCGGTCAGCATCACGATTGCCGGCAAGTATCGCGGCGACATAACGGTCGAATCGTGTTACTGGCACGGGCAGCGTGCGTTCGAAGGCGGCGATTGCTTTGCCGATGTTCGCGAACACGGTATTTATCGCGATTGCCTCATCAGTCCCGACGCGGTGCCACGCGTCCCGGTCCGACGGGCTACCCAGTGGTCCGGCAGATTCCGGCAGGTGCTCGGCTAGCACCGCAGACGGAAACGGCCCGAAGGCCTGAGTGTAGAGATTCCGATACTCAGCGTCGGTGCCTATCGCTCTTACGACAGACATGCGGCTGCCGCCCATCTCCGCATCCGCCTCGAATGGCACCAGCGCCTGCGCCCAAAGCGCGTCTCGCCTGCCGTCCCAGTAATACCAGGACAGGTGGGCTGCCCCAATGACCGTCGGCGTGTTGCGCGCCGTTTTGCCCACACCGACACCTTGCGGTAGTCCATCGGTGAAATATTTGTCGGGCTGGTGACAGCTTGCGCACGACAACTTTCCGTTGCCGCTCAGTCGCGAGTCGAAAAAGATCCGCTTGCCCAGCGCGGCAGCCTGTGCGTTGTCGGCAACGCGGTTGGAGGGAGACGGGGGCGGCTTCGTTGCCGGGTCCAGATACAGCGAACCCAGATTCTGTTGGTCGCGCCTTGGATCGCGGTTCGATCACGATGTCGAACATCAGTCGGTCGCGCTGATGCGGGGCCTCGATACCGAACGCGAACAGCCAGCGGCCCGTCATGCTGAGCTTCACGCCCTTGATCACATGGCGTCCGTTGCCGAGGTATTCAGTCGCGACTGGTTGCGTCGGCAATCCGTGGCCATGATTCGGCATGCCGCCACCGATACCGATGCGCACCTGATCTACCGACTCGCCGTCCGGCGTCTTTAACGTCAGAATCCAATCCTGAAATACGCCGATCTCGACCCGGCCGTCCCGCGGCTGCCACTTTGCCTCGTAGAGGCCGGTCTCGGAGACCTGTTGCCACTGGTCCGGTTCCGCAGCCTGAGCGTACCCGCTCACACATGACAAGAGCACCCACGCGCAGGCTTTCGCCCGTGCGAGTGACAGCGTCCGTGTCATCCTCATGTTCGCGGCCGATCGCTACCTGAGCAGGAAATAGGCAACTTCCTCGTTGGTGTGGGTGCGTTCGCTATCTGCAACCTGATCTTCGTCAATGCCAAGGTCCAGCTGTGAGCTGTCGAGCGGGCTGTTGCCGTACAACAGCGGCCAGCCGCCATTGCCGCCATTCATGCCGGCCGAACTCGCTACACCGGAATCGTACTGGCCGCCAACATTCGTGGCAAAGGGCGCGCCCTGAAGAATGCCCCGCACCGAATTGGCGGTTCGACCGGCAACGAAATCCAGAGCGTCCACAGTGCCACTGCCGCTCTCGATGACCAGGTAAGCGACCGTCTCGTCGGCACGGGAACGATCGGGATCTTCCCCGATATGTTTACCGATGCTCAGCGAGCCGGAATCCGGTGGGTTAGCCTGGGAGCCGTTGCTGGCCCAGAAAACACTCCAGCGTGCGTCGTTCTCGGACATCACCTGCCCGACGACGACCGGGTCGATGTAGGGCTGCTGGTACACCTGTGGTGTACCTACCCAGCTTCCAGGGCGATTCGTCGTGGCCACATCGACCTTCACGGCCTCCATCGTGATGCCATGGTCGGCCGCATTGTAGATGCCGGCCTCGACGACGACATACTGCACGGTATAGTCGCTCAACACAGCACCGGCAGGACTCTGGACACGGACGTCGAACGAACTGTCGAGCGCATTTCGCACTCTTACTACGGCAGGCTGCCGGGTGCTGTCGTATTGCGGCGACGCTATGACGACCATGTCGACATAGCTGTCGGCAAGGAACACTGTCTGCCAGCCGCTGTCCACTCCGCCTACGATTCCGGTCGCCAGTTTCAGACCGGTGTCCGGCATGATCTCCCGGCCATCGTCGAGTTCGCTGATCAGGGCGGCGAGCTGATCCAATTCCGTCGCCGTCAACGCAACGCCCTGGTGCGCAGAAATTGCAGACTGCAGCGTGGGCGCTGACCCGTCGTGCAGATACGGTGCGGTGCGCCATGCACCGAGCACGGTGGGCGTGTCGATACCAGTCAGCGGGCCGCCCAGGCGATCACCACTGCTGGGTTTGAGTGTACCGACATCGTGCAGCCCGCTCCCGTCACTGCTGTCCGTCATGGTGGCCGAAAGTGTGTGACATCCCGAACAACCGGCCGATTCGAACAGCAGCACGCCCGATTCGGCAGCAGCGCTCAGAGTACCATCAAGGTCTCGATACGGGCTTGCCGGTACGCGGTCGAGTGACGCAATGTAGGCGGCGAGCGCATCGAGATCTGAGCTGATGCCGGCTTTCGCATCACCGAGCGGCTGTGATCGCGTGCCCGCGTTGAAGTCTGTGTCTGACATCAAACCCTGACCGCCTGAGAAGCTGCGGATCTGTCCCTCGAAATCCTGTACCTCGTCGAAGTTGGCAGACCAGTGCAGGAAACCGTGGCCGCTTCCGGCACGCCCGTTCAGGCTGATCGTGTTGCGTAGCCCCTCGCCGACGCCCGTGAAGTCCCAGGTTCGGCCGTCGTCAGAGCCTTCGTTATGGCAGGAGGCGCAACTCATGTAATCGAGGGCGGCCAGCCGGTCGTCTTTCGCGTCGTAAAAGAGTTTCTTGCCCTGCAGCACGTTCGGCGACAGCGTCTCGGAGGATACCGTGGATACGGTCGCCAATTCGGAAACCGAGATTGCACCGGACTGTGTCAATGCGGAGATGTCGTAGATTCCGAGGCTTCGATCCATGAAGTTGTGTACATACAGGCGAGTGCCATCGGCCGATGTCACGACGCCCTGCGGTGCAAAGCCAACATCGAATCGAAGGATTTCGACCGCCGTGTTGACGTCCGTTACGGCGACCTCCCGATTGCCTTCGAGCGCCGTGAAGAGGTGCAGGCCGTATCTGTCGAACGCTGCATGGCTCGCCACGCTGGCATTGTCGTGGTCAACTCGCATCGGATAGTTTTCTGTCCGTGCAGGCAGCTCGATTTTCGAGGACACGGCGCGAACGGTCTGGTCGAAGGTAAGACCCTGGCCGCCGCGCAAGGCGCCAGCGAGAATGTTGTCCTGTTTGGAAGGAACCCACGCGGCAGTTCCGTCGGGGGATATCACTGCCGGTCCTACGTAGTTCGGCACGCCGGGTCCGCTGTGCTCGGACACCTGGCGGTCACCGTGCTGCAGCACGATATTGTCAATCGTGGACAGCGTGGCCGGATCCAGCACAACGATCTTGCCACCGTACAGATCTGTGCCGTCATCCACGACCGGAGCTGCGGTTGCTTCATCCGGTAACGGTGGCGTCACGAAATGCGACACGTACAAATTGGCCACTGTCGCATCCAGCGAAATATGGCGGGGACGATTCCCAACGACTGTGCGTTGGAGTTCAGAGCCGGTTATCGTATCGAGGCTGACGACCTCCCCAGTTGCCTCCAGTGCAATGAAGGCGCTGTTCGGACCCATTGCAAGCCCGTGCGGCAGGCTTCCGACGTCGAGAAAATACATGGCGGATGTTCCGTATGTCGTGGGGTCGATCACGGACACCGTCGCGGCGCCCTTGCTGATCACCCACACCTGTCCGTCCGGGGCTATGGCCAGGCTGCGAGGCTCATCGGGTACCGGGATCTCGGCAACTACTGACTGCATGGCGGGGTCGATGACGGTTACCGAATCATTGTCCGGATTCACGTTCCACACCTCGCCCCGCGAGGCGTATTCGATTACACCGCTCGAAATACTCGGTGACCCGGCCGTCGGCGGAAGGTGCACGAGCTGCGTGAAGGATATCTGTGTTTCATTGCCATCGCCGTCGCGGACCGTCAACGAGATTATGTGTCGCCCCGGAGTTGTAAAGGTGAATGGGGCCGTGTTGTCGGTGGAGAAGGGTGTGTCTCCATCGCCAAAGTTCCAGCTGTATTGCAGCGTGCCCGATCCGCTGGCATTGGCAACGTATGTATGTTCGGTGCCGCTAAGCTGGGGACTGGTTACGACATTGTTGACCTGCACACCACTCGCCGTGCGCGTCATGGCAATATAGGCGACCTGTTCCGCAGTGTGATCGCGTTCGGAATCCCTCGTCTGATCCTCGTCAATACCGATGCCCAGCTGCGGTGCAGCCGCCGGGCTATCGATAAGTACCGGCCAGCCGCCGTTGCCACCGTCCATGCCGGCGCTCGCGACAACGGCTACGTCGTACTGTCCGCCAAGTGGATACACGAAAGGAGCAGTCGGCCTCACGATGCTGCCGACAATGTCGGCCCCCAGGCCCGCAGCATAATCGATCCCATCCGCGGAGCCGGCACCGCTCTCCATGACGATGTAACCGATCGTCTCGGGATTGCGGTCCCTGTCGCTGTCTTCCGCGACATGTTTGCCTGCAAATAGCGAGGTCGCCGACGGAGGATTGGCTGCATTGCCATCGGATGCCCAGAACACGCTCCAACGACCGTCGTTTTCGGACATCACCTGCCCCACGACCACGGGGTTCGCATAAGTCTGAGCGTAGCCTCGCGACTCACCGATCCAGCTCCCGGCCCGATCCGTCGTTGTCGACTGGAACTTGACGGCTTCGAGTTTCAAGCCGCCCGCATCGTATACGCCCGCTTCAACGACGAGGTAGTCGACGGTGTAACCGGACAGGATTGCAGCGCTGGGGTTCTGCACGCGCAAGTCGAACTGTGTGTTGCTCGCATTGCGAACTCGCGTTACCGCTGGCAATTGCGTCCCATCGTATTGCGCCGACGCGATAACCACCGGATCGACGAAGGACTGGTTCAGGGTCACCGTTTGCCAGGTACTGCCCACGTCCGCGACGGTGCCATTCTCGAAGATCGTCGAAGAGGGCGGCGCTGAGGCCACCGCGCCGAACACCTGCACCTCGGCCAGGTGCAGATTGTCCGTGCCGGTCAGCTGCACGCGGATGTGGCGGCCGGCTCTGCCGGGCGAAAGGTTCGTTTGACGGCCGGCCGTGCCCGGGTTGAAGAATGCACTAACGCCTGGTTGAGCGAGTGATTCGGTCAGGTCCTGTGACGTAAATGCATTGTCCGAGATAAGGACGTAAAAGTCGGCAAGGCTATCGGCACAGCAGTCCGAACGGTTCCACAAACGAATGGTATCGAGGTCGTATCGTGCTCCGAGGTCGATTTCCCACCACGCTTCGGAGTCGACGTCGGTGCTGGCCAGGGATCCCGAGGCTTCATCGCCCGAGAGGTCGCCATCGATGGCGTTAGTGGCCTGCACGTCGAAGCCGCTGGCCATCGTCGACGAGGAACTAACGATCCCCGATAGCGCCTGATTCACCAGGCGTGTGTCGACAGCCGTAACACGGACCACGTGAGCCTCTGACGGCACGCCGGCACTGTTAACGGCAAAGACCATCCAGTAGCCGGGCGTCGCAACATTGGGATTTGCGTGCACGGTGATGTCATAGCTGTTGACGCCACCGCTCGCCATCTGTGGCCTGAGATAACGCACATCGGTGTTTACACCGTGCGTTGTCGACGACATCTTGATCATGCTGAAGTAGTCGACGGATTCACTGGTCGTTACGTTAAAGGTATCACCCACTTCGACCACGCCGGGCCCGGCCGTTATTTGTGGTCGTGCAGCAAGGCTGCCGTCCGGATTGAACAGGTACGATGGTGAGTAGACCTGCCCGTCCTGGTGCGTGGAGGCGGGAACGCTGTTGGAGTTGTAGCCACTGCCCGCCGAAAGAATTCTGCCGTCGGTCAGTAGCAACGCAATCGAATGATAATTGCGTGGAATGGTCATCGGAGCACCTTCACGCCACGTTCCGGTCACCGGATTCCAGAATTCGGGAACCAATACCGCACCGTCATCGCTGAATTTTCGCCCGGAGGTGTTGCCGCCGATAATTGCCACCTCACCATTCGGCAGCATTACACCGTTCTGGAATTTCCGCGCATGCGCCATCGGCGCCGTCGCTGCGACGACGGGCGTTGGCCCGTTCAGGTCCACTGTGAATACCTGGTTTGTGCTGGTCGTGTTCGAGCCATTGGTCCAACCGCCCGCGGTCAGCACTTTGCCCTCGTCATACATCAGCGTGGCACCGTGTTTGTGGTACCAGTCGGTGAACGTGGCTCCCACGCTTTCGTAGCTGCCGCTGCCCGTTGGATTGATCCAGTGCATCTGCGGCGTCGGGCCTGAATGGAAAATCTTGCCGTTCGGCGCGACGTGGAGCAGGGGCCACCAGCGGCTCTCGCCGTGAGTGCCCGTATCGAAATAGTCGTCGAGAACCATCGCATCGAAATCGATACCATTCTGAACGCGCCAGCCGGTATCGGGATCCCAGCGGTCCGGGTAGCGTTGATTGGTAGCCGTGCCGATCGCGGTCAGCATGTCACCGTCCGGCAGTGCGATCGTCGTGGGGTACCAGCGGCCGCCCGACGCCATGTTTTCAATCTGTACCCAGCTGTTGTCACGAAAGTCGAACAGGCTTGTCCAGGGGCTGTTGGTCTGGTTGCGGCCGCCGTTGACGAACACCCGACCGTCCTCGGTCATCGAGAGGTGGGCGCAGAACATGTTGTGATTGTCGTGGAAGACCTCTATGAATTCCCCGGTCGTTGGATGCCAGGTCGCGCTGTAGGTCTGCTCGGTCGACGGCCATGTGTCGCGTTCGGAACCGGACCACGTCAGGATGCGGCCGTCCGGCAGGTTCGCAGCCGATACCGCGACGTGCGGCCAGGAGATGACCGGCCCCCACTGTCCGTCCGTGTAAGAATCCGGCGCTGCTCCGATGACTCCATCTGAGGGGATAGGTTGCTGGCCGTTCGCAGAGTTGCTCCACGTAACGTCGAGTACCTCGCCACCGCCCTGCTCGAAGAATGTGACTGTTATCGAGTGCGGGCCGGCGGCCAGCACCTGGGTTCCGCTTTGCGTCGCCGGGCCATGGAGACCGTCGTTGTCGACGACGAGGATGCCATCTATGAAAAGTTGGGAACCGTCGTCGGAATTTGTGTAAAAGGTGTACGTGTCCGCGACGGCGGCGGTAACTGTTCCCGTGAAACGGAAACCGTATTGCGAGTCCCGTAATCGGACCGAAATGTCGAAGTTCGGCACGGTGCCGGTCTGAGTGGGTGTGAGAGCGTCAAAGTCCGGGAGGACGCTCCAGTCGCCTTCGTAGTATTCGTAGTCGTAGTCCGCGAAGGCTACGGAGCTCACGGCAAAAAGAAGAGATAGTATTATTGTTCCGCGAAAAGTTGCCATCGCAGCACCCCCCACTGGGTATAGTTTGCGCAGCTGGAATTAGCGAAGTAGCTGATATTCAGCGCCATTCCTATTAACATATGCAGGAAACGCGCCAAGCACCGATTGGACGGAATTGCACAACAAATTCAGTTACCTAGGGTCAGGGTTGTCTCACGGGGCGGGAAGAGCAAGCATAATTTGTAAGAGTTTCCGACGCATGGGGCGGTCCCGAATCGCGCATGGCGGGGACCGCAGGAACGGCGCCATTCATGGCCGGCTGGCATAGTCGGCTTCACAGGATTAGGCGGTGGGGTACGGCCATATTTCGATAAGCTGCGCACCTTCGAATATGCGCTCACGCAGCTCCTGATGAGCCAGCCGTGACATAATCAGCCTACCGAACGCACTGCAATGCGCTAATCTTGTTGAAAACCGTGAACGAGGGATGATCGTTGGGTAAGACGGCACTGATTGTCGACGACTCCAGAACTGCACGCGTCGTGTTGCAAAAAATGCTCCAGACGCACGACCTTGAGGTCGATACTGCCGAGTCAGCTGAGGATGCTCTGACCTACCTGAGTGACCATCAGCCCGACATCATTTTCATGGATCACCAGATGCCGGGCATGGATGGCTTTGAGGCAGTTTCGGCGATAAAAAACAATCCGGCGACGGCAACCATTCCGATCATGATGTACACCGCACAAAAGGGCGAGGTCTATGTCGGCCAAGCGCGGGCGCTGGGTGCTGTTGGTGTGTTGCCTAAACAACTTGAACCTGTCGAAGTATCGAAAGTACTCGAAACTTTGCGCGTTATTGGCGGCGACGCAAAGCGACGCGAGTACGTCGAAAAATCCGCTACGAGGGACGTCAGTGGTGACTACCCGAGCCTCGCAAACTTCGATCAGGACCTGAGACTTCTTATTCAGGAGTTGTTCGACCAGCAGCGCGCCATAATGCGTCGCGATTTGCTTGATAGCCATGAGAAAATCGCGGCCAGGGTCGCGGATGAAATCAGGGCATCCGATGCCGAAGATGGCAGCGACAAGCTACCGAAGCGGGAGATTGAGTGGCCGGGTCCCATGCATGTGGTGTTGGCGGTGCTGACTCTGGTCGCAGTCGTTTTTGCCGGGCTTTACTGGCAGAGTGAAAAAAGCCGACAGGGAGTTCAGCAACAAAACGTCACGCTGCAGCGCGCGCTGGACAATCGGCAGGCTATGAGCTTGCAGGACGGGCTGCAGTTCCAGCAGCAACTGGATGACTATCGGCAGGCTCTGGATTCCACGCAAACCATTGCTCTCGATTCGCTCGAATGGGCAGCGAACCAGTCATCGCGTTACAGTTTCGATGAATTGCCAATGGGTGACTACCGGCTTTCCGTCATTGCGGAGTTGTCCAATCACCTTATGGCACTCGATTTTCAGGGTGTCGTGAGAATTGAGTCGCATGTTGGCAACTTCTGCCTGTCCTTTGCCGGGCCGGCCGGGTACGTCCTCGCTGCCGCAGATTTGCCGGCCTTTCAGTGCGATCGAATAGGATTCGAAGCCGGTGAGGCATACGAATTGGGGCTTCGGCAATCTGTCGCTTTCACGAATTTCATTCGCCTGACGGGCGAGCGCACCGGCCGGAGAATTCGTTACGAGATAATATCCGCCGGCAACACGAATCCGCTCCTCGATTATCCTGCCTCAGCCGCAGGCGTGTCAGCGTCGGTTTGGAATGAAATCGCGGCGAGCAATAACCGTGTTGATATCTCGTTGTATCCGTCCGGGCAGTAACCGGCACCCGAGCATTCGACTATCCTTGCGATATTGTCGCAGTGCGTTGGATAGCCCATAATCCGCCACACCTGAACCTGATTCTCTGCGCACGCCCGGGTGGCGGAATTGGTAGACGCTGCGGACTTAAAATCCGCTGATCGAAAGAACGTGCCGGTTCGAGTCCGGCCCTGGGCACCATGGCAGGAATCGAAGCCACACGCCGGTCAGTGCCGTCGTTCTTCACGCGAACGCAGTCTCTGCTCCCGCGTCATTTCACCCGGGTGTCTGGCTTTTCTCCAGCCATCCAGCTTGTGCGCAATTGTCAAAAGCGGATGCCGGAACAACATGCGGGGGCCGGCGTATCGCATGATCGCCTTCGCCTGGGCTCGTCTTGCAGGCTTATAGCAGTGGATGGGGCAGTTGGCACAGGTCGGCTTGTCCTGCCCGTAGGGACATTTCTCCAGCCGAATCTCAACGTAATCTACAAATTCCTGACACGAGCCGCACAAGCCGTTGGCGGTCGGGCCATGGTGAGCCGAGCAATAGATGCCGATCATCCTCACGAAGGTTAGCCGTTCGCGTGCCAGGCGTTTCTCTTCCGACACCATTGACTGCAGGCCTAGTTGTTTTTCGCGCCCTCGTCGATCCAACGCTTGATGACCTCGACCTGTGCCGGGGCGAGCGGGTCGCCACGACCTTCTGCCAATGACTGTGGATGGTGCGGCGGCATCCGGATTTCGGGCGCAGTCTTTGCAGCGATGACCCGATACAGGTTGCTGGATTCGCTACTGCCGGCGACGATGACCGGACCCAGGGTCATGCCTTTCATGATGTCGTCGTAGGTCGCCACGCTAAAGCCACTCGCGCGCAGTCCTTCGCCCGTGCGGTTGTGGCACGGGCCGCAGGACTCCGCCAGAACCGGCCGCACGTCCGTGGAATAGCTGACGGGCCGCTCGCAACCGAAGAGGCCGAAACACAGCGCGACAAATCCAATTTTGAGCACGATGTTCGAAGTCATGGTTTCGCCCTCCCGGTTCGTATGGACCTACGCTAGTAGCGGCGCGTCCGCGCATCAATCGTGGATTTCCACAGCCCCTCCGCAAGAGCACCCGCAGTTGCCTGCGGGCGCTTATAGTCTGCGCTTGTCAGCGCCGTCCGTCCCGCCGATTCCTGCAGCACCGTCCGCGCCGTCCTTGCCGGCGTCACAGCTCGATACCGTGAAGGCGAGAAGGACAATGCTGATCAGCGGGATGAATCGTGAAAGTTAAGTCCATGATTTGCTCATCGTTGGTCTCCTCGGGTGCATGTTGAACGATCAAAGGCGGGCCCCGCTGTTGTGTAAGCGGAGGCGGCCAGAAACGGAACCTGAAACTGGAAGGGGCTTGCTGTTGGGGATTGGGCGGCCCATCGCTGCAAAGCTAGGCGTCAGAATCTCAAAGGCTCGTAAGTTAGGACATTAGAATGTCCTGATAAATCGAAAACGGAGCCTGTATGGGCCTGCGCAAAACTCAATAAGTTGAAACACCGTGGAACTAAGGGATTTCCGAAACAAATGGCGTTAAACCGGCCTCAACGCTGGCATGGACAAGTAACCTGGTATCTGCAAAAAGGCTCCCCGGATCGTTCGCAATCCTTTACAGCGATTGCGTTTCTCTGCGGCTGGGCTATTTTTGTGCAAAGGGGAGACCAAGTAGGGCCTGAATAGATGTTGTTCTACAGCAACAAGTTGATTAGCGCCGACTGCCGCGTTATGCAATTATGATTGTGAACGTGCATAAGCTATTTGGAACCCACCTTACAGGTCTGAAGAGAAAGTTTTAGGTGCCGGCGCAGGATGCGTGTTCGCGTGTGGTGCTTGTACAACAAACATTCGGATGGGTTTCATCAATTGCAACTGGAAGGGGAGCGATAATGAAATATTTTGTCTCACGCGCCGGAGCACTGTGTGCATCTCTGGCATTAGCTTTTCTCATCGCACCTGTTCAGGTCGCTCAGGCTCAGGAAGCCGGAGCTGCCGATGACAGGCTCGAAGAAGTAGTCGTTACCGGCTCGCGCATTCGTCAAAGTCCATTAGAGGAAGGTTCGCCGATTCTGAATATCAGCGAGCAGGACATCGATCGATCCGGGCTCACATCGATTGGCGATTATCTGGGGAGATTGTCCGCCTCAGGTGGCGCCCTGAATACGCGCTTCAACAGCAGCGGTAACTTCGGTTTCCCGCCGGACGGCGGTGGCATCGGTGCCGGAGCGTCGCAGGTTGATCTACGATTCCTGGGTTCGAAACGAACACTGGTTCTCGTCGATGGTGTTCGCTGGGTCAATGGTTCATCCGCAAGTGGCGTGTCGTCCGCGGTTGATCTGAATACGATACCGGCCGGCATCATTGAGCGCATCGAAGTCCTGGAAGACGGTGCGTCGTCGATCTACGGCAGCGACGCGATTTCTGGCGTAGTCAATATCATCACGAAGAAGGACTTCGACGGCTTCGAGATCTCTGCTTATACCGGCGCTTATGACGAAGGTGACGGCGAGACGACGGAAGTCAGCCTCTCTCTGGGTTCGGTTAGTGATCGTTCGAGCACATTCCTCAATATCGGTTTTACGGATTCGCAGGAAATCCTGGCACGTGATCGAAAACAGTCGTCAACCCCAATACCCTTCGTGACGACGGGGCAGGGCGGAAGCTCGGGAACACCGCAAGGTCGGTTCTTTTTCACCGACCCGAACACCGGTACGGGCGTGGACTGCACGATCAATGACGGCGTGGTAGGCATGCCAGTCTATGACCCACTGGATCCCTGCGGTGCGGGTGACGATTTCCATCCGTTCACCACGGCAGATCGCTTCAACTTCTCGCAGTTTAATCTGGTTCTGACGCCGAGCGAACGGACGAATATCTATGCTCAGTCTCAGTACGATATTACGGACAACGTGCAGTTTTATGCGAAGGCACTGTTCAACAATCGTCAGTCGAAGAACCAGGCTGCGCCGGAACCACTGTTCATCGGTCCCGAGGCAGGTAATGGCAACTTAATGGATACGATCTCGATTGACGTGACCAATCCCTTCAATCCGTTCGGATTCACGATCGACGCTGCTACGAACGCTTTCTTCATGGGGCGTCGACCCCTGGAAGGCGGCCCGCGTATCTTCGAGCAGAATGTTGATACGTTCTATATTGGCGGCGGACTGACCGGCGAGTTCGAGGCAGCCAATCGCCCGTTCTATTGGGATATCAACTTTGCCACGTCGCAGAATCGCGCAGATCAGATCAAGCGGGGCGGTTACAACTCAGCCCGCCTGAAGCGGGCCCTGGGTCCCATCGCCGATTGTACGGGTGATTGCGTACCGTTCAATTTCTTCGGCGGCCAGGGCAGCGGCGAAGGTACCATCACCCAGCAAATGCTCGACTATGTAGGCTTCCGACAGAAGGACGTCAGCGAACAAGAACTTTTCCTCGCTACGGCCAATATCACGGGCGATGTGTTTGAGATGCCTGCTGGCATGCTGGCTTTTGCTGCTGGTATCGAGCACCGTGAACAGGACGGTTTCTTCCAGCCTGATTCGGTCGTCACCGCCGGGGAAACGGCAGGTGTGCCGTCCTCGCCGACCAGTGGCCAATTCGACGTCGACGAGTTCTATCTCGAGCTTGAAGTACCGATTCTCGCGGATGCCCCGGGCGCCGAGTTGCTGGACTTAAATCTGGCCGTTCGCAGTTCCGACTACAGCACGTTTGGCAGTCAAACGACGACCAAGTTCGGTATACGGTATCGTCCGGTCAGCAATTTCCTGATACGTGCATCGGTCGCCGAAGGGCTGCGGGCCCCGGGTATCGGCGAACTGTTCGGCTCGTCGGCGCGTTTCGATCAGACACTGGACGATCCTTGTTCTGACTTTAATGGCACGATTCCGGGCAATACCCCCGCAGATGCGGCGACGATCGCCAATTGTATCGCGCTGGGTGTGCCGGGTGACGGCAGCTACGTGCAGAACAATCCGCAGATCTCGGTTACCACCGGCGGCAATCCTGACCTGGTTCCTGAAGAGGCGGACAGCACGATGATCGGTCTTGTCTGGGACGCAAACTTTGCCGAGAACGTCGACTGGATCGAGTCACTGAGCTTCGAAGCAACCTACTACGATCACCAAGTGGACGGAGCCATTCAGGCGCTCGACGCAGAGGTTCAGTTGGCAGGTTGCGTAGCGACGCTGGATCCGGGACTTTGCAACGCCATTTCGCGCACAGGAAGCGGTGTCATCAACGGGTTTTCGAACCAGCTCACCAATATCGGCGGCATCGAAACATCCGGCTATGACCTGACCATCAAGTACGAAAGCCCAGAGCTCTCAGCGGGCACGCTGTCGTTGACGTGGCAGACGACGGTCCTGGACAAATACACGGCAATAATTCCGACCTCGACCGGGTTTGTTGACGTCAATTTGGAAGGTACCGAAACGGGTGACCCGGAGCAGGCGTATCCCGAGATGAAGTCCTCGCTGATCGCCGAGCTGTTTAACAACAACTGGACTGTTTCGTCGACGCTGCGCTACATCGATTCGGTCACGGAGTCATGTGCCGGACTCGGTCTTGACGGACTGGGTCTGTGTTCGAACGAGCCGGCCGAGACGAACTCGATCGACAGCACGATCTACCTGGACCTCCAGGGCACCTGGCAGCCGTCAGCGATAGATGAGAAGTTGACATTGACGCTAGGCATCAACAATGTGCTGGACGAGGATCCGCCGCCGTGCTTCAGCTGTGCACTGAACGGTTTCGACGCGACAACCTACGACGTACCAGGTGTGTTCTGGTATTTGCGTGCGACCTATCGCTCGGAATAGACGGCACGGAGCGTTGCTGCTCTCGCAGTATCGCCAAACCAGAAAGGGCCCTTCACGGGCCCTTTCTTTTTGCTGCCGCGGTCCATACGGTTCCGTTTCGCAGAGCAAGTGTTAACCATGTCACAGTTTTCTATGTAAACCAACGAGTTATTAGACATTCCTCGTCCGTTTTGCGACAAGAAGGTGGGTTCCACGGAGACTCACCATGGCCGCAGCAACAGCACATAACAATGTCGATTACCGACTGATCGGGCTAATGTCCGACCTCGTGATCTGCAGCAGTTGTCTGCGGCAGGGGCGGGTGACGCCGGTGCCGCAGATCGTCTCGCATCGGCACACGCCGCGATCGCTGTGCGCGGGCTGCACCCAGCCAAAACGGCGCAACCTGCGGCGCGTCCTGACGCACCTCACCCGACGCTAAGCGCTGTTCGCTATCAATCGCTGGGGTCTGGTGATGCAGGCCCCGTTGCGGCACTATCGCGTGCATGGCCAAGTTGTATTTCTATTACTCGTCGATGAACGCCGGCAAGTCCACCGCGTTGCTGCAATCCAGTTATAACTACAGAGAGCGTGGCATGAACACGCTTGTTCTGGCGCCGGAATTCGATGACCGCTTCGGCGTTGGCAAAGTAACCTCAAGAATAGGTATCGAGACCGAAGCCACGCCGTTTCGGCCGGATGACGATCTACTCTCGCAGATCGAGGAGCTACACAAAGCCAATCCGTTGCACTGTGTGCTCATCGATGAAGCCCAGTTCCTGACCAAAGAGCAGGTGTTTCAACTCGGAGAAGTGACGGACCAGCTGAACATCCCGGTCCTCGCATACGGATTGCGCACCGACTTTCAAGGGGAGCCGTTCGAAGGCAGCAAGTACCTGCTTGCCTGGTCAGACAACCTGAAGGAACTCAAGGCGATTTGCGATTGCGGCTCGAAGGCGACGATGGTCGTGCGCTTCGATGAGAGTGGCAACGCGGTTACGGAAGGCTCGCAAATCGAGATCGGTGGCAACGACCGCTACGTATCGATGTGCCGCCGGCACTTCAAAGAGAAGTTCTTTTCCTAGCTGCCTGAGGTCGGCGGGTTCTCGGTTGCCGTGGGCAGTAATCTCGGTGTTTTCCTGTGCGAGTAGCCTGCGCATATCCTCGAGGGTCTTCATGATCACCGTATCTGCGAACTCAGCGCCGTCGAGTGAGCCGCGCCTGGTGGCATAAGGATCGTTGAACTTGATGCGATGATTTCCGACGGTTATGACGTCGTCATGCACCAGCACATGATTCGAGACGCGCCTGGAGTTCACGAACGTACCATTCGTGCTATTCAGGTCCATCAAGAACGTGGCGCTGCCGTGACGCACCAGAAGCGCGTGATGGCGGCTGACGAATTTGCTCGAGATGGCTATGTCGTTGTGCTCTGAACGGCCGATCAGCAGGCGCGACATATCCAACGTCATCTCGCGCAGCGTCTCGCCGTCGTGTGAAACGTACAGCGTCGGCGCAGTCGGTGCCTCGGTCGCTTGATCGGTTACCTCGACCTCGACCTCGGCGAGTTCCGCGTCACTCCAGGTTCCATGGGGCAGTACCGGTCGTTCAACCTGTTCTTGCGGCACTGGCAACGTCTCTGCGCGCGCCAGCGATAGCAGCGCGATGCGATCCAGGATACCGGGCCAGCCGCCCGAGGCACGCCAGAGTTCCGTGCATACAGCGATCGGGAAAATGGCCTCCGGAACCTGACTGCCGGCTGCACGCAGCTTGGTGTGCAGGTACTCCATAGCCTCTTCGTTCGTCATCGGCCGCAAATGAAAATCATGTGTGAGCCGCTTGGCGATGGGCTTCATCGCGGGCGCCTGGACCAGCTTGTGCAGCGGCCGGTCACTCACGAGCACGATCTTCAGGGCTTTCGTACCGCGAATATCGAGGTCCGCCAGTTCGCACAGTGCCCGAAGCGCGCTGGCTTTGAGCGCGCGGGTGTTCTCGATAACAAGTAGCGGTGGTTGATCAGATGCCGCTTGCTGGAGTGCAAACACGCGCAACAAGCCCATTAATTCCGTCGGCGAGCTATGGTCGAGGACGTAGCCGAACTGGCGCAGCACGGCCTCAAGCAGGTTCGCCGTATTGAGTCCTTTGCCGTCGATCACGGCAACGGCACATTCGTCAGGCAGCGTATCGACGAAGTGGCGAATTATCGTGGTCTTGCCCGATAGCATCGGTCCTTGAAGCAAGCTCAGGCCGCTGCTCGCAGCATAGGTCTCTCGAAGCATTTCGATCGCGTCCAAATGGGACGCGTACGATACCGTCGACAGTGGCCTGCCGTGAGTTCGAAACGGTTGTTCGCTAAGCCCAGCTGCCCCTAAATCCATAAGTATTACTCGCAGACAGTCATGTCGCGTACTATTCGTTATTCTTGGGCCCGGCCGTTACAAATCTCGTTTTTTTGGCCAGGAAGACCAGTCTACGATTTCAACGAAATGCTGTAAACCACAAAGGTGAGTTTCTCTGTGGATCAATTAAGTGTGACAGAATTATAGAAATTAGATTCATTACTGCATATAACTCATTGATATGAAAAAAATGTTTGAAAAATCAAGGGATACTGTCGGTTTTCTGCGACGAGGCCTAAGGTATTGACTGCTAAGCTATCTGGCAACGACCTCACGCTGTTCCGCGGCGAAAGGTGCCTTTTTCGGGACCTGAGTTTTGCGCTGAGTCCGGGTGAACTACTGCTCCTCGAGGGCCGCAATGGTACCGGCAAGACGAGTCTGATGCGCGCCATCGCGGGCCTCATTTCACTCGAAGCGGGTGAAATTTTGTGGGGCGATCTTCCGGTGCTGTCACACCGTCAGGCCTTTCACGGCGCTCTCGTCTGGATGGCGCACCGCGTCGGTTTCAAGGCCGACCTGACCCTGGTCGAAAACCTGAGGTTCGAAGCCCATCTGCGCTCGCAGTCCGGAGCGGACTTCGATGAGGTCCTGCACAGGCTCGATATCGACAGGCTCAAGGCGCTGCCTGTTCGATCGCTGTCGGCAGGCCAGCAACGTCGCGTCGCGCTCGCCCGCATGTTGTTGTCAGGGGTGCCGTTATGGCTGATGGACGAGCCATTTACGAATCTGGATCGTGAGGGTCGCGAACTCGTAATGAAACTCACGAGCGAACATCTCGAGTCGGACGGCATGTGCATCATGGCGGCGCATCAGGACGTCGAAATCGGCTCCAACGTGCAGAAGATCGTGCTGCAATGACGGGCGAGGTGCCAGGAATGCTCGCCGGGTTGCTCGGCCTCGTACGCCGCGATCTGTTTCTCGCCTGGAAGCGGCCCGGCGACATTCTCAACCCGCTGTTCTTCTTCGCCATGGTCGCCGCGCTGTTTCCACTTGCCATTGGTCCGAGTCCCGAGCAGTTGGAGTTCAGTGGCCCGGCCGTGTTATGGGTTGCGGCACTGTTGGCAATGCTGCTGTCACTCAATAGCCTGTTCCTTTCCGACTTCGAGGACGGCAGCCTCGACCAGATGCTGGTAAGTCCGGTGCCGCTGCCAGCACTCGCGCTGGGCAAATCGATCACGCACTGGCTGACCAGCGGTTTGCCGCTGGTACTCGTAACTCCGTTAGTTGCCATAACCTTCCGCATGCCGGCTTCCGTGACCGGGTTCCTTATGCTTACTCTGCTGCTTGGTACGATCAGCCTGAGTTTGCTGGGGTCAATCGGCGCTGCGCTGACAGTCGGGCTGCATCGTGGGACGGCTCTGCTGAGTCTGCTGATTCTGCCGCTGGCGATGCCGGTCTTGATATTCGGCGCTCGCACCGTGTCACTTGTAGCCGCCGGCGACGGCGTCGCGGGGGGGCTTTATTTTCTTGGCGCTTACGCCGTTTTAGTTTTATCCTTTGCGCCGTTTGCCACAGCAGCCGCATTACGTATCAGCAACGAGTAGAATCCCCGCCCATGTGGAAATTCATACATAAATTGGCGTCACCGCCACATTTTTACGGGCTTGCCGCGAGCATGATCCCGTGGTTTGTCGTGCCCGGCCTGTTTCTTGTCGCCTACGGTGCCTATGCCGGATTGTTCGTCGCGCCGATGGACTACCAGCAGGGCGATGCGTTCCGGATTATTTATGTGCATGTGCCCTCAGCGTATCTGTCGATGATGACTTACATGATCATGGCGACAAGTGCCGGCATTGGTTTGATCTGGCGCATCAAGCTCGCGCACGCGGTCGCGGCAGCGGCGGCCCCGATTGGCGCCTGGTTCACATTCCTGGCGCTGGCCACCGGATCGATCTGGGGCAAGCCGATGTGGGGTACCTGGTGGGAATGGGGCGATCCGCGCCTGACCTCAGAACTGATAATGCTATTCCTCTATTTCGGTTACATGGCACTGCGTGGCGCCATCGATGACACGGCCAAGGCCGACAAGTCGAGTGCGGTACTCGCTCTCGTTGGCGCTGTGAATGTGCCGATCATCCATTTCTCCGTCGAGTGGTGGAGTTCGCTGCATCAGGGGCCGACACTGGTAAAGAAGGGCGGCCCGGCAATGGATACAGCCATGCTGTACCCATTGCTCGCAATGATTCTCGGCTTCACGCTCCTGTTCGGTGCTCTGCTGCTGCGGCGGGTACGCGCCGAGGTACTGTATCGCGAACGCCGCACGCGATGGGTCAAAGACATGATCCTGTCCGGAGGGGCATAAACGATGGAAGCTTTGTCTATGGGCGGCTACGGCGCCTACGTATGGACATGTTTCGCTCTGACTGTTGTGGTGTTCATCATTTGCGAATGGCGGGCACGTTTGCTGCAGCGTCGGGTCTACAGGGATATTGAAGTGCGCATCAAAGCGCTCGGAGACAGGCAATGAAACCAAGACAGCAGCGGATGCTCGCCGTAGGCCTGGTAGTGATTGGCGTCGGCATCGCGACGGGACTGTCGCTGCAGGCAATGAAGGACAGCATGATGTTCTTCGTCAGCGTCACTGAGGTAGCCGAAGGGAAGTATCCGGAGAACCGGAATTTTCGTGTTGGCGGCCTCGTCAAGAATGGCACCGTCAATCGTGAGGTCGGGTCCCTGGAGATGACCTTCAAGGTGACGGACCTGCGCTGCGACCTGGATGTGAGCTATTCCGGCGTCTTGCCCGACCTGTTTCGCGAAGGTCAGGGCGTCGTGGCGCACGGGCATCTCGCCGACGACGGTGTCTTCGTTGCCGATGAGATTCTCGCGAAACACGACGAGAACTACATGGCGCCGGAGGTTGCCGATTCACTGGAGCATGTGAAGGATCAAACCGCGGGACTTAGCGAAGGCCCGTCGGAGTGTCCCACAACATGATCCCTGAGATCGGCCATTTTGCTTTGATACTGGCGTTATCCCTTGCGCTGCTGCAGGGGATCCTGCCGCTTGTTGGCGCGCATCGCAATGACGCTACGATGATGTCGACCGCGCGCACTGCAGCGCTTGGGCAATTCGTATTTGTAGCGTTTGCTTACGGCTGTTTGACCTGGGCATTCCTGCAAAGCGATTTTTCGGTCGCATACGTTGCGAATCACTCGCAGCTTGCTTTGCCGACGATGTACAAGGTGACTGCAGTCTGGGGTGGGCACGAAGGGTCGGTATTGTTATGGATACTGATACTGTGCTGTTGGACCGTGGCTGTCGGCCGCTTTAGCCACAGATTGCCTGACACGTTTGTTGCCCGCGTTATCGGCGTGCTCGGGCTGCTTTCCGTGGGTTTCTTGTTATTCGCGTTGCTGACATCGAATCCGTTCGAGCGTCTGCCGATGCCGCCAGCCGACGGCGCTGACCTTAACCCGTTGTTGCAGGACCCGGGGATGGCCATTCATCCGCCAATGCTTTACGTCGGCTACGTCGGTTTCTCGGTCGCGTTCGCATTTGCGATTGCCGCGATGCTGAGCGGCAACCTCGATCAGAAGTGGTCCAAATGGACCCGGCCGTGGACCACAGCGGCATGGATCTTCCTGACATGCGGCATCGCGCTGGGCAGTTGGTGGGCATACTACGAACTCGGCTGGGGTGGCTGGTGGTTCTGGGATCCGGTTGAAAACGCCTCGTTCATGCCGTGGCTTGTCGGCACTGCCTTAATTCATTCACTGGCCGTTGCGGAGAAACGCGGACTGTTCAAGAGTTGGACCTTATTGCTGGCAATCGCAGCGTTCTCGCTGAGTTTGCTCGGCACGTTCCTCGTTCGCTCCGGCATCATTGTCTCCGTGCATGCGTTTGCTACCGATCCGACACGAGGCATATTCATTCTGGCTTTCCTGGGCATCGTCATTCTGGGCGCGCTGACCCTGTATGCATGGCGCGCGCCCGCGCTTGACTCTGACGCCGGTTTTAAACCGAATTCCCGCGAAACTTTCCTGCTGCTGAACAACGTGTTGTTGGTGATTGCAGCGGCGGTGGTGTTTATCGGCACACTTGCGCCACTTGTCTTCGAAGTCTTGGACGCAGGCAAAATATCGATTGGTCCACCGTGGTATGCCATCGCCTTCACAATCCCGATGTTGCCGCTCGTCTTTCTGATGGGTATCGGCATGCACACGGCCTGGCGGCATCAGCCGGAAAATCTGCTTGCCCGACGCCTGCGCGTGCCTGCGATCGCGGCAGTCGTGATCGGCATTCTGATTCCCGGGGTGCTTTTCGGCCGTTTCGGCCTGATGGTCAGTATCGGTTGCATTGCAGCGTTCTGGGTCATGGGAACGGCAATACTCGATCCCGTGCGATCCTGGCGCCGTGCCGAAGGCAGGGCTCGAATCACGCCGGCCGTGCTCGGCATGTCAGTTGCACATTTCGGTGTCGGCATGTTTATTCTCGGCGTGACACTTGTGTCAGCTTTCAACGTCGAAACCGATATGGCCATGCGACCCGGAGAAACATTAGAAGTTGCCGGACATAGCTTCGAGCTGCGCGAGTTGCGAAACGTAGAAGGACCTAATTACACGGCAGTCGAGGGCGTAGTCGAGATTCGCCGCGACGGCGACTTCGTTGGCGAAGTTCGCCCGCAGAAACGTCAGTATCTCGTGCAGAAAAACTGGATGACAGAGGCCGGCATACACGTGAATTGGAACAAGGACTTGTTCATCGCACTGGGCGATCAACTTGGCAACAATACCTGGAGCGTGCGTATTCAATACAAGCCGATGATTCGTTTTATCTGGCTCGGCGCACTGGTCATGGCACTGGGTGGGCTGATCGCCGCCAGTGACCGGCGCTACCGGGCGACCGCATCAGTCGAGTCTCGAGCTTCGGGTCCGGTGACGGAGCCAGCTTAATGTCGCGTTTTCTCCTGCCGCTGATCGCGTTTGCGATTCTGATTCCGATATTCGTGATTGGGTTGGGCAAAGATCCCAGCCAACTCCCATCACCGCTTATTAACAAACCCGCACCCCAGTTCGAATTACCGTCAGTAACCGACCTGACGAAAACAGTCGGCTCGGCCGATTTCAAAAACCGGATGGCTATCGTCAATGTATGGGCGACGTGGTGCGTCGGCTGTCGTCAGGAGCATGGTTTTCTGATGCAGCTCTCCCAGTCGGGTTCGATTCCTATTTTTGGCCTCAACTGGCGCGACAATCGGGCCGAAGCACAACGGTTTTTGCAGCAGCTCGGCAACCCGTTCGTGGACTCGGCGTTTGACGAGGATGGCAGAGTCGGTATTGACTGGGGAGTCTACGGGGCGCCCGAGACCTTCCTCGTGGGAGCAGATGGCACCGTGCTATTCAAACAACTCGGCCCGTTGAACGAGGCTCTTTGGGAACAGAATTTCGTACCGCTGATAGAGTCAGCGAGAAACAAACAATGAAAATTCTTGGCATCACATTAACACTGCTATTGTTCGCGTGCGCATCGTACGCAATCGATACGAGCGAAGCATTCGAAGACCCGGAGCTGCAGGCACGCTATGAGAAGATCGTCGAAGAAGTACGTTGCCTCAAATGCCAGAATCAGACGCTTAAGGACTCCAACGCGTTTCTTGCGTCTGACTTGCGCCGCGAGATTCGACGCATGTTGACGGAAGGAATGACGGACCAGCAGATTTTCGATTTCCTCGTCGATCGCTACGGCGAATTTGCGCTGTACAGGCCGCGTGCGAGCGGCAAGACCCTGGTGCTTTGGGTTGCGCCGGTTTTGCTGTTATTTGGCGGCGCGCTGCTTTTGTGGCGCATCGTGCGCCAACGAATGGCGCTGCCCATGGATGATGAATCCGGCGAAGGGACGTGATGCAGATGACGCTATGGGTTGTTCTTGCTGTCATGAGTCTCGTCGCCGTCGGTTTCGCGATCTTGCCGCTGTACCGGCAAAAACGTGCCCTGACTCCGTTAATTGGCGGCGCGGTAGTATTCGTTGTGGCTTTGTCATCCGGCCTCTACTACTACCAGGGCCAACCTGATCTCAAGTCCGCGGCAGCCGCTTTGCCGGAACTCACGGACGTCGTCGAAGATCTGGCAGCCAGACTCGAAAGCGACCCAGGCGACCTCAACGGCTGGAAGATCCTGGGACGTTCCTACATGACAATGAGCAACTATGGCGCTGCGGTAGACGCGTTCGAACGTGCTGTAGAACTCGAGTCAGCGCAGGACGCCCAGACGCTCGTGTCTCTGGGCGAGGCGCTGCTGGCAAATACCGGCACGACGATCGAGGGGCGCATCGCGTCCATGTTCGAGAACGCGCTCGCCCTCGACCCGAACAATCCGCAAGCGTTGTTTTACGGCGGTATCGGCGCGTTCAATCGCAATGACAAGGACATGGCCGCGGATCGCTGGGAGCGCCTGCTGGCCTTGAATCCACCTGCCGAGATTCAGGGGATCCTGCAACAGCGAATCGCCGAGTGGCGCGGTGAGGCGGTTGCGCCCGTTCCTTCAGCAGCGTCCACGCCGTCGGCAGCACCCGTTCCGGCAGCAGCGCCTGCGCCGCCAGCAGCATCTGGGCCGGTCGATACCCCGGGAGCTGTTGTCACAGCAGCAATTTCCCTGACCGATGCGGCGGCTGCGTCACTGCCCGCCGAAGCTACGGTGTTCGTCATCGCGCGTGATCCGAACCAACCCGTGCCACCGATCGCGGTGGCGCGCCGACGCTTGTCCGAATTGCCGGTCGCGGTCCAGCTTGGTGACCGCGAGTCGATGGTTCCCGGGCGCTCTTTGTCCGGATTCGCCGAGTTTGAACTAATTGCGCGCGTATCTGTTTCCGGACAGCCCGGCGCACAGCCCGGCGACTGGTTCGGATCGCAGCTCGTGAAACCTGCCGAGAACAGCCGAATCGAGCTGTCGATACAACAGCAAGTACCCTGAGAGAAGGGCGGATGTCCGACGAGATCGAAGCTGCGCCGATGTGCTTTGCGTGCGGGCAGGACAACCCGATAGGCCTGCGAATTCATTTCCATTTTGACGGGGAATTCTGCACGGCAGAGTTCACGCCAAACCAGAATCACGTCGGATATCAGGACACGGTCCACGGCGGGATCATCTACACGGCCCTCGACGACGTTACGGCGAACATCATGTACCGGCAGGGGCGCAAAGCGCACACGGCACGCTGTGTAATTCGTTATCGCCAACCGGCCCGTGTCGGCGAGGCACTTAAGCTCAAAGGATGGATCGAGAGCGAGCGTCGCCGCCTCGTGGTACTCAAAGGCGAAGTACGGCGTGCTTCGGATGAAGTCCTCGTTGCCGACTGTGAATCGAGTTTTATGCTCGAGAATAGCTAATTAAAAAGGAACACTGAATGTCATTGCCTGCGGCCCTTGAGGGCAAATTGCGATTGCCCCTGATCGGGGCGCCCATGTTTATCGTCTCGAATCCGGCTTTGGTCATCGAGCAGTGCAAGACCGGCATCATCGGCGCGTTTCCGGCACTTAATGCCAGGCCACAGGAAGTTCTGGATGAGTGGATTGGCGAAATCAAGAACGCGCTGGTCGCCCATGCGGAAGCGCATCCTGAAGAGCCGGTCGCGCCGTTTGCAGTCAATCAGATTGCGCACCACAGTAATAAGCGGCTGCACGCTGACATGGAGACCTGCGTGAAACACGAGGTCCCGATCATCATCACCAGCTTGCGCCCACCTCAGGAAATCGTAGAGGCCGTACATGGCTATGGTGGCCTGGTCTTTCACGATGTGATCAACCTGCGCCACGCGCGCAAGGCGATCGAGCAGGGCGTCGATGGCGTCATCGCGGTATGCGCCGGTGCCGGTGGTCATGCGGGTACGCTGAGCCCGTTTGCCCTGGTCAAAGAAATACGCCGCGAATTCGATGGCGCGATCATTCTCTCGGGATGCATGAGCAGTGGTGCCGACGTCCTTGCCGCACAGGCAATGGGTGCGGACCTCGCGTACATCGGCACGCGTTTTATTGCGACCGAGGAGGCGAATGCGCAGCCTGCGTACAAGGAGATGATCGTCGACAGCAAGTCTGCCGATATTGCGTATTCATCGCTGTTTTCAGGTGTGCACGGCAGCTATCTGAAAGGCAGTATCGCAAACGCAGGATTGGATCCGGACAACCTGCCCGATGGTGACAAAGCGTCAATGGATTTCGACAAGCACGATAAAACCGAAGCGAAAGCCTGGCGTGATATCTGGAGTGCCGGACAGGGCGTCGGCAACATTGATGAGATTCTGCCTGCCCGCGATCTCATCCTGCGCATGGCCGACGAATACGATGTGACCCGCAAACGGCTCGGGGTGAGCTGACAATGAGGATCATCCTCTGGTCGTATTTTTTCGTCGCAGTCGGCGGCGCGCTGGGTGCGATGGCCCGATTTGCGCTCAATATCATGCTGCAAAGGGACATCGCGTTTCCGTGGGGCACGCTCAGCGCGAATCTGTTCGGCTGCCTCGTCATGGGCGTCGTCGCGCAGCTCGTCGCGAGCTCAACGTGGTTCAATGAGGCAGGGGTCATTCCGGATCAGTACCGCCTGCTATTCGCAATTGGTTTCTGCGGCAGTTTTACGACACTGTCTGCGCTCGTCATGGAAGTTCATACCATGCTGCAGCGAAGCGAAATACTGAACTCGTTCGCCTACCTGATGACGACCATGATTGGCGGTTTCGCGTTCTTTTATTTCGGTTTTATTCTGACGCGCGCCCTGCGCAGTCTTCCAGGATCCGCATAATCCGATCGAGCCAGGCTCGATGCTCGGGCTTCATCAGCACTGAGCGCAGACACGTGATTGTCTCCGCATTGCGCTCTAATTCGGGCAGGTATTTGCATACGAGGCCGGCAGGAAGCTCGATCAGCGCAAGATGCAGATCTTGTTTCGCCGCGAGCGCAAATACGCTCCGCGCTTTGTCGCTGGCAGTTTTTACATCGGCTGCCTGCACCGCATACACGACGATATCGAGCTCAGGCTGCATCAACGGCTGGTAGTAGTCGCTGTTTGCCAGACGCTCCCGGAAATCCTGGGCCGCGAGCAACGCAAGGTCGAGCCATTCGGCAAGCTGCCCGCCTTTCTCCAGCGGAAACAGCTGCTGCGTCGCCCACAGCGCAACAGCTGCTGCACCGGGCCGTGAGCATTCGAGGCTGATTTCTCCGAGATGCAACTCGGCCGAACTGAAATACGTAAACGGCGAGTCGTGCTTATAGAATCGGCCGTCATCCGGGTTTCTAAATAACACGCAGCCGCAGCCATATGGCTGCAGTCCATGTTTGTGCGGATCGACGACGATCGAGTCGACCTCGGGCAGGCGATCGTATGTGGCCCTCGTATCGTTGCCTAATTCGCCAGCCAGGCCGAAGTAACCGCCATAGGCGGCGTCGGCGTGAACACGAGTGCCGTACTCGCTCGCAAGCTCGAGAATCTCGGCTAATCGATCTACTGCGCCGAGGCCGGTATTGCCGATTGTTGCGACGATCGTACCGACGTCTCCGGCTTGTAGCAGAGCCTCCAGAGCGGCACGGTCCATGCGTCCATCGTCGCTGACGGGAACTGCGGAAAATGGCAGACCGAGCACGTCGCTGATGCGGCTGTGCGTGTAGTGCGCTTGTTCGGATGCGATGATCCGTTTGCCAGGGTGCAGTCGTCCCGCGACCCAGAGGGCCTCGAGGTTGGCCATCGTGCCGCCACCCGTAAGGTGCCCCAGGGGCTTCTCCCAGTCGTACATCCGGCCGAGTTCGACGATGCACTCTTTTTCGAGTGCCGAGCTTGCCCTGCCACCGTCGAGGGCGTGGTTATTCGGGTTGACCCAAAGCGACATCGCGTAGGCGATGCGGGCGACCGGGTGTGGTGGCTTGAGCATCTGTCCGGCGTACTGCGGGTGATAGTACGGGTAGTTGTCCTGCATGCGCTCCGCAACGCGTTGCAAAACCTCGGACGCGGCTTCGGCATCGAATTCCGGCGTGAATTCCGGCAGCTTCTCGAAGCCTTTGGCAAGCGTTGCCAGGGCCTGCTGCAGCAGCTCAAGTTCAGCGGGATTGATCATCGATTTCCTTTAGCGAGCAATGCGCCGGAGCTTACCGCACCGCGGGCCGATGGCGTTACTATTGGCGCATGGACCTGCTCGCATTGGCCGTACCGTTCTTCCTGCTCGCCATCCTGATCGAACTCGGTATCGACCGGGTGCGAGGCAGTGGGCTGTTTCGCAGCAATGACGCGATCAACAGCCTGAGTATCGGCATACTCAACAGCACTTTCGGTTATTTTACGCGGCTCCTGCCGCTGCTCGTCTGGGGCTTCGTTCTCGAGAATTTCGCTCTGCTCGATATGCCACTTTCCTGGTTCGATGCGTCGC
This sequence comes from uncultured Gammaproteobacteria bacterium, assembly GCA_963711285.1. Lineage (GTDB taxonomy): Bacteria > Pseudomonadota > Gammaproteobacteria > Steroidobacterales > Woeseiaceae > UBA1847. The sequence goes on along the minus strand of CAVQDJ010000008.1, from coordinate 48,098 downwards.
CACGCGGAATCGCGCTCTGGGTGCTGGCGGCGCTGGCCTGGGACTTTTGCTATTACTGGTTTCACCGCTTCAGTCACGAGATGTCGATTCTCTGGGCCGCGCATGCCGTGCATCATCAGAGCGAGGACTACAATCTCTCGACCGCGCTCCGGCAGACCAGCAGCGGCTTTCTTTTCGGGTGGATCTTTTATGTGCCGCTGTTCCTTATCGGATTTCCGCTCGAGGTGCTGCTCATTGTCAGCGCCGTCAACCTGATTTATCAGTTCTGGGTTCACACGCAGGTTGTGCGACGCCTCGGGCCGCTCGATTTCATACTCGTTACGCCCTCGAATCATCGCGTGCATCATGCGCAAAACGAGCGCTACATCGACAAGAACTATGGCGGTATGCTGATTCTCTGGGACCGGATGTTCGGCACGTTCGAAGATGAACATGACGATGAACCGGTGGTCTTCGGCGTGCGTAAGCCCCTGGCGAACTGGAATCCGTTCTGGGCCAATTTGCAGGTCTACGACTATCTGTTGTTCGACGCCGTCAGGACCAGCCGCTGGCAGGACAAACTCGGCATCTGGTTTCGGCGCACCGGCTGGCGGCCGGCAGACGTGGCCGCAAAGCACCCAAAGAGCCTGAACGGTCCCACGCACGTCGAAAAATTCAATCCCGCCATACCGGCGCGTGTGCGGCGATACGTGCTTGCACAGTTCTTCGTTGCCATGGCGACGACGCTGGCGATTGCCGAACGGGTTGTGACAGCCGGTCCGCCGGCCGTATTGCTGCCGTGCCTGCTGCTCTGGGCGCAGCTGTATACCCTTGGCGTCATCAACGAGGGAAGAACGAAGGCACTGCGGCTCGAGACACTGAGAGTGCTGCTGATCGTACCGATCGGGGTGGCCCTCATGCAGATCACGGGCGACATCGCGCCGCCGGGTGAGATCTTGTGGGGGACAACGATCGCGTACGTAGTCGCGTCAATAGTCGGGCTGAAGTGGGCCTATAAAGATAATAAAAACAATAAGTAATAATATTAAGTTAAAGTATAACCTTACAAAGAGAAAGCGATGACCAAAGAGCTGATCAGAACCACTGTTCGATCGGGCGCGCCCTGGGAAGCCGAGGCTGCTTATTCACGAGCGGTTCGAGTCGGGCCATACATTGCGGTCTCGGGTTCCGCCGCTATGGGTCCGGACGGCAAACTGGTTGGCGAGGGTGATGCCTACGTGCAGGCGCAGCAGTGCATCCGGGTGATCCGGAACGCCCTCGAGGAAGCCGGCGCGACTATGCGTGACGTCGTAAGAACGCGGATGTACGTGACCGACATTGGGCAATGGGCCGAGATATCGCGCGCGCACCGTGAGGCCTTTGCTGACGTTATGCCCGCAACCTCAATGGTGGAAGTCACGCGTCTCATCGACCCGGCGATGCTGGTCGAGATCGAAGCCGACGCAATCGTCTCCGCCGCTTGATTGGCTAGTTACCGGCGCGCGTCCGGGTGTTGGGCGAGCCTGCGATCACGCTAACGAAAGTGCGGTAAGCGCGCTGACGAAAAATCGCTGTACTGGATTCATAATTTCCGTTGCGTATCATGCCCTGACGCAAAAATAGTACCGAAACAAGGGGCCGGAGATACAGTGTTACGTCGTCGATTCATGCACCTGCTCGCCAGCGGGATTCTATACGCCGCGCTCAGCGTCAACTCTCGCCGCGGGAAGGCGGCGAATCGCTATGAATTTCTTCATGGCGTTGCCAGCGGTGACCCCCTCAGTGATGCGGTCATCATCTGGACCCGGATCAGTGGCGCGCAGGGGGAGGATGTTCTCGTCGACTGGCAGGTTGCGAGCGACGCAGAGATGCAGACCATTCTGCGCTCCGGACAGGCGAAAACAGATGCCGTCCGCGACTACACGGTAAAGATCGATGTCGATGATTTACCGCCCGGCGCAAAGCTCTACTACCGATTCATCGTAGATGGCCTCGCGTCGCGAATCGGAACAACCAGGACACTGCCAGTGGGCGAGCCGCAGTCGGCACGCTTTGCGGTCGTTTCCTGCTCGAACTATCCCACGGGCTATTTTCACGCGTACCGCGAGATCGCAGATCGTGCCGATCTCGATGCGGTAATCCACCTGGGGGATTATCTGTATGAATACGGCCTGGGTGAATACGCAACCGAATATGCCGAGCAGCTGGACCGGGTTCCGAATCCGCCCCACGAGATTGTTTCGCTCGAGGATTACCGCCTGAGACACGCGCAGTACAAGACTGATCCGGACTCGCAGGCCATGCATGCCGCACACCCGGTCATTGCCGTGTGGGACGACCATGAGATTAGCAACGACGCTTGGCGAAAGGGTGCTGAAAACCACAATGACGACGAAGGCCGATGGGGCAAGCGGCGCGATGCGGCTATCAAAGCCTATTTCGAGTGGATGCCGATACGTGGTGAGTCGCGTGGCAGGCACACGAAGATCTTCAGGGAATTTCGTTTTGGCACGCTGCTGTCGCTGACGATGCTCGATACGCGCCTCTACGGCCGCGACCGGCAGCCAGAGTTCAGAGAAGGCATGCAAAGCGACGACGTCAATCGCATGCTGGCCGATCCCGGCCGGCGCCTGCTTGGTAAAAAGCAGGAGCGTTGGCTGCGTGAGACGCTCGCGGGTGCTCGCGAGACGACCTGGCAGCTCATCGGACAGCAGGTTCTCATATCCCCGGTAAACGCGCCGGATCTCGAGCCGCTGATCGATCCGGAAGGACCGTCGATGCTGTCGCGCGAATTTCTCGATGAAAGTATTGCGATGAGCAAGAGCAATCCTCCGCTGTTGTTGGATACCTGGGATGGTTATGCTGCGGCAAGACAGGATCTGCTTGCCGACTTGAAGGAACTGGCCGCGAATCCGGTTGTGCTGAGCGGTGATTTGCATACGTCGATAGCCGGCAATCTTTGCCTGCAGGGCCAGACTGAGCCGGTTGCGGTGGAGTTCATGACCACGTCAGTTACGTCGCCCGGTTTCGCTGAGTATCTGCCCGAACGTCGCCCCGGTGCCGTCAGAGACGCGACCCTGAAATTAAACTCCAACCTGCAGTACATGGAAACGGATCGTCGTGGCTGGCTGTGCATGACGATTTCGCCGGCCGAGTGCACCGGGGAATGGCATCTGCTCGATGGTGTGAGATCGCGGCAGAACTCGAGCACGATTGATCAGCGGTTGTCGGTGGCTGCCGGCCGGATTGACCAGGGACTTTACGAAAGCTAGACGCGGCCCAATGCGCTGACACGCAGCCTCGCCGCAGCGAAATGACGACCGGAGAAAGCCAATGGATGACCCTGCAATTATCGACCTGCTGATCGAACCCGCTACCAAAGACCTGGGTGAATTTACGGTTCGGCGGGCATTGCCGGACAAGCGGCGGCAGCGCGTCGGCCCGTTCGTCTTCTTCGATCATATGGGACCCGCCGAGTTTCCGCCCGGCACCGGGGTCAACGTGCGCTCGCATCCGCACATTGGGCTCGCAACCATAACCTACCTGTTCGAGGGTGAGATCCTGCATCGGGACAGTCTCGGGCACGTCCAGCCGATACGTCCGGGTGAGATCAACTGGATGACGGCGGGCCGTGGAATTGTGCATTCCGAGAAAGTCACGCCCGACATACTGGCCAGTGGTCAGAAGCTTCACGGACTTCAAACCTGGGTTGCGCTGCCGCTGGAGCACGAAGAAACAGAGCCGCGCTTCGAGCATTATTCAGCAGACCGAATTCCTGCGCTTAGTCTGGATGGCGCCGAGATTCGTGTTGTCATCGGTTCTGCATACGGGCAGAGCTCGCCCGTGCGAACAGCCAGCGAGACCATCTATGTCGAGGCCAGGATCGACGCCGGCGCCACTCTTGATCTGCCGCTGGCTGACGAACTGGCCGTCTATGTCATCGACGGCGAAATCGGGCTTGGCGGGCAGACGATTTCCGCAGGCGTGCTGGCGGTACTCGTCAACGGCGCCACGGCAACGGTATCGGCCGAGACGCAGGCGCACGTAATGATCTGCGGCGGCGCGACGCTCGAAGGTGAGCGCACCGTTTGGTGGAATTTCGTCAGCAGCTCACGCGAGCGGCTCGAGCAGGCCAAACGCGACTGGCGTGACGGGAAGTTCGGCAGTGTTCCGGGCGAAACCGACTTCATACCGCTGCCAGAGTAACGATGGTTATCAGCCCGGGCCCTGCGTGGTCGTTGTCGAATTGGCGGACTATTGTGTATCGTGCCGGGTCTGCAAACAGGATACCGATAATGAAGCGCCTGATACCCTTGGCCATCGCAGCTTTGCTGTTCAGCTCCTGCAGTTCGGAACGAGCTGACAGTCCCTCGCAAGATGTCGCGCCCCCGGTCGCCGTCGAAACGGATCCGGTGGACGGTATCAATTGGTTTTCGGGCACCGTAGACGAGGCCTTCGCCGCCGCCGCAGAGTCCGGCAAACCCATCTACCTTTACTGGGGCGCGGAGTGGTGTCCACCTTGCCATGCGATCAGCGCGACCGTGTTCAAGAGCCCCGAATTCATAGAGCGATCGCAGCTTTTCGTTCCGGTCTATCTCGATGGTGATAAGGAAAACGCCCAGGCTGCCGGCGAGAGGTTTGGCGTTCGCGGTTATCCGACAATGATCGTTTTTGATTCCTCCGGCGTGGAGTTAACGCGAATTCCTGGCGGAATAGACCTAGAGGCTTATGCCAACGTGTTGGATTTGACGCTCAGCAATACGTCGTCAGCCAGCCAACTGACCGCTGCGCTGATGGCTGGCGGTACGCAATTGTTGCCGGCCGAATGCACGCTGCTGGCTTACAACTCCTGGGAGCAGGACACGAGCATACTCGTTGATCTCGATCCGGCAGATGCTTTTCGACGCATGTATTCAGCGTGTCCCGCAGATATGCCAACAGAACGATCAATTCTGTATCTGGCCTGGCTGAATAACGCGCTGAGCGCTGCGGAAGCCGAGGAGGACCCGGTTCCCTTGTCTGCCGAGCAGCGATCCGAAGCGCTGACCCTCGTGCGGTCCGTTCTCGCCGATGAAGATGTATTCAAAGCAAACGTCTTCAGCGTCTTATTCGATGGTGCGCGAATTACGGCAGCACTGACAGAAGCAGGCAGTGCCGAAAGAACGGAGCTAACGCACGACTATGACCGAGCGTTTAAAACACTACGTTCAGATGATTCGGTGTACATGCGTGAACGCATCTACACATTGGTTGGCAAAATGCGGTTCGAGCGAATTGATGATGCAGAGGCCGAACTGTCAGAGGATCTGAAACGGGAAATTCGCGCCACGAGCGTGTGGGCGGACGAGTCGACGCCGAGCGTCTATGAACGGCAGCCGATCATCAACGCACTTGCCAATGTCCTGAATGAGGCAGGTATGGACGAAGTTGCACGACCGCTGCTTCTGGCCGAGCTGGATCGCTCGAAACAGGCCTACTATTTCATGCCGGATATTGCGGAGATCGAGAAGCGTGCCGGCAACAACGAGCTTGCAATCGGATGGCTGCAGAAAGCGTATGAGGCCACCCGAGGTCCGGCTACGCGATTCCAGTGGGGGTACTACTACCTGTCAGGACTCCTGGAGATGGCGCCAGGCGATGTCGAACGAATTCGCGATACGACGGTCGGGATGATACGAGAGCTCCACGAATCGGGCGGGTTTTATCAGCGGCCGAAGAGACAGTTAAGCTCTCTCCAGGAGGAACTGCTTGCGTGGGGGGAAGCCAACGGCACTGACTCCGTGCTGGAAGAAATAAGACAGGCCGTGCTGTCGATCTGTGCGAGCGCCGCATCTCCCGACGAGTCCTGCCAGGCTTTTCTGGAGCCGCGCCTGAGTGAGACTGACTCTCGTCGCAATACTCGCCGCGCTGCTGCTGATCTCAGGATGTGCGTCCAGAGAAGAACTCCTGCCGAAGAGCGCGGCCACACCTGCCGGGGTCGACTTGTCGGGCACGTGGCAATTGCGGGCGGAGAACGGCGATTCTTTGCAACGTGTGACCGCGGCCGGGCGAGAGGCCGCCGGGGACGCGCAGGGTATTGTGCTACCTCCGAAGCGCATACAGCGTCAGCAAAAGAAACGGTCGGTCGATGGCACATCGGTGCACGTGTTTCTCGAGACCGGTAGTACCTTGAAGGTCTCTCAGACTGACTTCGGGCTGTTCATCAGCTTTGATCGTGCGGTCGTCGAGGAGTACCGCTTCGGTGAGCAACGAGAGACAAATGTGGGGCCGATCGTTGCAGATCGCGTATCCGGTTGGGACGGAGACGCCTACGTTATTGAGACGCTTGACGAGGGCGGTGCGAAGCTGATCGAAACCTATCGCCTTGACGCAACGGACGGCAGCCTTGTTCGCACGATCAAAATCATGCATGACGGGGTCAGCGAGGTCGATGTCGATCAGGTCTTCGACCGGATCTGACAGCTTAGAGGCCCTGCAACCCGACCGTGTGCGAGTCGATTTCAGGTGTGTACCGGCTCAGCGTCGCGCGTAACTTCAGTTCGTCCAGGCGGTGCTGCTCAATGATGACCGGAAGGTACTCGAGTTCAGGTGCGCACCAGAATGTTGTTCTGCGCTTGGATCCCAGAGCTTGATGCTCGATACCGACGACTTCGAACTTTCCGGCAGGAACCTCGACGGTGCGCGTGCCGACATTTCGCACGTTAATGGGGCGAAGCCGGTCGACCTCGAACATTGTGTAGTGTTCGTTCGGCCCGTCATGCAGCATATCGTACATTAGCTCGTACTGAATCGAGACCCTGTCGTGCGCAAGGTCATCCATAACAGACACGACTTCCTCACCATCAACAGTGCCGCGAGCCTCTCCGGTCTCCCAATCGAAACGGATGTAAGCATCTTCCTTGTCCCGGGAGATCGTATTCTTGGACGAGTACACCTTCGGCCTGACACCATCCACAGTGCCAGAAAATTCGGAGGTCTCGATTATGGTGCCACGGGTAAGCATCCGGGAAATGCCTGTTGGTTTTATGACGTGCGTCGCGACATAGCCCGTCGCGGTCGACTTGAGTTCGGTATTGAGCTGACCGCTCAGCACGCTGATCTTGACCTTGTATTCGGCCGTATGCGGTGTCAGCGCGGTTTCCGCGAATGCTGTGGTTGTGAGCAGCGCGGTACACAGCAGAGCAACAAGGCCCGGAGCCCTGCTGGTCGCATTAGGATGTTCGCGATTTGCCATGAAAACCACCTTCAGCCTTCGGTGAGCCTGTCCTCGCATTGTCTCACCAGAGACATGACTGCGTCCTGAACGTTCAGCCGGTGCGGTTCCATATCGTCCAGACGCACTTCCCGAGGAATCGTGTACGGTTCTCCGACGGCAAGCACGACGCGACTAAATGGCTTCGGAATCATGAAATCGTCCCAGCGGTCCAGGTACCAGGCCCGCTCGGCTGCACAGGCGACCGGCAGAATCGGGACACCACCGACGCGCGCCATCACGACGACGCCGGTCTTCATCTCGTACTTCGGGCCCCGCGGTCCATCTGCTGTCGTCACGATCGAATAGCCTTTTTTCATCATTTCGTGCTGATCACGCAACGCGAGGGCACCGCTTTCGTTGGCCGAGCCGCGAATGACTTCGGCGCCATATGCCCGCGCTATTCTCTCGGGAACTTCACCGTCCACCGATCCGGATATCAGAAAACAGGCTTTGAACCCGCGCTTGATCCATTGCTGGACGAGCCCCGAGCACAACACGTGGTGCTGGTGCCAGTAAGCAGGTGCGCAAACCGCTTTACCGTTGAGAAACGGTTCAACGTTAGCGGCGCCAATGACCTCCACATAGCGATAGCTCATCGTCAATAGCCTGGTTATCAGGCGTAGCACCGGCGTGCCGAGAAAATAATACAGTCGTCGTCCCGCGCTCATGCGCCGATCCGAGCGCGAACTGCGACGGGATTCGACCGACTGATAGTCTGGTGGCTGGTTCTTGTTCATCTTACTCTGGCGACACCTTGGCGGGCTGAGTTTGCAGTATCGGTTCCGCGCCGGTCAATGTAATATTGCGCCTGCTTTTGAGCTCACAACCCATGCCACTTTACGACACGCTAACTGATCTGCTCGCCGAAGCGCGCGGCAGAGACCGTCACATTCGGTTCATCGATGGTGAACACGATGAAATCACGGTGACGTTCCCGCAGCTGTGGGAGCGGGCGATTGCGCTGCTCGGCTCACTGCAGTCCCGGGGCATGCGGCAAGGCGACGAACTCGTCATATTCAGTAAATCCAATGAGAGCTTCGTGGTCGCTTTCTGGGCCGCGATCCTCGGCGGTATCGTGCCGGTGCCGGTCGCTGTCGGCATTAGTGACGAGCACCGCCACAAATTATTTCGCATCCTGAACCAGTTGCAGCGTGCGACCCTGTTTACAGAATCGGACCTGCTCGAACGTCTGCTCAAATTCGCCCAGGAACAGGGTCTGCGCGACACCAAGGCGATCCTTGAGTCGAAGACCGTGCTGATCAGCGATGTCGGGCCAGGTGACAATGGTGAATTGCACGCGGCATCGGCTGACGACATCGCATTCATCCAGTATTCCTCGGGATCGACGAGTGACCCCAAGGGTGTTTGCCTGACGCATCGTAACGTGTGCACGAACGTTCGGGCCAATGCCGAGGCACTGCAATGGAACGAGGATGATCAGAGCCTGAGCTGGATGCCACTGACCCATGATATGGGCCTGATTGGGTTCCACCTGACTACGATGTTCGCGGGTATGAACACCGCCATCATGGACACGAACACCTTTGTCCGCAGGCCGCTGCTCTGGATGATCAAGGCGGCCGAGCTGCGTGCCACGCAGCTGTGTTCGCCGAACTTTGGCTACAAGCACTTTCTGAAACTATTCGAGCGCAAGGGCCTGCCGGACCTCGACCTGTCGTGCGTCAAGCTCGTGCTGAATGGCGCGGAGCCTATCTCGTATTCGCTTTGCGAGGAGTTTCTCGCCGCGATGGCGCCGTATGGACTCAAGCGAAGCGCCATGTTCCCGGTATACGGGCTTGCCGAGGCGACGGTTGGCGTGTCGATGCCGAAGGTCGGCTCGGAATACTCCAGGATCATCGTCCACCGCCACTCGTTGCGTATTGGCGAGCCCTACAAGACGGCGGAATTAGGTGACGAAGACGCCGTGAGTTTTGTCAAAGTTGGCCGGGCGATCCGCGACGTGGAGATCCGGATTGCGGACGATGCAGACGAGCCCTTGTCCGAGGGCAGGATCGGCAATATCCAGCTGCGCGGCGGCAGCGTCACGGAGCACATCTACGGTGATCCCGCGGCGACAGCGGGCCTGTTTACCGCGGATGGCTGGCTCAGAACCGGCGATTGCGGCGTGTTTGTCGATGGCGACCTTGTCATCACGGGGCGATCGAAGGACATCATCATCGTCAACGGCCAGAACTACTATCCCCATGATATCGAGGAAATCGCTGCGGAAATCGAGGGTCTTGACCTGGGTAAAGTCGTTGTCGGGGGCACGAAAACGCATGCCAGTCAGACCGAGGAACTGCTCGTCTTCGCGCTTTATAAACGCGATCTGGATACGTTCAGGTTGCTGGCCGACAAGGTCCGCGTGAGGATTGGTGAGCGAACCGGTCTGGAAGTGGACCACGTCATTCCAGTCAAGAAAATTCCGAAAACGACGAGTGGCAAGGTGCAGCGAGCGGCGCTGCTCGATGCCTACCTGGACGGTGAGTTCGACTCGGTCATCGAACAGATGGCGCCGAAGGTCTCGGACGAGCCGACGGATGCTGATCCCCTGGTTGCCGAACTCGAGCTGATTTGCCGTGAATTCTCGAAAGAACGCATGATCGGGCCCGATGATAATCTGTTTGAAATCGGCGTGAGTTCGCTGACGCTGACCGAGATATCGCTGGCAATTGACGAACGCTATCCAGGCAGACTCGATATCAGTGATATCTTCGACTATCCCACATTGCGCGAAATAGCAGCTTTTCTGCGGCGCTGAGACTCTAACTGGACGCCAGACCTATGAGCTACACGCGAATCGCCGGCACGGGCGCCTACCTGCCCGAGAAAGTCGTGACCAATCAGGATCTCGAGAAGACCATGGACACGTCGGACGAGTGGATTCGCGAGCGTACCGGAATCTGCCGCCGGCATATCGCCGCTGAAGGGGAAACCTGCTCCGATATGGCGATCGGTGCGGCCTACAAGGCGATGGAGATGGCCGGGATCGAGGCCAGCGACATCGACCTGATCATCATTGGTACCGTCACGCCGGACAAGGTATTTCCCAGTACGGCCTGCATCGTGCAGCGGCGGCTCGGAATCCATGGCTGCCCGGCATTTGATATCCAGGCTGCGTGCTCGGGCTTCGTTTATGCACTGGATCTGGCCAATCGTTTCATCAGGAGCGGGTCGGCCAGGAATGCGCTGATCATTGGCAGCGAAATGCTCTCCCGTATCACGAACTGGGAGGACCGCAGCACAGCGGTCCTTTTCGGCGACGGGGCGGGGGCCGCAATCCTCCAGCCGAGCGAAGAGCCCGGGGTCATTTCGACACACATTCATTCAGATGGGCAGTACGAAGATCTCCTGCAGGTGCCCAGCGGCATATCGCTCGGCTACGACGCGGTCTGTGCCGAGAAGGCGTTTATCCAGATGAATGGCAACGCGGTATTTCGCCGGGCCGTCGCGACGCTGGGGTCCATCGCGCGCGAGACCCTGGCTGGACAACGGTATCGATAAACACGATATTGACTGGCTGATCCCGCACCAGGCGAATCTGCGCATTATCTCGGCCGCAGCCAAGAAACTCGACCTCTCGATGGACCACGTAGTGGTCACGGTGGACGAACACGCAAACACGTCCAGCGCGTCTATCCCGCTTGCCCTGGACACGGCGGTGCGCGACGGTCGCATTCAGCGCGGCCAGTTGCTTCTGTTTGAGGCATTTGGCGCCGGGTTTCACATGGGGATCGGCGCTGATTCGCTTTTAGACAGTCCTCTCAAACTGGCCAGATTCGGCGGTGAAAGGCCGCCATAGCGGGCTTTTTGTTAAGGTATTATCGACATATAGTCCGTAGTAGATTGTTTTAATTAAATAAATAGAAATCCCTCGTTACTGCTTGACTAGCGCCACCGCTCGATGTGTCGCTGCAACAAATACAAAGACAAGCCGCTCCCACGAGCGCCAGTCATTCCAGGTTGCTCCCGCAGGGAGCAGCTTCAAGCCGTGGTGTTTGTCTATCTCAGGGCCCAATCGGCCGTTGGCGTGTCCTTAGGTGACATAAGGTCCTGGAAAATCGCTATTTTCGGGAATTTTGTGTGACGTCGTTCACACTTTGGAGCCCGGGCTGTCTCTATACTGCGACATATTGAACTGTCGCAATAGAGCGACAGGGTACAAGGAAGAGCCAGAACACGCATGGAAACGAAGATCACGGAAAATCCGCTGTCACAATCGAGCGTGTCGCTGAAACTCGAGGAAATCCAAAGACGCTGCAGCCAGCTAATGGACCAGCCCGGGGCGTTGTCAGAATTGACGCTGGAAGAGCCGGCCGCCGACCCTCGCTCGAACGACCCTTATAATCGTCATCGGTCCTGAGACGCGTCTTCATGCAGGGTGCGCATGAGTTTCAGGCGCCATAGCCAGATCGCTACGATGAGGAGCGCCGCAATCGCTAACGCATTGCGTGGGTTCAAAATAACAACAAAATCATAGAGTCCGTGCAGCACTGCCGCTAAGGCCAGGGCCGCAATGGTAGCTTTTGTCAGTGAGCTGCCGCCGAGATGCGCCTTTCCTATCCAGTATCCCCAGATCGATGCAAACACGATGTGCACGACCGGACTCGCAAAGCCGCGCGCCAGAGCCTCTGTCGGCGTCAGATAGTCCAGATACTGCCAGTTTTCAACGGCGGCATATCCCAGACCGATAAAAGACGCGTAAATGATGCCGTCCAGTGGTTCGTCGAATTCCTTGAATCGCAAGACGACGAGCAGAAACGGCAGCAGCTTCGAGATTTCCTCGATGGGCCCGACAGCAAGCACCGTATAGGCAAGCAGTCCCGCGGTACTGTCGTCGGCGAGGGCGCCGGCGTCAAAGCGCAGTCCGATCAGGCCGAGTCCTGCATAGAGCGCCATCGAAACACCTACGGCGAGCATCCCCAGCCCGAAGGTGAGCAGCAGCTTGCCAACTGGTTCAGGCAGGTGCCGATCTTTGTGATAATGGTAGACAGCCCAAAAAAGCACCGGCACGACGATCGGCAGTATCAGCAGCAGTTGTTGCATGCGTCGATTATGCGGTCAGACCCGCCGTCGGTGCTAGGATTGGGACCGGACGAGCCGCTGCAGAACGGGGGAATATCCAATGGCAGTCGATCTAACGATAAATGGTCAGTCAATTTCGCTCGATGTTGATCCGCAAATGCCGCTGCTGTGGGCATTGCGAGACATCGCGGGGCTGACAGGCACCAAATACGGTTGCGGCAAGGCGCTTTGCGGTGCCTGCAACGTCAACGTGGACGGTCAGGTCGTCCGATCTTGCGTGTTTCCGGTGTCTGCCGCGGCTGGCAAGAACGTAACGACAATCGAGGGCCTGTCAAAGGATGGCGATCACCCGGTGCAGGTCGCTTGGCGGGAACTGAATGTGCCGCAATGCGGATACTGTCAGTCCGGTCAAATCATCAGCGCCGCGGCGCTGCTGGAGCGCAACCCGAACCCTTCGGATGCCGACATCGACAATGCGATGAGCGGCAATATCTGCCGTTGCGGGACCTACACCCGCGTGCGTGCGGCGATCCATCGGGTCGCGGAGGATCAGTCATGAGCCGCATCGAGCAACTGAGCCGACGTGAATTCCTGCAACGCACCGGCAAGGCCGGTGGCGGCCTCGTTCTTGCGCTGACGTTGACTACAGGATGCCAGCCGGGCAATGACGAAACGACTGATGCCGCGAGCGTTGCGCCGAATGTCTACGTCAATATCCGCGACGACGGCGTCGTCGAAATCTACTGTCATCGCTCCGAGATGGGACAGGGTATTCGCACCTGCCTGCCGCAGATCATCGCCGACGAGATGGATGCCGACTGGGATCGGATCGAACTGATTCAGGCGCTCGGCGACGAAAAATACGGCGACCAGAACACGGATGGCTCGACCAGCATCCGTCAGCAATTCGACCTGCTGCGAACTGCCGGGGCGAGCGCTCGTGCCATGCTGATCGCTGCCGCCGCGGCAGAATGGGGCGTTCCGGCAGCAGAATGTGTGGCGCGCGAACACGCGGTGCACCATGCAGCAAGCGGCAAGAATGCCGGTTTCGGCGACCTGGTTGCCGCAGCGAGCGGATTGAAGGTTCCCGAGGAGGTTTCGTTCAAATCACCGGATGACTATCGCTACATCGGCAAGTCGATGGACCTGATCGACGGATTCGCGATGACGACTGGCCAGGCAAATTACGGTATCGATACAGCGCTACCGGACATGCTGTACGCATCGATCGAACGTTGCCCTGTGCTGGGCGGAACGGTCAAGGCTCTGGACGATTCGGCAACGACGGCAGTTGACGGCGTAGTCAAGGTCCTGCAACTCCCCGACGCGACATCGCCGCCGGTCTTTAATCCGCAGGGCGGTGTAGCGGTGCTGGCCGAGAATACGTGGGCCGCGCAAAAAGGGCGTGAGGCGCTTAAGATCGAATGGGACTTTGGTGCCAATGCCGAATACGATTCAGTCGGTTACCGCAAGAAGCTTATGCAGACCGCGCGTGAAGCAGGCCGCCGTGTGCTGAATCGAGGCGATGTCGAAACGGCTTTCGACGAGGCGGCGACAATTCACGAAGCCGAGTATTTCGCGCCGCATCTGTCGCAAGCGCCCATGGAGCCGCCGGCCGCCACGGCAAGAATGACCGACGACGGCGGCTGTGAAGTCTGGGCGTGTACCCAGGCGCCACAAAGCGCGCAGCAGACGGTTGCGGCGGTGTTGGGCATCGACAAGAGCAAAGTCAAAGTCAACGTAACGCTGCTGGGTGGAGCATTCGGCCGCAAATCCAAACCGGATTTCATTGCCGAGGCTGCGTGGCTGGCAAAAGAGACTGAACGCCCGGTCAAAGTCACCTGGACGCGCGAGGACGATATTCGCCACGGTTACCTGCACTCGGTCAGTGCGCAGTGCCTTAAGGCAGGGCTCGATGCCGATGGCAACACGACGGCGTGGCAGCAATGCACGGTTTTTCCGTCAATCGGTTCGACTTTCGATGCGGCCGCAACCGGGCCGAATGCGCAGGAACTCGGACTCGGTATGACCGACAATCCCTACGCGATACCCAACATGCGCCTCGAAGCAGGCGATGCCAAAGCTCACCTGCGAATCGGTTGGTTGCGATCGGTGTGCAACGTCTATCACGCATTCGCCAGCTGCAGTTTCGTTGATGAGCTGGCCTACCAGGCCGGCGCCGATCCCAAGGATCATTTATTGAAGCTGCTGGGTCCGCCGCGAAAGGTCGATCCTTCGGCTGAAGGCGCGGAATACGGCAACTACGGTCAAGGACTGGATACGCATCCGATCGATACGGGCCGCATAGCGGCCGTGGTCGAAAAAGTCGCGGATATGGCGGGTTGGGGCAGGGTCATGCCGGAAGGCCATGGCCTGGGTATCGCCGTGCATCGATCTTTTCTGAGCACGGTCGGCACCGTGGCAGAGGTCAGCGTCAACGACGACGGCAAACTGGTCGTGCACGAACTCTGGACTGGCGATTGACGCAGGCACTGTCATTAACCCGGATCGAGTCAAAGCACAGATGGAAGGCGCCGGCATATTCGGCATGAGCCTGGCATTGCATGGCGAGATCACAGCGAAGAACGGCGCCGTCGTCCAAGGCAATTACGATAGCTATCCGGTGGTCCGGATGAATGAAGCGCCGGCGGCGATCAATGTCCACATTATGGACATTGATGCACCGCCGGGCGGTGTCGGTGAGCCCGGCGTGCCGCCGGTGGCTCCTGCGATTGTCAACGCCTACTTCGCGGCGACCGGAAACCGGGTTCGTGAGTTGCCGTTAAGAAACTCGGGACTCGCCTAGAAGCGCACCTGCGCCTGCAGGCTGTACTGCTCGCCGGTCGAGAAGAACGCGTAGTTTGACTGCGCGAAAAATGTCGTAGTGGCGAGCGGCGTGTCGCCGCCGAAATTCAGTACCTTTTCGTCGGTCAGGTTCTTCGCCAGCAGCGCAACTTGCCATTTGCCATCTTCTGCGCCCAGGGCGATACGTGCATTGAGCATCGTGTAAGCGTCCTGGACCAGCTTCGGGTCATAAGTAGATGACGCATCGTAGTCATCGGTATAGAAGATATCGAACACCGTGTGCAATTCCAGAGCACGTCCGACGGGAACGCGAATGTCGAATGAGAAATTGCCCTGGACATCGGACACCAACTGGTTCGAGTTGCCCGTGTAGCTGCAGAGCTCCGGCGTTCCGTCGCCATCCAGATCGCTATCGGGCGTTGCGCCAAAGTAGCACTGGCCGTTCTCGAAGTCGGTGAACTCGAAATCAGTGAACGCGAGTCCACCCGAGACCGTCAGGTAATCGGAGGCCGCCCAGCGCATATCCAGTTCGACACCCTTAACCTCTGCCGACGCGGCGTTGCCGACGTTGAATCCCAGGCGACCGTCGAAAATCGAGATCTGCAGATCATCAAATTCGGTAAAGAACAGTGCGCCGTTCAGTTCAAGTACGCCGCCTGCCAGCGTAAGCTTGCCGCCGATTTCGATATTGGTTGCTTCTTCGTCATCGAACTCGAAAGAGCTTTCCATGTCCGGATAGAAACTTCTGTTGTTCGCGCGAAAATCGAAGCTGCCGGACTTGAAGCCTCGCGACCAGCTCAGGTAGGTCAATACGTCGTCGTTGGCGTGCCAGATCAGTTTGACCTCGGGCGAGAATTTGGTCTTGTCACGATTTCCTTCGACGGGCAGCGAGCCGTACAAGGCAAGCAGGCCATTCGCCGGGACAGACAACTGCGGAACCGGTGACTGAGCAAGGACATTCAGATTTGTCGAAGTGATCTGGAAGACGCTCCCGTATACGAGCGGTGCGGCGACCTGTGCGGCGGGCAGCGGTTCGCCGTCCCCACCAAGGATGGTCAGGCTGCGGAATCCGTCGCGCTCATCGTTTGTGACTCTGCCGCCGACCTGCAGTGTCAGGTCGTCATCGATGTGCCAGTTGAACTGTGCGAATGCCGACAACACGTCGTTTTCCACGGTTGCAATCCGGTCTGCAAATGTATTTGCAACCGCATCACCGGAGCCGGGGCGCAATTGAGATTAACGCAGTAATCAATAGCGACGTTGGTGAGACGATGATCTGGTCTGCGAAATCGTGATCGCTGGTCTGGTAATACAGGCCCGCGATGTAGTCTAAGTTGCCACCCAACGGCGAGGACAGCCGGAACTCCTGGCTGATTTGTTCGTATTGTTCCTGAAGAGCAGCCCCGAATACTTCGGCGCCCGTAAAGTCGCAGTCACAGAACTCGTCGTATTCGAAATTGGAATACGCCGTAATCGACTTGAGCTCGTAAGTCGCCGAGGCCCCAGTCCAGTGTCAGGACCAAAGTTCTCCGATTCGTTATTGCTGAAGTCGCCGTTCGAAGTGCGCACCTCATCCTGAACCACGTTGGCCAGGCCCGGGTCGGGAGTGCCGCCCGAAATAGTTTGCAGCGTCTGCAGAATCTGGTGGTACGGCAGCCCGGCAAAGCCTCCGGCGATTGCAGGCTCCTCGTTGATGATTTCGATGTGCCGGCCCGTGACTTCGAATTCACCGACTTCGGCCTTGAGTGTCGCAGTTAGCGCATCCGAAACATCGAATTCGAGCGTACCGCGCACTACCCAGTCTTCACGATTGGGTTCCTCTTTCTGGGTTGTCAGATTGAACATATAGCCGTCGAGGTCGCGCGTCCGCGCCGCAACGCGATAGCGCACGCGATCCGAGATCGGCCCGGAAACGATGCCTTCGATGATCGACTCGTCATCTTCGAACTCGTACGATCCCAGGAAACTTCCTTCAAACTCGTCCGTGGGCTTCGCGGTCGTGATGTTTAGCGCGCCCGCCACCGAGTTTTTGCCGAACAGGATCGACTGCGGTCCTCTGAGGACCTCCACGCGCTCGAGATCGAGGAACGGAGCGCGCCACTGCTGGGCCCGACCGAAATAAACGCCATCAACGTAGGTACCAACCGACTGCTCGAAGGCCTGGTTGATGCCGGAGCCGATGCCGCGCACGAACGCGTTCGTACCGATGCCGGTCTCGGTCAGCGTGAAGTTCGGCACCAGGAACTGAATGTCCTCGGCCTTCTGAATCGCCGAAGCGGTCATCACGTCACCGGTGACGGCCGAGATCGAGACCGGGACGTCCTGCAGGCCCTGCTCACGATATGCCGCAGTAACCGTAATCTCGTCGAGAACGCGTGGACCGTCGTCCTGACCTTGTGCCGTGGCAACGGGCAATGAGGCGATGGTGATGGCGGCAAGTGCCGAAAGCTTGCGCGGCTGGCTAGTTTGCATAATGCTCCCCCTGATAAAAGCAATATTCTTAATTAAAAGCTATTTTGTGTATTAAACGCCCGCCACGGGGACCAGTCAACAATCGGGGATAGGTATGAGAAGGAATATACTGACATTTCTGGCATTTTTCGCACTCACTCTGAGCGCCTGCAGCAGAGATGAAGACGACTCCGGTCCCGGGACTGAAGGATCCGCCGCTCAGCCCGCATCCGCGTCCGGATTGCCCGTCACGCCGGTAACAACGGCGCGAATCGAAGCGGCCAACGCCGAGGCCGGGAACTGGTTGTCGCACGGCAGGACTTACGACGAACAGCGTTTCAGTCCGCTCGATGAAATCAATGGCAAAAATATTGGCGAGCTCGGTCTCGCTTGGTATTTCGATGTGCCGACACAGCGCGGCATGGAGGCCACGCCAATCGTGGTTGACGGTCGCATGTACGTAAGCGGTTCATGGAGCATCGTGTATGCGCTCGATGCGGCCTCGGGAAAAGAAATCTGGCGACACGATCCGAAGGTACCGAAATCGTGGGCGCAATACGCGTGTTGTGACGTCGTTAATCGCGGCGTGGCCGTCTGGGAGGACAGCGTATTCGTCGGCACGCTCGACGGTTATCTCGTGTCCATCGACGCGGCGACGGGCGAGCGAACGCTGGCGTGTCGACACGATCGACAGGAAGCCGCCCTATACGATCACGGGCGCGCCACGGGTCGTGAACGGCCTCGTCATGATTGGCAACGGTGGCGCCGACTACGGCGTTCGTGGCTATATCAGCGCGTATGACGCGAAAAGCGGGGAGTTGCGCTGGCGTTTTTATACGGTGCCCGGCAATCCCGACCAGGGCTTTGAAAACGAAACGCTCGAGAAGGCGGCCGCAACCTGGACCGGTGAGTGGTGGAAATATGGCGGTGGCGGCACGGTCTGGGACTCGATGGCCTATGACCCCGAACTCGGACTGCTGTATGTGGGGGTCGGTAACGGCTCGCCTTGGGTTCAGCGCATCCGGAGTCCCGAAGGTGGCGACAACCTGTTTCTGTCGTCGATTGTGGCGCTGCGCGCCGCAACGGGTGAGTATGTCTGGCACTACCAGACGACCCCGGGTGACAACTGGGACTTCACCGCGACGCAGCACATTGTCCTTGCCGATCTCAGTATCGATGGGGCGCAGCGCAAGGTGCTCATGCAGGCGCCGAAGAACGGCTTCTTTTACGTGCTCGATCGAACAAATGGCGAACTAATCTCGGCTGAAACGCATGTCGCAATTACCTGGGCCACGGGTATCGACAAGGCGACTGGACGACCGATTGAGGTTCCTGGCGCGCGGTATGAGGATGCACCATTCGTTGTAGCGCCGTCGGGGTTCGGCGCACACAACTGGCACCCGATGGCATTCAGCCCGGCGTCTGAACTCGTGTATTTGCCGTCGCAGGACCTGCCGGCACCGTTCAGCAACGAGGCTGATTTCGAATTCACGCCCGGGTTCTGGAATAGCGGAGTCGAATTCGAATCGCTGCAGACTCCCGACAATCCGATCATGGCCGCTGCGGTGGCGATGATGATGCGCGGGCAACTTGTCGCCTGGGATCCGGTCGGCCAGCGCGAAGTGTGGCGCTACCAGCACGCCGGGCCGTGGAACGGCGGCGTGCTCGCGACGGCGGGTAGGCTCGTGTTTCAGGGGAGCTCGATAGGTGAATTTGCGGCTTATGATGCCGCGAACGGCGAACGCCGATGGCAGTTCGATGCGCAGACGGGCATCGTTGCGGCGCCGATCAGCTACAGCGTTAACGACCAGCAGCATGTTGCAGTCGCGGCAGGCTGGGGAACTGTTTTCGGGCTAGTCGGCGGCGAAGGTCAGGCAGCGATGGGAATGAAGAATAACAGCCGGATCCTGGCTTTCAATATCGGCGGCCGGGCAGCACTGCCTGCGCGTGAAGCCGTTGCCATCGCCGCTATCCCTGAGCCTCCAAAGAGCGACGCGGACGAGACGCAGTTGGCAACCGGCAAAGATCTGTATTACGAACGCTGCATGTCTTGCCATGGCATCGATGTGGCGAGTGGTGGCGTCTTGCCCGATCTTCGTCATGCGTCTGCCGAAACGCACGCGACCTGGGATGCAATCGTTCTCGGCGGTTCGCTCATGAATAAAGGAATGCCGGCGTTCGGTCAGATATTTTCGAAAGCCGACAGCGACGCTGTGCACGCATTCGTGATTGAACGCACGCGAATCGCCTACGAGCGGCAGAGCGCCGCTGGGAGCAGCGCCGGTGAATAAGCCCATCTTGCTATGCGCTTGCGTTGTCGCGCTGACGATCATAACGGGGCCGCAGCCTGCGTTTGGACAGCAGGCTCAAAGAAACGAGGCATCCGCTGCGACGGAGAGGTTGATGGTGATGTTGCGGCGCTGCAGGAGATGCTGAGCCTGCTGGATAATTTCGAGTTCTGGTTCAACATCGTTACGCCATAGTCCGACCCGAACGCCAGCGGTATCAGCGACAAAACGTGAACCCCGGCGCCTGGAAAGGGTCGGATACCTCCAACAACACCGTCACAATCATCGCAGGACTGCACTATGCACATGACCAACGCACCCAGGTGGGTGGTATTTCTCGTTCTTGCACTGTCCGGCTGCCAGTCCAGGGGCGACGTTGCCGCGCTTCCGGAGGGCATCACGCTGCTCGAGACTGTCCGGAGTGACGATGAAAACCGCATTGTCATTCCTTATACGAAATATCAGCTCGAAAACGGGCTAACGGTCATCCTTCACGAAGACATGTCGGATCCTCTTGTCCACGTCGACGTCACATACCACGTCGGTTCCGGCCGTGAGGAGGTCGGCAAGTCCGGATTCGCACACTTCTTTGAACACATGATGTTCCAGGGATCAGAGAATGTCGGTGACGAACAGCATTTCAAAATCGTCTCGGAAGCCGGCGGCACGCTGAATGGTACGACCAATCCGGACCGCACGAACTATTTCCAGACCGTGCCGGCCAATCAGCTGGAAAAGATGCTGTGGCTCGAGGCCGACCGCATGGGCTTCTTTCTCGATGCGGTGACCCAGGAAAAGTTTGAAGTGCAGCGCGATACCGTAAAGAACGAACGTGGCCAGCGGATGGATAACACACCCTATGGGCGCCTGAACGAACGTATCAATGAGGCGCTATACCCGGCGGGTCATCCTTATTCGTGGCAGACCATTGGCTATATCGAGGACCTGAACAGAGTCGGCGTTAACGACCTCAAAGAATTCTTTCTGCGCTGGTACGGGCCGAACAACGCAACCTTGAGTATCGGGGGCTACTTCGATAAAGCCGAGACCTTAGACTGGATCAATAAGTATTTCGGTTCGATTCCGCGTGGCCCGGAGGTTGCGAATCCCGAGAAGCTCGCCGTAACTCTCGATTCGGACCGGTACATTTCAATGGAGGACAGGGTAGCCCTGCCGCTTCTGTACATGGCGTTTCCGTCTGTCCACGGCTATCACGAAGACGAAGCGCCGCTCGACGTCTTGTCGTCCATTCTTGGGCAAGGCGAAACCTCTCTGTTGTACAAGAACATGGTCAAGAACCGGTTTGCTGTTCAGGCAGGCGCGGGACACGCCTGCGGTGAACTGGCCTGTACGTTCACAATGTACGCGTTCGTAAATCCGCCGTCCGGCAAGACGCTGGCCGACCTCGAAGAAATCGCCAGAAATTCTCTTCTCGAGTTCGAGGAGCGCGGCGTTCTCGAGGACGACCTGACCCGGGTCAAAATGGACATTGTTTCCAATATGATCTTTGGCCTTGAAAGCGTATCCGGCAAGATAGGTCGGCTCGCATCCTATGAAACCTTTACGGGCAAACCGAATTTCACCGACATGGACATCGCGCGTTACGAAAACGTTAGCAAGGATGACGTGATGCGTGTCTACCGTAAATATATTCAGGGTAAGCCGTCAGTGATAATGAGCGTGGTGCCGATGGGTATGTCGGCCCAAGTCGCTAACCCCGATACCTGGCAGCGACCGGAACGCAAGTTGCCCGAATACGCACCGGTTGGCGAGGCGGAGCTGACGTTTCGTCGTGGTAAAGACAGCTTCGATCGCAGCGTCATGCCGCCCGCCGGCGTAAACCCGAGTGTCATCCTGCCCGCGATCTGGCGCGGCCAGCTCGACAACGGCATTCGCGTACTGGGCGCGGTTAATGCCGAAACGCCGACCGTAGCGATACGGCTGGCTATCGAGGCCGGTCAGCAGCACGAATCTCTTGCAAAGCTCGGACTCGCTTCCGTGACGGCTGCAATGATGAACGAGGCGACAATCAAGTCGAGCAATGAAGAGCTGAGTAATCGGCTGCGGAAACTCGGTTCCAGCGTGCGGTTTGGAGCCGGTGATAGGGATACCGTGATGTCGATTCGCAGTCTCAGCGAGAACATCGACGAAACTCTGGCGATTGCCGCAGAAATGCTGCTGTCACCGAAGTTCGCTCCCGAAGATTTTGCTCGAGTCAAAGGACGGTATGCGCAGATCATCGAACACAACAAGAAAGAGGCAGCGACGACGGCAAACGACGTTTACCAGCTGCTGCTATTCGGCACGGACAACAGCTTCGCATACGCGGATGTTGGCACCAAAACGACGATTGCTAACTTAACGCTGGACGACGTCAAAGCGTTTCATGCCGAGCATTACTCGCCGCGTATTGCCAGCATCATCGCAGTAAGCGACATGCCGCGAGACACGCTGCTGAAAAAGCTCGGTGTTTTTGAATCCTGGCAGGGCCCGGACGTCGCAGAAGCCGCACTGCAGCCGTTTCCGGTATCTGGGGAAACGAAAATTTACCTCGTGGACAAACCGGATGCCGCCCAATCGGAAATTCGCATCGGCAAGCGCTCTCTCAAGTACGACGCGACGGGCGAGTTCTACCGCGCCGGGTTGATGAACTTCGTGCTGGGTGGTGCCTTCAATAGCCGTATTAACCTCAACCTGCGTGAAGATAAAGGCTACAGCTACGGTGCGCGCTCGTACTTCAGGGGTGAAGTAGACTACGGCAGTTTCACGGCGTCGGCCGGTATTCGGACCGATGCGACGGGTGACGGGATCGTCCAGTTCGAGAACGAAATTCGCGCTTACGCCGAGGACGGCATCACCGAAGAAGAGCTCGGATTTACACGAAGGGCGCTAGGACAACGCGACGCCCGACGTTACGAGACGCCTTCACAGAAGCTCGGTTTTTTGTCGAGGATCCTGGAATTTGACCTCGATGACGATTTCGTCGACGTGCAGAGCCGGATCCTGGCCGCTATCGGCGAGGAGGAACTGAATGCTTTGGCAGCCAAGCACCTGTCAATGGATGACATGATTATCGTTGTCGTGGGCGACAAAGCCGTGATCCTGCCGCAGCTTGAGGAACTCGGTTACGAAATCGTTGAGCTGGATGCCACTGGCCGCGAGATTGCCGGATAAGCTGTGCAGTGTTCATGAAGTATGATCCAGCAGATTAATTGCCATTATCTGACACAAAACTGCCTCACGATCGCCAGAACGCTTCCGTAGAACTATCCGCAGCCACAGGATGCGGAGAAATCGGATGCAGAGTCACAGCAGGACCTGGAGTGAATGGCGCCAGTTTTTCGAGAGCCGCCGCACGCGGCCGCTGCCGGCGCCGGAAAGCGTATCGACACCCATAAACCTGCCGCGATCCCTGGCCAGGTCGCTTGCCATCTTCCAGCTTGGCGAATCAGGTGGTGGCACGATTATCGAGCAGGCACGTACCAGCCGGCTTCCGGGAATCGATGCAGACTACGCGGAGGCGATGGCGCTCTTCGTTCGGGAAGAGAATCGGCATGCAGATATTCTCGCCCTCTGCGTGCGCGAGCTCGGTGGAGAACTGATCCAGCAGAACTGGACAGCAAGGCTGTTCGTTTTTTCGCGAAGACTCATCGGCGTGCGGTTAAAGGTACTTGTGCTGCTTGCCGCAGAAGTCGTCGGCATCTGCTACTACCACATCCTGGCCGGCTGCCTGCCGCAAATTCCAATGAAGGACTGGCTGACCGAGCTCGTGGCAGATGAGCAGTCTCACCTGGATTTCCACTGTTGTTTTCTTGACAGCCAAACGGATCGGCGGTGGAAGTGCCGGGTCTTCGTTCTCGTTTGGCGAATCACGATGTTCCTGGCAGCTGTCGCGGTGCTTATCGATCACCGGGCAGCGATCAGGGACCTGCAGATAAGCAAGAAAGCGATTTGGCAGCGCTGGATGACATACAGTCGCCTGGCCGAGCGGCTGGTTGTTGGAACCGGTTCGAATGTCTTAGCTGTCGGTTAGGGCCACAACTCGGCAGACAAAAAGTCGGTTGCAAGCCAGCCTCACGCCTATACTGATATATGCGTATGGCGTATCAGTAATAAGCTAAGCAATACCTGAATTCTCCTCATTAGTACGAGAATTGTTCATGAAGCCCCGACATTTGCTGATCGGCATTGCCGTATTTGGCGTGTTGTTGCCCTCACTCTGATGGCGCGTATTTGGCGAACAGCTCCGCCCCGGTCATGTCGTGTGTCTCGTCCGCAAATCGATAAAAAGGAGGTTTTTCATCGATAAATACCTGGTTATCGAACACCAGGTCTTCCTCGTCCTCAAACAGCCCTACCGGGATCATGTGTTGTCCGGTTTTCTTTAGCCGATAGAACAGGTGCGTACCACAGCGGCGGCAAAAGCCGCGTTCTGCCCATGCCGAGGAGTCGAATACCGACACGTTCTCCTCGCCTTTGATCGCGACCTCTGTGCCGCAGTCTATTTCCATAAACGGTCCGCCGCCCCAGCGTCTGCACATTTTGCAATGACATGCGCCCACGCTCTTTTCTGCATCTTTGGCTGTAACCTGAATGGCACCACAAAGACAGAGACCTTGTCTTTCCTTTCCGTCTGACATTCCTTCCTCCTGTAAATTCACGCTTCCGCGTCACTAAGATGAATTTGTGCATAGACTGAATTTTCAACCACGCGTCCGACCTCGAACCTGGCGGAAAAACCAGGCGATGAAGAGCGCGAACGCGGCAGCGCCCGCGAGCATTGCAATGAGCTCGCTGCCGAGCCACTCGGTGCCAATACCATCGGGCCGGCGGCTCTTCGCCACAGCGACCAACGCGATGCCGACGCCCAAAAGACCCTCGCCACCAACGAAACCGCTGCCAAGCAGCACCCCACGTTCGCGCCGGTCCGCCGCGGTCGTCGCGTCTTTTGCGCTGCGCTCCATCCACAGACGGATCAGGCCGCCGACAAAAATCGGCGTCATCGTAGAGACAGGCAGGTACACGCCAACGGCAAAAGGCAGGGACGGGATGCGAGCGAGTTCGCAAGCGATTGCGATACCGGCTCCGATGGCGACCAATAGCCAGGGCAGGTTCTGATCAAGCACCCCGTCAATGACCAGCTTCATCAGCGTCGCCTGCGGTGCGGGAAGTTCGGTACTGCCGAAGCCGAATCCCTTGCCAAGCGCGAGTACCGTAAGACAGACAAAGGTCGCGGAGGTCAGCACGCCAATCAGCTCCGCCGTCTGTTGACGGCGCGGCGTGGCGCCAAGCAGGTAGCCCGTCTTCAGGTCCTGTGAGGTGTCGCCGGAGATGGACGCGGCAATTGCGACCACGCACCCGACGGTCAGCGCGGCGGCCTTGCCCAGTGCATCGGTCCAGCCGAAAAACAGGAATATCGATGCGGTGCCGAGAAGGGCTGCAATGGTCATGCCGCTGGTCGGGTTGCTCGTGACGCCAACCAGGCCGACGATGCGTGAGGCAACCGTGACAAAGAAAAACGCGAAGATCACGACGCACACGGCGGCTACCGTGCGGATCCCGACGCCGCCGACCGAGCCGAACACCTGCGGCACGAGGATGAGCACCGCTGCAATGATAACGACCCCGATGCCCACAAAGCGCAGTGGCAGGTCTTTGTCCGTTCGCAGTTCAGCGCCAACGTCGACGCTGACGCGCTCACTCAGCTGCGCGGCCCCGATGCGAAAACTGCTGACCATGACCGGGATGCTGCGTATCAGCGTGATAATGCCGGCGGTTGCCACGGCGCCGGCGCCGATATAGCGCACGTAACGCGACCATATTTCGCGTGGCGCCATGTCGTGGATGAGTTGTACTGTTTCAGGAAAGAACGGCGCAGTCCGTGCGTCGCCCCAGTACGCGATCGCGGGAATGATTACGAGCCAGGAGAGCAGGCCGCCGCCAACCATAACGGCCGCGATACGCGGGCCGAGAATATAGCCGACGCCAAACAGCGCGGCCGACAGGTCCATACCCAGTTCGCCCTTCTTGAGGAAAGGAATCCGGACATGGGCATCGGCGGGTATCACGCGAATCCAGGATGTGAGGAACTTGAAAAACGCGCCGCCGGCAAGCCCATAAAATACGAAGCGCGCCCGGCCGCCACCGATCTCGTTGGCGACGAGAACCTCGGCGCACGCTGTACCTTCGGGGTAGGGCAGCTTGCCGTGTTCGCGCTCGATCAGGAAGCGCCGCAGCGGAATCATGAACAGGATACCGAGTAGCCCGCCACACATTGCCAAAAGCGTCATTTGCAGCAGTTGCGGTGGCATTCCCCACATGAACAACGCGGGGAGGGTAAAGATCACGCCGCTGGCGAGAGAACTCGACGCGGAACCGGTCGTTTGCGAGATATTGGTCTCGAGAATCGTGCCGCGGACCCCGACGGTCGACAGGGCCCGAAACACGGCGACGGTCATGACGGCCACCGGGATCGAGGTGCTGATGGTCAGGCCGGCACGCAGCCCCAGATACGCGTTCGCGGCACCAAATATGATGCCGAACAGGATACCCAGTCCGACCGCCTTTATCGTAAACTCGGCCGGCGACTCCGTGGCAGGCACGAAGGGATCATAGACATCTCCCTCCGCGATGGGCACATAGGCCTTTTGGCTCAAACCGTCTTTTTTCATTATTGTTGTACCGGAATGGGGTCAGCGCTTGATTCTACTGGAAAATCACCTGTCGCCGCCGGTCTCTATAATAAGGTCAGCTGAGCTGAACATTAATTTATGTATATTCTTTAAAAGATTCGAAAGATAATGATATTTATAGGGTTTATATTCAATGCGAATTTCTACGAACACGGTCATATCCGTTTTTACGATACTGGCCATTTCCA
Source organism: uncultured Gammaproteobacteria bacterium (assembly GCA_963711285.1). Classification (GTDB taxonomy): domain Bacteria; phylum Pseudomonadota; class Gammaproteobacteria; order Steroidobacterales; family Woeseiaceae; genus UBA1847. The sequence goes on along the minus strand of CAVQDJ010000008.1, from coordinate 21,415 downwards.
GTTCTGCTTACGTTGCCGCCCAAATGCACGGTGACGATGTGCATACCGGGCCAACGATGAATCATCACAGGGTTGACGAGCGGCTCTCGACGGGTGGCCATTTCGTCGAGGGCGGGTTGGCAGCAATCCACGCACAAGGCATCCGGGTCGTTATTGATCTTCGGGACAAGCCGCCAGCGAATCAGCAGCAGCAACTCGCGGAGCTTGGCATCGAGTGGATCAACATACCGGTCGTGTGGACATCGCCGGAACGCGTCGATTTCGAACGCTTTAGCGAAGCAATGACGAAGCATCAAGGCGGCAACGTGCTCGTGCAGTGCCAGGCAAATTACAGGGCCTCGGCAATGACGTACCTTTACCGCGTCCTGGTGGAGAAAATTCCCGAAGCAGAAGCCAGCAAAGATCTGCTTGCGGTCTGGGAGCCGAGCGGGCGCTGGGCGGAGTACATGAACGAGATTCTCGGGTCAGAGTAGGATCGAATTCGGCCGGCAATGCGACGATAGGCGGGCGCTTCGAAGTCTTGCTGGCCGCACTGGATCAGGATCTTGTACACACCGTCCTTCACCCGCACGCAAATACAAGCGTAGAAACCGTTCCTGTGACCTGAGTCGCCAAGTCGTCCGGCAAAACATGGAATACTGGGGCTCTCATCGTTGGCCAGCGGCCGGAACCGAAGGCGTGCCATGAAGAAATTTCTCGTAATCGCCGTGATTTTCGGTGTCTATCAGAACTGGTACGGCATCAGCAATTTTTTCTCGGGCGCGCCGGAAACCGCCACTGCCGGCGGAGGGGTTGTGCTGTACGCGACCGAATGGTGCGGCTACTGTCAGAAAACTCGCGAATTGTTTGCGAAACACAATATTGCCTACGTCGAATACGACATTGAGAAATCCGCACAACGACATCGGGAATACAGGAATCTCGGTGGCCGTGGCGTGCCGGTGATCAACGCTAACGGGACTATCATTCATGGATACTCGCGTGAACTCATCCTGGCGGCGGTTCAGTCGAACTAGACCGTAACCGTCGTCGATGAGCAATGCCCTGCTACTGGTATTACGGCGCAATTGGGGCGAATGGCTCGCAGGATATCTCGCCCTTCGTAATCGTAACGAAGCTCGACTCTGGCACGGGAATCCACTCCGCCTCAAGATCGTTGAGCGGCTCGGAGACAATCGCACGTGCGTCTCTTGAAAATCGGCCCGCGTCGGGGGCAATTTCCATGGTCGCGTCCCGATTCGCACTGTGAAACAGCGATCGCGAATCGCCCACCGTCGAATAGCGGACCGCGTACAGCGATTCGCCGTCGCTGATACCGAGGGTCATTTGCAGCGCATTTTCCACCCCGCGCAGTTTGGCCGTGTGTTCGACCAGTCCCGCCATACGTGATATGCCGGCATGTACATCGGCATCCAAACCGAAACTCAGCGCGAGCAGGAACATGAGTTCGGAGTCCGTCGTGCCGCGAATGAGTGGGAATAATTCCGGCGCGACCGCAAAAGCGAGATCGCGATGTAGCTTGTCGTACTCATTGATGAGGCCGTTATGCACGAACAACCAGTTCTGGTGATTGAACGGATGACAATTGGTCCTCTGTACCGGAGAGCCGGTCGTTGCCCGAACGTGTGCCAAAAACATCGGCGATTCGATTTGCGCGGCCAACGCCTGCAGGTTCGTGTCGTTCCAGGCGGGCCGGATGTCCTTGTAAACGCCAGGCACGTCGCGTTTGCCGTACCAGCCAACACCGAAACCGTCACCGTTGGTTGTGGCAGAAGGGTCTGATGCGCACAGGCTCTGGTCGATAAGGGAATGGTCCGTCTTGAACAGCACCTCGTCGAGGAGAATGGGTGCGCCTGAGTAGGCAAGCCAACGACACATAACGGTCTCCATCGGTTTTTCTGTGTGGCAGGTTTTGTGAGTTTGAGGATTCCCACGGCGATTGGCAAATTGAACAAGCTGCAACCCAAATGCCATCCGAAATTAGGGGAGGGCGTTAATCCCCAACTGTTGGGCAAAGAATAGCGGCGTGGAGGCTGTCCGCCCGAGAGGGAGGATGCGTTAGACTACGAAGATCACTTCACCATCCAGACACATCGCCAGCCAGCACCAGCGTGCCATCGACCGGCTCGTGGAAGCCTACAAAGACGACGACCGTTTCGTCGCGCTGATCATTGGCGGTTCGGTCGCGAAGGGCTATGCGCGCCCCGATTCGGATGTGGATTTCATGATCGTGGCGACCGACAGGGAGTTTGCTCGCCGCGACGCCGCGGACGATCTGTTCATCAATCGCCGCGACCTCTGTGACTATGACAGCGGCTTCGTCGATGGGAAGGTGATCGACATGGCGTACCTGCGGGACGTCGCCGGCTTCGGGAACGAGCCCTCCCGTGCGGCGTTCCAGGGCGCGTTCGCCGCGTTTTGCCACCAGCAGGAGGTCGACGACCTGCTGCCCACGATCCCGGTGTACCCCGAGCAGGACCGCGACCGTCGGATCAAGGCGTTCTACTCGATGGCGTTCATCCAGAACTGGCTGATGGGGGAGGCTGAACGGCATGACAACCCTTACACCGTCTTGCGTGCCGCTTCGCAACTGGCGCTCTTCGCCGGCCGGCTGATTCTCGCGCACAACCGCGTGCTGTACCCGTACCACAAGTGGCTGACCCGGGCTCTCGAGGAGGCGCCCGACAAGCCTGACGGATTCATCGCGTCGCTGGCCGCGCTGAACGCGGCGCCCTCTGCAGATACCGCGGGGCAGTTGTTCGAAGAGATCCGCCTGTTCCGGGACTGGGGCGTGTCGGACATCGAGGCGTTCATGTGGTTCATGCGGGAGGTCGAGTGGGGTTGGCGCGGCGGGACGCCGTCGCTGGAGGACCTATAGGCGGGAGAACCAGCTCAGCCAATATATGCGCATAATGTATACAAGGGCGAATCTTCGGATTTGCCTTTTTCATTTGTTATCAGCAGGTTATTTCACAGAGCCACACGACAAACTTTAGGAAATCACTAGTTTTCGCGTAGTGAGGAAGAGGTTGGTTCGGTAAATCCTCTTAACAACAAGGGTTTGACCAAATCACACATTGTAATTTTCAAGGAGTCGAGTGGCTGCTCTACACCCAAAAGCGGACGTTCAAGGACTGAAATTTAAGCTTCTCTTAAGTTTCTATCCCTAAACTACAGGCCAATTCACTTAATAGAAACCTGGTGGGGAAAGAAAATCCGTCATGAAAAAGGATGCTCAGTATTTTGAAACCATGATTATCGGCACAGGGTTTTCAGGTTTGCTGCGGCTATACGTTTAAAGAAAAACAATCTTGATGACTTTGTCTTGTTAGAGAGAGGCTCTGATATAGGTGGAACCTGGCGGGACAACTCGTATCCGGGAGCCGAGGTAGATATTCCAACCGGTTTGTATTCTATTTCCTTTGTTCCTTATAAATTTAAGAAAAAATATTCCCCCCAAAGCGAATTGCTCGAATACACGAACTACGTCATAGATAAATTCGATTTAAGAAAATACGCAAAAACAAACCAGGCAGTCACAAAGCTAACTTATAACGAAAGCAAGGGTTTGTGGCATGTTGAGGTGGAGTCAGGCGAGAGGTATATCGCTCGCTTCATCATAGATACCAGTGGCGTACTAGCAAACCCACATATTCCTTACATTAAAGGAGCGGAATCATTTCGCGGGGCGAAATTCCATACAGGACAGTGGGATCACAATGTGCCCTATGAAGGAAAACGTGTTGGTGTTATTGGCTCGGGATGTTCAGCGGCTCAAGTTGTTCCAGCCATTGCAAGCCAGGTAGATAAGCTAACAGTGTTTATGGGGAAGGCTCAGTGGATAATTCCGCGCTCAGATAGGAATTACAGTTCTGTAGAGCGTTTTATTACAAATCTGCCGGGGATACGTCATATCAAGCGTTTTATGATATTTAGTTATCATGAGGTGAGATTTGTTGCGTTTCGCCGCTATCCATTTACTTTAACAATCAGCAGACTCATTAAGAAACTATATGCACGAACTCTAAGAAAGAATCTTGAAAAATATATCGATGACCCGAAATTGCGTCAGCACATGATGCCTGATTATGAATTGGGTTGTAGACGTGTCATACCGACAAATGCTTACCTTCCTGCACTTTCCCGAAATAATGTTGATGTTGATATCAGTGGGATAGAGAACATAACGCCAACAGGGATTCGAACAAAAGATGGTAAAGATATACCTTTGGACATCATTGTTTATGCGACGGGGTTTTTTGCATATTCAAATATGAAAAAAGCACTCTCGTTTCAGGTATATGGAAGTGGTGGTCGAAATCTAAACAGTGAATGGGAAACAGAGGCTGTCTCGTATAAGGGCATCACAGTTTCAGGCTACCCTAACTATTTTAAAGTAAACGGTCCCAACACTGGCACAGGCCACAGTTCACAGTTGTGTTACATGGAGACGATGGTTAAGTATACGGTTAAAGCTATTTGTGCAATAAAGCGGGATAAGAGCATCAAGGCCATCGATGTTAGAAGCAATGTTCAAAGCGAATACGTTGCAAAAATGAAAAAGAACCTGAAATTGACTGTTTGGCAATCTGGCGAGTGCTCGGCATTCTATAGAAAAAATATGACTGGTGAAGTGACCAGCCTGTCACCGGAATCCGTGGTCAATTTTATCTTTTCACGTAAATGGTTTCGTTTGAGGGACTACCATTTATTGAGGTGAACCTATACTCCAAACCTACGTGAAGCGCGAAAAGCTACGCAAGGCCGGTGCAACACTTCCTGTTTCAGAGACATTGGAACCCTGTGGGTCCCGAATATTCGCGCATCTGATTTCAAGCGTCGTATTTCATGGTATTGGCCCCGGTTCCTTGTGCTATTCGGCAGAGTTGATGAACGCGCAATTAGTGGGGCCATCTGCTCGGCTCAAGACATATGCAAAAGTTAAGACCAGGACACGTAGCGGAGGGCTAACGGCTACAAGCGGCCAGCCGCTGCTGCCTTAAAGCCTGTCGGCCATCCAACGGATATTGTGCATCGACGGAGGACTGGCCTTCATCGGTCTGGAGCGGGCGACTCTGATGAGAGACCCCGGCACGCGGGTCTCTATGGAACGTATTCAAGGCTCATGTATTCGTTGATCGCAAACAGGACTGCCTCGTCCGCCTCCAGATCGCGTTGTGGTTCACCGTCTGCCGTCGGTGCCAGTGTCATGCCTTTAACGCTTGACCAGAGGAGGTCGTGACCGCGACCGACGAGATAGCTTCCGGTCGACCCGCTGTCCGGCGCTAGAATCAGGCCGAACAGCTCGTAACGCGCTGTTTCACCGCCCTCTATTTGCAGTTCGACTACTCCTTCAATGTCCGCCGTAGTCCCCAGCGTAAGCACCCTGGTGCTCCAGTCGAAATTAAAAACCTGCTGTTCGCCGTTGGCGTCGATTCCTGCCTTTATCGAATACTCGACCGACGCCGGCAGGCCGGCGACAACACCCTCATAGCGAGTGGCGATGGTCTCGACATCCTCGATCAGGCCACTCGGACCGAATACTCCGTACATTTCAATCTTGCCACCAGCGGCGGCCGGTTGCTCCTGAAGTGCCATGACGGCGTCGACGTGCAGCCTCGAGGCGGTCGCCCGATGCACCAGAGCGAACGAATTCGACGTATTCGTTCCTGCTATTAGCTGCAGCAACGTCGTCCCAATTCGCCTGCCAAAGCGCTTCGATCCTCTCCGCTGCTTCGCCGACGTGTTCGCTGTCCGGATTCTGCGCCACAAAGGCTTGAAGCGCTTCAATAGTGTCCGACGTTTGTGCTTCTTCCCACGCGGATGGTCCGCAAGCGGCCAACACGACTGCTGTCGCAATTAATGCCCCAAAAGCCCGATTCTTGCTCATCGCTATCTCCTAACGTGTGGTTTGAGGGCCGCCTCTGTGGAACTTCATGACATCTTGAAAGCGTCCGCTTGAGCGGCAAGGTATGAGCAGGAGAATATCATCGAGCGGCAACTTCTTGCAGAGACCGAGCATTGGCTACGCGGAAAAACCAGTCGTTTGAGCGGCCAATTTGAGAAGAAGGCGGAACCACAGGGCGGCCAGCATTGGCCGGAACTTGCCACTTGTAGCAGGGCGCTAAGAATGAATCAAAAGTTGGGAGAGCGGTTCAGCGCTGATTTCTTAATATTGGCACGACCGCTGCTTTGCGAGCGCTCTTAAGCGCTTGGTCTTGTTGCTTTTCTATGTCGGCGAAATTCTTCTCGAGGTCGTCCAGCTTAAGGCGCAGTGTGTCGGATAGTTTTTCGGATTGGTCCGCCTGCTGTCGATATCGTTCGGCATCGGTCTCATACTCCTTACGGCTTCCCTCCAGAGCTTCGACACAGCGTACCAACTGCTCGTTATGAATCCTGAGTTCTTCCAACTCTGAGAGATCGCGTTCCCGCGCCTCGAATTCTTTCTTTACTCGTACGACTTCACGATTAAGGTCCTCGTTTTCAGCCTCTAGCTTACTCACGTTTCGCTCTAGCACTTGCAGCTGCCCTAATCTGAGTTGAGCTGCGACGATCATGTTTTCGTCTGATCCGTGTTCCAGACTGGCCGATTCTACAAGTTTGGCAAACGACTCTTGCTCAGATCGTGCTTCCTTGACTTCCTTCTCGAGCAATTTGCGCTTTTCAAACGACTTAGCCAGTTCGCGCTTGTAGAACTCCTGGGTTTTTTCGAACTCCGATTGCAACGCGGTAGTCTGTTGTCTAAATGAACCCAGGGCATTTTGTAAGGTGCTAAGCTTGATTTTGGTGTTCTCACGTTCGGTGCGAAGCGTGAGTACATTCTTGGCCAGCAACTTTGATTTCTTGAGTACAGACTCAAACTCGGCGCTTCGTTTAGCGTTTGCAGCTTGAAGAGACTCGATTCTTGCTCGCGATCGAGAATACTTGTTGGCGAACCGGTCCCTTTGAGTAGTGACGTCGTCCAATTTCGCCTGGGCCGCGGTGGACACCTGGTCGATGCGACGTCTACTAATCACGGCGTGAACCAGCCATCCACAAACGACGCCCAGAATGCCGCCTCCGAGTGCAATCATCGCTGTTTCAAGAATCGAAGTGCCCATGCCTGTCCCTGATGCAGGATAAGAAAACCTTTCCTGATCGTGCCAGTATGGACGCGCCGGGGACTATGAGATATGACGGATCGCACAAATTGAGACTTATCTTGATCGCAGCTGACAGTACCGCCCGCGGTCGTTTGACGAGGGGGAGGGTACTGAGACTTTGGCAGGGGTCAGCGGCCAAGTTCTCGGCAAAAGTTAGGAGCGGGCGAATGCCCGCGCTCAAAGGTAGCGACGACTAATTCACCTTCACTGCAAGCGTGTCGTGATGCCCGGAGATTAGCGAGCGAAGGTAGAATGAAATATCGGAAAGACCTTTGAACCCAGCCGCTTTTGCCGCAAGCTCTTTTTCCTCGATAGTGACATCCGCCGGTGCTGCGAAAGCCTGAAAATTACGGTGGAATCCGATCGTGAAGATGTCTACGTCAGAACCTGCTGCGCGACGGAAAATCATGTTCGGCGTCTGGCCGGTCGATACGAGGTACGTGTTTTCCATACGGCGCTGTTCGAGGAGTTCATTCGCTTTTCCAGGCGCTGCGTCGAACATTTCGATGTGAAAAAAACTGTTTGCGGCAAATGCGGATTTTAGTGCTGACCAGGATGGTCCATATGCAAAATGATCTTCGTAGAACGCGAATAATCTTTGGCCCGCGGCAATTAGATCATCATGTTTGCCCGATGCAATGCTGCGTTTTTGCGTCGCCGCTTGGGAATGATAGTCGGTCCAGCTCTGCATCGGGACGATAACCAGTAAATCCCACTGATCGCCCTGCGAATGGCGCATGAGAAGAGGGCGCTCTTGTCCCGCTTCATCGTAATACTCAGATGCACTCAGCTGCGCCTCCCAATCAAGCAGATCCGCCAAAGCGCCGGTCGCAGCCCGAATCGTCGTAACCTTATACAGGTACTTGCCTTCCAACTCCTCGGTGCTGGCGATTGTTGGGAGGCCAAATAGTAAAACGAATACCGCAATTATGCGCATGGTCATCGTGTGCTGGCCTTTCGCTGAGTCCTTGATCGATGACAGTATAGCGAAGGAAAGGAAATTCTCTAGCGAATGAGAGTGAGTAACGCGACGAGATCCGGCTACTGTTTTGCTCTTGCCCCATCGGCAGCGACCGATATTTTTTCCGAGCACCCAGAAAAAAGGGGCGAGGAATGTTGGTCCCCCGCCCCTGACTGCCTTTTAGCGTGGCTCGCCGCGAATATCGAACGCGGTCTCTAGTTACAGCCGGTTGTGACAATGGAGTCCGTACCGACGATTTCCGTACCGTCGAAGGTCGAGCCGCTCAGGCTCAACTCCGTGTCGCCACACGAAATGCCGATTTCGCTCACCTTGAAGCGCAGCTTCAGGTCGTTGTCCCCGTCACCGTCGGTATCAACCACTCTGGGATTGCGATTAATGCCGGTGCCGTTGGGGCCGAGGCGGACCGAAGCCGGATCCACGGCTGTCGCATCGAAACCCTCGTCCGTAAGAATTGCGATCCAGAGGTTCTTCTTGCGGCTCAGGTTGATCTTGTTGGGAAACCGACCCGGGCGGATATCAATCTCAACAACGGTAGGCTGCGGGTTCGGGACGAACTCGACGAAAGCACTGCGATCGCCGATCTGGAATTTCGACACCGAGGAGAAATTGACATCGGTGACGATAATCTCGCCGAATCGGCTGCCCAGCGCGAGCTGGCCCGTCTCGGAAATATCGATATCGATGAACGAGCATGAGATTTCGAATCCGATCCAGTCACAGGGCGGGCTGATGACTTGAACCAGCTGGCCGGCCGCACTGACGTGACTAATCTCCCCGTCCAAATCAGCGATGAACAGATCGCCGTTGACATCAACCGCGATCGAACGGTGCTCGGTCCAGCCGAATATTGCCGTCAGGTCGACGCTCCGGATGAAGCTGTAGGTTCGGGGATCGTAAACGTCGACTGTCCTGCCACCCGGGCTGCCGCCTGGCGACAGAACGTAGAGCAATCCATCGAGCCCAACCGTCAGATCTATGGCGTCGGTGCCGTCGGCGAACCGGAAGGCCACCCCGCTGTCGGTGTCGAACGCAACGACGCCCTTGTCGGTCAGCCCATCGGTGACGAACACCTGGCTCAGGTCGACATCGATACCGCCGTACGAGAGATTGTTGGCGGTATTCCAATTGGGATAGGTCTGGTGTGTCCAGGTGGGGAGTGCAAGGGCGGGATCGTAGCTACTCATGTAGGGGCTGAACGTGCCGTTGTAAACGTGCACGATGCCGTTGCCGTCAACCGTGATGTCGCGCGCGTACTCGGTGGAAGGGTAGCTGCCGCCCGGGTATTGGGTTGCGAAAGCTCCTACGATCTGGCCGTCCAGCGTTGTTTCATAAATGACATTGTCGGTACTCACCAGCAGATTGCCCGGCACAACGGCCTCGGCTAACGCTCCTGTCGGAGCCAGAGTCACGATAAACAGCACGAGTGTGATTCTTTTCATCATCTATTCCTTTCACTTTTGAATCGTCGTGTACACCAACTACCATCCTAGGCAGGCCGCACAGTATCTAACAGTATCTATAAGTTTTCTATATTCTTGGCTATGAATATTAAAGTGAATTCAACGCCAGCAAAACTGTCGTTGTTTGAAGACACCATGGGTCGAGGATCCTAACCTCAATGCCGGCCGAATAAATTGATGCAATTGGCATTTTGACCTTCAAGAGCCAGGCAATCCGGGCAGGCACATTTAGTTAAACGTTACTGGTCGTAACGATTGGCAAGTCTTCGTCGATTGACTTATGGCCCGAAGTTAAAATTAGGTGGGCAACAGGACGACGCAGAGAATGTGTCAATAGTTAATGTTGGCGACCGACCGATGGCGTGACGTCCACTTTTGATGTGTGCACCTAATCCGTCAGCGGCAAGTTCAGGTCAGGAGTTGGAACTCATCCGACGCGGCCCAATTCGAAGCCATAATTCACAAATTTGCTTGATTATTCCCGAATATGTACTAGCTTTATTGAAACAACATCATTTTTTGGACGTCGTACCCACAATCGAGGAATTAGGCCATGAGGAAGCAACTGATCGTTGCCGCGTCAAGTCGCCGTCGCCATGCTGTCCACGGGGTGTTCCACTATTCCAGAGATTTCCCCAGAGATGGCCGTCCACGGGCCGAAATCCGATTTCGTTTTTAGAGGTCGGATCCGCATTCTCCATACCTCCACGATCGATTCCCCCGATGCAGGTGTCATGGGCGTCGTGCGTGTGGTCGACATCGTTCAAGGTCCGCCGAGCCTTGCTAACGGCCGCGGGCGTGACGTAACGGTGCAATTTGCCGACATCGACTCTATGTCTGTCGCAGACGATCTTCTGCTGTTCACGAACATCACTGTTCTGGGTGACGAGATTGGGCTGACGGAGGTCGCCAGCCTCCCTTGGGACGAGACACGGCTCACCACGTCGGCTCTCCAGCAAGATTTGGCCCGTGCGATGGATGACCACGATGATGAGGCGCTGCGCGAACAGGTTCGCAGTTCGGAGGTTGTAATCTTCGGAACGGTGATGCGTACAACCCCGCTCAAAGTCGAAGGTGCCCGCGACACCGAACATGACCCGATGTGGACCGAAGCGGTCGTCCAGGTCGAAGAACAAATGAAGGGCGACTCAGTGGAAACCGTGTCGTTCGTCTTCTCCGCCAGTACGGATGTCGCATGGTTTGGTGCCCCAAAAATCAGGGAAGGCGATCGTGGAGTTTTCCTGCTGAGGACCCGCGAGAACGCCACGCTTATGAAGGACCGTCTGGCGCTTATCCATAAGACAGAGTTTCGCGCCGAACAAGCCGCGATGGATAGAATCCGCGAACACGCGAAAGGACTACGACAATGAACAAGCGATCCTTTATCGGCGTGCTAACACTCACCCTGGTCCTCTGTGCCAGCCAGCTCGATGCACAACAGACATTCATCGAGTTGGAGGAGTTCGTGATCCGTCAACCGCTGACGGTCTTTACGCCAAGGGTGAGGGTGATCAATATGATCCCGAACGCCCAGAGTAACGAGACGAACCAGGACAGCGAGCCGAACGTCGCGGTCAATCCGTCGAACACTTCCAGAATCGTCGGCTCCGCATTCACGCCGAACCCAAGCGGGACGGCAACATCCGCGCCGATCTATATATCAACGAACAGGGGGAGCACCTGGTCGCTGAACAACATCGTACCCAGCGGAAATGGGATGACAGGCGATATCTCGCTCAAGTTCGGGGACGAGGGCGGCACGCTCTACACCGGGATTCTTCTAGGTGGGTCTGGCCTCACGATGAACATCCTGCGATCCCGGAATCCGTTCGGCTCGACCACAATGACGACCCTGGTCAATCGTGCGCAAGTGGACCAGCCGTATGTAAACGCCATCACGAGCCCGTTGGTGCTCCGTCCTCCATTGAAGGTATCTGAATTTTTCGAAGCCCGGATCGATCTGGCACCCGGTATTCTGATCCCGCCGTTCCTCCTTTCCAGGGATCGCGTTTTCGTAGGAAATAACGACCTGGGCGCCGGTACACGGACCGCGACAGTCGACCATTCCGCCAACGCCCGCACAGCGGCCGCGCCCGCGGGATTCACGAATACGGTCATCGAGAGTCGTGCGACGAACGGACAGGACCGCCCGAGCGTGCGCGCCTCCGCGCATTCAGACGGAACGGTCTATGGACTCTTCGCCAGAACGACCGCGAGCGCCGGAAACAACAGGACGACCGATGTGACGGTCGTTCGCGATGACTCGTTCGCAACCGGCACCAATCCGTTCACTGCGCTGACGGGCGCCGACGGCAACAGTGGAGTGTTGGTCGTCACGGGCGTAAACATGCCGTTTATCAACGCCGCAGGCGCCTTGGGGCAGAACCGGCTCGGTAGTCACATGTCGATTACCGTCGATCCTGAGGACTCCGACGTCGTGTACATTGCCTGGACGGATCGTCCCGGAACGGCGGGGACGACGCTACACGTCCGGCGGTCGGGTGACCGAGGTGTCACCTGGTCGGCTGACCTATTGTCGATCGCGAACGGAATCAACCCGGCCCTCGCGGTGAACTCTATGGGCGTCGTCGGTATCATCTACCAGCAACTTACAGGAACGGGTGCCAACCAGCGCTGGGAGACACACTTTCGGAGATCTTCGGACGACGGCGGGAACTGGAGTGACATGGTCCTGTCCCGTTTTCTGGACAACAATCCTGCTCCGGCATTCCAGCCGTATCTTGGCGACTACTGCGATCTGATGTCCGTGGGCAGGGATTTCTACGGCGTCTTCTCCGCGTCAAACCTCCCTGATATGAGTAACTTTCCTCAGGGCGTTACGTATCAAAGGAATGCCGACTTCACAAATAACGTCCTGCGGGACACGACAGACACTACGAACGTTGCTGTTTCGATCGACCCGTTCTTTTTCCACTTTAGATATGGGCTGGATGTCTGCTCGATATGCCCCGCGTGCTGCGCGACTGTCTCCATGGACCGCGGGGAATTCGTCCTCGAGTGTCCGCGCGGTGACTTCTGCCAGATACGAGATCCCATTCCCAAGAACTGCCTCGTCAAATTCAACTGCCCGGGGTGCAGCTCCACAGGGCTGTGTCCGCCTTACTATCACGTGTATCTCGATGACTTCGATCCCGAGGATTGGAACCTCGACTTGCGAACGGGGGATGACCAGCCGGTTAACTACGAGCTCAACGAGACGAATACGGGCGTCGTCATCAGCTTCCGTCCGGATCCCGAACGATTCGAGGAGGGGTCGATCGGGGACTACCAATTTGTGTTCGACGCCAGGTCGAGCGTCAAGCCTGAGACGAAGTACCGGATAGGGACTCGCCTGGAAGTCAGTGACTTTCGGTACCAGCAGCACCTGCGCTACGGAGTGCGTCGACATGGCATTGAGGGGCGGGACTACGGCAATCTGGAAGATTGAGTCGGCGAGTCCGCGATAAAGTTGGACAGCTTCAAGGTCGTCGGAATGGGGCGACTTGTCTTGGCTACGTGTCAAAAGTTGGGAATACCGGCTAGAATACCTTCCGATCTTGCGGTTAGGATGCGTATTTGCGCAGCCGCTGTTTCTTTCGCAGTTTACGCCCTCTCATGCGCGAGCCGCATACGAAGCCTCGGCGGCGCTCGAAAGACTATTCGAGACTCGTCGCGAGTTGTGGCACTAAAGGCCCCGTATAGGTTGAATCGCCGTGCGAGGCGACTCTAAGATTTCGGCAAAAGTTTAAGAATAGCGGCTTGGAGGCTGTCCGCCCGAGACGGCGGATGCGTTAAACTACGAAGATCACTTCACCATCCAGACACATCGCCAGCCAGCACCAGCGTGCCATCGACCGGCTCGTGGAAGCCTACAAAGACGATGACCGTTTCGTCGCGCTGATCATTGGCGGTTCGGTCGCGAAGGGCTATGCGCGCCCCGATTCGGATGTGGACTTCATGATCGTGGCGACCGACAGGGAGTTTGCTCGCCGCGATGCCGCGGACGATCTGTTCATCAATCGCCGCGACCTCTGTGACTATGACAGCGGCTTCGTCGATGGGAAGGTGATCGACATGGCGTACCTGCGGGACGTCGCCGACTTCGGGAACGAGCCCTCACGTGCGGCGTTCCAGGGCGCGTTCGCCGCGTTTTGCCACCAGCAAGAGGTCGACGACCTGCTGCCCACGATCCCGGTGTACCCCGAGCAGGACCGCGACCGGCGGATCAAGGCGTTCTACTCGATGGCGTTCATCCAGAACTGGCTGATGGGCGAGGCTGAACGGCATGACAACCCTTACACCGTTTTGCGTGCCGCTTCGCAACTGGCGCTCTTCGCCGGCCGGCTGATTCTCGCGCACAACCGCGTACTGTACCCGTACCACAAGTGGCTGACCCGGGCTCTCGAGGAGGCGCCCGACAAGCCTGACCGATTCATCGCGTCGCTGGCCGCGCTGAACGCGACGCCCTCTGTGGATACCGCGGGGCAGTTGTTCGAAGAGATCCGCCTGTTCCGGGACTGGGGCGTGTCGGACATCGAGGCGTTCATGTGGTTCATGCGGGAGGTCGAGTGGGGTTGGCGCGGCGGGACGCCGTCGCTGGAGGACCTATAGGCGGGAGAACCAGCTGAGCCAATATATGCGCATAATGTATACAAGGACGAATCTTCGGTTCGCCTTTTTCATTTGTTATCAGCGGCTGCTTTCGGCCATAAGCAGACGGTGAGATTGGCCGGCTAACCCCGGTCCGACGATATCGTCGCGTCGAATGACCGGGTGGGAGCCCGCCTCAAGGTGTCCCCGGAATTCCCCAGTACCATTCCCGTTTCGTGCCCACAACGAAGGTGGCATCGAGCAAGTGCGGCTCGCCATCTATGGTAAATAGGACATAAAAGCGATGGCGCGCTCCATCCAGTTCTTCGATCCGATGAATCATGTCAAGCGACACTTTGTCTGAGTTCAGCATGATCCCAGCCAGCGGTTGCATCATCTCAAGTCGCAGACTTGCCGGCTCGAGCTTGATCCGACCTCTACGGCGCACGATTTGCGTACCTGACAAGCTCACCCTCTCACCTCCATCACGTTGATAGAAGGAGGCCTCTATCTCGAAATGGACGTCTCGTTCGCGTGGGTCCGGTTCGACCAACACTTGCGGAAGCTGTGCGAATAGAACCAGAGTCACCTTTAGCGAGGGGGCCCGCGCCCGGATGCTCATCGTCGGACGGCTGATGTGCGCGAACCCGGGATCCCTCGAATCGCCCAGTTGGTATCGATCGTGAGGTGTCTCCAGCGTCACGTCGACCAACTCGAGCGTCGGGTTCTTGCGGGATTCCACACAGCCTCCCGCGCAGAGCAACGCGGTGCATACAAGAACCTTCGCGCCCCAGTATCTATCGCTTCGGCAGAGAATCGCGCCATCGAGCACCGTCAACTTCCTCCATGCTGAGGTGCTCATTCTTTTCGACATTGTCATCGCCAGCGAACTCATACCCACCACGTACCAAAATTCTTGAGCGCACGCCAGAAAGAATCACCGTATCGCATAGCTGCCAGCCCAAAAATAAGCGCTGCGATTAAGATAAAAGCCAAAAAAGAGTCGCCACGGTAATAGAATGCGCGCGCTCCACCTAGCCCAATGACGATCACGCCAAAGAAGAATCCACAACCGAAACGAATGACCTTCTCAGTACTACTCGGAGACTCCATCGATGCTGACTCACTTTGATTTAGGTGCGCAAATGAAGATGAACACTGGAAAACGACTGGCAAGTTACGACCGTCCGCTTTGGGTCATTACCAGTCATCGAGTATACAACCTGGCGTGCGACTGCTTCCGGCCAGAAGCGGACGTCGGCAAACATTAGCCGTTCTTCATGGTCTCCCATTCTGCACCGCAAGACTGACAGTGACGGCGATTCGATTGCCACGGCAATGGAATGCTGAATAGGTGAACTGCAAGAAAAGCAATTTTCCAGCTGTTGGACATAACCGTCGTATCCGACCCTGCGCAGTCCGGGCATTCAGATTCACCGTATTCACTCAGCTCCCCTATCTGTGTCAATAGCTGACGCGCATCATCTACATGAATGGCTGGGACTTGCAGACGGATGCCGCCCAGAGCGATCGAAATCAGCCAGTTTGCGGATGCATGGTTGATGCCCAACAAGAAGACGGGGATACCTTCGGATTCTAACTTGCCAGCCGCAATGTGGGCATCCGTCGGATGGAAAAAGCGATCAACGGTGGTCCAATTCGGATCTTGCGATTCGTGTTGCATGAAACACCGGGGCTGGCTTGGGAAATACCTACAATAGCGAACGGCTGCAATGGCTCAGTAGCAGTCGTCCAGCATTTTAGCACTCGACCGACAGCTTTCGGCCAATAGCCGCCATTTACATTCTGCTCAGCTGATTGC
Source organism: uncultured Gammaproteobacteria bacterium (assembly GCA_963711285.1). Lineage (GTDB taxonomy): Bacteria > Pseudomonadota > Gammaproteobacteria > Steroidobacterales > Woeseiaceae > UBA1847. Next base: position 5,419 of record CAVQDJ010000008.1, on the reverse strand, counting down.
GCTGAGAACTGCAACACCTAACATTGCTAACCATCCCGGATGCATCCCTTTAGTACCGACTAAAACGAGCAATGAGCTAACTAACATTGAAATAGCAATTGTGTTTTCGACAAATATTTGAAGGACATTCTCAGAAAATGGAAAGGCTAGACGCAACAAAATGGCACCTATCGCACACCCGAACACTGTAACAATATGCCAACTTGCCCACAGTATCCTTACGTGCCGTTCTCTTAGAAGCGGTGCCCCTACAGTAGGAATAACACCTTTGTTTCGCATCCGGTTGAAGATCAACATTTCGCCCAAAACAGAATGGACGAGTCCAACCAATATGGCTAGTACTCCCGCAGCAAACATGTAGTTTTGCATAAATCCCAATGTGAGTTATGTAGTTCGATAGTATGACCGCTATGGGTCAGTAGCCCTCATTCTATCCCAATCCTGGCGAACTTCTGCTTCCGGCCAGAAGCGGCCGCTCAGAGCGGCAAGTGCGACGCGTTCCCAGGCACCGTACTTGAACTAGACCTTGCGATCTATACTGCTCGCCGTTCCCTCAGAGACAATGATCCGATAGCCAAGATCGAGTTCATCACGTTCAAGAAGCTGATGGTACTTTTTTTCCCACGCCCCACTATGAATGTCGGCAGCAAGGTGTTTGAGGCCGTCATCGATCTCGTCAGGCGACATTTCTGCGTAGGTCGATATTCCAGCGCGCACGCGAGGATCGAGGTAAGCGTCTGGCCGTTGCCAAAACGCGCCGTGAAATCCATCGGCACAATCGCGTGGAATTGAAACAGTAGATGTCTGGCTAGCGCCCAACGCAGCTTCGATTTCCGAGTTTGCCACTGCGCGTCGCCGGTCAAACTCGCAAGCGCCGGGAAGGTAATCACGGAATAGCCAAAACGATTCCCAAACACCTTGATCCCAGGTGAGTATCACAACTCGGCTTCGCGCCACTCGAAGCATTTGGGCGATACCAAGCTGTGGATCCGTCCAATGATGCACAGTGAGTATGGCAAGCGCGGCGTCAACAGAATTGTCGAGCAGTGGAAGTCGCTCCGCCGTTGCCTGAATGACCGGCGCAGAACCTCTCGGTCGCTGGCTAATCATGTTCGCCGACGGCTCGACGGCAATTACATACCGGTCTCTTGGTTCGTACGAACCGGTTCCAGCACCGACATTTACTATAGAGCTTGATTTACCCAAGGCGCGAACAATATGGGCTGCAATGCGCGGATCAGGTTGACGAGTTGCCGAATAGCCAACCCCAATCTCGTCATAGTTGTGTATCTGGGTCGTCAATTAAGCTACCAAAGTAGAGTAGGCACAAAAATCGAAAGTGGAATTACGATACGGTGCGCTCTATTGCGACAGTCCGCTTTGGGTCATTACCAGACGCTCAGTATACATCCAGGTGAGTGGCTGCTTTCGGCCAGAAGCAGCCGCTCATCCGCTATAGTAGGATCGAATTCCTATCAGTCAGAACTGTCTGTCCATGGGTTGTAGCTGCCGAAGCTCCAGAGGTGACCTTCCGGATCCCAACATGAGTAGTTTTTTCCGCCGTAATCTTCTGCTTTAAGCGGCATAGCAATAATGGCGCCAGCTGCCGATGCACGTTTGTAGTGTTTTTCAATATCTACGACGATGATGTATGGACTCTGGAAAACTGGACCTGTGAGTGAACCCGGTGGCTGTTGCAGGCGTCCGAATTCGTCATCAACGCTAGATCCGAGCATGATCATTCCGTTACCCAGTGTCAGTTGCGCATGCGCGATATTGTCGTTCTCGCCGGGAATCACAAGGTGCTCTTGGAATCCAAAGGCCGACTTAAGCCAGTCAATCATCGCGCGAGCATTTTTGTAACGCAGAGTTGGAATTATTGTTGCCTTGGGTTCACCGGAGTTTTTCATTATTAGGACTCACGAATTCAGATTAAGCACCCATTCAAGGTACAGACTACCAGCAGGCCAAGTTCTGCTTTGGGTCAGTAGCAGCCTGTCAGCAGATTATCACCTGGGCGGCTGCTTACGGCCAGAAGCAGACGGTCAGTCTCCTGCCTTCTCCGCTATCCATTCGAATTTCTTGTCGGAAGTTACGACCACCCCGTGAAGCTTACCATCGATCATTTTTACTTTGTGTATCGGCGCCCATGAACTCGAATGCTTGGTTGTGCCACAAACCGCGAGCAGTAATTCCTCGCTATCGTTTATGAGCTGAGCAAGTTTGAACTCGCACTCGAAGTCGAATTGATCTTTGTAGGAGCCGACAAGGACTGTTCCGTCCATATTCAGGCTGAACGATGCCGGGTATTTGATTTCTTTGTGCCACGGAAACTCATCGTTTTCAACAACTTCAACGACAACCCAATCGCCTGTAAAATCCGCCGCACTCAGGACTGAAGATACGAGCAATAAAGCTAAGATCAGATAGGGAATAGTCTTGTTTCCTTTTCTGTTCACGAGCGTCCGCTTTGGGTCATAAGCGGTCAGTCACAAGTCTACCAGCCGAATGGCTGGTTTCGGGGGTAAAGCGGACACTCGAATCGCTGGAAATCGAAATTTCTGACGTCCGCTAACGGCCATAAGCGGATGCTCACGAGAACTGATTAACGTGCTATTTAGTCGGCTGGTTCATTGAATGGCCATTCTGGCGGGTACTCGGTAACCCAATTGACACTCCATCCGCCTCGGTCATTCGTATACGTCGGCGTCCACGCTTGGCGAATGCTATTTGGTGTTTCCACGTCTAGATTGTTGCCATCGGTCCATAGTCCCGCGTCCAAAATCACAATATCTCCGGCCCGACGACCATCTGCCGCTGCACGAGGCCACAGTTCGATGTACGGAGCGCCAATTGCTGTTGCATGTCCCAGTTCCCGTGGAATGCCGCGCCAGAACCATGAGCGGATCGGGTGGATATCAGTCTGCATATCGCTCCCGTAGGTCGCGCCCATACGCATGAATCCGTCGAGCGTTCTCGCTTCCGAATAAAACGGTCGCAAGTATTCGCACACTGCCAGCCAAAACCGCCGTAGACCTTCCTGCCATCCAGGTTGAGTAACCACAGATGCTTCGCACTCAATTGAAATCCGATTGCAACGAAACCCGAGTCGTGGGTGTTGCCGCTCCAAAGTGCAGGCGACACTAAGACCCACAAATGGGCGATGCGGATAAAGTACAGGTGCGTTGTCGATGTTCTCGGCTAGAAACGTTGCCAAGTGGTCCAGACCTTCTTCTTCGAGCAGGTGTTTTGGCGGCTCGTATAGTCCATAGCGCCGCGGAAGAACTTCTGGCATGTGCGTAGACAAGACATCTAAGAATCCGGCCACCCCTTCTTTGCTCATCATCACATCGTCCAGAAACCACCACCCCAGCTTAAGCACGCCGAATCGCTCTGAACGCGGCTCAACGATGTACCTCTTCACGCCACGCGGTGTTGTCAATTCATCTTTTTGTCTGTCGAGCACGATACCGTGGCTCAGTTTCGCAATTCGACTGGCCGTTCGGAGCGCCTCTTTTTTCGCCGACTCGGGAGCACTGATTGGCTCAAGAAGAATCTCTGTCAGAAAGGAGATTCCCGGTAGGCAGTTTGCCACCTGCTCGGGAACATCTTCAGGAAGTATCCGGCTCGACGAATCGCATACGATTTGCCAAGTTTTTCGTTCAAGTGAACGGGTTTCAGCGTAGCTTTGCCAACCACGGTCAGAAGACAGTGCTTCTTCAAGAACCGGTTCGTTTGTTGACCAAACTTGAAGGTCGTAACTCACTTTTCGGGATTCAGACTCATGAAATTAGACAAAATTTAGACGGCGCTCATGAACGGCTGCTTTGGGTCATTACCAGACGCTCAAGATACACGAAAATCGACATTTGAGCGTCCGGAGTTGGGCGCATAGCAGCCAGTCGCCACTGACCGAAAGCAGTCAGTCGCGAGTGGCAAGTTTCAGGAACACATCTGACGGTCGAGTGGCCAGTATTGGACGGTACTTGCCCCTGGTAATGGAGGAGGGCGCCAAATATTTGGCAAAAGTTAAGATACGGCACATGCTTGGGGGTTAGTGCTAGAGTTCCGCTTTGATTCAAAGCACGGCGAAAAATCAAATCTTGTCTTCCTCCAAGAATTTTAGCGATCTCAAACTGAAACCAGACTTACTCGGCAACCTTGCCGATCTCGGTTATGCCGAGATGACTCTGGTGCAGGCCGAGACTCTGCCCTTGCTGCTCGCTGGCGTGGACGTGCTGGCACGTGCGAAGACGGGTAGCGGAAAAACAGCCGCCTTTGGTCTCGGCATTCTCAATAGGCTGGATGTGTCATCGTTCATGGTGCAAGCGCTGGTGTTATGTCCCACCCGAGAATTGGCCGATCAGGTCGCCAGAGAAATTCGCCGACTAGCCCGGTCGATACCGAACATCAAAGTCTTGAGCGTTTGCGGAGGTGCACCGTTACGCGATCAAACAGCGTCGCTGCAACGCAGTCCTCACATCATTGTCGGCACACCAGGGCGCGTGCACAAACATTTGCGCAGCGGCAATATTGATCTTGATTCTCTGCAAGCGTTCGTACTGGATGAAGCAGACCGAATGTTGGATATGGGATTCATGGATGAGATTGATGCGATCCTGGCGTACGTTCCGGACAAGCGGCAAACGCTGTTGTTTAGCGCAACGTATCCCGAGGCGATCGCTGATATCAGCAGAAGAGTGCAGTCCGAGCCGCGAACGGTTGATGTTACCGATGACGAACAGCCCGCGCAGATTATGCAGACATGGTGTTCTGTGACTCGCGAAAACCGAAACGTAGAACTGGTGCGGACATTGCGAGCGTGGGGTGGGGCGCTCAACCTCGTGTTTTGTAACACCAAGGTCGATTGCGCCGAGGTTGCCAGGCATCTGCAGTCTGAGAATATTGTTGCGATTGCACTACACGGCGATCTCGACCAGGCGCAGAGAAATCAGGTCCTGGTGCGTTTCTCAAATCGGAGCGCGAGTGTGCTTATTGCCACTGATGTTGCAGCCCGTGGACTGGACGTGAAAGATATCGATGCAGTCTTCAATTACGAATTGCCGCAACAACCTGAGGTGTATGTTCACCGCATCGGTAGAACCGGGCGTGCCGGGAAAACCGGCATCGCGGTAAGTCTCGTTGAGGAACGCGAGATGTGGCGACTGCAAGAAATTGAGAAGTCGCTCCCGGATTCGCTCATTCAGCAACGCGGTATTCCCGATGCAAGACGCGGGGACGACACACTCGTGCCATCGATGACCACGATCCAGATCAGCGGCGGGCGAAAAAATAAATTACGTCCCGGTGATTTGTTGGGTGCTTTGACAGCGCAAGGCGGCATCCCCGGAGACGCAGTTGGCAAGATCGACCTGTTTGATAATGTCGGCTATGTCGCCGTGCAGAATAAACACGTGTC
>CAVQDJ010000007.1:0-151824 GCA_963711285.1 uncultured Gammaproteobacteria bacterium | reverse complement strand
GCAATTAGAACTGCAATCTTTAGCGAACTGAAGCGCTTATATCGCCGAAAAAGTTTTTTTACTTACCTGTTTTTGGTTTTGGGCGATTCGAACCCCTGTTGCCATCGTGCAAGAGCGATATTCTAAGCATGAAGATTATCGCGCACAGCAGGAAACCTCAAAGTTCCTGAGAACCGAATCGTTTGGGAAGCCCGATCAGCACGAAAGAATCGACGAGTGACCGTATCTCACCGCGATACTGAAATGTCGGTAGCTGCGCTAATTGTTCTCGGGGGACAGTCGCCTGTCTAGGATGGTATGAGAGCATTGCATGATTCTCGTAGGCATACGAAATGTCGGGAAATTGAAATCGAAGTTGGACGTCACCAGCTTGCGTCCGAGATATCGCGTATATTGGATTGGGCCCGACATCTCCGACCGCATGCGGAGGAAGTGTTTCTGATTCAAGCGAACACTCTGGTTCAGCCGGGACGTTCCAGGCAAACGTTAGCCATTTCGATTCTTCATGCGCTGCACGAGAATTGTCGGGTAACGCGAACGGGTCGATGTGCTTCAAGTAACAATCCAACAATCTTGTTTCGTCGAACACCCTTACAGGTCTGTTGAACTCGCTCATATAACCCTCGAGTGATCGCTCGACACCTTCGTTTGGCATCACTGACGCATTCCCGACTCTTGTTAGTACAACCAGTTTGTTTGGTGCACATCGCTCAATTTCAGCAAGCAGTTGCTCTGGATTTCGAATGTAGATGGTATGCGTCGGTACAGACAATGGCAGAGAAGTTTGTCGTCGACAAACGGGAGACCGTCACTCGCGTTTGCGCATACGTAGTTACCGTCTGGTGCGATCCAGTGCCGGGCGATCCACAACTGAAAGAAGTTCATGTCGAGACCAATGACTCGTGCCGCATCCTCGCGACAGCAGAAGTAGTGCGCGAGGTGCCCGATACCACATGCGATATCAAGTATCGGCTTCGTAGCTGATGGAACGGAGGCCGTCAGCGCCAATGCCGCGAGATGGCGTGGCTGGCTAAACTTCCTAATGTAGTAATGACGTAATTCAGAAACAAGTGGACTGCCCGGAAAGTAGTAGAACTTGAGAACATCGCAAGCACCTATTTCATCGCGTTTGACCAGAATCCGACGGAAAAACTTCCTTATGCCGGCGGCACGACTAATGCGCTCCGCGATGTTGCTGTGAGAGATGCGCCATCCCAAGACGGCGCGCAATGATTTCGGGAAGTAAGGCAAAGCAAGACATTCGAGCAGCGCCTCTACGCCACGGCCATCTCTAATCAGGTCGACCAGCGCTTCAACTGCGACCCCCTCGGTCTCCGGTCTTCCTCGCGTATGCTCAAGCATGCGCACTGGCTCTCGCTGGATGATCGGAATGCCGTCGATTATAGGAAAAACCGAGCACTCACAATTGAGCAATCCGAATTCGGCGCGGCCAATTGACGGGCGGTCTGACTCCTCGAGTGAGAATACACCGTTGCAGAACGGGCAGCGCAAGTTGGACCAAATCGGATTTCGCTTTGAGGCGTCCACCGAATCAGCTTTCTATCTGCTTATTGAGATCCGCTGCGTCCGATTGTATTTCTTCGCCTTCTTACGCGCTCGAGCCAAATCTCGCGCCAGAACGGCACCATGCGCCGCATGCACATAAGACGGCGCTCACTATACTGCCCAGTACAATACGTGCCTTCAAGAATCACTGACGGAGTCGCCATAGTCAGCAATTTGCCTGTGGACTCGTCGATCACTTTGGTGACTCTAGCGGTAACTCGATGCTGCCCCCCACAGTAGCGAACCATCTCCTTGTCGTAACACATGCCACGATTGAGGTTGCCCACATTGAGCGTCTTGAGAATCTCCTCGTGCGGCTTCACTCGTACGACCTCGTCAACCTGAAGGTTCAACTCCTGATGAGGCGTCTGTGCACCGCTAGGATATTTGCCCCTCGCATGGGGACTTGGACGCCCACGCAATAATTTGTGGGCAACATTATAAAGCCACACAAAAAAACGATGCCCGTGCCCCGTATTGCTCAGTTTATCGATCATCCGAAGAACGAGGATCTTGCATGCTTCGCCAACCCTTACGTTTCCGCTGGATATATCATCAACATATTGCTGCGGCGACCACCTATTCAAAGGCTCAGTAGCGTCAAACAAGCGTGTTGCCTGACATACGTAAGTGCGGGCCTGACGGATCGTCGCCAGGCTTGATTGTTCGATCGAGAAGCAACTGCTCATCGACGGCTCGTTGGACTGACCCCGTACGCATCGGCTCAGCCCTTTCGCCCCCAGCAGGCCGGAGCCAGTCGTCTTTCCAAAAGAACAAGCAATTCGTTTGACAGCCGCCGTGTGCAGATCCGTCACACCTCAACTCTTTGAGATGCACAGTCGTATTCATACGTCGACAACCTGTCTGATTGATCGTGTCACATGTCTTGTGGGCGCTCGCAAACACCTCGAAGCGCTGGCCACAGAACCGGAGCATTTCCGGCATGAATGGCAAACTTTGGAGTTCGCCATTCTCATCAAGCGTGGCGAAAATTTCTTCTTTCGAGCGTACTTCGACCAAATCCCCTGCTCGAAATCGCGACATCAACGCTGCCATGTAGTCCACCAACCTGCTGCACAAAGAACAAAACGTTGGAGTAGAAACTAGTTAAAGTCAAGCGTGCAAGATTCGGCACGATGCCAATGCTGTCGGAGCTTTCGGCGTAGAAACCTCGATCTAAGGCCAGAGCATGTGATGCCTGTCTGGCAGGCTAAGAAATGGCGTCCCCAAGGGGATTCGAACCCCTGTTACCGCCGTGAAAGGGCGGTGTCCTGGGCCTCTAGACGATGGGGACGTAGGATCTTGATCCCTTAAAAAGTTGGTGGAGCCAGGCGGGATCGAACTGCCGACCTCTTGCATGCCATGCAAGCGCTCTCCCAGGTGAGCTATAGCCCCACGGAGCGGGGACATTTCGGGCGCATTTGGAGACTGTCAAGAACTCCGGCAGGCAGGTCGGAATCTTTGTGAAAACAGGCGATTGCGTTAGTCTGAGATGTGAAGAAGCCCAAGGGTGCCTGGATTGGGGAACATAAAATCGGGTACATCTTTTCTCAGTAGCCCTGTCGTAATCAGACTCCGACTATTCAGGGCAACGACATCTTGCCGTCAAATACTGAGTCGACAGCCTGAAGGATCAATTATGCCATCGTAGTCGCCGTACGCCCGATGATCAAAAACGTGCAGCATAAAATATCGCTCCCAAAGCATATGTAACAAAGCTGGGGGCATAAAAGCGCGCAAACCGTGAATTTGAGAAATTTTCCGCATTGCATTTTTCTCGTTGAATTCTGTGATCGCGAGGCGCTCGCCAACGTGATCGCCGAAGGTATATCCCAAGACCTCGTCGAAATAGCAGTGCACCCTCGGAAGGAGCAAGTCACTTTGTCCTTCGAATAACTGTAGCGCGTCTACGGTCGAACTGTAGTAGTCCATGTCAAAAGAGACGAAAGCCACTGGGGGCGGACCCGCCCTCATATACTGGACAATTGTTTCCTTGACAGGACCGAGTAACAGCTCAGCTCGTGTCAATCGGCCGCGCAATTTCTGCTCGTCCATCTCGAAGAAGCCTTCGGACCACAAATTGGGCATATCTCGATAGTCAGTTGGCGGAGGCATACCCTTGCCCGTATCAAAGCCAAAAATTTCAATCTCAATCCCGAATCGCGACTCAAGTTGAGCGGAGATCTTCTCCAAATGTATTAGTCCATTGCCACCACCGACGCCGAACTCGATCATGGAGACCCGACCAATTCCAAGTTGTTTCGCAAGGCGCGCACCTTGTAGAGCACCCCACGTATACATGGTGCCGCAACCCGGTTGCCTCATTACATCCACAAGTATTGGATTCAACGTATAGGAAACCGCCCAGTGATCATGTGGACCTATCATCGATGGACGCTGTGCCAATTTCTCGCGGAGGGCATTGATGGCCGCACTCCGAAGCCGCTTAATAAATTTCATAGTCCCCTCGCTGACCAGATTCAGCCCTAAGATTCGCAATTAAGCGGGCTATAATATTTGGGGCGCTACCATACCAGCGGTCTGTGCCGCTAGGCCAATTCATTTCGTGAGATGGGGCGCTGTTCAAGTTTGTCGAAGATGGCGTCCCCAAGGGGATTCGAACCCCTGTTACCGCCGTGAAAGGGCGGTGTCCTAGGCCTCTAGACGATGGGGACTCAGGACGTAATTTGAAGTCGTGGTGGAGCCAGGCGGGCAACGAACCCCCGACCTCTTGCATGCCTTGCAAGCGCTCTGCCAGCTGAGCTATAGCACCACGGAGCCGCGCACTTTACGGACCCGGGTGGGGACTGTCAAGGAGCCAGCCTGGATGCCTGCTTTAGCCTGAAAAACAATAGCTTGCGCGAGCCGTGTGGAGCGATGCCGCAACGTTCAGGCAGGACTCGCCGCCGCCCGTTTCTCGATCAATTCAATGGCATGATCGAGGCGCGCCAAAGTCCGCTCGCGACCCACGAGCCACACCGTGACATCGATGGGCGGTGACACCGGCCCGCTGGTCACGGCAACCCGGATCGGCTGCCCCAATTTGCCGAGGTTGATTTCAAATTTTGCCGCGACGTCATCGATGGCCTGGTGAATCGCCGCCTTGCTCCAGTCTTCCAGCTCGGCCAGGCGGTCCCTGGCCGCCTTCAGCGGCTCCAGAATGACCGGCCGCAGGTGCTTCTTCGCCGATTTGGGGTCGATGAGCTCGAAGTCCTCGAAACAATAGCGGGCGCTCGCTGCCATGTGCAGGAGTGTCTCGGCACGCTCGTGAAAGGCCTCGGCCACGTCGACAAGGAGAGGGCCGTTGGCCGGATCGAGACCTGCCTCCGCAAAGTAGGGCACCAGCTCATCGGCCAGCCGTTCGACGGGTGCGGCGATCATGTGCTGTTGATTGAGCCAGAGAAGCTTCTCCGGATTAAAGGCCGAGGCCGACTGGTTGATGTTGGCGATGTCAAAGAGCGCGATCATCTCCTCGACGCTGAAGATCTCCTGGTCGCCGAACGACCAGCCGAGCCGCACGAGGTAGTTGAGCATGGCTTCGGGCAGGTAGCCCTGCTCGCGGTATTCGCGGATGTCCACGGCGCCATGGCGCTTGGAGAGCTTCGCGCCGTCGGGGCCCAGAATCATCGGCAGATGCGCATACGCCGGCTTGTCGGCGCCGAGGGCCGCCAGCATGTTGATCTGCCGGGGCGTGTTATTGAGGTGATCGTCACCGCGAATGACGTGCGTGATGCCCATGTCGAAGTCATCGATGATCACGGTGAAGTTGTAGGTCGGGATGCCGTCTGAGCGCAGGATGATCAAATCATCGAGCTGGGCGTTCTCGAAGACCACCCGGCCGCGTACCTGGTCATTGACGACCACTTCGCCATCGAGGGGATTCTTGAAGCGCACCACCGGGCTGACGCCCGCACGCGGTTTCGTGCGGTCGCGACAGCGGCCGTCATAGTGGACCCTGCCGCCGGCCTTCATCTGCGCTTCGCGAAGCTCGGCGAGTTCGTCCTTGCTGCAATAACAATGGTAGGCCTTGCCCTCGGCCAGCCACTGGTCCGCCACCTCGCGATAGCGGCCATAGCGCTCGGACTGGTAGAACGGCCCCTCGTCAGCATCCAGCCCTAGCCAGGCCAGGCCGTCGAGAATGGCATCGACGTTCTCCCTGGTGGAGCGCTCCTGATCCGTGTCCTCGATCCTCAGGATGAACTTCCCGTCGTGACGCCGGGCATACAGCCAGGAAAACAGGCCCGTGCGGACGCTGCCGAGGTGCAGGACGCCGGTCGGGCTGGGAGCAAAGCGGGTACGGACGGTCATGTCGGTCGAACAGCCTTTTTACCATAAAAGGTGCGGCAGTTTAGCAGAGTGGCGCGGAGGGCCGTAACGGCGTTTTCGGTGTCAGAATTTCTTACAAAACCGAAATTGAAGAATCGGATGATTGTCGATAACTAACTGTTTTCATTCGTTTTAATAATTCTGGCATGCAACTTGCTTTTAACAATGCAGACTAGATAAAACTCTCAATTGAGAAAATACTAAGGAATTCAAGGCATGCGTAAAACCCTGGCAATCACCGCAGTTGCGGCTTTTTTGGGATGGACGGGAATGGCTCAAGCGGGCGTCATTTGCGCTGCGGGATATTCAGGTTCATTAAGCCCCAACGCCGGGTGCGAAATTGGGTCAACGAACAACGACTCTGAGGCACAGGTAAATCTTGACATGATGTTCGGATTTAGCGATTGGGTCTTTGACGCGAAAGACGACGACGTGGACGGCGTCAATGCAGGGTTAGACACCCTTGGACTCAGTCTGGTCGGCGACACGATTTCCGGTACATGGTCGATCGTGGGCAACGCCTTCACGCTTTACTCGGATATCATGATGGTATTCAAGAGCGGCAATGGTGAGCCAGACACGTATGTCGGCTATCTGTTGAACTCAACCTCGGGCGATTATGTATCACCATTTATCAATCCGGCGAACGGCAATTTCAAGGATATCTCGCACGTAGCGATCTATGTGCGCGGTGACGGGACCCAGGTACCTGAACCCGGCACGATGGCGCTTCTCGGCCTTGGCCTGCTCAGCATGGGCCTGGCGCGTCGCAGGGTTCGCAAGTAACGAACCGACCGACGCTCGGATCACTGAGTTAATGAATAGGCCCGCAATCGCGGGCCTTTTTCTTTGCTCAGACCCGCGTCGGCATACTTTACAAACGTCCGGCCGGCGTCGGCCGCGATTTTCGATAAGTTACTGAATTTTCAACTATTTTGTATTTTGGCATCATTCCTGCATTTATTGCAGTAAGCGACAACAAACGATTAACCGGAGTTACATATGAATTTTCGACGCACACTAACAACGACCGCCCTGCTCTTGCTGAGTTTCTCGGCAAGTGCCGAGACGATCACATTTAACAACATCACAGCCAGCTGGATTAACATCGACCCCGCGGGCATTGTGGCATACCGGCAATGGCACCGACTCGACGTCGATGCGGTGGGGCGATCCTGCTACTGATGCTGGACAAAGCGGCTACGATTTTGATGCGGCGGTGACTCCATTTGGGATAGACGTCAACCCCGGCGATCTGTCCGACCTTTTCACGCTCGGTCTGTTCACTCATTTGAACAACCCGATCTTCGCTCCGACTTTGAGTTCGGCGACGCTTGAAGTCGTCGTCGATATTGTCGGCATTGGGGATCTGACGTTTCTCTTCGATTTCTTCCACGACGAGACGCCGAATGGCGACGACCCGTGTGCTTATGGCGGAGCTAATGGTCAAGGTGTCAATGTTAACGGTTGTGCGGACAGCGTCACGATTGGTTTCAATGCCTTGTCGGACACGTTCGAGATCGACGGCCTCGATTACACGTTGGCGATAAGCGGTTTCAATACCGGCCGTTGTTCCGATGAGTCCGGTCTGGTACAGAACTTCCTGACTGTTGAGGAGCAGGACAACAGTGCGAGCATCTGCGCTCAGCTGGCACTTGCAGAGCGTGTGCAGGTTCCTGAGCCCGGCACCCTGGCGCTTCTTGGCCTTGGCCTGCTCGGTATGGGCCTGGCGCGTCGGCGGCTCTTGAGCTAGTCCTCACAGCCCCAGCCAGAATCTCCAACTCCAATCGTTATGAAGCCCCGCTTGACGGGGCTTCTTTTTTGCCTGGTGAAACTTGAATTGGTGGAGCTAGGCGGGATCGAACCGCCGACCTCTTGCATGCCATGCAAGCGCTCTCCCAGCTGAGCTATAGCCCCACGGAGCCGCGAACTATAGGAGCGCGAGTGCGGGCTGTCAAGACTGACCGTGAGCCTGATTTCCGTTCCAGGATCCCGGCTAATTACATATTCTGTCGCATCAAAATTTGGCTGATTGCCGCCGACATAGATGCCGCTCAATAGGGCCTCAGCTCAAAATGCGCCTGAGGGGATAAACTGCTAGTCTCGCAAGACCGTTGGTACGGGACGCATTCCAGGATGATCGATAAGGCCATTGCCCGGCTAGACAAACAGAACACGGCAACGCAGATACTGATCGTGCTGCTGATAACTGACGTCGTCTTGATACTGGTTTTCCTTTCGCATCGACTGCTTGGGTGGCCGTCCAGCCACTTGTTCAATATCGGCATAGACCGAAGTATTCCGGAGTATTTTCAGTACCTCAAAGAGCTTGCGCTGTCTGCCGTGCTCTTCGCTCTTTTTCTGCGAGAGAGATCAATAGCCGCGCTCCTGTGGTCTGTTCTTGCAGCTGTGCTGCTCGTTGATGACGCATTTCAGGTCCACGAGAAGTTCGGATCGATGATCGACGGCGTTTTCTATTTTGCAGGATGTTCATGGCATTCGCGGCCAGGACTTCGGCGAGGTGATCGCCGCCGCACTAATGGCGGGACCATTATTGCTTGGCCTCGCATATTGTTATTCTCGAGACTCCGCAGCGGCGCGTGAATTTTCTCGAAACATGCTGCTTCTTCTGATCTGTCTCGGGTCTCTTTGGCGTCTTGATCGATCTCTTTGTCCACGCGTTACAGAGCCTCATTCTCTATGTCATCGAGGATGGCGGCGAAATGCTGGTTGTTTCGTTCATGCTGTGGTTTGCATTGCGATACCTTGCAACCGGCCAGACAAACCTGGTCGCCCGGATAGACCGGATATTCTCCTGAATACCCGGAGTAGCGTCGACTATTGGAATGCTGAGAATTTCTGGGCAGTGATATCGGGATACGTCGCGTCCCTCTCGCTGATGACAGTTACGTCCAGCGGCCAGTCGATCGCCAGGCGCGGATCGTTATAACGAAATCCGTCGGAAAGATCCGGCTCATATTCGTCGGTCATCTGATAGAAAACGTCGACATCGTCAGCGAGCGTCTGAAAGCCGTGAGCGAAACCGTTTGGAATGAATAGTGCCAGACCATTCACCGAACTCAGTTCAACGGCCAAAGACTGCAGGAACGTGCCGGAACCCGGTCGAATATCGACGACCACATCGTGAATGGCTCCCTGCGTACACGCGTATCAGCTTCCCCTCCTTGCTCGGCGGTTCCTGATAATGCATGCCCCGAACAGAACCCTTTTTGGACGTATGTGAAAGGTTGGCCTGCACGAATTCGGCCTGGATCCCCGCATTCGCGAACTCCCGGTGACACCAGGCTCGAGCGAAAAAGCCGCGCTCGTCCCTGATTCGATCGAGTTCGACAAGGAAAGCGCCCTGAAGATCCAGTGCCGTTATTTTCATTCGAAGCACCAGAAGAACTCATCGTCAATCTGTCGCGTCGCGATCAGGTGTTTAAGCTGCTTGAGCCGTGTATAGGCACGAAACTCAAACAGGCTTTCATCCATTTCAATCCGTTCGTAAACGCTACGCAGTTGTTCGGCGCCCTGACGCACATTCCATTGACACGAATACCCCGGCAAGCGCTCATGAATTTTGTCAAACAGAACTCGATAGCTGCGATTGTCCCCGCCTTCCTCTCCGAGCGAAAGCTCACACCCCGGAAACGTATCTGCGACGATCTCGGCAATTTCGCTGATTCGGTAATTTTCTGAATTGCTGCCGACGTTGAATATTTGATTGTGAATCGAATCGGGTGGCGCTGTCAGGCAACACGAAATTGCGCCACAAATATCGAGGACATGCACGAGTGGTCGCCACGGCGTGCCATCACTCGTCATCGCGATGCGCTTATACGCCCAGGCAAGACCCGTAAGGTTGTTCAAAACAATGTCAAATCGCATACGCGGTGATGGGCCAAACGCCGTCGCATTGCGCAGGAAGACCGGCGAGAAATCGTCGCTTGCCAATTGCGCAATATCGTTTTCTACCAATACCTTGCAGCGAGCGTATTCTGTCTGCGGATTTGTGGCGGACTTCTCGTCGAGAAAACTGCCGTCACCCAGCCCGTAGACGCTGCATGAAGACGTGTACACGAACCGGCGTATTCCGGCTTCGATCGCCAGCTTGGCGAGCCTGACCGAGCCTTCGTGGTTGATATTTCTGGTTACAGCCGGACTGTTCTCGCCAAGTGGATCGTTCGACAACTCTGCAAGATGAATGATTGCATCGAAGCCCTGCAGCTGCTCTGCTTCTATGCGACGTAGATCACAGTCAATGGTGGCCGGCATGAATCCCGATGACGACGAAGGATTGAAGAGCCATCCGTCCCGATAGTAGCCGGTATCCAGTCCCGTGACATCGTGTCCCTGGTTGACGAGCAACTGCGCCAGCAGGCAACCGATGTAGCCGTCGGTACCGGTTACAAGAACCTTCTGCTTTTCCACCTTGGTTTGACTCAATGATCTTCTGCCTGGTCAGGAGATAAGCGACAACTTCGGAATCGGCACTACCCATTGGCCGTTCCATTCGCGAATGTACTGTGTCTGACCAATGATCTCATCTTTCAGGTTCCACGGCAGTATCAGCAAGAAGTCGGGTTTGGTTTCCCGTATTCTGTCTGGCGCATAGATCGGAATTCTCGTTCCAGGCGTGTACTTGCCGTGTTTGTAGGTGTTTCTATCGACCGTGTAATCGAGGAAGTCTCCTCGAATTCCACAGTAGTTCAGCAGAGTATTGCCCTTCCCGGGCGCCCCGTAGCCGGCGATCGTCTTGCCATCTCGTTTCGTATTGATCAGGAAATCCAGAAGATCGCGTTTGGTCTCTTTCACTTGCTCGGCAAATGCCGAATAGGTGGCAACATCATCCAGACCAGCCTCAAGTTCGATCTGCTTCAGGTTGGCGACAGCTGGCGATACTGGTTGACCGTCATCATCGTCATGTCTGGCAAAGATTCGCAGGGAACCACCATGACTTTTGAGTTCCTGGACATCAAAAATCGTCAATCCATGAGCCTGAAATACGCGCTCCGCGGTCGCCAGCGAAAAATAGGAAAAATGTTCATGGTAGATCGTATCGAACTGATTCTGCTCCATAAGCCTCAGCAGGTGTGGAAACTCCATTGTGATGACACCGGCAGGCTTTAGGAGAATCTTCATTCCTGCAACGAAGTCATTGAGATCCGGCACGTGCGCCAGCACGTTGTTCCCGATCAGCAAATCCGGGGCGCCGTGCTCCTGCCGGATCCGTTGTGCGGTGTCGCGCCCGAAGAACGCGACCTCCGTTGGAATGCCCTTTTCACGCGCCACTTCGGCAACATTGGCAGCCGGCTCGATACCGAGCACCGGTATTTGACGATCCACGAAGTGACGCAGCAAATAACCGTCATTGCTCGCCAGTTCGACCACGAAACTGCCCGCTCCGATACTCAGTCGCTCACATATCTCAGAGCTATACTTTTTCGCGTGCGCCACCCAACTATCCGAGTACGATGAAAAATACGCGTACTCCGAGTAAATCTCGTCAGGGGACACATAATCCCCGACCTGGACCAACAGGCATTTGGCGCAGACCTTGGCATGCAGAGGATAAAAAATCTCATGCTCGTCGAGAGCTTCCGGAGATATCAGATTCTCGCAGAGTGGCGACAGACCCAGGTCTACAAAGGTGTGCGTAAGCGGCGCCCGGCAGAAACGGCACTCGGCGTTGCTGTCCACGATGCTTGTCCCCGCGCCAACCGGCGAATTTTTGTTCATTATCGTCTGTCCGAGATCTGGGCCGCGATCTCCAAAATATCGCGGGTGATGCGATTTTCATACGTATCGTACTCGACCGCAATGGCGCAGACAGCCGATTGTTTCACACTCCAAATCGAGGTTTTGCGTACAATACGGGATAGATAGGGCTTGGATGAACCGGGAAACCGTGCAATGAAAGTTGTTCTATTCTGTGGCGGGCTGGGCACCCGGCTGCGCGAGCATTCGGATACGATTCCAAAACCCCTTGTGCCGCTCGGCTATCGGCCCATCCTGTGGCATCTGATGAAGTACTATGCGCACTTCGGGCACAAGGAGTTCATTCTGTGCCTCGGATATCGCGGTGATCAGATCCGCGAATACTTTCTGAATTACGATGAGCGCCTGTCCACTGACTTTGTCTGGTCCGATGGCGGCGCCACGACAGAATTACTGGGCGACGACATTTCGGACTGGAAAATCACGTTCGTCGAGACCGGCCTGCATTCCAATATTGGCCAACGTCTGCTTGCGGTTCGTCAGTATCTCGAAGACGAGGAGCTGTTTCTCGCCAATTACGCAGATGGTCTGTCCGACCTGCGTCTCGACGAACATATCGAGACCCTGAGAAATAGTGATGCTGTGGCGAGTTTTTGTGCCGTTCGAACCTGGCACAGTTTCCACGCCGTGCACAGCGACGACAGCGGTCTGGTTACCGAATTCGGTCAGCTCAACGACTCGGATTTCTGGATCAACGGGGGCTATTTTGTGCTCCGCAGAGAGATATTTGATTACATCGAGCCCGGCGATGAACTGGTCGAAGCACCCTTCGAACGACTGATCAAGGCCAAGAAATTGCTCTGCCAGAAACATTCGGGATTCTGGCGCGCAATGGATACGCTGAAGGACAAGATAGAGTTCGACCGCGCGTACGCAAGCGGGCACGCCCCGTGGGAGTTCTGGAATAATCGCGGCAGCTGATTGCTAACGTGGGTAACGATGGCTGTGCCGATTGAAATCACGATGACTGATAACGAGAACAACTGCTGATGCTCGACTTGTCGCTGAACCTGCCGGCGGATCGCGAACCGCTTGTGCTGTGCATCGGCGCGCACTGCGACGATATTGAAATTGGCTGTGCCGGCACGTTGTTGAACCTGGCGAAGTCCCGCCCGGACATTCGCTTTGTCTGGGCGATTTTCAGCGGCGACGAATCGCGCCGGAATGAGGCAAAGAACTCGACTGACTCGCTATTCGAAGAAGACGTGTCTGTGGATCTTAGACTGCACGATTTTCCCGATGGTCGCTTGCCCTATGTTGGCGCACCTGTCAAAGACGCGATGGAGACGCTCAAGTCCGACGTAGAGCCTGATTTGATTTTTTGCCACTGGGGCGGCGATCGCCACCAGGATCACCGATTTCTGTCCGAACTCACGTGGAATACATTTCGTGATCACCTGATCCTCGAGTACGAGATCCCGAAGTATGACGGTGACCTTGGCAACCCAAACACGTTTGTCCCTCTGGAGTCTGGCATTCTTGAACGCAAGATCGCCCACATACTCGGATCGTTCCCGTCACAATCCAGCCGCGAATGGTTCGATCGGGAAACGTTTGCAGCTCTGCCTCGCCTGCGGGGCATGGAATGCCGGGCGAAGTCCGGTTATGCCGAAGCTTTCTACGCCAGGAAACTCCCGATTCGGCTTTAGACGGGCTTTAGCAGTCCGGCATCGACAAGTCTTTTGGCTGCGTTCCGCAGTGACTCGAGCGCGACGCCAGATCGCTCTGCGACATCCGCGAGGCTATGCTCGCCGTCCGACTGATTGAGCACCCACAACATCGCGAGTTCGTCGGTTGCGACGTTGTCACCGCCGGTCTGGCGATAAAGCCCCCGCTTACCCAGTTGTGGCTCGCCATTCGGCGCCAGGCTTCGGTAGATTTCCGCGGTGTCGAGTTCCTGACTGATCTCGGTACAGACGACAAGGGCCTCAGATAGTGCATCGGCACTGATCAGTTCGAGATTATCTGCCGACGTATGATATTCGGGATATTCCCCGTTGGGCACTCTCGACAGGCGGCCGACCGGGACGTTGATGCCAGGTGAGCCGAACTGCCGCTCGTCGTAACCATAGGGATCGAAGTCACGTATCACTGCATCTGGCTGGGACTTTGCGAGTACACGTTCAACGATGCGGTCGACCATCGCATTTCCAGGCCGCGACCGTTTGTAATGCAATGGACCCGGTCGGCCCAGCAGCACCGTTACGAGACCGCCCGCGTATGTTGCTCAGACGGCTTTGATTCGTAGCAAGCCAGCTGATGGACCCGATGGTGCCCGGGCCCCACAAGAATCGATAGGTATAACGGGGTGTCGGATTGCTCTAATAGATGCTTCGCCCACCACACCGAAACCGCCAGCCCCGACAGGTTGTCGTTGCAAAGAGAGGGATGGCAGCAATGCGACCAAATCAGAATCTCCTCATCTGTTCTGCCCGGCACGACGAGTTCACCCAGTGTGAGGCTGCCCTTTTCGAGTGTCGAGTCTATTCTGACCCGATAGTCGCCCTCCTCCAGATCCGAGTATTGTCGGTGGGAGAGACAGAAGCCCCAGTTTCTGCGGTAGTAGCTCGTCCGGTACGGAATCCAGTCAGGTCGGTCGGGAATTGTGTGCAGATGCGGCTTTAGCTCGTCCAGGGTCATCATCGCATCGACCGGCTCGCTGTAGCTGACGACGTGCAGATTGTTGTCTTGAAGATCGACGACACGTGTGCCGTCCGGTCCGTCGATATACGCTTCACTGATATTCCATTCGTCCGGGACCGCCCAGTCAAATACCGTCGTTCCAGATTCGATTTCCTGGACTTTTACCGGCACCTCCTGCGCAATCCGAGCCAAGGTCGAGCGCACTCCATCGCCTGTTATGCTGCGGCATATCGGATACAACTCGCGAACGAATGTCGAGCATCTGCGGCGGATCGAGCATTTTCGGTGTCTCATAGTCGATGCCTGAAACACTCACCTCGGACAGCTCGCAGAAATGACGCGTCTATCGCTTTCTCGCCAGGATCACCATGCCGCCGCCGAGTCCCATTCTCTCCTTGATGCGGACTAGAGCGCCCTGCCAATCCAGCCTTCTGAGCAGTCTGTTCAATCTGTAGGAATTAACGACTCGGAGTATACCTTGATCACCCTCCGGGAGAATCGTATAAAAAGACAAGATATCGAAATGGACCGCTATCAGTTTCTTCAAAGCGTGCTGATACAGCCAATTCCTTATCTGGCCTTTTTCCGCACTGCCAACGCCGGAAATTCGCTCACAAACAAACCTATTGATCGTCGTCGCCGCGAACCAGCCCTGGTCAACCAAATGTCCGCTGCTCGTTTGAGAAGTCCCTCCTGATCTCCGACATAAAACAACGTCTCCACGCATACGATGACATCAAATCGTCGTCCTCTGAAGTCATGTGCCAAGAAGTCGCCCGACACGAAGTTCGCACTAGTGCCGCGTGAGTCAGCAACCGCAATCGCAGCAGGCGAAAGATCTATTGCCACGATTCTGCCGAATTTCGCCAGCTTTTCGGTCAGCCAACCCGTACCGCAACCTATTTCGAGTATCTTCAGATCATTTCGCTCTAGCGTCGCTCAACCACGACAGGATTCTGCCTCACTGGCTCTGAACCTTATCGTCTACATCATCGAAATCAACCGTTCGATTCTCGAGATTCCATTTGTCATAATATTCTATCTGCTCCTCAACGGATGGTGTCGTGCTTGATTCTTGTTCTTTCACTTAAGTGATCTTCCTGGCCGCAATGAACCGGCGCGGTTCTCTACATTCGTTGCCTCAAGCCTAAATAAATAGCTCGGCACAAAGCAAGGACTGAAGTTATCTGTCGTCGATATCGTCCGGAAGACATCGTTGATTTCACTGCGAAAATCGGTATTATCTCTGCGATCCTCGGCCGCTTCCTGAGCGGTCTTCGAGTATGCGGAAATGCGGAGACAATTATGGATTTCAAAATCGGCAGGGACTAGCGCGCAAAGCTCATGAACTAATTCCGGGCGGTTGTCACACGTACGCCAAAGGTGATGATCAGTATCCTGAGCAGGCGCCTTCGTTTATAGCCCGGGGCTCCGGCTGTCACGTGTGGGACATGGATGGCAACGAGTTCATTGAATATGGAATGGGGTTGAGAGCCGTCACGCTCGGTCACGCCTATCCGACGGTTGTCGAAGCAGCGCACGCACAGATGCTTCTCGGCAACAACTTTACACGCCCTGCGCCGATCGAGGTTGAGTACGCGGAAGCTCTGTTATCCGTCGTTGACGGAGCGGACATGGTGAAGTTTGCGAAAGACGGCTCCGCCGTTACGACAGCTGCGATCAAACTTGCCCGGGCGCATACCGGGCGAACAAATGTCGCGTATTGTCAATCGCACCCGTTTTTCTCGTATAACGACTGGTTCATCGGAACGACGAATATGCATGGTGGAATCCCGGAGTCTGCGACTGAATCGTCGCTGGGGTTTCAGTACAACGACATTGACTCGCTCCGATCGCTCTTTGAGGCTTATCCCGATCAGTTCGCTTGCGTGATCATGGAGCCCGAGCGAGACGTGCCGCCCAAAGACGGTTTCTTACAAGGGGTGCGACAACTATGCGACGAGTATGGCGTCGTTTTGATATTTGACGAAATGATTACCGGTTTTCGCTGGGCGCTGGGCGGCGGCCAGGAAATCCATGGGGTCACTCCCGATCTGTCGACTTTCGGCAAAGCATTGGCGAATGGTTTCGCGCTGTCCGCACTCCTCGGGAAACGCGAGATTATGGAATTGGGTGGGCTATACCACGACAAAGAGCGTGTGTTTTTGCTGTCTACTACTCACGGTGCGGAAAATCATGCGCTTGCAGCTGCAATGGCCACGCTGCATACCTACCAAAATCACGACGTAATCGGCTATTTGCATCGTCAGGGACAATCTCTGCAGGATCGAATAAATGCACTATCCGACGCACTGGGTCTGGAAAAGCACATTCGCGTAATCGGCCGGCCCTGCAACCTTGTTTTTACAACGAAAGGTCCCGACGGCGCTCCGTCGCAACCCTTCCGCACTCTTCTGCTTCAGGAACTGATCCGCAATGGCGTCCTTGCGCCGTCACTGGTTGTCAGCTATTCCCACAGCGATGATGACATCGATCGAACAGTGGAGGCTTTCGAGAAGTCGATGTCCGTGTATCGCAAAGCTCTCGATGGGAACCTGAGCGACTACCTTGTGGGCCCGTCAATCAAGACGGTCTACCGATCAAGAAACTGACGCCCGGCTAGGCGCCGCCAAGTGCACGGGGCACCCTGAGTTCGGCTAATTCCTAAGGATGGATGTCTTCCGTTTCGACCTGGACCGCCGAATCGCAAACGCGGTCCAACCGAATAGCAGAATTTCACCAAGGCCGATCGCGCCTCCGCCGCTGCTCTTCTTGTCATCGCCCGAAGGCGGTCGCGCGGGCGAATCGACAATGCTCGCGGTCGTCGTTGCTGCCGGACTATCGAACTGACCGTCATTGACAGTCAGCATAACGGTGTAGTTGCTTTCTACGACAAAAGTGTGTGTCGGTGCGACCCCACTGCCGAACGACCCATCGCCGAAGTCCCAGGCGTACGTCAGTGAGTTGCCATTCGGATCAGATGATCCTGAACCGTCAAAAATGACAGCTTGTCCGGGCTGGCCGTTGTAGGGGCCGCCTGAATCCGCGATTGGGGGAACATTCATTGGCGGCGCCGAAATCGCTGCCGATGTTACGTCGGGATCGCTATCGGCCTGGCCGTCGTTGACCACGAGCGACACGGGAAAATTACCCGCCGTTGCGTAAGTGTGCGTGGGCATCATGCCGCTGGCGCTGCTGCCGTCGCCAAAATCCCAGGCGAAAGTCAGCACATCACCGTCCAGGTCACCGGACGCCGAGCCATCAAACTGCACTGCGGTCGAGCCTGCCTCTCCGGCATACGGTCCGCCAGCGTCAGCGAACGGCGGATTGTTGTTGGGCGGCGGTGGATCGACAATGCTCGCGGTCGTCGTCGCCGCCGGACTATCGACCTGCCCGTCGTTGACAGTCAGCATTACGTCATACGTGCTTGCTACCGCAAAAGTGTGTGTCGGCGCAATGCCACTGGCAAACGAACCATCGCCGAAGTCCCATGCGTAGGTCAGTGGGTCGCCGTTCGGATCGGACGACCCGGAACCATCAAAAGGGACAGCTTGTCCAGGCTGGCCGTTGTAGGGACCGCCCGGATCTGCGGTAGGTGCCGCATTCATTGGCGGTGCCGAAATCGCTGCCGATGTCATATCAGGATTGCTATCGACCTGGCCGTCGTTCACTACGAGCGACACCTGGAAATTCCCCGACGTTGCGTAAGTGTGCGTAGGCATCATGCCACCGGCGCTGCTGCCGTCGCCAAAATTCCATGTGAAAGTCAGCGCATCAGCATCCGGGTCACTGGACGCTGAGCCATCAAACTGCACCAACGTCGCACCCGCCTCTCCGGCATACGGTCCGCCCGCGTCAGCCAGTGGCGGATTGTTACTGGGCGGCGGACCGCCTGAGGTCTGACCGGGCGGCGGAAATCCTGCGTCCGCATTGTCAATCACCAATAACCAGTCATTGTTACTCACCGAAGCGAACTGCTTGGCACCGGAGTTTTCGAATTCGCCCAGATACGTAGCGTCCCCGGTAGCAGGATCAAACCGCCATGCGTCCGCCGCGCTTCCAGCGATGGCCGACATATCGACGGTAATTGTCCGCGCATTCGGCACGTAGGCCATGATCACACTTCCGTCGGATGCGCGTGCAGCCATTACGTAATTCGCCGCTGAAATGTTCCCACGGTCTCCGGAAACAACATTGGCACTGTAGTCCGGCTGCAGCAGATGCCACGGTCTCGAGTCAAAGAGATTTCCGAAATGCGTCATGCTTCGCGAGTTACGACCGCGGCAATTAAACTTGCGCGGGCGTTTACCGGGCGAACGCAAGTCGCTTACTGCCGATCCCACCCGTTTTTCTCGTATAACGACTGGTTCATCGGCACGACGAATATGCATGGTGGAATCCCGGAGTCTGCGACTGAATCGTCGCTGGGGTTTCAGTACAACGATATTGACTCGCTCCGATCGCTCTTTGAGGCTTATCCCGATCAGTTCGCTTGCGTGATCATGGAGCCCGAGCGAGAAGTGCCGCCCAAAGGCGGTTTCTTACAAGGGGTGCGACAACTATGCGACGAGTATGGCGTCGTTTTGATATTTGACGAAATGATTACTGGTTTTCGCTGGGCGCTGGGCGGCGGCCAGGAAATCTATGGGGTCACTCCCGATCTATCGACTTTCGGCAAGGCAATGGCGAATGGTTTCGCGCTGTCCGCACTCCTCGGGAAACGCGAGATTATGGAATTGGGTGGGCTATACCATGACAAAGAGCGTGTCTTTTTGCTGTCTACTACTCACGGCGCCGAAAATCATGCGCTTGCAGCTGCAATGGCCACGCTGCATACCTACCAAAATCACGACGTAATCGGCTATTTGCATCGTCAGGGACAATCTCTGCAGGATCGAATAAATGCATTATCCGACGCACTGGGTCTGGAAAAGCACATTCGCGTAATCGGCCGGCCCTGCAACCTTGTGTTCACAACGAAAGGTCCCGACGGCGCTCCGTCGCAACCCTTCCGCACTCTTCTGCTTCAGGAACTGATCCGCAACGGCATACTCGCACCATCTTTAGTCGTTAGCTATTCACACACCGATGACGATATCGATCAGACGGTTGCAGCATTCGAGAAGTCGATGTCCGTGTATCGCAAAGCTCTCGATGGGAACCTGAGCGACTACCTTGTGGGCCCATCAATCAAGACGGTCTACCGATCAAGGAACTGACGCCCGGTAGGCGTCGCCAAGTGCACGGGGCACCCTGGAGTTCGGCTAATTCCTAAGGATGGATGTCTTCCATTTCGACCTGGACCGCCGAATCGCAAACGCGGTCCAACCGAATAGCAGAATTTCACCAAGGCCGATCGCGCCTCCGCCGCTGCTCTTCTTGTCATCGCCCGAAGGCGGTCGCGCGGGCGAATCGACAATGCTCGCGGTCGTCGTTGCTGCCGGACTATCGAACTGACCGTCATTGACAGTCAGCATAACGCTGTAGTTGCTTTCTACGACAAAAGTGTGTGTCGGTGCGACCCCACTGCCGAACGACCCATCGCCAAAGTCCCAGGCGTACGTCAGTGAGTTGCCATTCGGATCAGATGATCCTGAACCGTCAAAAATGACAGCTTGTCCGGGCTGGCCGGTGTAGGGGCCGCCTGAATCCGCGATTGGAGCAACATTCATTGGCGGCGCCGAAATCGCTGCCGATGTCACGTCGGGATCGCTATCGACCTGGCCGTCGTTCACTACGAGCGACACGGGAAAATTGCCCGCCGTTGCGTAAGTGTGCGTGGGCATCATGCCGCTGGCGCTGCTGCCATCGCCAAAATCCCAAGCGAAAGTCAGCACATCACCGTCCAGGTCACCGGACGCCGAGCCATCAAACTGCACTGAGGTCGAGCCAGCCTCTCCGGCATACGGTCCGCCGGCGTCAGCGAGCGGCGGATTGTTGTTGGGCGGCGGCGGATCGACAATGCTCGCGGTCGTCGTCACCACCGGACTATCGACCTGCCCGTCGTTGACAGTCAGCATTACGTCATACGTGCTTGCTACCGCAAAAGTGTGTGTCGGCGCAATGCCACTGGCAAACGAACCATCGCCGAAGTCCCATGCGTAGGTCAGTGGGTCGCCGTTCGGATCGGACGACCCGGAACCATCAAAAGGGACAGCTTGTCCAGGCTGGCCGTTGTAGGGGCCGCCCGGATCTGCGGTAGGTGCAGCATTCATTGGCGGTGCCGAAATCGCTGCCGATGTCACGTCGGGATTGCTATCGGCCTGGCCGTCGTTCACTACGAGCGACACCTGGAAATTACCGGACGTTGCGTAAGTGTGCGTGGGCATCATGCCACCGGCGCTGCTGCCGTCGCCAAAATTCCATGTGAAAGTCAGCGCATCAGCATCCGGGTCACTGGACGCTGAGCCATCAAACTGCACCAACGTCGCACCCGCCTCTCCGGCATACGGTCCGCCCGCGTCAGCCAGTGGCGGATTGTTACTGGGCGGCGGGCCGCCTGAGGTCTGACCGGGCGGCGGAAATCCTGCGTCCGCATTGTCAATAACTAGTAACCAGTCATTGTTACTCACCGAAGCGAACTGCTTGGTACCGGAGTTTTCGAACTCGCCCAGATACGTTGCGTCCCCGGTAGCAGGATCAAACCGCCACGCATCCGCCGCGCTTCCGGCGATGGCCGACATGTCGACGGTAATTGTCCGCGCATTCGGCACGTAGGCCATGATCACACTTCCGTCGGATGCGCGTGCAGCCATTACGTAATTCGCAGCTGAAATGTTCCCACGGTTTCCGGAAACAACGTTCTCACTGTAGTCCGGCTGCAGCAAATGCCACGGCCTCGAGGCAAAAAGATTTCCGAAATGTGTCATGCTCCGTGCACCAACTGATCCGAGCGCTTGCTGCCAGCCTGGGTCAAAAAGCCAAATAGGAGTGTTACCGAAGAAATGTCCGGTCGATCCGCCCAACACAGACCAGTAAGCTTGCGAGCGCAGGCATTTTGCCGATGATGTCGGCTCGCTCTCATAGATACCCTCGGCATAGAAGAACGGGATGACAGGTGATCTCTGATAATCATTCCTGGTGCGAAGCGCAGAACTAGTGCAATTTGAATATGTATTATTCAATGAAAGCCAGCTTTCGTTATAACACTGAATAGCCGATTCCTGCCGATTACAATGCGCTGTTACAACTGAGTCCGGATCGACCTCTTGAATACCCGCTACAATTGCATTC
Source organism: uncultured Gammaproteobacteria bacterium (assembly GCA_963711285.1). Lineage (GTDB taxonomy): Bacteria > Pseudomonadota > Gammaproteobacteria > Steroidobacterales > Woeseiaceae > UBA1847. The sequence goes on along the minus strand of CAVQDJ010000007.1, from coordinate 130,275 downwards.
ACGTGATCCTGGGCGCCATAGTCGGATGCGTCCGTATCGCCACCATGCATCCAGATTATGTTCTCGTAATCTTTATACCGACTGCCCACAAAATTTCCATAGCTACGCATATCGGCAAGGGAGCTCGCCAAGATCTCCTGGCACCAGCCTTGGGATCCGCAGTTATAACCAAGATAGGCGGGCGTCATGATGACCAGCAGATCTCGCGCAGCAGCTTCGTTCAAGACCCAGTCTGCATGCGCAAAGTATGCTTCGTTCGGCGTGGTGAAATCGCCATCGACAAGAAACGGTAGATCGCCGTCCGTATTGGCAGGACCACCGTACTCGTGTTCGATGAGCTCGACAATAATGGCGTTGAAGCCGCGGGCCTTACGGTCGTCAAGGTATTGTTCCGCTTCCGCTTTCGTTAGCCCCACGATAAGCGACCATGGCGTGTCGCCGTTGATCAAGAATGGTGTCGCCTGCCTGATCTTCAAGGTATCGATCGTTCGAACTAATCTTCAACGGATATTGGATTGCCTGCGCCTTTGCCAGACCAACAGCACAAAACGCTGTTACGACGATCAGGACTGCCCCGGCAGCGAGTCGCTGAAAGATCTAAACTTCTTCATGAAATTACCAAATTTGTGACCTTATCGACGAAGGTAGACAATACCTCCGTCACTGATTGAAGCGTAACTCCGTCACAAAATCTGATTTTCTATTGCGATAGGCCGCAATGTGTCGCAAAATTGCGACGCATGCAAGTTGAGAAGTAGTATCCAGTACTGATATCGAAGTCTCATCTATCAAATTGCAGCCATGTCGAGTAATGGATGTCTGGTGAGATTACATCTACCGCAACGCTGGCTCAATAAGATGATACTCGAATGGTCGTGTCGAAATATGCAAAGTACTCTGTCCAAGGCAAATACTAGATATCGAACATGATCGATAATCTTCAAGAACTGTGGCGATACCGCAGCCTGCTGTATGCAATCGCATATCGCGACATCAGGATCAAATACAAGCAGTCCATCATGGGCTTTCTGTGGGCGATCTTGATGCCATTATTGATAGTCCTGGTCGGCGTTTTGGTTCGATATGCGTACTCGCTGGCATCCGGCACGCAGGTGGTCCTCGAGGATGTTTCCAGTGTCGCTATTCGCTCGGTTCCATGGGCATTTGCAGTTTCGTCAATTCGTTTTGGTAGTAGTTGCCTGATTGGCAATTCGGCTCTCGTTACGAAGATCTACTTTCCGAAAGAGATTTTCCCGATTGCGGCCGTCGGTTCAAGCCTGTTCGATTTCGTAATTGCAGCCGTGCCGTTGGCGATCTTGGTCGCGCTTGCGGGGGGACAGTTAAGTATCGCATTGTTCTGGGTGCCGATACTTCTTGTCATCCTCATCATGATAATTGTTGGCATCGTATTTTTCGTCTCAGCTGCCAGCTTGTTCTTTCGCGACGTTAAGTACCTGGTTGAAATATTTCTGACGTTCGGCATCTTTGTTACACCGGTTTTCTTCAACATGAAGATGTTTGGCGAGTATGGTATCTACATGATGTTGAACCCGCTCTCCGCAGTGATGGAGGGGCTCGAGACGAGCATTATTGCTGCTCAGTCTCCAGATCTTATCTGGCTTGCTTACAGTCTTGCATTTGGGCTCGCAGCGATGGTCGGTGGCTACCTGTTTTTCAAACGACTCGAACCAGCCTTTGCAGAGAGCATCTAGGAAACTTTCATGAGCGAAATTTCAGTTCGTGTAGATCAGGTATTCAAGAGATTCCGCAAAGGTGAGCTATACGATTCGCTCCGTGATCTCATACCAGCGCTGACCGGCAAGATGTTTCGACGCAAAGATCTGGATATCGCCGACAGTCGTGAATTCTGGGCGCTGCAAGATGTGTCTTTTGAAGTCAAAAAGGGCGAGGCATTCGGCATCATCGGACACAACGGCGCCGGAAAGAGCACGATGCTCAAGATCCTGAGTCGAATAATGCAGCCCAGCCGAGGAAGTGTAATCGTCAGGGGCCGGCTTTCTGCACTTATTGAGGTTTCCGCGGGGTTTCACAAGGATTTGACCGGAAGAGAGAACATATACCTCAACGGAACGATTCTCGGCATGAGTCGCCGCGAAATTCAGTCCAAATTCGATTCGATCGTCGACTTCTCCGGACTGGAAGAATTTATCGATACTCCTGTGAAACGATACTCATCCGGAATGTTCGCCCGCTTGGGATTTTCGGTTGCCGCTCACGTCGATCCTGAGGTCATGATTGTTGACGAAGTACTCAGCGTCGGCGATTTTGTTTTCCAGCAAAAATGTATTGCCCGAATGAACGAGATCTTGAACAGTGGCACGTCTGTTCTTTTTGTGTCGCACAATCTTCGCGCAGTCGGTGATCTTTGCCAGCGCGGCCTGCTCCTTGATCACGGCAGAGTATCTGCGATAGGACCGATGAACGACGTCATCAATGCGTATATGAACCGGATACGTGACGACAGTGAAACTCACGAAGGCGAACGAACGCGCATTACAAGCGTCACCATGAGGCGAGGAGATACTGAGTGCATCAGTTTTGAATCAACTGAGAAAGCACAAGTCGATGTCGAGATTATTGGCGGCCAGAACGGTCGGAAGATTGCCGTTGTCCTCTATTTTACAGACGAGAATAACTATGAATTTTTCAGCACTTCAACAGAACGGCTTGGCCACCCAGCCATACGATTTAGGTAGCGGTGATTTGTTAAAATGTCGTTTTGAGGTTGATCTGAATATGGCATCTGGCTCCTACAACTTGTGTGTAATGCTCTACCGATACGATACCCAGTCTGAGATCGATACGTGGGCCCCACCAGGGAAATTCTTTGTAGCATTGGATCAACCAGGATCGAAGGGACTGGTGAACTGCAATCCGAAAGTCGTCCTGTCCGAAATTCAGGCTGTCGATTCCCTTTAAAAATTCAGTACGCTTCATCTGTGCTTCCTGGACGCAGCATGACGGTATCAGCACTACGTACGCCACACCGCAGACGTCGCTGTTAATACGACAGCAAATATTTGTACCTAAATCACCGGCTCTTTGAGATCAGCCCGAACTCCACGGACCTTGACAGAAGCCAGGGCACCGGATCCCAGTGCAATCAGACCGGCCAGACTTTCGGACTTTGCGCCCGCGCGCCAGGGACTAGTAATCAGGGACAAGAACAAGCTTCTGACCTCCCAATACGCCCACCGCCTGACTCGCCGATGACCATTGCTCGCATACTTGTGGTAAAAAGCGCCTCTACCTCTAAGATATCGCTTTCGTAACTTCGCCACTTCTTCGTCACTGACTCGTCCGTGCCTGTGTGACACCTTGATCTCCGGCCGGTAATCAATTATTGCTCCAGCCACTAGCGCCCGATAAATCAGGTCCAAGTCATCCCCGCTACCTATATATGAGCCGGGCCCGACATCTGGATCGAACCCACCAATGCTATTGAGGAGTGAGCGTCGGAAAGCCACATTGCAGCCAATTATCGGAATGTTTTGTGGAGTGAATTTCTTCCAACTGACTCGGAAGTCCTGGTTGCCGGTCCTTAGAGTATCTGTCGCTGCTGCAGGATCGTGAGGCTCAACCCGACCGCCCGCTATGCCCATCTCAGACTCCGTCGCAAATGCGCTCAGGATTTCCTTGACCCAGGTTTGCGCGACGATGATATCGTCATCAACAAATGCACAAATGCGCCCTCTGACAACTTTGAGCGCCTGATTCAATGCACGGGCTTTGCCTGGCGATTCTTCTCTTACGACGGTAACTTTAAACGCGGACGACTCCTGGAAACAGGATACAACTTCGCCAGTACGGTCCGTTGAACCGTTATCCGCGACGATCACTTCTACCTTGCTCGGCTCTACATATCGGATTGCCACCGCCAAGCTCTCCAACAGCCGCGCCAAATTATCCGCACGATTACGGGTAGCTACTATAATACTGAGGCTTGGCAGATTGTCTCTGGCAGCTACAAAATCGGTCAAGAACGACTCCCTAGATGCCTTCCGACCCATCGAATGATTGATCCCAAGGACTTCTTCAGATTAAAAATCCGGTTTGAGAGCTCCACGAAAAGACCTGATAGAAGGCCCCAACTCAAGATCTTTCTGTCAATAGCCGCCAGACCCTCTGCATGATATTTCCAAAAAGGCTTCTTCCTGAACCTCAATACCGATTTGGCCAAAAATCGATAATACTTCCGTTCAGCCAGACGCGTGACATCCTTTAACTCGGAACGGTCAAGAAATCCAGGGCCAAATTTATTCAAAACAATGAGCTTGTCCAAAGCATTCGGATTAAACTCTCGTACGCGCAAACTAATTGATTCATTTCCAACTCTCGAATATGTCAGAACCTGGTGCACGAATCCGAAATCACAATTCTCCAACTCTCGATAGCAAGCCGCTGTATCTTCATGAAGAAAACTGGAGTCGAAGAAGTCGTGACGTCTTCTGATCACGCTGGCTCTATACATTATCGTCGTCGGCGAACCAAAGAAGAAATCGCCACGTAGCAATTGCCGGCGCGCTATTTCCCTGCCAGCAAAGAAAGTCGAATCAACGGGCAGCCCGTCGCCGGCGAGCCTCTCGCCTATCAGGCGGTATGCACTCACGATTCCCACTGTTTCATTTTCTTCTGCAACCTCAGTCATTAGCCGAATACAATTCGGAAAGATCCAATCATCGGCCTGGACAATCTTCACATACTGACTATCAATACAGGCCAACCTGAGGGCGTGATTGTAGTTGTCAACTTGTTCTAAGAGTGACTCGTTGCGAACAACCTCAATTCGCGAATCGATACGCGCGTACTCTGACGCAATTTTCCCCGACCCATCCGTACTGCAGTTGTCGACAATAAGATATCGAAAATTGTCATAGTCTTGCGCTAATACGCTTTCAATGCACTGCTTTAGGTAGTCAGCCGTGTTATAGACCGGAGTAACAATCGTTACACGTGGTTTTTCAACGCAAGGCACTGTTTCTAAATCTCGATAATTTTGCTCAATATCGGCGCTCATCTCATGTCAACTCATTCTAAAATCCGAATGTCTCCTCGTAGACTCGCGCGAGTGCATCTCGGTGCGTCGCGACTCGAGACTCAATATTTTTTCGAATAGCGGAAGAATTAGACCTAATCTCCTCGAAGTTCGCGACAAGATCTTCGACCGTAAGATTATTACAGGCTAGAATATTTTTCCCTTGACCCATATCCCTCATCAGGTTGTCGATCTTGCTATGGTAGGAAACTGCAATCACTGGTTTCAGCAGCAGATGGGCCAATAGAACTCCGTGGAAGCGCGATGACAGCACTATGTCGGTTTCGGATATGTCCTGCATGAGATCGTCGACGGTAGCGATCGGCCGCTCAAACAATCGGCTTTCGGAAAAGGATCTTGTCTAGTTTCTCAATTTGATCACGTATGTCGCTAATCGCGGATTGATCCATTTGAACTGAGCCCACAAGAAATCTGACTGAGTGACCATTCTCCAAGAGCCATGCTGCGAATGCAGCCAGTCCGCCAACATACGCTTTGTAGATCGCGTCGTCTTTGTCTGGCCACCACCGAGGGTCCTTGTAAGGAATGGGTCAAATCCCGACGATAAGACGCGTTCGAGCGGTCTGCGGAACCGACCTTCATGTTCCCGACGGGAAAGCTGTGAGCCAAGTCGGGTATTACTGTTGCGGGCTTGCGAACGCCCAGCATCTCGGCGAACCTCCGCGACTCCTCATCGCGAAACGAGATCGAGTGGGCCAAGCGAAGAGCGGTCGCACAGAGAATTCTGCTCGAGCGTTCCTTCAGTGGACCCGCTCCGACCCCCAAGAAGATCAGCCGCGTTTTGGAAGTGCGAGCGAGGATGGCCCAGCGCAATAGATTTGCCGGTGCGGACCACGGGCCACCCCAGGAATCGTCAATTTGACCCCCGCCCGATATCACGAGTAAGTCAAAGTCCAACAGTCGAACCCGCGAATTAACCATGAATCGGATCTCCTGGCGCACTCTCCATTGAAATTTGAGCAGTCTTCTCAAAATGGAGCTGCGTCGGAGGATTTTCTTGGTGCGCGCGTAAACCCCTGCGCGAACTGCGCCACGGTCGTCGTTTCCGGTTTCATTGTCGGGCCGTTGCACGGATTGCCGTTCGATGTCCCCCCTCCAGGTGATGGGGAATGCTGGCAAGCCATGACGTTGTTCGGAGTCGACTGGATTCAAAGAAAACAGAGCGACCTCGACATCGCCTTTCTTTGTTCGCAGGTAATTAATGACTGCGTCCTGCGTGGCGGCATCACCAAGATTGCCCAAGCCCATGTGATCGAGCAGGCCTATCCTCTGCATCGCAGCAATCTCACTTTGCCAATGTTATGACATCAAATTGTTCAACAAATCGGCTACCGGCCATGCTACAAATCGACCGAGCAACGCGGTCCACTAGGAATTGCCAGTCATATTCTCTCGCTGCGGCCCTACGAGCTTCAATGATCGTCTCGCTGGTGCACTCGGGCCGCAAATTGTGTCTTAGTGCAACACTCCATTCGTCAATGGTCGATGCGAGATCCACGACTTTTGCATAGTCCTGAAGAGTCCTGATAGGTGTACCCACGGTTGGCTTTCCCGCAGCAAGATATTCATTAACTTTGATCGGGAAGATGTACTTTGTATATCCGTTATTCTTATAAGGCATGATGCAAATATCAGCGTGCGCCGTGTATGCCGGAAGCACGCCTACCGACCTGCCACCCAGGAAATGCGTGTTCGGCAGCTTCTGAAGCGCAGCTATTATCTCTTTGTCCGAGTCATTCAAACGTCCCTCAGGTCCGACAAAGACGAATGAAATATCGCGAAGTCGAGTGGCCAAAACGGCGATCAGATCCCAGTCAATCATGGATTTCAGCACGCCGACGTACATGACAATCGGTTTGCTTATTTCCGCCAGGTCATCAGGTATCTCGTACGACCTGGCATACAACTCGAAGTCGACACCGTTCGGCACGTACCGTGTTTGCGGATTCAGCTTGCCTTTTTTGTCCATCATTCCCGGTGAATGAATGAACACCTGATCAACATCCTCGATTATGCGACGCTCACGTTCATCAATCGGTTTATCCAGCGCAGAGAAACTGTATTCGTCATCAATATGGTAGCAACGCTTGTCGAACTTGCCAGCCCACAAGCTGCTCGCGAACTGCGGCCGCCATAGGTATCCGACAAGAAGACTGCTGCCACGTTTTCTCAGTTCCGCCAAGCCGGCGCGAACGCGCACCGCTTCAGTAAGTTCAGCGATCAACTTGGGTCTGTAAAATTTTGCAGCCCACTTGCTGTGCTGATAGATCTCCAACCCAGGCGCGTTGTCGCTATCCGGTACGTGAAAGCGCGACACAAATGGTGCTTCACGAATACACTTCCTCCAGCCAACTGGCGGATTCGCCCAGACAATATTGAAGTACCGTGACAGTCGCGTCAGTACCTGGTGCCGCACTTGCCAGACACCGTCATTCCAGGTATCCGGTACGAACGCCATAACACCAATTTCAGGCAAGAGTGGGGCATTTGTTGGCACGTCGTTCATCAGGTTTTCACTTTCTGAAGTCGGCGACTATCCGCTTGATTTACCGCCAATTTTTTTTATGAAACTTATGCCAGCCGGCCCCAAAATATTCTTTATTTTTTCTTTCTTTCGCAAACGACTCTTGAAACGATCCAGGCGCGGCGGGTCCTCAACCTGAACTTCCAAGATGGCCGGCAAGCGGTCCTGCAAGCAAGCCTTTATTTGATCGCTTAAATTTCTTTGCCCGCGCTGGTAATGAATCCCGACAGATTTTGCGACGGTCTCGAGCTCGAACCCGTGAAGCCGGGTTGCAAACTCCTCGGCACCCCACTCGACCTGTTGCATTCTTATCTGTCCCAGCCAGCCATCGGCAAAAACCACAATCAACAGCGGAATCTGCTCACGCGCGATGGTCACAAGCTCTGACAGCGTCATGAGAAAGGTGCCGTCGCCTACGAGAGCGACAACCTTGCGCTCAGGAACTGCCAGCGCCGCGCCAATGGCGGCTGGAAGGCCGAAACCCATCGATTGAAAGTCCGTGGGTACGACCAGACCGCGTGGAGACCGTACCTCGAAGTACTTCCTCGTCAGTATCTGGTGCATGCCTGTGTCTGTCACCAGCATCGCGTCGTCGGGAATTCCGCTTCGAATCTGTTCGAACAGCGCCTGGCACCCTGGCTCCTCTGCCTCAGACCACTTTGGTTCAAGACTCTCGTCAGCGCTTCTTTCAAGGACCTGTGCCCTCCACCGGCTGCTTTCTGCCTCTGTCCACCCGCCCGAAGCTGAGCGTTGGCCGTCCATGATCGCTGCGCTCGCCGCAGAGATAAACTCTGTGACCTCCATCTTGAATGCCCATGCCGCCTCGTAATTGGCATTGAGTACCGCCGGATCTTCGTGAACGTGCACGAGCCTGTCCTGCGGCAAGCGCATGGAATATCCGCCGGTCCCATTGTGTGAAAACCGACAGCCCAGTGCGATGACCAAATCGCTCTCGTCGATCAGGCGATTGAATGCCTCGACGTCGTCGCACAGCAGATCAACGGGCAGAACCCGCCAATCGCTCTCGGAAACAATGCCGCGGGCCGCGGGTGTCGTCGTAATCAGTGCATTCAGGTGGGTCGCGAATGACGCCAGTTCTTTCGCGCACGGCAACGCGCCTGCACCGACCAGCAAAAGCGGTTTTTCGCACTCCTTCAGGCGCTGAGCAAGATCGCCAGGCAACGAGAAGTCGGTCCCCTTTTCGGACGTGACTGACTCCGCTACGCGCTGAGCGGGACATTCTGCCTGCAGAGCCGCCGCCGAAATTTGCAGCACGACCGGCCGATGGCCTGCACGTGTCGTTTGCAGGATCGCACGATTCACGATTTCGTCGATCGCCGATACGTCGTCGACTTTGAAATTCTCTGGACAGATTGCGGCCGCGACCGAATCCTGATCGATCGCCTGGTGGTCGAACAGACGTCCGCGCGAGACCGATTCACCGGTGATCAGCAATATCGCTGAAGAATCCAGAGCCGCTTCGGCCAGCGGCCGGCAACGAAAACGCGAACCCCGGACCGGGAATGGCCAGCGAAAACGCCGGGACGCCTGTTGCCCGGTACCAGCCGATCGCCATGAACCCGGCCATGGTCTCGCTGGTAGCAAGAATCGTTCGAATTTTGTTTTGCCTGAAAGCCTCGAACAGCGGAATATTCTGAGTGCCCGGCACTCCGAACACGGTATCGATGCCGTGCTTCTGCAATGCGGCGACAACTGCGTCCGCGCCGCTTCGACCGCCCTTACTCATTGATGATCATTCCCTTGAGCTTTCTGGCGCCGGCCTCCAACCTGGACCCAATCCGGTGCAACGGGGTTTCCGGGTGTGCGAGTGCAAAACTCATTTGTAATTCGCCGCCAAGCTGGCTCTTAAATCGCGACACGGAGTTGAGGCTGGCATCCGTAAGATCGTTGTGTTGAAACCCGAGGCTAGCCAGATTCTCGAACGCTTTCCAGCGCAAAAAGGCATTGACTCCTGAATTCGTGTATTGCTCATCGGAGCCGGCGGCAATGGAGTGTGAAAAGGTGTGCCTGCCGGTGAGCACGATTTGCGAGGCCACTGCCTGACCCCCTTGTGTTCTCGCGTGGAGCAATCTGGCCAAACCCTTTCCTCGCAGCTCTGAGAAGTACGCCTTGAAGCGGTCCGGTGGCAGATACAGGGGAGCTCCCTTGCGCTCGTGCACCTGACTGTGGAGCGCAAAAAAGCTATCGAAATCATCATCGTCCGTGATCTCGAATTCCCCGGATCCACACCTCTTGATGAGCCTCTTGAGGTTCCTGTCGACCTTTCGCCACTGATTATCCAGATCACCACAATTTACGACGTACGTATACGTTGGTATCGCCTGCCATCCTCTATTGCTGAATACCCGGATATCTGTGATCGATGCCCGGTTTTTCAGTAACACGCTCGCATAACCCTTTTGCTCGACAAACTCGGCAAGGGCGGACTGCAATTTCGTTTCCATCGATTCGCGGCGAGATGGATAGTCTGACTCACCCGTCGAATAGACAAGACCGTTGTAAGGGAGCAGGAAACGCGGTCTGACAACCGTTCCCCAACGACCACCGATTTCGTAGAGCGCTATGCCACCGAGGATCGCATTGTCGCGGACGATCGCCGCGATCCGAAAGCTGTCCCCGGTATTGCTGCACAGCACATCCAGGTACTCCGCCGTGGAGAATATGCTGCCGCCCGGGGTGGCATAGACCATTTGGTCCCAGGCATCATATTTTTCCTCATCGAGAATACGGACTTGAAAGCTCATCTTTGCCAATCTTCCGCTTTTCAATGAATACGGCGAGCTATCGCGCTTTTCAGATCCTGCGCGAAGGTCTTGATCCCAGGCAATGGATCGCTCCAGGAGAAAATCGGCTGATAGCCGGATAGCCAGTTAATCAGCATGGAAAAGAGGCCCTGCTCCCTGATACCGCTTTTCCTGTTTTCCTGCCGAGCTGCCCAGTCGAAAAGTGGGTAGACCCCTCGCTTGCCCATCTTGTAGATCTCAAAAGGATCGATCGCCAAACCAAGCGCGTCCTGATACGCATACTTACAAACATGCAACCCACAACGATCCGCATAGTCGACGTACCACCACGGCCTGCAATTCACTTCGAGCAATTTGAACTGGTCGTCACGCTCATCGTGCTTGAACTCAGCGCTGAAAATGCCATGGTAGCCGATCGTATCGAACAGGGTTTCCAGTGTCGAGATTGCGGGCCCGACGTCATTCAGCGGAATCGTTTCCATATCCGTACTGTTGCCAAAATCCGGCGGGTACATTCGCAGGCGGCGCCGCGCGAGAAGTCGCATGTCACCGGATTCTATTGGTCGATACCCGTCGACAAAATAGTGCGATATGGCCGGACCGGGTACGTATTCCTGTAGCACCACGTCGAAGCCGTTACGATTCACCTCGATCGAGTTTTTCTCGCGCATCTTCTGCATTCCGAACGAACAGACCTTTCACGCCATAATGTGCAAAGAAACTCTGCGACTCATGCGGCTTCAGGAAGGCATGCTCCAGAATCCCGGGCGGTACAGATTGCAGCTGCTCCGGATTATCAAGCGCAAAGGTCCTCGAGGATGTGGCAAGTTCAGTGACTCCAGCTTTGCGCGAAACCGGTCCTTATTGACCAGACAATCGACCACATTCGGATTTTGGTACCCAAGAATGAAATCGGTGCGCTACAGAAGAATCAAGCTGCGCCACCGCTTTTGTCCAGCCGTCGGAGCACGGCATGAGAACGCCCTCATCGATCGATAGATCCGACAGCCAGGCAGAAAGATTGCCCGGCTCCGGGCCTGCATCGACAGACGACGGCTCTGTTACATTCCACCTTGACAAGGCAGAGACATCGCATTGGTTGCTGATTGCGTATTGTGAAATTCCGGCGCGTCCCAGTGAACGAATGACGCCGAGTGCAGTTACGCCCTCCCCCAATACGATACAAACCGGGAGCCGCTTGTTGTCACTCTCGTCTATCACTTGAAGGCCCTGATTTTGGAAGATGTCATCAGACTCAATAAGGACCATGGTGGTGCCGCGCATACAAGCCAGCTGAATAGAGCTGTCCTGATGCTGCCAGGATGCAGCGCCTCAGTCGGGCCGGGCGCGAATCGAGCTCGAACTGTCATAATCTCGTTCAAATGTGTCAAACCGTTAGTCTACCAGAAGACCCCCGGACGGTATCACGTGCAGGAGCAAAAACATTAATAAGAACAGATGTTTATCGATTGAGCTACGGTCGCTGGGTTGGTAGCATTAGGCCTGTCGCAGGCCGCCTGACGAACTGACTGCCTGGTGGCGGACTCCGGGTAGAATAAGCTGCTCGCCAGGATAAATTCTTCGATGAATGCATCGATCGGAAACAAAATTCATCAGGGCATTGCGCGAATCTTGATTGTCATTTTCGCGCTGCTCGCCGTTGGCTATTCAAATTTCGCATTCGCGGCATCCATTCACGTACGCGACGTGAGAGACCTTGAGCGCGCTGTGCGGTTTGCGAATAAGACAGGCGGCAACACTACCATCGAACTGGCGGACGGTATTTACACGCTCTCAAGAGGTCTCAATATCCGCGCACCCAATATCGCTATCGTCGGCCGGTCAGAGGATCCGGATAAAGTCGTCATTCAGGGCGACGCGATGAGGCCGGATGCCCAGGTGGGCAACGTAATAACCGTCAACGCTGATGGATTCCTGCTCGATGGCATCACACTCCAGAAGTCGCGATATCATCTTATCCAGATCAAGGGCGAGAACGATGCCGATGGCGTAACAATCAGGAACTGCATTCTTAAGGACTCTTACCAACAGCTGTTCAAGGTCACCAAGGGCCCGAAGAATACGGGCATTGCAAGCGATAACGGAATTGTCGAGGACTGCGTGTTCGAATACTCAGCGGGTGTCGGCCCTCAACACTACATTGGCGGGATCGATGCACACGGAGCGCGCGACTGGGTTGTCAGGAATAACACATTCCGCAATATCATCAGCCCCGGCCGGTCTGTAGCAGAGTACGCCATCCATTTCTGGAACGGCTCCGCCCGAAACACAGTGGAGCGAAATCTCATTATCAACTGTGACAGAGGCATAGGATTCGGCTTGGGTCAAAGAGGAAATACTGACGGCGTGATCCGAAACAACATGATCTATCACGCAGAAAATAGAGGACAATTTGCTGATGTTGGAATTGCTCTCCACAACAGCCCCGGCAGCCGGATTTACAACAACACGATTTATCTGGCACACCGCTACCCGAACGCCATTGAATACCGATTTCCGAAAACGACGGGCGTTCTGATCGCCAATAACCTCACAAATCGCCGCATTCGCAGCCTGAAAAGCGGCAGCGCCACTCTAAGTGCCAATATCACAAATGTCGATCTTTCTACATTTGTTAATCCGAGTATAGGAGATTTACACTTGCAGACTGAAAACAGGGAGATTGTAGACCGCGGAGAGCCCCTGCCTGACCTTTTTGATGATTATGATGAACAAAGCCGACCGCAGGGAGATGGTGTTGATATTGGCGCAGATGAAATCTGACTCGATTCGAGCATGCCGAATAAATGGACGATTGGTAACTTGTTGCCAGTCAGTCATCATGCCCCTACATTTTGCGACCTGCCCGCAATTGTTTATTCGCAAGAACGGGAAGCGAAATCAGAACTGAGTTGAATCAATGACCTTACCAAACTTCATAGGTATTGGCGCACAGCGGGCGGCAACGACGTGGATGTATCACTGCCTTCGTGAACACCCTGAAATATTTGCATCCGAAAAGAAGGAGCTTCACTTTTTTGACGAGAATTTCGAAAAAGGGATTGAGTGGTACGCACAACATTTCGAATCTGCAGGTAAACCCGTAATTTCCGAAATCACGCCGAACTACCTGAATGTTGAAATCGCACTTGAGCGAATGGCAAAAACCGTCCCTGACGCGCGATTATTCGTCGTACTTCGTGAGCCGATTTCGAGAGCTTATTCCTCGTACCGCCTCCTGCATAACGAACATTTTCAAGGCAAGTCCTTTCAGGAGGCTTGCGAAATCTCGCCCTATCTAACTCGCCTGAGCAAGTACTCGGAGGACCTGGCACGCGTGTACTCACTCTACCAATCCGACCAAGTCAAAGTATTTCTGTACGACGACGTACTGTCCGATCCTGCGGACGTCGTACGACAGCTTTACTCATTTGCACAAGTCGATGCAGACTTTGTCCCCGAGTCAATTGATGTTCGATACAACCCCATACTATATCCAAGGGTGCAAGATACACTGGAGAAGTTCAAATTGGGCCGCGCTCTGGCACGTTTCAAGCAAACTCGACTGGGAGTGCATCTTAAGAATAGACTCTCGACGCAAAAAACCGTGCAGACGCACAGTGACGACAATACCGAAAACAAGAAACGAATAGCCAGCGAGGCCTACATACAGAGTTTAAAACAAGAATTTCGGCAAGATATTCTGAAGGTCCAAGACATGATCGGACGTGATTTATCCGCGTGGTTGTGAATCGTGGTCCAGGCAGCTGTTTAGCAGCAGATTTGCTTTATCAATCCAGGACTCACCGTCGAAAACAACGGGACTATGACTTCGTACATCGTCCCGGGCACTGATTACCGCGTTTTGCACCAGTTCCTTCCACTCACGCCGGGACGCCGCGATGTGAACGAGCTGATCGAATGCGACCGAGGCAGGAATCGCCGAACTAACAACCGGCTTTCCGGTCGCGAGGTATTCCTTGAGCTTTAGAGGCGATAGCGCATTTGCCAGTGCGTCGACCTTGTACGGGATAATGAGCGCGTCGATCCCACGAATGAACGCTGGCAACTCTGCGTACGGTAATCGACCTACAAAATGAATATTGTCGAATTGGTCAAGAGCTGACGTCGAGATCTCTGCTGGTCCAGCCAGGACAAAATTAACGTTCGGCAGACATTCTGCCAGGTATCGAAGCGTATCCGCGTCCATTCGTCCGTCTATCAGACCAAAAAATCCAACTCTGGGTTTCCCGATCTTCTCCAGAGACGGATGCTCAGCCTCCGCGACATGAGAAAAGTGAGCCACATCGACACCGTGTTCCAGCATCATGACGGGCTTGCCGGACTTAGCGAGTCGTGACTGCAAGCCCGGTGATGTAGCGAAAATCAGATTCACCTTATCGACTAATTGTCCCTCTAATCCCAGGATGAAATGCTTGTCTAGTCCCGGCCACTCAGAAAAATCATCGACACAATAGTAAACAACAAGATGTGCCGGGATCAGGTCGACGTAATCCGCCGCATTGGGCACTGTCGTTAGAACAATCGTCTTACAGGATGGGTCAGTGGTTCCGTTACGTCGCAACGATCGTGCGACGGACCAGCGGTTGAAACGGCGGACCAATCCATTCGACATATACGGCAGCATGACGGGCTGAATCACTGTCAGCTTCTCCGGATTTCCTGCAACACTTTTGCGCCGACCCGACAGCATCCTCGATGCCTTTTGAAAGATCTTGCGAACGTCTGCCAACGTCATCCTTGGAGGACGCATACCGATAGTGTTGATCCAGGTGACCTCATGCTCCTGGACGATATGCCTGAAGATATGCTGGCAGCTTGACGGGTGGACGCCCCAATCGTCCGAGAAGACGATGAACTGCGCCGTTTGCGCCCCGTTCGTATCGCTTCCGCTCATCTACTTAAGTTATTGCTTTTATTGGTCTTTTTCGAATCACTGTCACGCCCTGCGAGCGTCCGAAACAGTTCTGCATATTCATCAGACATCCTCTGGGCCGAGTAACCCCGATTCACAGTCATGCGACCGGCCTCACCTAAGCGACGGCGAAGTTCGTTGTCGTTCGCCAGCATCTCAAGATAGCTTGCCAGTTGTCGATCGTCGCCAACGTCGAAAAGAAATCCATTGACGTCATGTTCAACGATGTCCCGGCAACCTGGAATGTCCGAAACAACCACCGGAACACTCGCAGCCATCGCCTCCATAACACAGCGCGGTATGCCCTCCAGCTCCGACGGGAGTACAAAGACATCAAAGCCAAGCAAGAACTTGATTCGGTCACTACGGAATCCGAGGAACCGGACATCGTCAGAGATGCTCAACGTCGCGGCCAGGCGCTCGTATTCGTGCTCGCTGGGGGCCCTCGCCGATGATAAGCAGTTGCTTCATATCGACGACTGTGTCGCGAAACGCCCTCAATAGAGTATCCAGCCGTTTTCGATTGATGAGCTGTCCGATATATCCGACCGTAAAAGGCCGGGATTCATGCTGACCGTCGCTTCCTGACTCGCGACCACGCTCCGCGTCTATTTCACTGATGTCGACGCCATTTCGAATGAATCTGAGCTTCGATCTCAGAAAAGGATTCTTCTGCAAACCGTCATGAAGGTCGTCGGACAGAGGCACAACCTGATCGAAGAAGAGAAAGGCGAATCGGTCCAGCGCTTCGTACACCCGGAGTGCAGGACCTGCATTCTGACTCCAGCCATGCGGCGTACTGATGATGCGGCACGGCGTTCCCAAGGTCGCCATTCGCCCGATGATGTCGGTTTTGTAACCGTGCGTGTGCAGAACGTCTATGTTCTCGTCAATGATGAACTTGCGGATCTTGCCGATCGCCGAAAAGCTCAGCCGTCCCTTTGACTCAAAAACAACGGTTTCGAAACCCAGGTCAGACGCATATTGGCAAAGATCGGGCGCATCCGAACCGGGCTCGTCCTGAATGACACCGACGACACTGCGAATTTTGCGCGGATCCAGGTGCTTGACAAGCGCCAGGATCCATCGCTCGGCGCCATACATACCGGTCGGGTTACCGAGCTGCAGCACCGAGACGAGCTCATTATCTGAATTGCGACTGTCGGTCATGCGAACTTCATTATTAATGCCGTGCCGCTGGTCGCGGCTGGCAATTCGGAATATTGTTGCTCCCACAGACCGAGCATCAAGAGACTCCACAGGAACCCGCTATTGTCCCGCTGCCCCGATTGGTGCGCGTCCCAATGCTTCTGAACTTCGTGTAGTTCGAGAACCTCAGAAACAATTCCTGAACTATTGAACAATTTATCCGCGCAGATTTCTTTGAGTTCGCCCCTGAGCCACGAGTCGATGGGAATAGTAAAACCGCGTTTTGGTTGAGAAAGAATCGTCTCCGGCAGTCGTTGTGCGGCCAGCGCTCTCAATGGCAGTTTACCCTGCGTCAGCGACATCTTTTTGCCGGGCGGCAGGGTGGCCGCAAACTCGATGATACGGTAGTCGAGTAGCGGCGCTCGAACCTCGAGGCCATGCGCCATGCTCATTCTGTCGACCTTGACGAGAACGTCATCGGTCATATAGAAGTTGATATCCGCGTATTGGGCGCGTCCCAGGCTGTCCTGAGCATCGTTGTCCTGATAGTGATCACCAACAGTTTCAAAGCCGTCGTAACCCATCAGGTCCTCGACGAATTCCGGCCTCAAGGTACGCGACAAGTCTGACTCATTAAGCATCAGCAAGTCCCGGTAGAATGCCTCCGCGTCGCCCACCGCCAGGTTGCCGAAGATGCTCTTCAGCCGAAGTGCCTTCGGAAGAGCCGCCGATCGGGGCCAGGCGCGACCCAGGGGAGCGAAAATCATGGCCCTCAACGCGGGCGGCAAGACGCGCCTGATAGACGACTCGAACCGGTGCGGCAAATACCGAAAAGTGTACCCGCCAAATGCCTCGTCACCGCCATCCCCGGAAAGGGCGACGGTCACGGACTGCCGGGTCTTTTCGCAGACGTACCATGTCGGCAGCACACTCGGATCGGCGAACGGCTCGTCCAGATGCCACGCTATCTGCTCCAGGGACGATTCAGCATCCGGCGCGACGATAAATTCATGATGCTCGGTGCCGAGGTGCGCGGCGATCTCACGAGCCAGCCCTGTCTCGTCATAGTCAGGATCATCGGTCCCGATCGTATGCGTTTTGACTTTGCCGTCGGATATTTTGGCCATCGACGAAACAACGAGAGACGAGTCAATTCCTCCCGATAGAAACGCCCCTAACGGGACGTCGCTTATCAGTCGACAACGAACGGCATCATCGAGAAGCTCCGTCAATTCCTCCAGTATGGCCGCATCGGATCTCTCGAGTACGTTGCCGAATCGCGGGGTCCAATAGCGTTCCTCGGTGCTGCCATCGATCGTGTCCAGCTGAATATGCGCCGCCCGGAGCTTCTTGACCGAAGAATAGATCGTGCGGGGTGCCGGTATGTACCCGAAGGAGAAATAATCCATCAGGGATCTCTTGTCTATCGCAGAATCCACCAGACCACTCGCGAGCAGGCTCTTGAGCTCCGACGCAAAGACGACGGTATTCTGTTTTCTCAGATAGTAAAGAGGCTTTTTCCCGAGGCGATCCCTGGCAAGAAACAGGCGGCTTTCTTTCGAATCCCAGATCGCCAGCGCAAACATTCCGTTGAAGCGATCAACACATTTTTCTCCCCATTCCGCAAAGCTGTATAGCACGACTTCCGTGTCGCTTTTAGTCCGGAATCTACATCCCATTTTTTCAAGTTCAGCCCGAAGAGCACGAAAATTATAGAGCTCGCCGTTGAAGACGATGTTGAAGCGGCCATCCTCTATAGCCATGGGCTGAGCACCGGACTCGAGGTCGATAATCGCGAGTCTTCTGTGGCCGAGCGAGGCGCGAGAGTCATCGTAATAGCCCTCCCCGTCCGGTCCCCGGTGAGCGATCATGCGGGTCATTTGTTTTAGCCGCGCATGACGCTCTTCACGGTCGCCACCGTCAAAGTTAATAATGCCAGCGATCCCGCACATTTAGTCCTGCGTCCTCACGCTGTGCCCTCGCCCTTTGTCACCTGGCCGATGATGCGTGCCGGATTTCCGCCAACGATAGAATATTCGGGAACCGGGTCGACGACGACGGCACCGGCGGAGACTATGGAATAAGGTGCAATATCTGCCATCACAATCGCACCCTCCCCTATCCAGCAGCCCTCGCCAATGGTCACAGTCTCGTAGTGGAGTTCCTTCGTTAACCGGCCAGAGTCATCGAGATGCTGCCGTTTGCCGCTCGGAATGCTGACGCGGCTCGCCATTTGAACGCCTGGACCAATATCGGCATGGCCGAGGATACAGTAAGAGCCGATGGTCACATGCTCTCCCAGCTTCGCCGGCCAGTTGACCAGTACCGACCCGAAGCCGACATGCACTGTCCATGAGCAGCGCTCGAGCACACCGAAATAGAACGCAGCTCTGATGTAGATACCGGGCAATCCGGGTCCGAGCGCCAATAGCTCGGCCACGGGCTTATAAATCAGGTTTCTTTTCCAAAGCAGGCGCTCCAGGCGGCAGAGCAAAATGAGCGGAGAGACGACAATCAAACTCGCCAGGAATATTCCGAATTTTGCCGTTTTCCACAGAGACATCGTCAATTCGCCTGGCGTCGGTCTTCCCGGGATCCCAAAAGACTCGGTGAAGAATACAGCTCTCTGTAGCCGTCGATCATGGACTGGAAACTGAATTGTTGCTCGAAGCGCTCTTTCGCCGCTGCTGCCATTCTTTTGCCCTTGTCCGGACTGTCAATGTACTTGCCAATAGCATCCGCGAGTTCCGTCACCGATTCGGACGCAACGACATGCCCACTGACACCGTCCTCTATCAGCTCGATATTGCCACCGACGTTCGTTACCACGACTGGTACATTCGCAGACATCGCTTCGAGCAGCGCCATGGAAGTGCCCTCGCTCAGGCTGGGCAGAACGAACACGTCCATGCAGTGTATTAGTTTGTCTGCATCCGATCGGTAGCCCGCAAACACGACCTTGTCGGCAAGGCCCAGTTTGGCTGTTTCCCCAGTCAGCTTTTCCATCTCATCGCCATCACCGACGATCAGGCACCGCAAGTCCGGATACTGGCTTTCAAGTCTCTTGATGCTCTGGATCAACATACTCACGTTCTTCACAGGATCGAGGCGTCCGACGAATCCGATCACAATATCGCCGTCGGCAAATCCAAGACCTTCACGGAGTTTGACGATCTCAGACGCGCTCGGCGCGATGCTTGCCCGCCCTCCGTTATAGATCACCGCAATGTCGGCGCGCTCGAGTCCCTCGTAACGCACGAGTCTCTCGCGAATGTCTTTTGAAACCGCGACTATTTCATGCGTCAGTCGAGATATGAGCGCCCGGTTCAATACCCGGTGCAGACGACTGTCAGGCTCCGGATAGTGCCGGCCGTGCTCCTGAAATAACAGCTTCGGCCCGGAAAAGAAAACACGCGACAACGCAGAGTAGAACCACGGCGCAGTCTGGTGCGCATGCACGATGTCGGCCTCGACTTCCCTGAGCTTTCGGGCAAGGCGGAACGCAAGGTAGACATCGAGTCCGGGCTGCCTGCGCAGTTGGAAAACCGGAATGCCGTTCTCACGGAGAGTCTCTGCCCAGGCACCGGCCTTGTCGAGACAAAAGACAAGAACGCGAAACTCGTCTGAAAACTCGAGGCTCATGTCGACGACCAGCCGCTCAGCGCCGCCAGGATCGAGGCTGTGAACGACGTTTACCAGAGTCGGGCGACGATCGGACCGTCTCATTCGCGGCGGCCCGACTTGCTACGGAGCTGAGTCAACAAACGGCGCGCGTTGGCTCTGAGTTGAGCTGGCAGCAAGCGCCCCAATTCTTTGACCAGCGTGGCCAGACGTTTGCGCAGCGCAGTACCCAGGTTCGCGCGTTGCGGAACGAAACCTTGCGGACTGCCGAAAGAATACGATCGATCCGTCATTGCCGGACGACGGCGGCGGGCCACAGAGTCGGCACGAAAATAGTCACGTACATAGCCGTAGACCGCCAGAAGTACGCGTGGCCGGCAGAGATAAGCTGTATCGAATTTCAGCAAGTCCTCCAGGCAGCGGTCGTAGAAAAATTCCGCCTTGTCGAGAAACGCCGCGCTTTCCTTCTCATCAGAATACGATGAGGCCACGTAAAGAACGTGGGCTTTACGAATGTCCTGCGCAGGCCAGGTCTCAGTCGGAAGTTCGACGCGATCCAGTATCTCCGAGTAAGGGCGCTCGTTTCGGAGGATCCAACGTGAATAATGCAGCAGGCTATCGCGGGCATAGAAGTACGGGAAATCGATCTCCCCGAGCTCTTCCTTTCGCCAAAGATATTTCCCCAGTGTTTGCAGGAAGACGAGATACGACCAGCGATACTCCGGCTGATCGAGTTCGAGACTGTCAATGTCGTCGTGCGGATGAATGCACCGACGAATCAGCTCCTCGGCCTTATCGAAATACGACCGCTCGGCGGACAGGGAATAGGCATCCATAAGCGCGTTGATCGAATTTCCCGCTCCCCGGCCAGGACCATGGTAGTCATCGCTTACCGTTCTGCTGGCGAGACCGGTCCGCGTCGCTGCATCAATGACCGACCAAATCGTCCCGGATCCGTCATCCATGTGGATGACCCAGTCAGCCAGCCCCAGCTACGGCTTCCCTGGCCGACTGATCGCCAGTCAGAAAATAGTAAAGGGTCAGGCCCGACGTATAGTTGTGTTCGTTACTGGGCCCGCCACCGAAGCCCTTACCCCTCTTGTTGACGCGACTGTAGGTGCGATGTGTCGCCGTCCCCGCGCTCTTGTAGTGTTCCGTATGCCAGAACATGCCGTGATTGTATGCAGGACGGTCAAGCGAGGTATGGTACGTGTCAATGTCGATGTGATGCCGCGCTGCGGACGCCATCAGATTCCACCACCTCCGATCCGTACTCTGCAACGCATGGATCGCTGCCCCGTACACAAAGTCGTACTGGTTGTTGTAGTGCGAAATAACTGTGCCCGGTTTTTCTTCGTGAACGGCCTCGTGATCCGCATAGAGATCGCCATAGTTCCGCCAGCCGTACTCGTCGATCACCTCTCGTCGCGCCTCGAAGGATAAAGGCCCGGCGACAACGGTATCCACATAGTCCCTGCACGCCCGGTTATCTGCAGACTCCTTTGCCGTTGCGAACCACGGCAGGGCCCCGGACTCTTCCAGCCAATCTGGCTCCGGCCAAACCTCGACGGATTGGAGTACCTGACAGTGCCGATCGACGGCTTCCGCATCAGCGCCGAAAGCAAGGACAAACTTTTTCCGCTTGCGCTCGCCGCCCTGCAACTCGTAGTGGCTCTCGCTCTCGGCGGGAAACAGCCCGAACTCGATTGCATCTTTTTGCACTCGCAGCGCGCCCGGGAAATTCTGCCAAAACTCTTTGACGGACACTCCAACGGCTCTTCCCCCGATTGTGGCAGCGGCGATTGGACAAGCCCGATCACCACTGTGCGTGGCGGCACCGGTCTGCTGATCGCTAATTCTGTAACCCCGGAAACTAACCGTCAGATTGCCGTTGGCGTCAACGTGGTTTTGGGAATCCCAGTTGTCGCCACCGCTGGAGTCCTGGTACAGGCTCCAGCCTTCGCCCGGCATCTCGAGCAATGCTCCCGCTCGCCTCGGCGCGGCAAAAAGATCTCTCGATGTCTGCCCGCCCTTTAATTTTCACGCTCAGATCGTCGAACTCGAACGAGCCCGGATCACCGAGGTCCCAGGCGTTTCCGGAGTGATAGGCGGCCTGCGGGTTCCAGATGTCGAATTCAACATTAATGGCACTAACCGACGTGAAAAAGTCCAGGGTTGCCTCAAACAAGAGCGGCAATCTTCGGTTGCTCCTCGCAAAAAAACCCGCCACCTTCACAGATGTACGAACAGAACCCCGGGTAATGACGTCAACCGATTCAATTGTTGCCCGCCATTTCCGGCCTTCCTGGTCTGCCAGCGATGCCGAAAGCTCGGACAGATGACCGCCAGACCCTTCACTCACGTCGATTGCGAGGATTTCTGGCTGGCCGGGCTTGCCAACACGGCACTGCAGGTCACCCGCAAGCACGTTAGCAATGTCATCGTCCCTCGCCTGGTCGGCTCGTGAGTCCGCCTCGCCATTGATATCCAGCTCGACCGCTGTGTCTGTAGACGTGACAGGTACCAGTATGTCGAATAGCGCCCATTTCGCCGAGCGATCCGACCAATGCTCGAGAATTGCGTATTGGTGCTCAAGCACCCCATCAGAAGCCGTCGAAACCTGAGTGACTGAAGTATCAAACAAGCGGGAACGAGGCCATGGCAATCCGATCCGTATCGGCACTGTCTCGCCGATCAGGCTCTCCGGCACCACGACGTTGAGCGTGGTTTTCATGGGTTGGAGCTATGTCGCATTGACAACAGTCCGTCTCTGATACGAGCCCGCAAGATCATCGATTAAAGCATCGAGTTCTTGCAGCTGACTGGTCCACGAGTAGTTCTTTTCCACACATGCGCGTGCGCCAGCCGCGACGAGCCTGGCTCTCTCCGGGTTGCGAAGAAGATCGATGACAGAGTCTGAAAACGCGTTCGCTGTGCTTGCAACAATAAGGTCCTTTCCCGGCGACGCCCTGATGCCCTCGACCGCCTGTGGGGTTGCCACAATCGCTTTTCCCATCGCCATGGCTTCGAGCACCTTGTTCTGAATTCCTCGTGCTATGCGCAAAGGAACGATACTCAGGGTTGCACGACGCATGTACGTCCGAACATCGTCCACGAATCCCGTCACCTGAACACCGTCGATCTTGTCCCAGGCGCAGACTTTCGGCGTCGGCTTACCACCCACTATGATAAGCCGACACTCCGGGAACGCCGCGCGAACGGCCGGAAAAATCGAGTCGATGAACCACTCCATGCCATCGATGTTGGGCCGATAGTCCATCATCCCGACGAACACAAGCGTCTGACCTTTCTCTTCGCCACCAGGTGAACGCGGGGAAAAATACTCGAGATCGACCCCATTGCCGATGGCCGTTACCTTCCCGCCACTTTCACTCGCCGGGAATAGTTCCGCCTCGTTCGCACTTACGACGAGGATTTGGTCAAAATCTTTGCCGATCCTTGTCTCGTAGGACCTCAGCTTCCTCGCTTCGCGCGCGTAGACAAAACTCATAGGCCACGATGCATCATCTGCGTATTGTCGCCACTTCGCCGAATCAATATCGATCAAGTCCATTATCCGGATACAGTCAGGTTAGAACTCGCCAACCCTTTCTCCGATCGGTACACGTACTCCGCGGTAGGCGAAGACGAACAGAAGATCAGGTCGAATTCATGCTCCTGTTGCAGCTGGTCGATTTTGCTTTGCAGTTTCTGGTTGTAGAAGACTTCCTGTGATATGGACCGGCCCGTAACAAAGGACAAAAGCGCCCTCCAAAAACGCGATACACCGTCGATTCGTCCAATTGATACCGACTCGGCGATAGCTTGCGCGTCTTTAACGTGTGGCAGATCTGCCTTGTCGTCGATCAGCGCTGCCAGGTGCACCTCATGGTGCGTGGCAAGATGCCTCAGCATGTTATGCGCACGTATCTTGTCGCCTTTGTTCGGCGGAAATGGGAGCCTGTGCGCTATGAAAAGGACCTTCACACCCTGCCCCGGTCATGTGCCGGCGAGGCTATCCAGGTGCCTCGCAATCTGTTCAACACGCGTTTGTATATCGAATTTTGCCCGAACGCCCTCAGCCACCTCGAGTGGCCCTTCATTTGATTTCCACGCTGTTGTAAGCAGCATGGATTGCCTCAGCCACTGTTTGGGTACAGCCGGCATCGGCGAAAAATCCCAAATCATATTCTGCAAATAACTTCTCGGTAGCACTCCCCCGATCGGCGATAGCGATAGTCATTTTGCCCATCCCGATGTTTTCGAACAGCTTTGACGGGACCTGGGTCATCGTGTCCGGCTGCAACAAGAGCGCTACCGAACTGTCGGCAACGAGTCGCAGGCTTTCCAGAAACGGGACAGCATCAACAATTTCTATGGATTCGGTCAATCCTTTGGCTGCAATGTATTCACGCAGCGAGTAGGGAAGCTCCCGGGGGCCGACAAGAATGACCCTCAGGCTGCCCGGAGACATCTTCTCTGCATCGATCAACATACGGACAGCATCAATCAAAACGGCAGGATCCCGCTTCCCGTAGAGAAAGCCGGCATGAACCAGGGTAAAAACGTCATCGCTGTGACTTACGGCATGCCCCGCGAGGGACTGCTTGATTTCCTGCGGATCGAAGCCGTTCGGTATGCAAACAAATTGCTCGCTTGTCATTACAGGATAACGGTCGACGAATTCCTGCCTGAGACGGTCCGTATTGGCGATAACCAGCTCCGACTTTTGAACGACAAAGCGCTCGAGCCGCGCATCCATGAAATTCTTGAATCGTGAATGCCGTGCCCTGAACGGATTGGTCATCCACGGATCTCTGAAGTCCGCGACAAGCGGCACGCCGGTCAATTGGCTAAGGAGGCTGCCTATAACCAGCGATGACCACGGGCGGCCCGTCGCGATGATCGCGTCAATGCCATTACGTTTAATGAGCGAGCGACCCCTGAACGTCGCTGGAATAATCCAGCCAGCCACCTCGTCCGGAATCTGAAACATGTCCGTGATGAAATCCTTTATGGCCTGAAGACGGCCCCTCGCTTCTCCATCCGAAGACCTAATCCTCGGAGATACCTTTCTGCGATGCCCGGCTGCGGCGCTACTTGAGACCGCAGACTTTAGCTTCCTGGAAGCAATGGTCTTTAGCTTCAGTACCGATTCCAGGATGCTCGTAATGCCGGTTCGACTTACAATAAGCGACTTTGGAAGTACTTCGAGAGATTGAGGATCGCGCTCGATATAATAAGGATAGCTGGCTTCCTTCACGGTCAGGACGATCGGAGTCCATCCGAATTGGGGCAGATATCTCGTCAGTTTTACGGCACGCTGAGTTCCGGGCAGACCTTGTCCGGCCGCTGGTGGGAAATGATAGGCAACGATAAGAACGGACTTGCTGCGACGAGAGCCGGGCTGCCCTTCCGGCAAAGACTCTGCGACACTGGTTTTTTCGTTCCCGGCATGAGTAGATTGTTTTTTATCGCCTTCGCTCATATATCTGTGAATTGGCCATTAAAAGATTGTCCTGAAAGTCTGTATACAGGTGTCAGAGGCCTTGAAAGTTCCTTTTCTTGTTGGTTGCTCTGGATTGAGGCCGGTCGCAATATCGCCGATAATTATACGCTCAACACATTGAAAAGCCTTTGAAATATTCGAACTTTCTGCCTTTTGACTTAATCAGGCTCGTCCTGCCGATCGGCGCTGTTCCCTACACGACGCGACTGACCGTACTTCGGGACTATCTCGCAGGAACCTCGCCGGATCCGGGAATAGACCTTGCTCTGGATGCAGCGATTCAGTGGATCTGCGATGCCCAGGACAATACATCGACACCGGACAGGGGCATATCCCGGCATTTCAGCCTGATTGATGGATGGGGCCCCTCCTATCCCGAAACAACCGGCTACATTGTCCCTACGATTATCGAATATTCTCGCTTAACGCACGACCCGCGTCTGATTGAGCGGTCGGTTCAGATGCTGGACTGGTTACTGTCAATTCAGAACGAGGATGGCAGTTTTAACGGAGGGACAATTACCAGCACTCCCCAGACGCCGGTACTTTTTAATACCGGGCAAATCCTGATCGGGCTTGCCGCCGGGACAAGAGATGTCAGCGACAAGTACGAAGAGCCCATGATGCGGGCCGCCGACTGGATGATGGCGGCACAGGACGATGATGGCTGTTGGCGTCGATTTCCAAGTCCCTTTGCCGGACCGGGTTTGCGCACCTACGACACGCACGCCGCGATCGGCCTGTTCGAAACAGCCAGCGTCTGCGGCAAGTCGAAATACTCCGACGCGGCGCAAAAGAATATTGACTGGACAATCAGCGAGCAACGTCCGAATGGCTGGTTCGAAAATTGTTGCATCACAGACGTGGACAAGCCGTTGACACATGCGATTGGTTACACCGTGCGCGGACTCCTCGCAGCGTACCGATTTTCGCACGATCCCCGATATCTCGATGCCGCGCGCCTGACGCTTGACAGTCTCCTTGGCTGTCTGAAGGAGAACAGGACTCTGCCCGGTCGCCTCGATGCCAACTGGAGCAGCCGTGCCCGCTGGACGTGCATGACAGGTAACCTGCAGATTGCCGAATGCTGGTTGATTCTGTACGAAGAAACAGGAGAAGCTGCTTACCTTGACGCTGCCAGGCGTATCAATGAATTTGCACGGTGCATCATGCGCCTTCACGGGCCGCGAGAGCGCAATGGCGCTATTCCGGGCGCCTATCCGATTAGCGGCGAGTACACTCCGTATCAGTACCCCAATTGGGCGACGAAGTTCTTCGTAGACTCCAATCTTGCCGAGCAAAGGGTTCTTGTTGGCACAGAGTAACTCACAGTATCGGCTTATCCTCTCCCCGGACCAGGAAACTGTACAATCCGTGTCCGCCCGCAACCCCGATTCGCCGTTTTCGAGTTACGCCTATTCATGCGCAATGACAAGTCTGGGAAAGACGCCATGCGCCATTATTGCAGGTAGCGGCGAGTCGGCGACAAGTGTATGCATGGCATTCGTCGATGGTCCGTCCGGCCTTAGACGGCTCGTTATCCCGACAGCGCCACATGTACGAGATCCCGAACTTTTTTGGTCGACGCTGTACACCTTCAGTCGCGAACTCGATGCTACAGACATATTTCTCGAGAGCTTCGCTTCGTCGAACCCATCGCTTCCTTCACCTGACGCAAGGACGTCTCTGGAGTGTCGTTATGAGTATTGCCTGGATCTCGACGCAGAAGATCTTCGCTCAAGAATGCAGTGGCAACCATCGGCGAAATCTGAAGAAAGGCCAAAACCATGGGCTTCGAATATCCAATATCTCTGATCTCGAGGCCCTCGATATTCACTGTGATTTGGTGATGGAGTCCTTGCGGCGCAGAAAAAGCAAGGCCGAAAAGGTTGACGTGTCTGTCAATCGGCCGATGATTGAAGCGCTGCTGACGTCCGGTTGCGCAGAAATCTGGCAGGCAACTCACGACGATCACTGTCACTCATCTATTGTCTTGCTGCGATCCGCCAACGTCGCTTACTATCATTCTGCGGGTACAGCAGCACAAGGCCGCAAGTCTGGCGCGTCAGTGACCCTGATCCTCTCGGTTGCGGAGCAACTTCGAAGTGAGGACGTGAAGATCTTCAACCTGGGCGGAGCGGGCGCTGAATCCGCTGGCTTGCGCAGATTCAAACAAGGCTTCGGAGCGAAAGAGATTGGCCTGGGCCGCGCACACATCAAACTGGTCTCCGACCCGATTCGACTCTTTAGAAGAATACGCCGACGGATATCGCGTTCAGGATAAGTTCGTTTTAATCGACGCCTTCAATGCCTGATTCGCGACGCTCGTCTGAAAAAAGCCTTTCGCCATGTTCGATAACGAAACTCCGGAGTCTGTCGTCCGCCAACGAACAGTCCGTGCCACACTCGGTTGCCAGGACATAGACCTGCGCATCCCAACGCCCGTTGACCACGCCCCTTAGTTGAGACAGTTTTGCCTCAATCCGGTCGGCCGTACTCTTGCCCGCTACTCGATAGCCGACCCATACCAGTCGCTCGGTCACGCCGTTCACCGAATGGTGCGCTGCGAAGCCAAGATCACCGGCAATTCCTACGGAGTCGAAATCAACGACTTCCTGGAAAACAGCACCCTGGCCCGCAAATGGATCGTTGCCGAAATGAATCACTTCCTTTTCCTTCGACTGGAACGGAAAATCCGCCAAAAATATCGCAATATCGTGGGCCCCATCACTCAACAACATGCTCCGTTGACTGCCTGCCGCAGGAAACTGCGGCCTCGTCTCCAGCGGCCAGTCGCCAACGCTATTCCATCCGGAGAGCACTATTGATGTGTCCCAGTCAATCGGCTCAGCCGAGTCCTCTGCTGAACCAATGCGATTGTTCATCAGGATTACGGCGATCAATACGACAGTGGCCGCAGCCAGCCAACGCATTGTTCCGCCTTCCACGCGCGGCGCCTCCAGCTCGGGACTCTCCTGGTGGTACGTGCGCTCACGACTTTCGAGCCATCGACCAAACAGGACAAACGGCAGGGTCGTCATGCAAAATACGACCCAGCCGAAATCGCCGTGATTCGAGATCAAAGGGTTCTGCATGTTCGAGAAATACCCGATCATTATCAGTGATACGACGCGAATCCAGTTGCCCAGCAGAGCGAGCACACAGGCAACTCCCACCAGCAAAACTCTGTTCGAATTGCGTTTGAGGAACGCCACGGCATAAAAGAAAGACAATTCGAGCGCAGTAATAAAATACGCCCGGCCACTGCAGCCTTCCGCTATTTCGAAGGTGCCCGCCGGGAGCACTATGAAGTCGCCGTCAATCAGCGCTGGCAATCCGGTCAATTTGACGACCCCTGATGCAACAATTGTCGTCAGTTGCCGGAGCGCTTCGTTGAGCGGACGTCCCGTCGAGCCGAAATACTCAAACGCCTGCCAGAACGGGATAGCAAAATAGAGAAACGCGATTGGCAAGATAGCGCGTCGAGCCATCGAATTGCCCAGAACAAGCCCGATGGCTGCCACCAGGAGTACCGGGAAGAGCAGTTGGGGGATGAAGGCCACGCCGACGACATCTGAAATGAATACAACGATGACACAGGGCAGAAACAGAAGGAGCCAGCCGACGCCACCAGGGGCGGTTACAGTAGTGTCCGCCGTGACTCGCTTGTACAGCATGAAAGCTGCCAATAGCACAACGAAATAGCTGTATTCGATCGCGGCCGATGACCACCGACCGTGCAATGCTGCCAATGTCGGGTACAGCCAGACTGCGAAGACGGCCAGAAATATGCCAACCAGCGTCCAGCGTGGATTAAGTCGCCTGATTTTCATTGCTTATTGACGGGTTATGTTCAAGAACCAGGGTCCGGCTGATTATGACTATAATAGCCAAGTGTGTCTGACTGTGGAATCGAGCGCTTGGTATAATAGCAATATCATGCAACAGGCTCACTGGATTGATCGCACTTGTCAACATGCGCCGCGGCAGCGATGCCGGGCCCTAAGAGATTCGCATGCTCGACCTGTGTAAAACAATAGATTTACCGGGTGACACGACTCCTCAACTCATTGTCGTTGTAGATACCGAGGCGGAATTCGACTGGACTGCCGACCCGGATGTAAACGCAAACGAAGTTAGTGCCGTTCGGAACATTCACCTGGTGCAGGAGATTTTTGACGAATATGAAATAACACCTTGCTATGTAGTTGACTACCCGATGGCGACGCAGTCCGAGAGCGTCTATGCCCTGCGAGAAATATTCGAACGCCGGCCTTGTGAGATTGGTGCGCATCTCCACCCCTGGGTCAACCCCCCATAGTACTGAAGTGCTAAGCCGACCGAACATGTACCCGGGCAATCTCGGCTTCGACAGTGAACTCGCAAAGCTTGGTTTACTCACAGAGACTATAGCGGAAGCGTTCTCGGCCAGGCCCGTCATCTACAAGGCGGGACGGTATGGCGTGGGTAAGGACACAAGCTAAAGTTCTCGAGTCATTGGGCTATCAGATCGATTTATCAGTCTGTCCTCCGTACGATTTCCGGAGTGATGGTGGACCGGATTTCAGCAATTCTGACGCGAGGCCATGCTGGTTTGGAGAAGATGACTCATTGCTCGAGATTCCTTTGAGCGGCGCGTTTGTAGGATCGGCAGGAAAATATTCCCGTGGGCTGCATAGCGTCGCAGGGCACTTTGACCTATTGAGATTACGGGGTGTCCTGTCAAGACTGAATATTGTAGACCGCCTCATGTTGTCTCCTGAAGGACACACTGCAAAAGAGCATCGCAAACTCGTGGAGTTCCTCTTACGCCAGGGCGTAAGGACTTTTACATGGAGTTTTCACAGCCCTTCCCTTATGCCGGGCATGACGATCTACACGCAAAATGATAGAGACCTGCAGAAATTCCTCGATTCCTTCCGTCGATTCTTCGACTATTTTCTGGGCGAGCTCAATGGCGTCGCAACAACGCCGTTGGAAGTTGAAGAAATGGTTGGAACAGGAAAGGTGACAGTCCTAGGGGAGGTTCTTGACAATCGTTGGGCCAATCAACTTGGTAACCCACACAGGCAGTACACGCCACGCAGATACGGCCGCTCGATACTTCGGATTCGCAGCGTTTAGCCGCGGGATCTCCTCGCTATTCCGCATCCAATAGTGCCAATACAGCTGTACGGGAACAGCGCCCCACTGCTTCTTGAATCGCAGGGTGCCGCTATCCTTGGTGCTGCGACCGAAATCAAAGATCTTATAGCCATTGCCCTCGGCATACTGCAACATCTCCCAGTACAGGTACATATTGATTCCGAACCGGTCAGCCGAGCGTAATGACGACGCCCAGGGCACTTCCAGCGTGTCGTTGAATCCCAGCACGATACTCGATGCCACGGGTTGGTCCTTGATACGAGCGACGAAAACCCTGGCCTGATCAGGCAGTTGTTCCAGTACAGCCCTGAACCATCTGAGCGGATACACGGGCACACCAAGATCACGGTACTTTACGGCGAAGACGGAGTAAAAATCCTCGAGCAGCTCAACGCCGCCGATATCCATCGTTGCGCCTTCTCTCAGGGGCCGTTTGATCTGGGAGCGACGCTTTGCCCCGAGTCGCTTCCAGAGATCTTCAGCATCGCCGCAAAGCTCGAGGTGCATGGCAACCTTCTCCGTGCGCTTGGGCAAGTCCACGGTATCGGAGGTATGCCGAAGCTCGATATGGGAAAGTCCCAGCTCTTCTCCGAGCGCGGCCGCCCGGTCAACCAGGCCGGCCTCACTCTCCGCGTCATCGGCCAGCACGCCACCATAATTGACGTATGGCATCGACACGATAAAGTCACCGAAAAATACACTCTTCAGCCGGACAAGCGGTAAGACACCGGATATTGTCTGGCCGCGCCTGCAAACGAGATAGTATGATTCCCGCCGGAATACTTTGCTGATAATTTTGCGCCATTCGAAGAGGTGATAAACCGAAGCAGAAGGGTGGGAGCGCACGTAGGAATCCCATTCACCCATATGAGAGTCTTCGGCAATCGAGATGTCCAGATTGTCTGTATCAGGCACTGGTCAGGTAAATCCGGTCCATTCGTCCCCAGCGGAATTCCTGAAGTAATTTCTTCAGGCGCGGCTCAGAACGACTAATATTGACGTAGTGCCGGAACCGCGTCTTCAGCGAGAGCCCCGACATCCGCGGCTGGTCCGGATCCAGTTCCCACGGATGATAGTAAAAGACGGCTGGAATACCTCCCACGCGACTGACCCGTCGCAGGAGCATCCGTGATATCGCCAGCGGCAACAGCCGGAAGTAGCCCCCGCCGCCGGCTGGCCAATTGCGGCCAAGGAATCGGGTGGTGCTTGCAGGAATCTCCAGAATGCCCGATTTCTCGACATAGAACGGGTACGGGGGCGCATTCGGGACACCGTAGTGGTCATGCACCACCGGATAAATACTGGAGCTGTAACTGTATCCCGCCTCGGCGATTAGTTCATGCGCCCAGGGTGTACGTTGATCCAGTGACCAACTCGCCGCTCTGAAACCCCGGACCTCGTGTCCACCAGTGTCTTCGAGCAACTTCCTGGCCCGATCAATATCGGCAAAAAATTCTTCGGGAGTCTGGTCGCCGACGCGCGAATGCACCATGCCGTGACTTGCTACTTCATGCCCCGCATCCGCGATCCGTCTTACAACTTCCGGATAATGGACTGCCACCCAACCCAGCACAAAGAATGTCCCCGATACATCGGCGTCCTCATACAGCCTCAATATTCGATCGACGTTTTGAGGAATGCGGCATTCCATGCCTGGCCAGTCGTCCCTGGAAATGGCTTGCTCAAATGCCGAAACCTGAAAATAGTCCTCGACATCGCAAGTCAGTGCGTTCAGATTTGCGGCAGATTCAGAATGCCAGCGCTCCCCCACGGAGAGAAAACTCAACGACTCCGCGCCCGGACCTTTGGACGTCGCAGATGGACCAGATGCAGGGTCAGGACGTTTCACAATGCGCGTATAGTAACGGCGTCGGGAGCGACTAGAACGCCCAAGTCACGAACACCGATGCCGTATTAGCCCGATAATCGCGACCAATGCCGGGACCCTCGCCTTGCTCATCGTCATGCCGGACCTCCAGCGTAAGGGTGGCTTTGGCCCCGAGTTTGTAGTCCGCCGCAAGCAACGCAGTAATGATCTCACTCGTATCGTCCACGTCAAACTCTCGCTCACGCCACGAGCCGGTCGCCCGAATGTCTGTCCGGGGACCGACTTCGTAAGAGACGGATATTCTTGCGCCAACGGCTGATTCTTCGCTCAACGCCACGCCGTCGGCAGTGGTTCGGTCGGTTCTGTTCTCGTCGTAGACATTGGCCGTGAAACTCGCGCGCCTGAACTCCAGGTTCAACGTCCAGTCCAGTCGATTCCTGACAAACCGCTCCGTGCTTCCCGGGGAGCTCAGATCATTCGGTGGCAATCCGCCCCCCTCCATTCCGCCGCTCCGATAAGCAGTCCGTCCGTCCGTATTCGGGGTCTCAGCATAACTGAGCCGCATATTTCCACGTCGAAAAGCGAGGTTGAGATTCCCGCGCCAGGACGAGCCGAAGCTGCGTTCCCCGGCAGCAAACTCGGCCGTGACCCTGTCTCCGGATGTGTAGGCAAAGCCGGCCTCCCAGATCGTGTCCTCCAGTGACGAATCAAGCGGAGAGTCCCATGCGCTCTCCTTACCGCCGCTGCCGAAAAAGCGTAGCTTGGCGCCCGCCCAGAATCCTAACTCGGCCGTGGCTCGCTGGTTTTCCCACGGCGTTCGGTCGTCGTATTCCGATTCACCCCACACATAATTCAATGCCCATGTCAGCCCCCTGCCCCCGCTGTAGTTATCAAGCGAGAAGTAGGCATCCCGGTTCTCCAGGCCCTGAATATCTCTCTCACTGTAGTCGATCCAGCTCTGGCGGTACTGCGCCTTCAAAGCGACTGTGTCTCCGAGCTGCGACTGAAGCGTCGGCGACACGAAATATTCGTCCCTGTCCTGACGATTGGTTGAGATCGGAATATTGCTTTGGGGAATCGGCAGCCTCCGGTCCCTGATTGACTGAGACCGATCGCCCCCGAATTCGATCCACAGCACATCCGGAGCGATTACGGTTTTAACGCTGGCGTCGTACTGGTGAAATATTTCGTTCTCTCCCAGCTCGTCGTACCAGAGCGACTGCAACAGGTAGTCAACGTCAACGGACAACCTGCTTGCTTCGTGAGTAAATGCGAATGAAGGCTCCAGCCGATAGATAATTTCATGCTGGATATCTTCCGGCTGCAGAAAGATATTGTCGGTATACGTGATGCCTGCCCGAATTACCGGTTCGAACTCGGCCGCTGTCGCAGGAATCAACGCCGAGACGTTGAGTGCGGCAAAGAGAATCAACGTGGCTTTAGCTGTCCTAGTCCTCTTCACGTTTATTACCCTCATCATCGAAATATCCATAACCCGAACCATAGTAGCCGCCATGAGACCAATGCTGGCTCTTGTTGACTATCGCGTTTATTGCTTTACTCGTATCGAGGAGTTCCAGCGCCTCATGCACAGTCTCGTGACTGGTCTTTCCGTATTCGACGACAAGCACAATCTGTCCAACCTGGCTCGCGATTGCCTGGGCCTCACTCGTCATGAGCAGCGGTGGAGAATCTATTATGATGAGTCGGTCCGGAAAGCGCTTCGCCAGGTCGTCGATGACCTCAGACATGCGAGAGCTGGCAAGAAGCTCCGTCGCCTGTGGATGCGCGCGTCCCGCCGGTAAGACGTGAATATCATGCAGGTCAGTTCGGATCAAAGCGGATTCCACGTCGCTGCCGTCTTCCATCAGTAAATCAATCAGCCCCCTCGTATCATCGAGACCAAATGCCCGGCTGACCTGTGGCTTCGCAACGTCCGCATCGACCAACAACACGTTCAGCTCGCGCTCCATTGCGATGCTGATGCCCAGATTTACAGCGCAGAACGTCTTACCGGATTTGGGCAGCCCACTCGTGACCATGAGCACATTCGCATGGTCAAACGACGTGTCCGGCTTGGCGAAAGCGTTCTTGATCAACGGCCGCTTGATGCGGCGGAACTCGTCCGCAACCAACTGCACGTGCGCGGGCGGTGCTATGAGACCCCTCGCGGCAAGCTCGTCCAGCTCAACATGGTGAACCGCGCCCGGTAATACTGGCGTTTTCGCGCGCGGAACGGAATCTGATCGAGACTGCTCGATACGGACTTGATTCCTGAGCGTCTTTGGGGGCGAGTCGACCGGACTTCCACTCTTCTGCAGCCGCTTCAGCGCTTCCTGAATCTTGCTCATGCTCCTGCATCCCGGATCAGGTCCTGGAGTATATCTGCACCCTGAGCATGAAAAACCAGCACAAGACCGGTCGCCAACAGCAATACTGCGCAGCCGCTGGTCCAGGCCACCGCGGCCAGCCGACGCGCCCTGATTTGTTGAGGCGACATTAACAGACTGACCGAGCCAAGTACCGGTATGCCCGCGACACGATTGATCTCGCGGCGCGAGAAGAAAACCGGATGAAGTTCATTGAGCCCGAACGCAACCGCGCCCCCAACACCGACTGCGCCCACAAGTAACATCAGTATCAGCAACGGCCGAGGTGGACCTACCGGTTCGCTCGAGGCAAAAGGCGGTTCCAGTATCCGAAACGAAATGTCTTTAATCGGATCCAGGCGCAGTTTCGATCTCAGGTTTTCCCGACGCGAAATCAACAGCTGATACCGACCCTGCACAACCTCGTAATCACGGTTGAGCTGCTTGAGGTTTTTTTCGACGTCGGCAATCTTGTCGACATTAGCCCGTAATTCGTCGACTTCTCTTTGCTGCTCCCTAAGCTGCGCCCTTAATGTCGCGAGTTCTACATCTGTGTCAGCCTGCATCATTCTCAGATTTTCATACACCGCATTCGTTTCGAGGCCATCGCTGCCGCCGGCCGGCGGCCTGACGCCCGCCGAACGGGCGGCCTCGGCTTCTTCAACGCACCGTGAGGTCAGCAGTGAAATATTATCGCGCAGAGACAGGATTCGAGGATGTTTTTCCGTAAAGTCGACCTGGAGCTGGGCAAGCTGGGCCTGCAGCTCAGCGATCTGCGTTTGCTGTGAGCAGCCCATAGTCCGTGTCCCTGCCGTTGTCATGTCATCCAGGGCCGACGACTCCATTTGCAGTTGCCGCACGAGTTCGTCTCGCCGCTGGTTCAGTGAACGAATCTTTGCCTGAGAATCGTCCAGTTGGGCGAGCGCAATTTGCAGGCGCGAGTAGTAGTCGCCGCTATCGTTTGGCATGTAGCCGACATTTTCTTTCTTGAAATCCGCCAATTGGGTTTCTGCTTCAGTAAGGCGTGCGTTGTGCCCTTCGATTTCCGCCTCGACTGCCCGCAATGTAATCTGCGCATCGTCGCCCTGCTCCTGGAGCGAATTCTCTACAAAAGCATCAACAATGGCTGAAACGACCTGATGCGCTTTGGCCCGGTCACCGTACTCGAAGCTGATTTCGAATACATTGCTTCGGTTGTCCGCTCGCACGCGTATGTTTTTTTGCAGCCCCGATATCAGAGCCTCCATTTCTTCTTCGGAATTTGCCAGCAGGTGTAGATCGGTTTTCAGTGCGACGGCTTGCAGGTTCGGACGAGTCAACAGCGCCCTGCTCACGGCAGTGACCTGCGCATCGAGATTATTTGGCAGCGCGATGTCTTTGAATACCGGATCCATTAGCGATTCTGTATCCACGTACACTTTTGCCGATGCGCCATATTCGTCAGGCAAAGTGTAAACAACCACCCAACCCAATACCGAAATGATCCACGTAATGACGAGCGCCGACCACCGGTAACGCCACATTCCGCGAGCACGTCTGGATAGTTCCTCGCGAAATTCCCTAATATTCATGTCATAGATTCCCGAATCGACACGTCAGAAGAACGACTCGGGAATAACCAATACATCCCCGGGCATCATTCTTACGTTTTCTTTTGTCGCACCTTTGTTGAGCAGGTCATCCAGACGCACTCTTATTTCTATTTCACGGGCATTTGTCGTACGTACGATCTTCGCCCTGTTTCCAGCCGCAAACTCCGTCAGTCCGCCGACCTCGATCATCACATCGAGGACAGTCATACCCTGCTTGAATTGCAAGGCGCGAGGCGACGCGGCCTGACCGACAACACGTATTTGCTGCGACCCTTCCCCGACAAATCCTTGCATGATCACTGTGACCACGGGCGTACGGACGTATTCCTCGAGCACTGCTTCTATATCCCTGGCCAGCTGCGTCGGCGTTCGGCCGGCCGCCTGCAGATCCTCGACCAGCGGCGTAGAAATCTTGCCGTCCGGCCGCACCTGCACGCTGGTGGACAGGTCCTCATGGTCCCAAACGAATATCCGCAGTGAGTCTCCGGGGCCGATCGCGTATTCCTCGGTCTGCCCAACGACCGACTCCTCCGGCGCCTGGTCCACGCTGTAACTCGTGCGTCCGGACGAACAGGAACTCAGCGTAAATGCCCACAGTGTCGAGATAAGGACTATTGCCAGTGAGAAACGTGACATTAAGCTGTGCATACCGAGTAGAACTCCTGTTTGATTTTTAGGCACATATGTAAGACGACTGCCGGATGCTACCGCAAATCCGCCAGGAGCTGTTCGGCAGCATCACGGCTTGCCAGCGACGGCCCTACGTTCAAGGCCTGCTCCAGTTCATCCCGTGCCTCATCCTTTCGGCCGAGTTTCGCCAGTGCAACGGCGTAATGGTAGCGAATTTCACCTTTAGCCGGAGACAGGAGCGCTGCCTTCGCGAGCACGCCAGCACCCTCTTCGACCTGTCCGTTTTGCACCAGAATCCATCCCAGGGTGTCTGCGACCGAACCGCTATCCGGCAGAATTTCGTAAGCCCGGCGCGCAGTTTCCACCGCACGCGGATCCTGGACGACATTGTAGGCCCAGGCGAGATTGTTAAGAGCGACGCCGTTCCTTGGATTTGCCTTGACGACCCGTTCGTATTCCTGGATTGACTCTCGGACGTTTTCATCCAGGCCCAGGGATTCGGCGAGGATGAGGCGAACGTCGGTGTCATCGGGATTGCGTTCCAGGTATGCCAGCAATGGTTCTTTCGCATTCGGATCCGAACTCTGTTGCTTGATCTGATAGGCTCTTATCGCATTGACCTTGGTCTCCTCGACCCCCAGTGCTCGTTCGTACGTAGCGTCGGCCTTTTCCAAATCCCCGTTCAGTGCATGAAGTTCAGCCTCGAGAGCGACCGGTACGGAACTCTCCGGGTGCCTGGCTTGTAGCTCATTCGCAATTTTTATTGCCGCGTCAATCTCACCGACCCCGGCTTTCAGAGCGGCGAACATCACGCCGGACGAAATTCGATCGAGAACCTTGCTACCCTGTTGTTCCAGAAGCTGCATGGCGGTAGTAGCGTTACCCAGACGGGCTTCAGCCAGCGCAACATTTATCTGGTAGTCGCTGGATCCTTCATCGAGCGCCAGCGCTTCTCGAAAACCTTGAATCGCGCCCTGGTAGTCTTTGCGTACAAACCTGACTGATCCGAGCAGATTATGCAGTGGCGCACTGGCGCTATTGCTTTCGAGTGACCGCAAGATGAGAGTCTCGGCAGCATCGATGTTTTTCATTTCGATTTGCAGGCTCGCAAGCGCAACGGCTGCCGATTCGCTGCCCGGAGCAACCTTTACAGCTTTTTCCAGCCAGCCCAGCGCCGTTTCCTTGTCCCCGTTCCTCACGGCTGCCCGCGCAAGACCTATCATTGCCCAGTCCGCATCCGGCGTATCCGCCAGAATATTTCTGTAACGTGTTGCCGCAGCCGCATGGTCTCCGGCACGCTCGTCAATTAACGCGAGGAAGCGGCGAGACGAAACGTCATTCGGCTCCAGATCGGCAGCAGTCTCGAAGCTCTGCCTTGCGGCATCGAGATCGCGTTCCGCCAGAAAAATGCGACCCGCCAGGTTGTGAGCACTGGCTCGCTCGCTCCATTTATCGATCAGTTCCGAAGCAGCGACTCGCGCCGATGGTATGTCCCCGGCTCTTAGTAGCGAGAGCAACTTGATTGCGTCGCGTTTATATGCCGAATCTTCCGACCCGCCCGTATCGATTTCATTGATCAGCTTGTCAGCTTCGGCGAGTCTGTTAGCTCCCAACAATGCGGCCGCAAGCTGCAATTGCAGGTCCGGATTTCCCGGCTGCTTCGAAATACTGCGCTTGAGATAGTCAATTGCCTGATCAAAGTTTTGCTGATCCATGCTCGCGTGCGCTGCGAGCTGCAGCGATATTGAATCTGCTTCCAAATCTGACGCCATTGGCGCAAGAACCTGCTGCGCCGCATCGAATCGGCGCATACGCAGTTGGACTTGCGCCAGCATCTGACGTGCGCGAACGTTGTCCGGAGAGTTGGCTACCACCGCAGAGAGGTACGCCTCGGCCTGCGAAAGATTGCCGTTCTCCATGTGCACGGCACCAAGCAACAGCTGAGCAGGCGGATAGTCCCCAACCATACTGAGAACCTGCTGCAGATTCTGCTGAGCAGTCATCCAGTCCTTATCTGCGTACGCAACGCGGGCCGAAAGCATCAATGTCTTTGGCGCGCCCGCAGCGATCCTGGCGAGTTCATCGACGGCCACTCGGGCCTCGTCGATCTTGTTTTGACTCAGGAGACTCTCGGCGACGCCGACGAGAGCTTTGCGCTGTTCATCGAGGTTTCCGGCCGCCGTCGCCAATGCCAAGGCTTTGTCGTAATCAGCTTTTGCCGCTTCGAATTTTCCGATTCGGCCGTTTAACGCACCCGAGAACAGCCGGACACGTGTAGAGTCAGGGCTGACCTGGACAATATGCTCGAGCACACTCCGTGCCTGAATTATGTTTTGTTCACTGACATAGCTCGAGGCGACACCCAGTAGCGCATCCACGTCATCCGGCTCAGAGTCGAGAACAGCTGTAAACGTCTCTCGCGCTTTCTCGGGCTGGCCGAGACCGAGGTACGCGTTACCTTGAGCTACTTTCAAAGCCAATTGATCGCTGCTTGATAGCTCATCGGCCGAGTAGTTCTCATCAAGTACCTGTTCGAACTTTCCCTGCATAAGCATGGCTTTGGCCAGATCGACCGCAACGCTCGCATGGCTAATGCCTGATGCAACAGCGCGACGAAATTCATTCTCCGCAGTTACACCGTCGTTAACCCGCAGAGATGACCGGCCCAACAAAAGCCGGGCTCGGGTGTTTTCCGGCTCATCGACCAAAACGTTCTTCGCATCGATGATCGCTGCAGAATAGTCCCCCTCGGCAAAGGCTGCCTCAGCGCGCTCCAACCGGTCTTCATTGTCCATCGCCAGCCCGCAGCCCGAAAAAGGTACTGTCAAAGCAATGAATACGAGGCAAATCGAAAGTCGTGAAATGGACGTGGGATGTGAATTTTTCATAAACAGGACCGTGAAAGTAGGGTTTAGATATTAAGCTGAAATTGTTGTTTTTTCGAGCATTTCAAATGTCGGGAAGCATTCCGCCTGGACGTCCGCCCGGGGAGTCGACTCCCTCCGTTCATGGCAGGGTATCAAAGTCCTTGTGGACGCGAAGAATACCTTGCCTGGCTCTGTCAAAGCGTTGCCCCGGCATGTCGAAGGGCAAAACTGTGTCGGCGCTCACACCCGTTACCCGGACACAGTTCCGCAACAGCGAAAACTGGACATAATCTGTCAATTCAGCTCGATCGACAGGCCTGGCAGTCATGCGACCGGCAGCATGAGGCTTATCGATGTGCCCTTACCGTGCTCACTGATCACCGAGAGATCGCCGCCCGCCTTGCGTGCAAACTCGCGCGCCTGATAGGCGCCGATACCCATACCCTGGCTCCCCTTTGTCGAGTCAAACGGCCGGAACAGGCGGTTCCCTATGAAGTCCGCGGTCATCCCTACACCGTCATCCGTTACCGTTACGGTCGCGACATTTGAATTGCTCTCCACGCTGACGCGCACGAAGCCGCCCGATGACGTCGCGTCCTGGGCGTTTCTAATCAAATGCGCCAGAACCATATCAAGTTGATCGGGGTCAATCACAAGGTTCACGTCGTCGGCGCCGGTCACGAGACTTGGTACAGGCGAACGATCCGAGCATCGGTCGATCGCAGCTTCGACAACTCCAAGTAATTTGATCCGCCTCGTCTTGGCAGCCGATTCGCCACGTTTCAGTTGTGTAAGCACCGACTGCATGCGGCTGACGGAGTTAGCGATCGTCTGAATAGCATCGTCGATAAACTGTGGGTTTCGCTTGTGTTTCTCGGCATTTTTGACGATCAACGATTGCTGCGCCACGAGGTTATTCAGGTCGTGCATCAGGAATGCGGTCAGCCGATTGTAAGCTTCGAACTGCTGGGCCTCTGCCAAAAGACTGTCGGACTTTTCCTGCGCGAGATGCACCGCAATGTGGTTGCCAACCGTTTTCAGCAAGTCTCGATCTTCATAGTTCAGAGCTGGCATGCTCGGGGATTTGTGCAACAGAATCACTGCCAGCACGGTTTGTCGCGAAATCAACGGCACCAGCAGCCACGCGCTGCTGTCGCGCTGTACCCAGTCCGGCAGTTCCAGATCCCGATACCGTGAAGGATCCTGCTGATACTCGGCTACGTCGATGAGCCAGCCTTCTGTTTTTATGAACCTGACGATCGGGTCGTCAAGCGAAATATCAGCGGCTCGGGCATCGGTCCCATAGCTTGCCGTGAGCCGATAAGACTTCTCATCCGTGTTGAGAACCCAAAGGTGACCGCCTGGACTATCGACAATTTCCGCCATCGCTTTGATGACAACCTGCCTGGTCGAACTGTCCTCGAATTCCGACAGTGTGCTGATCAGTCGCAACCATTCCCGTCTGTAGTCATATTTGTTCTGGAAGAAATGCTTGCTCAGGAAGACCCGGAATTTGGCCCGCAATGCTCCGGAGAACAGCAACGCCATCAATACGAGCACAGCACCGGCAAAGAAAACGATCCGGGCAACACCACCCCATGAACCGCCAACCTGGGCAAGAACGTAGCCGCCAATACTCACCACGAGCAGGTAGATTCCAACCGCGATGAACGTGGTCGTGTAAAAAACCACGTCGCGCGAGACGAAGATTCGTAGTTCCCACGCCGGATTTCGCCGGACCGCTGTAGCGATCAAGGGCACGAACAGCATATTCGTCCAGCCCCTTGCTACCCAGGTTGCTGCATCGAGGCCACGGAACAGTATGCCCTGCGAATACAT
The DNA here is from genome assembly GCA_963711285.1 of uncultured Gammaproteobacteria bacterium. Lineage (GTDB taxonomy): Bacteria > Pseudomonadota > Gammaproteobacteria > Steroidobacterales > Woeseiaceae > UBA1847. The sequence continues at coordinate 88,424 of CAVQDJ010000007.1, read as the reverse complement.
GAACAGGTCGAAAGCAAACAGACCTCCGACACCCAGCGCGAGTGGCTTGATACTCGAACGCAAGGTTGGTGGGCTATTTCTGTACAACTGCTCAATGAGCATTAGTCCGGCCAAAGACATGGCGAGCCCACCGAAGAGCAACACGTTCGCCAGGGTCCAGGAAGTGCCGGGAATGGCACCGTATTGAATGGCCACGACACCAAGAATCAGCGCGCTGATCCATATGGCATGAGGTGAGAAGACGGTTAGCTTGCTTCCGCCTAATTGCCGGACGAGCATGACCAGGAAAGACAGCCAAATGGCCGCACGAGCGACCTCGACATAAAAGAAAACATCGGGCCTAATTATTGTAAAGCTTCCTCCTGGTGCGAGCACTAAAGCCCAAACAACGCTGACCAGGCATGCGCTTAACAGGTAGGCGCCGGGCTTGCGTCCCCGCCACACCGTAAACAGGAGAAGCGCGAGAAACAGATAGAGCATCCCGGTGCCCAAATAGCCAATAGTGCTGAATAGAGCCATTGATCGCCTAAACTCGGATGCGCAAGGTCTTTGCCGAAATATCGAAGGAGCCTACCGCGCTCCTTTTCCCCAGAGCACAACCTCTACCGTCTGCAGGATGATCATGATATCGAGCATCAGGCTCTGATTCTTGACGTAGTAGAGGTCGTACTGCAGTTTTTCGAGTGCGTCTTCTTCTGATGCACCGTAGGCGTAGCGCAGCTGCGCCCAACCTGTAACACCCGGTTTGACTGCATGGCGCTCCGAGTAGTACGGGATCTGCTCTTCGAGATCGCGCACGAATTCCGGCCGTTCCGGCCGCGGCCCGACGAGGCTCATCTGACCGCGCAGCACATTGAAGGCCTGCGGTAACTCGTCGATACGGCTTTTTCGCAGGAATCTGCCGACGCGGGTAATGCGGCTGTCGTTCTTTTCGGCCCACACGGCCTTGCCGTCGGCCTCGGCATCGACCGACATGCTGCGAAATTTCAAGACCTCAAACGGCGCACCGCCCTGGCCGACGCGACACTGGCGATAGAAGACCGGTGCTGAAAACCCATCTTCAAGTTTTATCGCGAGTGCGACGAGCAACATAATCGGCCAGGTCACCGCGATCAGTACCGCACTGGCGATCAGGTCAACCGCGCGCTCCGAAAAGCGGCGAAACCTGGAGATTCGAAAGCCCGGCGAAAAAATCAGCCAGCCCGGATTGACGAGGTCGACACGGATCTTGCCGGATTCGCGCTCCAGGAATTCCAACAGGTCGATGACATCGATGCCGTGCAGGCGCGCGTCCAGCAATTCCCTCACCGGCAAATTGCCGCGCCGCTCGTCCATCGCGATGACGATCTCCTCGGCTTTCTTTTTGAGCGCGTACTCGGTGATCGAATGAGTGTCAGTTATCAGTACATCGCTGCGATCACCAACGATCGTATCGCCCGGTGCCGCCATCCGACCAACGATCTTGAAGCCTCGCCGGTCCGCGCGACGCCGGAAGTCTGTAAGACTTGCAGCCCGCTCACCTGCTCCGTAGATAATCGTGCGGCGACGAAACACGTTGTCGTCAACCGTGCGTACAAAGTAATAGCGAACGCCCAGCACGAAGATTAGCGAGTAGCCGAACGCAACCGTGGCAATATCACGATCGATGGACATGGACGGGAAAGCATAGAAGGCGATCGCAGCAGCGAGAGAACCAGCCGACAGACCGACGAGGACGCGCAGCGCGGCTTCGCTAAAATACAATCTCTGATGAAACTGATACAGCCCCATTGCTATCAGGCTGGCCAGGTTCAGAGAGGCCAGTAGCGCCGCTTTGGGTGCGATCGGACCAACGATTCGCTGACACTCTTCGATGCTGCCGAACATCAGGTAGCCCGCGACATAAAGCGACGAATACAGAATTGCGATCTCGACGCTTGCCATAAGCAGCAACGGCGTACGGATCCAGCTATTTAGTGCCCGAACGTGCATAGTGCGTTTTAGTTTTTAGTAACCCAATTGCCCAAGACTACGCCACGAAGATTACCGATCGGGGACCCTGCAGGTTGGTCGTTTCCCGTTTCCCTGATACTGGATGGCCCGGTTATCCTAACGCCCACGCAATGCCGCCGACGTGATCGCCCTCTCCGCATACACTGTGAAATGCGTCACAATTACTCACCGCGGATCGTGCCCGGACTGCAATTGTTGTTGGTTGCATCGCATTATGTAACGTAAGCTACTTACCTATGAAATTCATACTTTTATATCGGATTCTTAAAACAGATTTTAGCACACTGTGGTCCGTTCGACGCAACCTTCATCGCCATGACCGTAACGCTTAAGGGAAGACATTTGACTGACGTGCATCTGATCGCTGCCGCTCGGCCCAATTTTATGAAAGTGGCGCCGCTTTATCACGCGCTCAAAAAGACCGACTGGGCCAGGCCGGTCCTGGTGCACACGGGTCAGCATTACGATCACAACATGTCGGATGCGATTTTGCAGGACCTCGAATTACCGGCGCCCGACTTTCACCTCGGCGTCGGCAGCGGCTCGCACGCAGAACAGACCGGCGGCGTGATGATCGCTTACGAGAAAGTCTGCATGAAACATCGTCCGGACTGGATCATTGTCGTCGGCGACGTAAATTCGACGGCGGCATGCGCGATGGTCGGCGCAAAGCTCTGGATCCCCGTCGTGCATCTCGAGGCAGGTCTGCGCAGCCGGGATCGTCACATGCCCGAGGAAATAAACCGACTCGTCACCGACGCAATTTCTGACGTTCTCTGGACGCCATCCGAGGACGCGGACCAAAACCTGCTCGCCGAGGGCGTCAGCGCCGACAAGATCGAATGCATCGGCAACATCATGATCGATTCCTTCGAGATGCTCCGGGACACAATTGAGGCTGCACACAGCCAGGAGCAACTCGGACTGGCGAATGGCAATTACGCACTGGTCACACTGCATCGGCCGTCCAACGTCGACTCAGCGGAGACCCTGACACCGATAGTGGACGCCCTTGTCGATGCGGCCCGAAACCTGCCGGTCGTTTTCGTTGCCCATCCGCGTACGATCAAAGGCCTCGACGAGTTCGGGCTGAAGCGACGACTGGCAGATGCCAACGACGTCCAGTTGCTCGAGCCTCTGCCCTATGTGCGATTCATGAATCTCGTTACCGGTGCCAAGGTTGTGATTACAGATTCAGGCGGCCTTCAGGAGGAAACGACGTATCTTGGAATACCCTGCCTGACATTGCGTGACAACACCGAGCGACCCATTACCGTGTCTCTCGGCACCAACAAACTAGCGGATGCAGGCTCGCTGGCCGGGCATTTGAAGGCCGTTCTCGACGGCAGCTGGCCGAGCGGACAGTGCCCACCGCTGTGGGACGGCAATACGGCCCGGCGTGCCGTGCAGTCACTGCAGCGACGCGCCGGCGTCGCGGGATAGTCAGCCTGATGTTGGCGCCGCTGGCCGTGCGGACCAGGTATCGGTGGCTGATTACGCTTGCTTTCATCGCGCTCATCGTTGTGCTTTCTTTGACGCCCGGATTGGGCCGGGCGGACGACTCCGTTTTCTCCTGGCTGCTCTTCAATACCGCCAAAACGGTGCAGAAGCTCATGCATGTCAGCGTATACGCGGCGCTGGCCCTGCTGTGGATGTGGACACTCGAAAAAGTCGAATCGAAGCTACTCCGGATCTTCCTGACGCTGCTTCTGACCGTGGGCCTGGGCGTCGTTCTCGAGGTGTTCCAGACCCGCGTGCCGGGCCGTTTCGGCACATTTTTCGATGTGCTGCTGAACGCCATCGGCGCAATCGCCGGACTCTTGCTGGCACTTCTCATTCTTTAGGAACGAGGAGTCTCTTTACAGACTCCTTGCTGGAATAGGGCTGCTTCGGCGCCGCAAGCTGACTCAGGCCTCCAGAATCTGCAGCACTTCCGCCGTTTTTTCCTTCATCAGAGCCGCGTCCGCGCGGCTCTCGACGTTCAGGCGCACGACCGGCTCCGTGTTGGACATCCGAATATTGAAGCGCCACTTCGCAAACTCGAAGCTGTAGCCGTCGGTGTCGTCGACGCTGATTGCATCGCTTGCATATATGTCATGTAGTTTCTTCAGCGTGGCGCCCGCATCCTCGACCTGGCGATTGATCTCGCCGCTCGCGGGGAACTTCGCCTGCCGCTCACGGACAAGCGCCGACAGTGACTTGCCGCTCGTTGAAAGCAGTTCGGCCACGAGCAACCACGGAATCATGCCGCTGTCGGCATAGGAGAATTCGCGAAAATAGTGGTGCGCGCTCATCTCACCGCCATAGACGCCGTCGACCTCGCGCATCGTCTCCTTGATGAACGAGTGGCCGGACTTGCTCTGGACAGCCTTGCCGCCCGCTTTCTCGACGATGTCGAGCGTGTTCCAGGTCAGCCGCGGGTCGTGAACGATGTTTGCGCCAGGATTGCGCTGCAGAATGCTCTCAGCCAGCAAGCCGACGATGTAGTAGCCCTCGATGAAACCGCCGTTTTCGTCGAACAGGAAACAGCGGTCGAAGTCGCCGTCCCAGGCGATGCCCATGTCGGCTTTGTGCTCAACGACCGCTTCAGACGTTGCAGCCTGGCTCTCCAGTACCATCGGGTTTGGAATGCCGTTCGGGAATGTGCCGTCCGGTTCGTAATGCAGCTTGATCAGTTCGAACGGCAGTTTCGGTTCCAGCCCATCCATGGCGATCCCGGCACCGCCATTGCCCGGGTTCACAACGAGCTTGAGCGGCTTGAGTGCGTCGGAATCGACGTAAGTCAGCAGATGATCGATGTAGTCGGAGAATATCTCTGTCGCCTGCCGGCCGCCCTTGTTGTCGGCCAGCAAGCGCTCGTCCTTTTCGGCGAGTTTGCGAATATCCTGCAAACCCGTGTCGCCACTGATTGGCTTCGCTTCCTCGCGTACGATCTTGAGCCCGTTGTAGTCGGCCGGGTTGTGGCTGGCCGTCACCATGATGCCGCCGTCGGCGTCGAGGTGTGCCGCGCCGAAATAAACCATCTCGGTGCCGCCAAGACCGATGTCGAGAACGTCGGTGCCGGCATCGGTGATACCGCGGCACACGGCATCGGTGAGCTCCGCGCTGGATAGCCGAATATCACGTCCGACCACGAGGCGTTTCGCACCGAGGTACTCGGCTGTCGCGTTACCGATTCGGTAGGCTATGTCGGGATTGAGTTGATTCGGTATCTGGCCACGAATGTCGTAGGCTTTGAAGCAGTCAATTGTGATTGGCATTAGGTGTTCGTTCCTTCCCGGCCGTAGTTGTCTTCGAGGCGAACGATGTCGTCCTCGCCCAAATAATCCCCGCATTGAACCTCGATGATATGCACCGGCTCGTCGAACGGGTTGGCAATGCGGTGTATGTCGCCAACCGCGATATACGTGGAATCGTTGACACCAAGATCGAACACATCGTCGTTCCTGGTGACGCGGGCCTTGCCGCGCACGACTACCCAGTGCTCCGCGCGACGCGCGTGTTTTTGCAGTGACAGCACTGCGCCCGGGTTGACGATCAGGCGCTTGACCTGCCAGCCGTCCATGTTTTCCAGACTGTCGTAGCTGCCCCAGGGCCGGAATACCTGCCGATGCAGAGACGTTTCCTCTCGCCCCTGCGCCCTGAGTTCGTCGACGAGCTGTTTGACGTCCTGTGATTTGGCTTTGCTCGTGACAAGCGTCGAATCCTTGGTTTCGATAATGATGACGTCTTCGAGTCCGACCGCAGTCACCAAGCGGCTTTCGGCCTGAATGAACGTGCCCTTGCAATCGTAGGTAAGGACATCGCCGTCGATCGTGTTGCCGGCGTCGTCTTGCTCTCGTACATCGTGCAGTGCCGCCCACGACCCGACATCGCTCCAGCCGGCATCGAGCGGCACCATCATCGCCGCGTCGGTCTTTTCCATAACGGCGTAATCGATTGAATCTGATGGACTTTTCAGGAAGGCTTCGGCATCCGGATGGACAAAATCAGCGCCATCGACGCGCTTTGCTACGCTTGCATGGCAGGCTTTGTGGATGTCCGGTGCGTGCCGCTTGAGTGCGTCGAGATAAGTGCTGGCTGTGAACAAGAACATGCCGCTGTTCCAGAAATGCTCGCCGCCACTGACGTATTGCTTCGCCGTCTTTAGATCCGGCTTTTCGACAAACGACATGACCGGCACGGCCGCGTCGCCCTGCGGCGTCGCCTTCACATAGCCGAAACCGGTTTCGGGCCGCGTCGGCACAATGCCAAAAGTGACGAGCTTGCCCTGCTCAGCCGCGCTCACAGCCGTTGTCAGGGCAGCGCGAAACGCTTTGATGTCCTTGATCACGTGGTCAGCCGGCATCACGAGCAACAGCGTATTTGCGTCAGATTCGGCGGCCAGAAACCCCGCCAGCGCCACTGCGGGTGCGGTATTGCGGCCTTCGGGCTCAAGGATGATGCGAGCCTCCTGGTCGATCGCCCGCAGCTGCTCGGCAACAAGAAAGCGGTGCGTTTCATTGCAGATGACAAGACATTCGGTCGCCAGGCCCGGCATTCCCGCAATCCTTTTTGCCGTGTCCTGCAGCATCGTGGTTTTTCCATCGACGAGCGGCAGAAGCTGCTTCGGGTACATCGAGCGCGACGCCGGCCAAAGCCGCGTACCTGCGCCGCCTGAGAGGATTACAGGGAGGATCTTGCTCATGGGATCAGTGCATGCGCCGCAAGCCGCGCCGCTACGACACCTTGTCTTGTTTGCGGCGGCCGAATCTTGCAGACGCGACGGTGTCGTGCCCTCGCCCGATCGCGATGTACTTCAACCCGAAATGCCCAACGATATCCGGCTCATACAGATTGCGGCCATCGAAGATCACGGCATCCGCCAATGAATCCGCAAGGGTCGGGAAATCCGGGCTTCGGAATTCCTGCCACTCAGTCATGATGGCGAGCGCGTCAGCGCCTTCGACGGCACTGTGGGCCGATTCGCAGAGTTCGAGTCCTTCCTGGTCCGGATAGAGCTCTTTCGTCGCGTCCATTGCCTCCGGATCATAAGCCCGCACCGTGGCGCCAGCCTCCCAAAGTGCCTCCATGAGCACCCTGCTCGGCGCCTCACGCATGTCGTCGGTACGCGGCTTGAACGACAGGCCCCATAAGGCGATCGTCTTGCCTGCCAGCGTTCCGTCGTAGTGCTTGATGATCTTGTCGAATACCCGGTGCTTCTGCCGGTTGTTGACGTCCTCGACCGCCTCGAGCAATTGGGCGCCGTAGCCCTGGCCGGCGGCAGCCCTGGCCAGGGCGCGCACGTCTTTGGGAAAACACGAACCACCGTAGCCGGCGCCCGGATAGATGAAGTGATAGCCGATTCGCGGATCCGAACCGATGCCAACACGCACTTGCTCGATATCCGCACCGACTTCTTCTGCGATATTCGCGAGCTCGTTCATGAAGCTGATCTTGGTCGCCAGCATGGCATTCGCCGCGTACTTGGTCAGCTCGGCCGAGCGTATGTCCATACTGATTACGCGGTCATGGTTGCGATTGAACGGCTCGTACAAGGTCCGCAGCAGTTCGGTCGTTCTCGGATTATCGGTACCGACAATGATGCGGTCGGGCTTCATGAAGTCGCCAATCGCTGCGCCTTCCTTGAGAAACTCGGGGTTCGAGACCACGTCGAATTCGATTGACTTGTTGCGCTCGTCGAGCCGCGCCTGGATCTCGGCCTTGACCTTGTCGGCTGTGCCCACAGGAACCGTCGACTTGTCGACGACGATGCGATAGTCGTCCATGTGCTCGCCGATTACGCGCGCGACGGCCAGCACGTGCTTGAGGTCCGCAGAACCGTCCTCGTCCGGCGGCGTTCCGACCGAGATGAACTGGAACAGTCCGTGAGCAACGGCTTTCCTGGCGTCGGTCGTGAACTCCAGTCGGCCGGCCTCTTCGTTGCGAGCGATATAGTCATTGAGACCGGGCTCGTATATCGGCACCTCGCCTTTGTTGAGCCGGGCGATCTTGTCCTCGTCGATGTCATAACAAACAACGTGGTTGCCCATCTCGGCCATGCAGGCGCCCGTGACGAGGCCGACGTAGCCGGAACCGAAAATGGTTAGTCGCATAAAATAGTGTCTCGTTCGATCTGCTGAATGCCGCGATTATACAGGCAGCTATTACGAGCGGGTTAGGGGAAATTCCACGACGGTTGTTGGGGCCGCGTCGTCTGAACCCGTTCTCTTGACCCAGAGCAGATCGTCTATGCCGTTGGCTGGTGCATACTCCTTTACGGCCCGCTGCAGGATTTCCCTGGCCGCGTCATAGTCCAGGTTGGCTGAGGCTTGCTTTAGCTCCTCGAGCATTCCGACCAACGCCTCGTAAGACATATAGTCCTCATCGGCCCGCATGATCCGCGGATGGTCGGTCCCGCTGACGTTAGAGCCGATCAGGAGCTCTTCATAGAGTTTCTCAGCGGGCCGAAGGCCAATGTACTCGATCTCGATGTCGCCGTCCGGATGCTCCTCGTCACGCACGGTGAGTCCCATCAGATTGATCATTCGATGTGCCAGATCCTCGATCTTGACTGGCTTGCCCATGTCCAGAACAAACACATCACCGCCTTTCGCCATCGCCGCAGCCTGGATCACGAGTTGCGCTGCCTCGGGAATCGTCATGAAATAACGAATGATGTCGCGGTGGGTCACCGTTACCGGGCCACCATTTAGAATCTGCTCTTTGAACAGCGGCACGACCGACCCGGACGACTCCAATACGTTGCCAAAACGAACCATGCACATTCGCATGCCTTCGACGCGCCTATTGAATGCCTGCAGAATCAACTCCGCCATGCGTTTAGTCGCGCCCATGACGTTGGTCGGATTTACTGCTTTGTCAGTCGAAATCAAAACGAACGTTTCGACACCGGTCTCGGCTGCTGCGCGGGCCGTATGCCAGGTGCCGAATACGTTATTATGTATCCCCTCGAAAATGTTTTGCTCGACGATCGGCACATGCTTGTAGGCAGCAGCGTGATACACGGACTGAACGTCAAAGACATCGAAAGCCTCTTTTATGCGCCGCTCGTGATGTACCGACCCGAGGAGCGCAACGATTTCGCAATCGCATTCCGACCGCTTCGCGAGTCTCTCCAACTTGCGCTCAATGGCATACAACGCCGGTTCGGAGATCTCGAAACACACTAGGCGCTTCGGGTTCAGATTTAGAATCTGATTGCATAGCTCCGAACCGATGGAGCCTCCGGCGCCTGTCACCATGACGTTCTTGCCCGTTATCGATGCGGCAAGTAAACGTGGGTTTGGCGGTACAGGATCGCGGCCCAGTAAATCTTTGACATCGACATCCTTGATCTCATCAACGCCGGCCTTGCCCGATACGATGTCTTTGAACTCAGGTATCGTTTGTACCCGGACGGGAAACTCCGATAGCCGCTCAAGAACTTGACGCCGACCGCGCCTCGTCGCACTGGGAATTGCCAGCAGCACGCCGGTCGCGCCGCTTTTTCGCACCAGTGTTTCAAGTCGCGCCGGCGAATAAACTCTCAAACCGTAAATGCGCTTGTCGTGAAGTGCGCGATTGTCGTCAACCAGTGCAACGGGAAAATAGTCGTCGCCGTTGAACAGCGCGGCAGTGAGCTGCGCGCCGGCGTCACCGGCCCCGTAGATGATTACGCGTTCACGGCTGCGGTTACGCCGCACAAGAAACATGCGTGCGGCGAGTCGTCCCCCGATAATCAAAATCAGAGAAAACGACCAGAAGATGACGCCCATTCGGATTGGTGCGCTTGTGAAACCCGCATACGCACTGACCCCCATCAGCGTAACGGTAACCACCAACGTTGCTCGAAAGCCGACGTTCAGAAGCGCCAGGCCAATGTAGCGAACGATCGACGTATACAAGCCGAACGCCCAATGCACCGGCACTGCGATGATGATCGCCAATGCTGCGATCGCGATAACCTGCTCGTTGAGTTCGAGCGTACCGAAGACCAGCCAGAACGATACCACTGCGCTTGCGAGATACGACGCAGCGTCCGTTGCGATCATGGACGCCTGCTTGGCAAGTCGCGGCAGCGTGAGTAAACGAAGACGAGCCAGCTGCAAAAGATCCGAAGCGAAGTCCTGTTGTGCCTGGTTTCTCGCTCTTTGGTCAAATCCCTATCGCCTGATGATCGAGCCGGCAGCTTGGTGTGGGCTGATATTACCAGATGACTACAAGAAAGCCGAAGTCGTCAGCAGCAGCTGCATTAAATTAACGCGACTCGATTCGTTTTGTTGACGCCTCAGTCTGCAACGAATCGGCTCGCCTACTTCGATGCGCTATCGAATACCGTGTTGATCGCGTCGCAGGCTTGTTCGATGTCGCTATCCGTCATTGTCGGATGCACAAGAAACGCGAGACTTGTCTCTCCCAATTCTGCGGCGACGGGCAGCGGTGCCGGCGGTGCAAGGCCGAGATCCTGAAACGCTTTTTCGCGGTAGATCTCCGGACAACTGCCCGTATAGACGGGAATACCATGCTCGCCAATTGCGTCGAGGATGCGCCTGCGGTTCCAGTCGTCCCGTAAACCATCGTTTTGCAGAAAGCCGTATAGCCGGTAATAGGCATGTTCGATATTGGCGGACACGTCCTGGATCCGAATCGACGGGTACTTCCGCAGTGTATTGGCAATTCTGTGCGCATTTTCAGTGCGTTGTCTTTGCCAGCCAGGCAGTTTTTGCAATTGGATTCGACCGATTGCCGCCTGCATTTCTGTCATGCGCCAGTTAGTACCGATTGATTCATGCAGCCAACGAAAACCGGGTGGATAGTCCCGATTGAATACGGCCTCGTAGCTCTTGCCGTGATCCTTGATAGACCAGGCCTTTTCCCAAATTTTCGTGTCATTTGTGACGAGCATACCGCCCTCGCCACCGGTTGTGATGATCTTGTCATGACAAAAGGAGAAAGCGCCGATATGCCCTAATCCACCAACAGGTCGTCCGTCGTACTTGGCGCCATGCGCCTGAGCACAATCTTCGATCACAACTAAATTGTGTTCCCTGCCTAGCAACATCAAGCCATCCATATCGCAGGGCCAGCCGGCATGGTGCACCGCGATGATCGCTTTGGTAGATGGCGTCAGTGCGTTTTTCACAGTTTCCGGCGTGATATTTTGCGACTCAGCGGAAACGTCGGCAAACACCGGGCGCGCACCGACCCGAATGGCACAACTTGCAGATGCAACAAATGAACGAGGCGTAACAATGACCTCATCACCGGGCCCTATTCCAGCAGCCGCTAACGCTAACTCCAGCGCAACCGTCCCGTTGGCCAACGCAATCGCATACTTGGCACCGCAATTCTCAGCATACTCCGCCTCAAACTTTCGCCCTGCGTCACCGGCCCAATAGTTACCCTTGCCGGCGCGCAAGACATCGGCAACGGCCTGGACTTCGTCCTCAGCGTATACCGGCCATTTATTCAAGATGTGTTTCCTCACCAAGAAGAATTGCTAAGCGGATGGGACTTGAGTCCCGCGAACTCTTGCTAAGGACCGGATCGGTCGCGCCGGTACACCGACCACAACGAGACCATCCGGGACGTCATTGACAACAGCAGCGCCGACTCCAACCACAACTCCGCTGCCGACTCTAATCTGCCCGCGCACGGTTGCGCCAGCGCCTATCCAGGTCTTTTCTCCAACACGCACATCTGCAGCCAAATGGGCACCCGGAGCGATGTGTACACCGTCAGCAATGCAGCAGTCATGATCGACAGTGGCAGCTGTGTTGATGATGCAGCCAGCACCAACCTTGGCACGAGCATTAACTACTGCATTGGCCATTAGGACTGTTCCATTTCCGATCTCCGCCAAGCCGCTTACGCTTGCTCGCGGGTGATACACACTAACTAACGGAATACCGGCCTGCTTCACGGCGGCAATCAATTTTAGGCGAGTCTCTGGATCGCCAATCGCGACGATCGCTGCATCGGCAACGTCTGCCAGTTGCGGCAACGACGTGCAACTTCCGACAACGTCCCAATGGGCGACCTTCTTGGTTTTCGGGTGAGCGTCGTCGATGAATGAGATTCGACTCCACTCTTTTGACAACTCTGCGGCGTCGGCCACAACCACACCGTGACCACCTGCACCTATGATCAATAATCTATGCATGAGCAAAAATCGCGCCGGTTAGACATACAGATGAATCGGCATATATGCGCATGGCCCAGCGAATATGCGCGCTGCGATGGATTGTGAAGACAGTGGCTATTTAACCATTACCCGAGAATTTTTTCATCGTCGCCTCGCCCGGATGCGAGATCCCCTCGCGTAGAAATACGTTTCTTATCGTCATGGCGATGATTCGAATATCCAGCCAAAGCGACTGATTGTCTACGTACCAGATATCGAACTCAAACTTGTCTTCCCAAGAGAGGGCGTTGCGCCCATTGACCTGCGCCCAGCCAGTGATTCCCGGTTTGACCTCGTGTCGGCGATTTTGTCTCGCGGAGTAAAGCGGCAGATACTCGACGAGTAGTGGCCGAGGGCCCACTAGGCTCATTTCGCCCTTGAGGACATTCAACAGTGTCGGCAATTCGTCGACGCTCAATGCTCTCATTACTCTTCCTGCACGCGTCAGGCGCTGCACGTCGGGCAACAAGTTTCCCTGAGCATCACGCTGGCAGGTCATAGAGCGAAACTTATAAATGCGAAACAGTTTGCCGTGCCGACCCGGCCTAGACTGAGTGTACAGAACAGGCGCGCCCAGCGAAAAACGAACAACGAACACGAGCAGAACCATGATCGGCGTGGATATCGTGAGCACCAAGAGCGACACGACAATATCAAAGGCTCTTTTTATAGCGCTATCCATCCCCGAAGTACCACCGAACCTTTTTCAATTAGGGTTGCCCATTTCATGCAGCATGACGGCATTTACTTTGCGCACATCGTATTTCGCTTCCGCAATCTCGCGCGAATGACGGCCCATAGTCTTCGCGAGCTCGCTGTCCACGACAAACCGACACATCGCATCCGCCAATTGTGCGACCGAACCCACAGGTACCAGGATTCCATTCTTCCCATCAACGACTGTTTCTCTACACCCCGGCGCATCCGTGGTAATTATTGCGCGCCCAATTGCCATTGCTTCAAGTACTGTACGTGGCGTACCTTCGCGGTACGAAGGTAATACATAGACGCTGCAATTGGCAATTGCAGGCCGAACATCTTGCAATCGGCCCAGGTACTCAACAATTCCATCTTCAACCCAGGAATCTAGTTCTGCTCGAGCAATTGCATCTGGATTATCATCAACCCATCCAACCAACCGACAACGAACATTTGGATGTCGCAATTTCACTTGCTGAGAAGCCTGGGCGTATTCACGAACACCTTTGTTGTTAAGTAGTCGGCCAATCATCAGAAAATTGACAGAGCCTACCGGCAACGGCTCGACTTTGAATTCGCTTAGGTCAATGCCGGAACCGTTAACGACGACCGTCGGGATACGGTCTGGCAGCAAGTTTTGTTGCCGCAACAACGCCAGATCATCAGGATTCTGCAGGAACACTTTGTGCACCCTTTCAAACGCTCGCCGATAGAGCCATTTAGCTGCAAACGCCAATGGGCCAGAACGAGGGCCCGTGAAAGCGTAGCCCAATCCTGTCACGAGTACGAAACGTCGCGGTACCTTCGCCAGCCACGCAACCAATGACCCGTAAATCACCGGTTTAATCGTGTAGCCCAGCACGATATCGGGCTTGATACGACGCATCAACCGAAACAAATGCCATGAAAGCACCAAATCACAAACCGGATTTGTGCCGGTGCGCTCAAGAGGTATCTCTACCGCTGTAGCCCCAATCGCTTCGATTTCCTTCGCCGACGAGCTTTCCAACTCCAACCCTGGTGCTGCTACGATTACTTCAGTTCCTTGCTCAACCAAAGATCTAATAAGTGCGCCGCGAAAAGGAACAATCGATTCAGCAAAACTGGCTATCAATAAGAGCTTCATTAGTAACCATTAAGAATCCGAATACAGATTCGACAACCGCACCCGCAGTTTCATAAAGAATTGACGCCAGGCGACATGTTCTGATCGAGCAAGTTCTTGATCAATGAGAATTTGCCGCTCGCTTCGCGATCAATGACACTAACGTGTTGCACTTTGAATAACACTTTGTAACCAAATCGCTGGCGCATCGCCTCCATAATTATCCCGTCAGACTGCTCGGTATAAAGAGCTTCGTCGATAACGAGTTTGATCGTTATACTATCCAGCTTCTCCTGAACAAACTGCAACTCCTTTACACTATTTGGAAGACCTTTAATAACGTCAGCCAGATGGCTCAGGCTTACCTGCCCTCGCTCCTTCGAATATAGAAAATCGACACTTCGCCCCTCTATTCTATCCACTACAGGATTACAGTTACCGCACTTGCATGCCCCTGATCCGAAAAGTAATATTATCGCCAATTTGATAGCGGATAAGCGGAGTACCATACGTTGTAAACGATGTGACGAGCATTCCCCCTCCGTCTCGGTCGTTCGGAACCTCAATTACTCCAGTATCCAAGTTGTAGTGCAGGTTCCCAAATAGGCATTCTGTAATGAATGGAGCCCCCTCACCGGACGCGTATTGATCGAATACTCTCGTACTGAATGCCCGCTCAATTGTTTCTCGGTGATGGGGTAGTAACGTTTCTGAAGTTGTAAAAACTGCTTTAGGTTGAAAACTGAGGCCAATTTTTTTGTCAACAATGTATTTAGCTACAGAATAAATAGCAGAAACAAATCCGTTTAAAACTTCGGGCTTATACGCATTCAGATCTTTAATGTAATAGGGCAACTTTTTGTCTGTTAAATCAAATGTCGAATACAAGCGTTGATTATAGAAAGCATTCTTACGCCAAAATATCTTTCTGTTCCCTTGAAAAACCCCGCTGGTAAGCACCCGTCCACTAAATGTTGCTTTCCTCGATTGGAATGGGTCGATTCCGATTCGCGTTTTGTATGTATCCAGGTACGCCATTCGGGTCTGAAAGTCTTTTTGAGTAAACAATACCCTCAAGGACTTGCCCGTGGTTCCGCCCGTGAAGCTCTCAACACCGTCAGAAGTCGAGACAGTGTAGATTTTGTCGAGGTTCGCCCTGAACATTTCTTTGCTGACAATCGGAAGTACCGCCAAATCGTCTATCGTTTGAATATCGGAAACGTCAATTCCCTTGTAAAGATCCGCATAGAAAGGACTATTAGCCTTAGCGAAGGCGATCAAGTTCCGTGTTTCATCAAGTTGAGTGGCGAGCTCCGCTTCTAACGATCCGTATTTCTTGCTGAGAAAATGCTCTGCCGCGGCGTGATATGACGCCCCGTAACGTTGCTTCATTAAACGCCAACCATACGCAGAGATCATTACGTTCTGGAATGAGATGGGCGCAAAGCGATATATATTATCGTAGATGGCTGCCACGCGTCCTACCAGAGATCAATTGCGCCAAGTTTTGAATACCAGGCCTCTATTTGTGAATATCCTCGAATCACGCAATGGAATGACGCTCATTATTTTCTTCAAATTCACGATCCACGAATTTCGCGGAACGCCGAGACTCAAAAAAATGACACATTACGACAATCATGATCCACGCAGGCAATCTCCTCATGATGTCGCCACCAGCTGCGTACACCATAATCGTCGAAAATGCTGCAAGCAATGCCGGCGCGTGAATCAGCCTGCGCAAAATCCCCGCGAGCATCACAATGAAAAGTACTGCTCCAATCAAACCAGACTGGACCAACACTGTCAGGAATGTCTGATGCGCATCATAAAACTGACCGGATAGCTCTACATGCCCCCCCGGCCCTCGCCCGACAAATGGGGACTCCCAAAACAAGTCAATACTCTGCACGTACAACAAGCTACGCGCTGCGCCGACATCATATTGTTCGAATAACGATTTAACCACGTTGAACCAATCCGCTCTCAATATAAGAAAACTCGCCAACACGGCGAAAATCAAATTGGCAGAAATAAAAAGCCTTCGGCCCAGAGACCTGATTAGCAACGAGTAAGCAAGAACAAACGTACCTACCACCGTCGCCAAGAGTGCCTTAGTCGACCCCGTACTTATGGCCATAAGTACAAAACAAGGAATCAAAGCGAGGACAATCCACCGATGCCTGAGTTGCTTGTCGTAAAATAGAGCCGCAAGCCCTATGAATGGCATCGGGACAAGGAACATTGAGATTTGATGTAAATTATCCGCCAATGGCGCGAAATGACCATAATAGGTCAAGGGCAGCCCAATCACGTCGTCTTGAAAAAAGCTTAGAGCGAAAAGCCCCGCAAATACTATTCCGGAGAATAAGAATATATGGCTTGTAAAATGGATGACATCAAAAGAGCTGTGTGTAATCAGTCGTTCCAGGCTAAAGCATGTAATAAGAATAAAAAGATATGCCAATAAGTCGAAAGAAATAAGTCGAAAAGTGCTGGTCATATCGTCAAGAAAATGCACGTTGACAAACATTCCGATCAAACTGACAAAGATAAACGCCAGCCAAAATTTTGTAAGGACGAATTCGCTGAGCTTCGAACGAAGCAAACTCTTCGTCGCTTGATGCAAAAAGACCAATACGATAAGCAACTCTGCAATACCGAAAAATGAAACTCTCAGCAACGTGAACGGCGCGACAACAACAGCGATGATGAGGAGTACATGAATTCGCAGTCTCACGGTGCTGACCAAACTCTCATAACAGTTGCGCCTGACGCTGTGTTCTTCCCTCAGAAGGTTTGCAAAGCGACTGGTAAAGTACTCACCGCAAGAACCTTACTATGTTCTTCCGATACCGATATTCATTCATCCTGGCGCTGAGTAACAACTTGACCGAGTTGAAATTTAGCCGCTTAAGATACCAGTTAAGATCGCGCAGTTTCTTTCGCCTGCTTAGGTATTCGTTTATTAATTTGGATCTATGATGTCGATAGCTTTCATCAACATTACGTAAAGCATCAGAGTAACCCGCGATCATGTCCAACGCACCTTGCACTCCTACCTCTAATCTCTCACGCCCGAGAAAGATCGGCGTAAGTTGATACTGCACTACATTCCCGCCAATCACATCAAGCTCGACTATCAGACCCGTACGATTATTGTCACTCTGCTGGATCAGCGGAATGCTGGATTTATCGGTATATACATCGTCGAAACAGAAGTTACCAAGGCTATAGCAAATAAGCGCATTTCGGATGACCTCGATCCCCTGCACTACATGAGGATGGTGGCCGTAGTAGACATAGGGACAAATCTCCGCGAACTGTCGCGCCATTCTTATGTCGTCGACGCTGGGATAGTTGATATGCTCAAGACCTGAATGAACGCTAACAATATTCAACAGACCTCGTTGGTGGTTGTCCAGTAGTTTTCGCTCGACTTTCGCTACATGAAGCCGGTTTACCCCCGGTTGTCCGTCCCTCGAAATACCAAGTGGGTTTGTGTTATAGCTACAATAGCCGTGAAGGGCAATTTGAGCATTTTCGTGATTGATCTCAATCTGTCGATCTTCAACACCGAAATAGTCAACGCCCTCGCCCGCCAATGTTTCCAGAGTGCATCGATATCCATCAAGCCCATAATCAAATATATGATTGTTGGCTAGATTCACTACATTAACATTCAGAAATGACAGTAGACCTACGTTGACCGGGTTTGACCTAATGTATGCCGATTTCGCACCAAACGCTTTTCCGTCTGTCACAAACGGTGTCTCGAGATTACCGATGACATAGTCATATTTATGCAAATATTTGGCAATTTTCTGAAAGTACTCTCGAACACGAGAATTAGAGTCACTTGAATATCTTCCGAAAAACGCCAAGTCGCCGAGCAATGCGATTTTCATTGGATCTCCGACTTTTCTTCTTGCTTGATCTGAAGACGACGTTTGCATACATAAATGATATTGAAAGAAAGCTTTTCGAATATTTTGAACCTCGATAAGAAATTCTCGGCTGGTCTAAGCAACCAAATCGGCACAAACAAATATCGGTCAGTGGCTGGAATTGCGCCTATATGATACGCATCGACAATCTCCAGGCCGGCAAAGTTGACGAGATCTTCGACTTCGTCTGATTTCATTGCATGCAAGTCTTTTCGGCCTATCAGCCGACCCAGACTGAAGACGGTGCTGGTATAGTTTTTGTGGTTATTGAATACCAATACTCCGTCATCACTCAAGTGTGAAACAATGCGCCTTAGCACGTCTGTTCTTAAATCATCTTGCGCGTTCGGAAAGAAGCGAAAAGCCGTAACCAATTCGAACTTTCTCCCATTCAATGCATCGCTTTTCGAAATATCGGCATTAATAATCTCACAATTTGTAAGCCGCTTTCTCGCAACATTTAGCATGCTCTCCGATACATCTACGCCGACCGACGTATCTACATCGTTCTGAAGATATTCCAAAATTCGCCCGGTCCCACAGGCGAAATCAAGATGCCGCACGTCTCTGTCACGAAGATTCTTTTGGACAATCCTGCTGAGAACCTTCTGCTCGATCTCCCAGATCAATGAACGGTACGGATTATTGGTGAATTGCCTATGGTACGACTGACCCTTGCCCGGATCCTGATGTGAGTCTCGATAATCAATCGTCATGACTGCCTGCGTCGTTCTGCGACTCGATGAATCGATCCCAGAGTTTATGTCCGGGCATTAGTAGCAATCTCTTTCCAATCGGAAGACTTCGTTTCCGTGAACTGACCTTAAACTCGTAGAACTTTCTATGATATCGCGAAAAATCTTCACTATTACAACTGCTGTTGCTTCTCCTGAAATACCCGCGCAAAAAACATTTGTGCCGATAATCCCGCACCGGGTCTTCGGAGGTGCCTGTAGATTGGCCTTGTGAATAAGTTATTGATGAACCAGGCGACATCAAAATATCTGGTCCCAAACGTACATTTTCCGCCATGTATTTCGGTCATTTGCCAATCCAGCAGGACGATGTTCGGAAACTGCCCTTCGGTCACACAAACATTCTCACCACTAAAATCACCGTGCAAGAAGACCTCGCTTCCTTTGTGCTCCAGATCTGCACAAAGCGGTATAATCATTGCGTCCGGTAATTTCAGAGACTGATGAATGGCGGACAATGCGCGACCGACTCGGTCGAAAAGATTCTTGCGTCCGGAACCCGTCAGCCTCGACCACCTTATTCCCCTTATATTTGGGATACGTTCCATGACAAGGCGCCCTTCGACGTCGTTGTAATCCAGAATCCGCGGCACGTCAAACAGGCCACAGTCTTTGCCCACTTGATACGCGCGAGTCATTTTCTCAACCTCCACGCGCATCAGTGCCGGATCACCTTTTTTTATGACCGTATCATCTGATACGCGAAGCGATTTGCCCACGATTGACCTATCCAGCATGGTGATTATTGTGCGAAATTGAACGTGAAAATGCTGTCGGATTTATTCGAAGCCATTTTTGAACGGACCAACCTAGCGTGAAGTTCAGGATTGTCAGACTTAGCGCAACCGAAATGGCAGCGCCAATAAGACCAAGAATAGGGATAAGGACAAGGCTGCACAGGACATTTATTGTCGCCGCTACGGCAAAAGCGGTTCGAACCCGCCGCTCATTTCCGGTCATATTGAGCAGAATCATCGAGGCTCCTACTGTTGCGCCCAGACAATGGCCTACGCAAAGAATTGCCAGTGAAAAATACGCTCGCACGAACTCCTCGCCAAACGCTGTACGGAGTATCAACTCCCCGAAAACCAAAAGCATTGCTCCGATTGCGAGCGAAGCAAGCAATATGATTCGTGCACTCCACGTAGATACCCGCCGCAGTTTCTGAAGATCTCCGTGAGTATTAAGGTGAGAAATGTGAGGAGCAATCACCACATTCACTGCGGTCAGCGGAACGGTAACCACGAGCGCGACCTGGAGTGCCACCCCGAATAA
Organism: uncultured Gammaproteobacteria bacterium; assembly: GCA_963711285.1. Taxonomy (GTDB): domain Bacteria; phylum Pseudomonadota; class Gammaproteobacteria; order Steroidobacterales; family Woeseiaceae; genus UBA1847. Next base: position 68,486 of record CAVQDJ010000007.1, on the reverse strand, counting down.
CCCAACGTCTGCGGGAGTTGAGAAGATGCCAAGCACAATCATTGCAGACTGGTTATTAATAACCATCAGACCCATAATCATCGATAAGGGAATCGCACTTCGAATCCAGCGTCGCGACTCATACATCGGCTGAACCGATTTGACGTTTTCAGGTAGGTACCTCATCAGCAACCATGCCCCAATGCCAAACGCAATGGCTGCCGAAACAGCATGCATTGCCATGGCAGCAGACGGCATCATATTGACCGAACCTGCAAACATGGTCGACGCCAAAATCAAGAAAACAAAAAAACCAGGCCTCAGCACGTTTTCCGGCAGTTGTCCCAGCACAACCCTATGTAGTCCACGCAGAGCTGATCCACGAATATTTCCAAGCGCCATCAAGGGAAGAAGAACTAGCGCCCAAAGGAAAGTCTCGTATTGTTCTGTCCAATCACGCTCCATTAGGACCCAGGCAACGAACGCAGCGATGATTCCAATCAGAACTGCAAGGGAAAACGTGATTTGATTCATCCTGATCAAAAGACCGCGTAAATGCGCCCATTCTTTCCTGGCTTGATACGCTGCGACCTCGCGTACGGCCAGCGTAGGCAGGCCGGCTTGCGCGGGAATCGCGAGGATCCTCATCTGCGCGAACGCATACGCATATATTCCGTAGTCGTGCGCTCCGAGAATCCTCGCCAACATCATCGCAAGAGTAAACTCTAATATGAGATGCACGACCCTGATGACAACACTACCTATCCCGCCACGAATTAGCTCCGTACGTAGACCTTTGCCGTCACGAATTACCTGGAATCGGCGAAATAGAGTCATTTGTAGTCTATGCAATAGAGAAAATCTATCAGCTTAGTTGGCGCTCTGAGTGCCATAAACGGTATGAAATCAACCAGATTTTGCGGCATCATTTTGTTGCGAACCACTATATCAATGAGCCAGATGGCGAAGTCTAACCGCAGCACAAAAAGGCTTAGAATATCCGCGAAGGTAAAGAAGCGTTCTACCGTCAGGAAGTATGGCGTTAGCAATATCTTGGTAACTGTATGTATGCTTTTTGCAGAACTAACGATATCGACCTAGCGGACATTTCCTCGACGTATTGTAGTCGACAGGACAACAAACGCTATGGAGAAAAGAAAGCCTAATAGGGCAGAAAGAGAGACTATCGCTAATCTCCGAGGTTTTGCCTTTTTCTCAGGTTTGAAAGCCGGATCCACCGTCCTTAATAAGTATTCGCTGGAGACCCTCGCCAACATCATTGTCTTGGTTTGCTCTTCAATCAATCCGAAAAATACGTTTTGCAGACCCGCTAGTGCAGTGCTCTCGATCTGCTTTCTCAAATATTCAATAGCTTGCTCGGCCTCCATAACGTCTTGCTGCATGACCGTAGAATTTAGGTCTTCGATTAGCCAATCAACCCATTGTTTTGCAATATCTGGTGAATAGTGCTCGATAGCTATCGTTACGAACCCCGACTGGTTTTGTTCTACTGACAAGATAGCTCTGAAAGCCTCGTATGCTTCTTGCGGCGAAGGCATAGATTTCCTGGGTGGCCTGACCTTTCTTGTCCACTCACTATTTGTACTATCATATTTATCTCGATCAATCTTTAGCTTGCCAGATTTCGAGTCCCAGCCATCTGTCGCCAGTAACGGTACCAGAATGTTATGGCGCTCGATAAACTCAGAAATAAACTTCCTCGATTCCAGTATCTCGAGACCGAGGGCCAACTTGTCCGTATGGCTATTCCCAAATTCCAATCCGGCCAGACTAGCCAAACCACCATATTGGCCAGCCACCGCGGCTAAACCGCGAGCGCCCGCGTCTTGGTTTGACGATACCAGGGCTTCTGCCCGATAAATATTTGGAAGCATTAATGCTACAAACACAGCAATTGCGGTTACGGCAATTGTGACGCCAAATATCAGCCATTTGCCTAACCACAGCACAAGGGATAACTCGTGAAGATCTATCTCGTCATCAAAATGGCGCGGCGCTACTGTCTGCTGATTTTCGACCATTGTCGTGACCCCTCAAATACGTCCGACTCTGTCATCACAGGTCGATTCAATACGCGATAGTCTCTTCATTCCCAACCGCACAGATTTGCACCACTACAGCTATATCGCGCGCGAATTACCTATCAAACGTCTTGACGGCAGCAGCAGCAATAGCAGCTTGATAGAGAATCTGCGTCACATTCCCCCAGAACGTCAGCGGCCGAATTCGGTCCACTTCCAATGGCACAACAATGGTATCTCCGGGTCGTATTTCGCTTCCCTTACCTCTGCCAAACCACCTCGAACGATTTCCAGTTACCACCGCTCCATTGGCGCGGACCACATAAATGAGCTTTTTGTCTGCATGACGCGTCAGGCCTCCACTCATGTTGATGTAGTCCTGCTGCGCAAGACCGGGCTGGTAAAAGTGCGAAACGTTCTGCTGGGTTTCACCAATAACCATCACTTCCTGGGATCTCTTAGGTATCAGTAGCCTATCTCCTTCCCGAAGCTCGATATCCCCGGCTGAATTGGCATTCTGACCCGCCGCAGTTATGAGGTCGAAATCGATGACGAGTCGGCCAACCGCTTCTGTTTCACGGAGCTGCGCAAGCAGTGTTTTACCGGTCGTTAGTGTCTCGTCGCCGCTCATATCCGTTTTTTTCAATGACAGAGACGTCAAGTCCGCTTCGAGTCTGTTGGCGAGGATCCGTTTTTGCTCCTGCTCTCTTTCACGCAGCGCCTCACGTAAGAAGATCGCGCCCTCCGCGAAAGCTTCATCAGTCAGACCACCTGCACGTCCGAGCACTTGCCGCAATGTCTCACCGCGGCGAATGCGGTACCTGCCCGGAAAGTTCACCTCGCCTTCAAGATCAATAGTGGCCACTGCGTCCCATTCCGGGACTGCGCTTATTCTCAGGTCGTCATGCTCCTCGAGAACCAGGTCGGCAGACTCGACACCGCGGAGGATTGCATCGAGGTTGACATCGACAACTGTCGTACTGCGATACTCACCATTAAAGACTACATATCTGGCGATCTCAGCCTTGAGCGCATACGCCTCTTCGGCCAAATTACCGCCGGCTCGGATGAGATCGCTGACGCGCATGCCGGTTTCGAGTGGATAGGTCCCCGGCGCCTTGACACGGCCAGTGACGCTAACTTCCCGGTACGGCCGGCCAAATTGCGACTGCAGCTGCAACTCCTGCAGAATAGGCTCGATCACGTACTGGCGGCCGAATGCCAGGCTAAATACGTGCACTGTGTCGCGCGCCGTTAAGGCAATATTCTGTGTTGAGGATCGATCCGCGAGTGCTATACCTAGATTTGCGGACACCACACTCACGCGTCGATTGTTCGGGTTCTCGCGCCGCACCAAGACGTAGTCCATGTCGGCTCCAGGCTTTAGTTCAAGCGCCGAGCCGATTAGATCGGTAAGCCGCATACCGTCCTGCCATTGTATGGCCCCGGCCGATGCACATGGCCGGTTAGCGTCACGACGCGTTCGAATTCGCGGCAAAACACTCGGGATCATCAAGACATCGCCGGGCTCACAGGCATGTGCTTGTTGCCGCAGTACTGTCGGCGTCGATGGAGATGACGATCCGCTCCTGGCCGGCCTCGATGCGCTCGATGCGAGCGCCGTCCGGATAGGCGTCCGGGCAGTAAGCCCCCCGCCATCGCAATGACGTCGCTGACCGTATCTTTACCGCGTGTTTCGTAAATCGCGGGACGCCTGACTGCGCCGACGACGCTAACCTGCGTGCCGATCGGCGACACGAAAATTACATCGCCCGGCTGCAGTCGGCTATCGCCCGACGTATCGCCCTTCAGCAGCAAATCGTAAAGATCGAGTCTCGCGATGACCTTACCGCTGCGCTTGAGCTGAATGTCCCGCAGCGACCCGACGCGACTAATGCCACCGCTGCGATACAACGCGCTGCTGATCGTGGCAAGGCTGTCGACCACGTAGGAGCCGGGACGATTGGCGTCACCGAGCACAAATACGCGAATCGTGCGTAACTGCCCCATCGTCACGCTGACCTGCGTGCCGATCAGCATTTCCTTGACACGCCGATTGACGTCTTCTCTGAATTCCGAGAACGGCAGGCCTGCTACCGTGACGGGTCCGATCTCGGGCAGATTCAGGATGCCATCGCGCGTGACATCGATTTCATAGATGCCGTTGACGTTGCCAAACAGCTGCACGCGGACTGTATCCCCGGATCCGAGCACGTAATCCGGCGGCACCGGCCCCGTCATCGGCGGATCGAAGCTCGCCTCTCTGGGTTCGAAAATGTCGTAACCGAACGGCTTGAGCGCCTCGGCACCCGTTGGCTCGGTGTCGAGAATGCGCGCATCAATTTCAAAGTGAGCTAGCAACGGCTCAGCACCGAGTCTGCGCTCGATATCCGGCTCTGTGAGCCCGAGAATTGGAATTGATTGAATGCCGAGTAGCGACAAGTACCCCGTTCTCATCGAGAACGAACGTGCGACTCCCCTCAAGGCGACTCATCGCCAAATCCTCACGCAACGCTTGCAGTTCGCGGTCGGTCATCGACTCTTTCGGCGTAAGACTGATTACAAGCCGGCTGTCGGCGCTCGCTCGCTGAATTTCGCCTACAGGTGCGGCGGCTACCACGGGAGACAAATCTGGAGACGGCGTGTCCGCCGATTCCCTAACCGGCTGGCCAACGCGCTGGGCCTGACCACTGTTCTGCCGCAACGCCTGCAATGCTTGCTCTCGTTGCGCCGACGGCAGCTGGCTGAGCATTAGTTGCTGTTGTGCGGTTAGGTTGACTGACTGTGCCACTGCTGACGGTGCGAAAAGAACGCACTGCCAAACAAAAAGAAAGGCGCAAATCCATTGAATGGTATTACTTCGGTTTCTCATGCGGTGTTGCGACCGAGACTCGACGTTGATTTTTTTGAGGTGCATGAATTCTAAGGACTTATCCCGCGATTTGACCGCCGGATTGTACCAGCGTTGAACCCGAGCGTACCCATACTGCGCCTAGTACGAACTGCGCCATTGCAGGTACACGCGACCCTCGCTCGAAGATGTCCCGGCAGTTGCGTCATCGAATGTCCTCATAGCCAACGCCGACATCGAGTACGCCAAACCGAAACGCGCGGCTGTGCGAGACGTCGATACTAACGTATGTCCTGCGGCGTCGGCGTGAGCGTGTTCCGTCGAATCCGGCGACCCCCCGCATTGAGCTCACCCAATCGGAGCAAGCGCGCGCCACTGCGTATCGTCCGCGTCGACGAGCACCAGGCCAGCAGAGATCAGCTCGGCATCGTTGTCGGCACCGTGACCGATCGATCGGCCGCGAAACCGGTAGCCGGTCTGATAAATGCTGTGGTTGTATGCGCAATTATACAGTTTGCTGGACTCGTGAAATCGGCAAGCTCGTGCCCGGAATATTCCACAAAGTACTGCGACGACCAGCGATTCGAACAGATAACCGGACCACTCAATACCAAACTGGCCCATGTAACGGCTCGGAAAACCACCGGCTTCATCCTCGCCGATGAACTGCCCGTAGACAGCAATTGGCATCTTCCGAAATCTTGGCGCCCAGCGAAAATCCAGACCGGCCAACTGATTGCCTGGTTCGTTATCCTCACCGATTCCTGCATCGCCGATGTTGTCCCGGCCCAGGAATAAATCCGTAAAGGTGTCAAAACCGCATGGTCGATCATCACCGCACCACTGTGCGGTTCTCGACAAACCGATTTCGAGCGAAGGTATCGGACGAAAATTGAAGCGCATGCCGAAGAACTGCGCGTTCGGTACCGCGCGCTCCTTCTCCAGCTGCCCAAACATCACGCTGAGATCCCAAGGGCCCAGCCAGCTCAGCCACTTGGTCTCGAAAGCATCTGTGAAGACTCGATCAATGGTCAGCGACGGGAATGGCCGCGCATTGTTGGACAGTATAAGGCTGCCGTCCCAGGCAGGACCCCACCAGCGCTCTTGTGTGCTGGCAGCGACTGACCAGTTTCCGATGACCGCACCTAGCATGCTGTTATCAAACCTGAGGTCTTCGTCATCCTGCGCGGAATCAACATATTGGACATTGAGATCTGCGCTGAACCAATCAGCTATCCATGACAGCCCGGCCGATACCTCCGCCCTGCCACGCGGCGTGTTCTGAAAAGAGCGGATGCGTGTCGCGTTGTCGGCGACCCCGACCTTTGTATTGAAGGTGATTTCATCGGTCTGCGTTTCCCAGTTCGCGCGCTGCCTGATGCGCATGAGCGCATCCACGACGGCTGGCGGCAGACTGGCTGCATCTGCGTTCTCAATATCGTTGAGAATGGGACCCCAGGCCAGCGGCCAGGTCGTAATCGTGCCTTTGATCACGTCATGGTCGGCGAGGCGCTGGATATCATGACGCAGTGCCAGGTCACCGGCCGGTATATTCGGGCCGGCGATAGCGGTTGACGCGAAGAGTGCCAAGAGGATTTGGACGGTGCGGCGCATTCGACAAATGGTAGCAGACGCGATCGCCCGCTGGTTTATTGCGTTTACGGGGGCGGGCTCCTAAAGGTGGAGCTTCTTGATCGCGCTCAGGAGACTCCGGGTGGAAGCGTTGCTGCCTGCATAGCGCGCCTGGCCCGCCACCACATCGGCAAGCGACACCGCGACTTTCTTGCCGAGCTCCACGCCCCACTGATCGAACGAGTCGATGCCCCAGATCACGCCTTCGACGAACACCTTGTGTTCGTATAGCGCGATCAGTTGTCCGAGCGTTTCAGGCGTCAGCTCCTCGAACAGAATCGTATTGCTCGGATTATTACCCGGATGCACGCGATACGGTTCGAGATCCTTCGCATTGAATCCATCCATTAGCGCTTCGGACTGCGCAAGGCAGTTTGCGATGGCCAGATCCTGCTGTGACTGATCCGCACCCGACGTCCTGACCGGCAAAAGAAAATCAACGGGCACCAGCCGCGTGCCCTGATGCAGCAGCTGATAAAAAGAATGCTGTGCATTGTTGCCCGCCTCGCCCCAGACGATCATGCCCGTGTTGCATTTGACGGCCTTGCCGTCCATGCGCACGGACTTGCCGCTCGATTCCATTTGCAGCTGCTGCAAGTAGGCAGGAAATCGATCGAGGCGGTTATCGTACGGCAGGATGGCCTGCGTCCGGGCGCCAAAAAAATTGTTGTACCAGACGCCGAGCAGCGCGAGCAGTACGGGCATGTTCTCGTCCATCGGTGCCTGCCGAAAATGCAGGTCCATGACGCGGCCACCGGCGAGTAATCGATAAAACGTTTCCATGCCGACAACCAGCGCCAGCGATAGCCCGACAGCCGACCACAGCGAATAGCGTCCGCCAACCCAGTCCCAGAAGCCGAAGCGATACTTCGGATTGATACCGAACGCATTCATCGCATCGTGGTTGGTCGAGGCCGCAACAAAATGGTGCTCCACAGCACTTTGACCCAGCCTCTCGACGATCCAGTTACGCGCCGCGTGCGCATTGGTCATGGTCTCCAGCGTCGTAAACGTCTTGGAACAGATCACAAACAAGGTGCGCTCGGGATCCAGCTCGTCGGTGAGGTCGGCAAGCTGTGTGCCATCGATGTTGGACACACTGTGGAAGCGCATATCGATTTTCCAGTATGGCCTTAGTGCGCGACTCGCCATGACCGGGCCGAGATCCGACCCGCCAATGCCGATATTGACGATGTCGGTCAGCCGCCGGCTGTTGCTGCCGCTGATCACACCCGAGTGCACCGCATCGACGAACTCCTCCATGTTCGCGAGAACCTCCCAGATCTCCCTGACACCGGGCGTCTCGAGCGCTACCTGATCCGAAATCTTTGACCGCAGTGCGGCATGCAGCACGGAGCGGCCTTCCGTCCGGTTTATCGGCTCACCCGCGAACATCGCTTCGATCGCGGCCGGCACGCTCGCCTCTTTCGCGAGCCGGGCAAACAACTTGCGCGTCGTCGTGTTGACGTGATTCTTGGAGTAATCGAGCGTCAGGTTGCCGGCGCTTAACGTGAATCGCTCTGGCCGCGCGGCATCGCGCGCGAATAGCTGGGCAAGCTCACGTTTGCGCATATCCGCGTAGTGCGACTTGAGAGCCTGCCAGGCCTTCAGGTCAGTCGGATAGCGTGCGGAGAGTTTTCTGTCGGTGTAGCTCTTAGCCAACCTGAATATCGCTCTTATGCACTTTGTTTGAGTTCGTCCTTGTAGAACTCAAGATACCAGTCCACGAAGTTCCTGACACCCACTTCGATGGGCGTCGACGGCTGATAGTCGACGTCAGCCACGAGATCTGCCGTGTCTGCCCAGGTATCCGGAACGTCGCCCGGTTGCAGCGGTAACAAGTTCTTCTCGGCTGTCTTGCCAACGCACTCTTCGATCACCTCGATGTATCTCATGAGCTCGACAGGCTGCTGATTGCCAATGTTGTAGAGACGGTAGGGCGCCCGGCTGGTCCCCGGATCCGGGTTCGCCGGATCCCACGCTTCGTTCGGCTGTGCCGTGTGGTCCATCGTGCGAATGACGCCCTCGACGATGTCCTCGATGTACGTGAAGTCGCGCTTGTGATTGCCGTAGTTGAACACGTCGATCGGATTTGCCCTCGATGATGTTCTTCGTAAACATGAACAGCGCCATATCCGGACGGCCGTACGGACCATAGACCGTGAAGAACCGCAGCCCTGTTGTCGGCAGACCGTAGAGGCTCGAATAGGTGTGCGCCATGAGCTCGTTGGCTTTTTTTGTTGCACCGTAAAGCGCGAGCGGGTGATCGACATTCTGATGAATCGAAAACGGCATCGTCGTATTAGCGCCATACACTGAGCTCGACGAGGCGTAGACGAGATGCTCGACCTCATTGTGCCGGCAACCTTCGAGGATATGCAGCGTGCCGACGATATTGCTGTCGATGTAAGCATGCGGATTCTCGAGCGAGTAGCGCACGCCCGCCTGCGCCGCGAGATGCACGACTTTGCCGAACTTTTCTTTCGCAAATAACGTGTCCATCGCTGCACGATCCGCGAGATCGATGCGCACCATCGAGAAATTGTCGAAGCCGTCAAGAACCGCCGCGCGCGACTCTTTCAGAGTGACGTCGTAATAGTCATTGAAGTTATCGAGGCCGACGACGGTGTCGCCGCGCTCAAGCAGCTGCTTGGCAGTAAAGAAGCCGATGAAACCGGCGGCGCCTGTGACGAGAACTTTCAAGTTAATCTATTCCTTACAAGCGATCGTCGACGGCGTCAGCCGGCAGCACGTACTTGATGTCATACAAAATAGAGGTTTCCTTGCCAAAGTCGCGAATTCCCTGCTCGCCCAGTTCCCTGAACTGGTCGTGCGCAACCGCAACGACCACCACATCATACGCCCCTTTCTCGGGCTCATTGACCAGGTCAATGCCATATTCGTACTTCGCCTCTTCGGCATCGACCCACGGGTCGCAGACATCGACTTTGGCGCCGTAAGACGCGAGCTCATTGATGATCTCGACGACTTTGGTGTTGCGCACATCGGGGCAGTTCTCCTTGAACGCGAGACCGAGCACCAGCACGCGCGCTTTTAGCAACTGAATGCCGCGCGACACCATGCGTTTGATGATTTGCGAGGCTACGTACAGCGACATGTTGTCGTTGATGCGACGTCCGGCGAGGATCATCTGCGGGTGATAGCCGAGTTGCTGCGCTTTGTAAGTTAGATAATACGGGTCGACGCCGATGCAGTGCCCGCCAACGAGCCCCGGACGAAACGGCAGGAAATTCCACTTGGTGCCGGCCGCCTCGAGAACCTCTTCGGTGTCGATGCCGACACGCTCGAAAATCATCGCCAGTTCGTTGATCAGTGCGATATTGACGTCGCGCTGTGTGTTCTCGATGACCTTGGCCGCCTCGGCGACTTTGATACTGGACGCTTTGTACGTACCGGCCGTGATGATCGACTGATAGACACTATCAATGAAATCCGCGGTCTCGCGCGTCGAACCCGAGGTCACTTTCAGGATCGCCGGTAGCCGATGCTCCTTGTCACCCGGATTGATCCGTTCGGGACTGTAGCCGACGAAGAAGTCCTCGTTCATCGTCAGACCCGAGCCTTTCTCGATGATCGGCACGCAAAACTCTTCGGTCGCGCCAGGGTACACGGTCGATTCGTAGACGACGACGTCGCCCTTCTTGATAACGTCGCCGAGTGTCTCGCTCGCATTGCGCAAGGGCGTCATCAACGGACGATTACTGTCACTGATGGGCGTCGGCACGGTCACGACATAGAAATTGCAGTCGGCGATCTTCGCCGCGTCGGTCGTGAAGCTCAGATGCTTCGCCTCTTCGAGTTCCTCAGCCGTGGCCTCCAGCGTCGAGTCGACACCCGCCTCGAGTTCTGCGACGCGCGCGGCCTTGACGTCAAAACCGACCGTCGGGTATTGCTTGCCGAATTCGACGGCAAGCGGCAGCCCGACATAGCCGAGGCCGATTACGCCGATGCGTAGTTTGTTGATATCAAAAGACATGGCGCTCTAAATAGCACATGTTGCGCATGTTCGCGCGGCGATGCGTCGCACCTACCCCAGGTACCAAAGTGCGGCGAGACCCGCAATGCTCATCGTGATCGTGTACGGCAAAGCCATGATGACCATGCGCCCGTAGGAGAGGCGAATCAGCGGCGCCAGCGCGGAGGTCAACAGGAACAGAAATGCCGCCTGGCCATTGGGCGTCGCGACACTCGGAATGTTGGTCCCGGTATTGATGGCGATAGCCAGCTTGTCGAACTGCTCGCGCGTGATCTCACCGTTCAGGAACAGCTCCTGCAATTCGGTGATGTACACGGTCGCAACAAACACGTTGTCACTGATCATCGACAACACGCCGTTCGCCATAAAAAAGAGCGCTTCCTGAGTCTTGCCGTCGTAGGTCATGACCCAGTCGATGACCGGTGAAAACAGCCCCTGGTTGTCGATGACAGCGACGATCGCAAAGAACACGACGAGCAGCGCCGTAAACGGCAACGCCTCTTCGAATGCGTGGCCGATGCGATGTTCTTCCGTGACGCCGTTGAGCGCCGTTGCAAGAACGATGACAAGCAGGCCGACGACACCCGGCTCGGCCAGGTGATTGCCAAGCGCAATAACGAGAATGACGCCGACAACCGCCTGCACGACGATGACCGTGCTTTCGGCCTTGCTGCGCTGTGCCGTCATCTCCCGGTCGTACTCCTCGAGAACTTCGCGGACTTTCGGCGTCAGCTGCGCGCCATAACCGAATGTCCCGGTCACCTCGAGCAAGGCGCAGGTGATCAGACCGACGACGAGCACCGGCATCGAGATGTGCGCCATCTTCCAGAAGAACTCCATGAATTCCCAGCCCATGATTTCGGCAATCAGGAGATTCTGCGGCTCGCCAACCAGCGTCGTGACACCGCCGAGCGCCGTGCCGACCGCGCCGTGCATCATCAGGTTTCTGAGGAACGAGCGAAACTTCGTCAGGTCCTCGCGATGCAGCTCGACGACTTCATCGTCCGTGGAGGGATCGTGATCGAGATCCAGTTTCTTGCCCGAGGCAACCTTGTGGTAGACGCCGAAAAATCCTACGGCCACGGTGATAATCACGGCCGTCACGGTCAGCGCATCGAGAAACGCCGACAAAAACGCCGCCGTGAACGAAAACAGCAGCGACAACAGTATCTTCGAACGCACACCGAGCAGGATCTTGGTGAACGTATACAGCAGCATCTCGCGCAGGAAATAGATGCCCGCGACCATGAACATCAGCAGCATGATCACCGGGAAATTCACTTCAGCCTCGTGAAACACCATTTCCGGTGTTGCCAGCCCGAGCACGATTGCTTCAACCGCGAGCAACCCGCCGGGTTGCAGCGGATAGCATTTGAGCGCCATCGCCAGCGTAAAAATGAACTCCAATACCAGCACCCAACCGGCGAGAAACGGGTCGTAGACCACCACGATCGGGTTCAGAATCAGGAACGCGACGATCGTCTGCTTGTACCAGACCGGTGAATTGCCGAGGAAGTTCGCGCGCAGCGCGGCCGCTGTCGTGTGCGCCATATTGTTTTCCTTATAAAGCGAACGAGCGATTCTAGACGGTTTGCGCTATTCGGAACAGGTTGCCCGCTCGCTGTGGCTGCCAAATCGTGTCCTGACGGACTCGGTCAGCGATCCGCAGGTGACTGGTCCCACACACAAGCGCCTGATTTTCTTATATTTTCCAGCATTGCCTCGTGCGACGCGACTTCATCCGCGCTCGCTCTGATGACGACGAGATTGAGATCGCCATCGCGTTGCGCGCCGGTTGACGCCTGCACACTCCTTGCCGCCTGCTCGACGTCCGCATCCAGCGACAGCGCCGTCTGGCCGCCGGTCATCGCGAGGTAGACGCGCGCCAGCAACTCGGCATCGATTAATGCGCCGTGCACGTCGCGTTTCGAAGCGTCAACCTCATAGCGTTTGCACAATGCATCGAGGCTGTTGCGCTGCCCCGGGTGCATCTGCCGCGCGACCTTCAGCGTATCGAGCACCGTCGCGTGATGCGTTATCTTCGGTTGCGCGTGCTGCATGAGTTTGAGTTCATGTTCGAGAAAGCCGACATCGAACTCGGCATTGTGAATAACGAGTTCCGCATCCTTCAGAAAGTCGAGCAGGTCGTCGACGATCTCGGGAAAGCGCGGCGCCGTCTCGAGATCGCTGCGACTGATACCGTGCACGGCTTCTGCACCCTCGTCGATTTCGCGATCGGGGTTCAGGAAACGATGGAACTCACGGCCCGTCAGGCGACGATTCAGGAGCTCAATACAGCCGATTTCGATGATGCGGTGGCCGTGGCTCGTCGAGAGGCCGGTAGTTTCGGTGTCGAGAACGATTTGTCTCATAGCTCATCTATTCCACGATTTGCAAGCGCGTCGGCTTCCTCGTTGCCCGGGTCGCCATCGTGACCCTTGACCCATATCCATTCGATCTCGTGGCGGCCTTGCGCATCGTCCAATGCCTGCCAAAGATCCTTGTTCTTCACGGGCTTTCTCGCCGCGGTCTTCCAGCCGCGGTATTTCCAGTTCGGCATCCAGTCGTTGATGCCATGCATAACGTATTTGGAATCTGTGTACAAGCGCACGCTGCGCGGACCGTTGAGCGCGTTCAGCGCCTCGATTGCGGCGGTTAGCTCCATGCGATTGTTCGTCGTCTCGGGATCGCCACCGTGCATCGTCTTGCGACGCTTGCCTGCGATGAGCAGCGCACCCCAGCCACCTGGTCCCGGGTTGCCTCGACAGGCGCCGTCGGTATAGATCTCAACTGTCTTGGTCAAAACGGATGCGGGAGACTCGATTGGTGGTTTCTGCCAACCCGGGGACGACCTTTGGTTTGCGCCGCCACACCGGCCGCACGGGCGTCAACGTGCTGACACGTTTCTGGGCCGTGAGCATATAGCAAGCCGCCAGCTCCGGCCACCAGCGCTGCCCGCGCCGTTCCCAGCGCGACGAGGTCGGGCGGCGAATGCCCGGCAACGGCCAGCGGAAAAAGAAACGCGTGACGCCATGGATGCGCAGGTCGAGTAGCTTCAACCAGTCCCGCAAGCGCCGTTCCGGCACGAGGTGATGCGCGTCCGGCGGCAGGCCGGCACCGGGAATCAGGCGCCGTACGCCCCACAATCCGCCGGTCTTGAATCCGAGTATCACGAGATGCCCGTGCGCTGTCAGGACCCTGTCGACCTCACGCAGTATCGCGTGCGGTCGGTCGCTGTAGTCGAGTACGTGCGGCAGCACGACACAGTCGATCGTGTGGCTCGAGACCGGCAGTCGATGCAGCTGTCCAATGACCGACGGACCTCCGTCGCTCGCTGCTTCGTCGATGAGCCAATTGCGTTGCGTGCGCGCGTACCGCAGAAACGTATTCTGCTCGCCCCACAAGCCGAGTTGCAGGCACTGCTCACCGAATATGCCGTCGAGGGCCTCCTCGACGATGCGGCTTTCCTGTCGCACCAGCGAGTCGCCGAATGGCGTCTGCAGCCATTGCTGCACGGACTCCGGGTAGTGTGACGATGGTTCCAAATTTCTGCCCTGCGTCGCGTTTTGCGGTCCGGGCACTTGCGCCGCGGCGTTTGCCCGGTACGATAGCCCGATGTCTTTAACTGTCCCGCAATTATTGCAGAGATTTCGCCTGGTTGGCGCCACCGCCATCACCTTTTTGTTGATCTCGGGTGCCATGGCCAACCCGCTGGGCCAACGAGGTGTCCACGTGACGGCGCCGCAGGAGCCACAGGCCCTGCAGCTGATATCACCGCTTGACGGCCTCTGGGACCGGTTGGAGACCGTAGAACCGGCCTCAGATGACCTGCTGACGCGCCTGCGGTACGGATTCGGGCTCGAGCGCGAGGAAAATCGACGAATTCAGGCCGAATTGAACTGGTTTGTCAGCCATCCTGACTACCTGACGCGCGTGTTCACACGGGCACAGCGTTACCTGCCGCACATCACCGACGAGCTGGTCCGGCGCGACCTGCCCCTCGAACTCGCGCTGTTGCCAATTGTCGAGAGTGCCTACGACCCGTTCGCCTACTCGCACGGCCGGGCTGCGGGCCTCTGGCAGATGATTCCTGGCACGGGCAGGCGTTTCGGTCTGAAGCAGAACTGGTGGTACGACGGCCGCCGCGACGTCGTCGAATCGACGCGCGCCGCGCTCGACTACCTCGAACACCTTTACGACTTCAATGAAGGCAACTGGCTCAACGCGATCGCATCGTACAATTCGGGTGAGGGCAACGTACGCAAAGCCGTGCGCCGCAATCGCGCGGCAGGCAAGCCCGACGACTTCTGGAACCTGCGGCTTTCAAAAGAAACCAGCGCCTACGTGCCGCGGCTGCTGGCACTCGTCGAGATCGTCCGCGATCCGGCACAATTCAACATCACGCTGCCGAACAGTCGCCGACGAACCGCAATTCGTCGTCACCGATATCGGTTCACAAATCGACCTTGCCCTCGCGGCCGAACTCGCCGGCGTCGATGTCGACACGATCTACACCTTCAACCCGGGCTACAACCGCTGGTCGACCGATCCGCAAGGTCCGCACAAACTCGTGCTGCCGGTCGACGTTGCCCAGCGATTTCACCACAGCGCTTGCGGAGGTGCCTGCAGGTGAACGCGTGCGCTGGAAACGCCACAAGATCAAAAATGGCGAAGCGATCTCGCAGATCGCCCTCAAATACAACACGACGGTGTCGGCCATTCGCTCAGCCAACAACCTTCGTGGCAATACGATTCGCGCCGGACACCACCTGATGATCCCGGTCGCGACCAAGCCGCTTGAGTGCCTACAGCAAGAGTGCCGATGCGCGACTCGCGAAGACTCAAAACAGAAAGCGCGCAGCGAACAAGATCGATCACGTCGTGCGCCACGGGCGAGAGCTTCTGGACGATCAGCCAGAAGTACGGCGTGACGACGCGGCAGCTTGTCTGCCTGGAACGGCATGGCACCTCGCGACACGCTGCCCGTCGGACGCAAGCTCGTAGTCTGGACCAACGCCGACGTTCGCGCCGCGAACCTCGCCAACCGACGGCTCTCGGTAACACGACGCGCAAACTGCGCTACAAGGTGCGTAACGGCGATTCGCTGTACCTGATTGCCAACAAATTTCGCGTGACGATCAGTCAGATCGCTCGCTGGAACAATATCGACAAGAATAAAATTCTAAGGCCGGGACAGACGTTGACCATGTACGTCGACGTCACCCGCCAGTCAAGCTGATAAACGCAACAGCACGGGGAATCAACATGGGCTTCATGGCCGGCAAACGCGCACTCATCGTCGGAGTGGCGAGCGATCGTTCAATAGCAGCAGGCATTGCGGAAGCGTTCGCGCGCGAAGGCGCCGAACTCGCGTTCACCTATCAAAATGACAAGCTCAGAAGTCGCGTTGAAAAACTCGCTACTCGTCTTGGCCAGAACACGGAGTTGCTGTATCCCTGCGACGTGTCCAGCGACGACGAAATCGACGCCGTTTTTGCCGGCCTGGGCAAGCAATGGGACGGTCTCGACGTGCTCGTGCATTCGGTCGGCTTCGCACCGCGCGAACAGCTTGCCGGTGGTTTTGTCGAGTCCATAACGCGCGAAGGCTTCCAGATCGCCCACGACATCTCGGCGTACAGCCTCGCCGCGCTCGCCAAAGCCGCGCTGCCAATGATGGAAGGCCACAATGGGTCAATACTGACGCTGACCTACAACGCCGCGACTCAGGTCGTACCCAACTACAACGTCATGGGTCTCGCCAAAGCGAGCCTCGAGTCCTGCGTCCGGTTTCTGGCCGCGGATCTCGGCCCCAAAGGCATCCGCGTCAATGCAATCTCAGCCGGCGCCGTCAAGACGCTGGCCGCCGCCGGTATCGGCGGCTTCCGCAAGATGCTGGGTTACGCCGAAAAAGCATCGCCCCTGCGCCGCACGGTCACGATCGAGGAAATCGGCAATACGGCCGCCTTCCTGTGCTCGGACCTGGCCAGCGGCATCACGGGCGAGACGACCTTCGTCGATGCGGGCGCCAACATCATGGGCATGGTGTTCGACGAGGATTAGTCGGCAGCGCCGATAGCTACGTTAGTCTTCTCGCCCTCGAGGCGTGCGACGATCGTCGCACAGCACGCATCGCCCCAGACGTTGACGCTCGTGCGCGCCATGTCGAGGATGCGGTCGAACACCATCAGCACGCCCAGCGCCTCGAGCGGCAATCCGATTGCCCCGAGAATGATCGCAATAGCGACGAGTGAGGCCGATGGCACGCCCGCAACGCCGATCGATGTCAGCAGCGCGATCGCAACGATCGAAAACTGCACGCCAAACGTCAGCTCGAGGCCGTAAGCCTGCGCGATGAATATCGCCGCTGCACATTCATAAAGCGCCGTGCCGTTCATATTCACGGTTGCGCCGAGCGGCAACACGAAACTCGAGATCTTGTTCGAGACGCCCACGTTTTCCTCGACGCACTCCATCGTCACGGGCAATGTCGCCGAGGACGACGCTGTCGAGAACGCCGTTAGCATCGCCTGGGCAACACCCCGTATGGTCTTTATCGGGTTGGCACGGCCGACAAATCGCAGCAATAGCGGTAACGTTACAAACGCATGCACCGCGAGTGCGGCGAGTACCGCAATCGCAAACACCGCGAGCGGTCCTGTCGCTTTGTACCCGGCTTTCGCAATGACCCCGGCGACGAGACCAAACACACCAATGGGCGCGAACAACATGATCCACTCGGTCATACGCATCATGACGTGGAAAACTGCGTTCCAGAATCGGTACAGCGGTTCGGCATACTCGTTGTCGAGGTGAGTCATGAAGTAGCCGAACAGGATCGCGAAGAAGATGATGCCGAGCATCTGTCCTTCGACGGCGGCCTTCGAAGATATTGGGCGGCACCATGCGCAGAAATATCTTCGCCACGTCGCCCGGGCCCTTACCCGCAACCCGTTCTTCAATGTCGGCGGTCGAAGCCTCGAGCGCCAGCAGCTCCTTTGCCGGTTCACCGTCGACATACCCCGGGCCGACCGCGTTAATGATGATCAGACCAACGAGGATCGCAGCAAGCGTCGTCGTCGCATAAAACAGCAGCGTCTTGCCGCCGAGCGCACCGAGATTGCCGCCCGAACCGATGCCCGCGACACCGACGATGATCGACGACGTGATCAGCGGCACGATGATCATCTTCAGCGCATTGAGAAAGATCGTGCCGACGTACTCGAAGATCGAGATGTACGTGATGCCGAAGATCGTCGGGTCGACACCCGTCTCGGCCTGGGCATTGAAGACGTAACCGCCGATGATCCCGGCCACGACGATCGCGATCAGGATCTGCCAGTGCAGCTCGAGCTTGCGCATAGCTCCCCCAGGTGAGCTCTTTATTGGGGAATCAGCTTACTGCAACAGGTCCTGCGCGGCCAGAGCATCCTTTGAAACAACGATGTCGGCTTTGTCGTATAAGCGCCTGCACAAACGCGAAGTAGTCCGAGGCGCCGGCCTGCTGCGCCAGCTCCAGTTTTGCCCGCGTCGCGATCGGCCATCGGAATCGACTCCGGGCGTCCCGGCAACACCGCCTCGCAGACTGTAAACGGTGATAGCCGCCGTCGCTATTGACCACCCGGCCGGTCACCGGTGAGTTCTGCGTCGGTTTCCTGGACATGAAGACCTGTGCAATCACCGCCTGATCCATATCGGGCTCCTGGCGTGACATCAGCAGCGGCGCCGATACCGTTGCGCCCGCCGCCTCTGCGGCCGCGGCGAACTCTTCGCCGGCATTGAGCGCGGCGAGCATTTGCTCTGCCTCGCGCTGAGATGATGGCGGCGGCCTCCTGTGCACGAATCGCGTCAACGATCTGATCACGGACGTCGTCGAGGGGCTGACGTGATGCCTCTCGGTGTGCGACTACCTTGAAGACAGCTGAACGATTTGCGTCGAGTTCGATCACGTCCGAAATTTCTCCGTTGATCAAGACGCGCTCGTCGAAGACGGCTTCGATTGCAGCCTGGTTTGAACCGATCGGCTCGCCGCCGGCACGCGTGAACCCGGCCGCCGTTTGCATATTCAGACCGACCGCCGCGGAGATCGCCTGCATATCCGCTGCATCGAACAGTACGTCCGACACGCGACGTTCCAACTCGCGAAACGCATCCTCTGCCTCGCGCTCACGCAGCTCGGTCAGCAACTCTCCGCGCACCTGGTCAAGCGGCAACGGCCCCTGCTCGAGAACGCTGTCCAACCGCACGACGTGAAACCCGAAGTCGGTCTTGATCGGTCCGTCGACGTCACCCTCCTGCATCGCAAAGATCGCTCTGCCGAGTTCGTTCGGTAACTGCGAACGCGTCAACACGCCAAGATCGCCACCGCGTGCCGCAGTACCTCCGTCGTCGGAGAACTCCTCGGCGAGCGCTTCGAATGACTCGCCGGCCTGCACGCGCGCCAGCAGATCTGCCGCTTTTGCTCTGGCTGAATCCTCGTCGTCGCCGAAAAGGACCAGGATATGCCGTGCCTGGCGCTGCTCGTCCTGTAAGTACCGGTCCTGATTTTCTTCGTAATACTGGAGCAGCGCTTCTTCGCCGACGGCAATGTTCTCCGTAACCGAATCACGATTTATCTCGATAAATTCGACATCGGCTTCTTCATCCGTCAGGAACATCGTGTCGTTGTCATCATAGAACGCCGTGACCATGTCGTCGGTCACTTCGACACTGTCCGCCGCGCTCTCGATTTCGAACGTCGCCAATGATACGAGTCGCTGTTCCGCAACGAGATTGAGGTAGCGCCGGTACTCGGCCGGTGTCACGAGCGCGGTTCCGCCGATCGCACGACGCAGTTGGTCTTCACGCAATTGCCGACGCTGGCTCGCTTCAAAACGTTGTGGATCAAGGCCATTCTGCAGCAGTAGCGACTTGTAGGTCTCCATATCGAACTCGCCGTCGATCTGAAAATCCGGGATACGCTGAATGCTCGCGGTCAGCTGTTCATCCGAAATCCTATAGCCAGCCTCGCTCAAATACAGTTCGACGAGTCGGGCACGAATCAAAGAGTCGAGAATGCTTTGACGAATCTGCACACGGTACTCATCGGGCAACTGTGACCATGTTGGATTGCGCTGCAGCTGATCCCGGTAAGTCTGCTCGAACTGCATCAGGTCGATCTCACTGCCATCCACCGTGGCCACAGCCTGGTTGCCCGTGAACGGCGCATTGACGCCGAAGAACAGGAACGGAATGCCAATAAGTGCCAGGATTGCGATGGCGATGCCGCCGGTAAATTTTTCACGAATTTTGGTTAGCATGATGGAATTTGCAGAGCCTATGAGAGGCGGAGGATTCTATAAAAAAAGGCCGGGGCCCGATAGAGCCCCGGCGATTTTCGTGTGGCGGAGTGGACGGGACTCGAACCCGCGACCCCCGGCGTGACAGGCCGGTATTCTAACCAGCTGAACTACCACTCCAAACTTTGGTGGGTGCTGACGGGATCGAACCGCCGACCCTCGCCTTGTAAGGGCGATGCTCTACCAGCTGAGCTAAGCACCCGTAAACCTCGCAGGCGGGCTTTCGGGCCCAAAAATACGGCCCATAACAACCTCCTACATACGAATTGCTCGGCCCCCTGGGTCGAGCGGCGCGCTAGTTTACGGCATCCTTCAGGCCTTTGCCAGCCTTGAATCCTGGAACATTGCTCGCCTTGATATGGATCGCTTCGCCGGTTCTCGGATTGCGTCCCATGCGTGCTGCACGCGCCTTTACCGAGAAAGTTCCGAAGCCGACCAGTGAAACAGACCCGCCATTTGCCAGTGTGCCCTGAATGGCGTCCAGCACTGCGTCGACTGCTTTTGTTGCATCTGCGCGCGACAGTCCTGCCGAGCCTGCAACTGCTTCTACCAATTCACCCTTATTCATGCTTTCACCCTTGCAGATTGATTAAAGAAAATTTCGATCAATCCAGCGAGCTCCCCCAAGAGTCGCAATCCGCTGAATCACCGCGCGAGGCTCCGTGCACCCACCGGCGGCTGCGATGCTTATACCAACTGGCCAAAACACCGTCAAATTTCCTTTAACCACGCGGGTTTCAGCGATTTAGTGAGCGCGGACCATATCCCCGGATTTGGGCTCTTTAGCCGGCGTTTCGGACTTCGATTTGGCCTCGTCTTTTGACGCCTCGGGCAGCGGCATATGTTGCAGCGCGTGCTCCAGAACCTGGTCAATCCATTTCACTGGAACTATCGTCAGCTTGTCCTTGATGTTCTTCGGAATTTCAGCCAGGTCCTTTTCATTTTCTGACGGTATCAGCACGGTTGTAATACCGCCGCGATGGGCCGCCAGAAGCTTCTCTTTCAGACCACCAATCGGCAGAACTTCACCCCTTAGCGTGATCTCGCCTGTCATGGCCACTTCGCTCCTTACCGGGATGTCGGTTAATGCCGACACCAGCGAAGTACACATGCCAACTCCCGCACTCGGACCGTCCTTCGGAGTGGCCCCTTCGGGCACATGAATGTGCACATCGAGGTTCTGATGGAAGTCCTCATCGATGCCCAAAACGTTGCTGCGCGAGCGCACAACAGTCATCGCCGCCTGGATAGATTCGGTCATGACGTCGCCCAGCTGACCCGTATAGGTCTGCTTGCCTTTGCCCGGAACGACGGCCGCTTCGATCGTGAGAAGCTCGCCACCGACCTCGGTCCAGGCCAGGCCCGTGACCTGGCCAACCTGATCGTTACCCTCGACCTTGCCGTAGCGAAAGCGACGCACGCCGAGGAATTTCTCCATGCTTTTGGGCGTAATCGAGACGCGGCTGTCACGTGGCTTCAGGAGCAGCGATTTCACGACCTTGCGGCAGATCTTCGAAATCTCGCGCTCCAGGTTTCTGACACCGGACTCGCGCGTGTAATGCTGAATGATGTCGAGCACGGCGCTGTTGGAGATATGCAGTTCTTTTTTCTTGAGCCCGTTTTCCTTCATTTGCTTCGGAATCAGGTATCGCGTCGCGATATTGAGCTTCTCATCTTCGGTGTATCCGGGAATGCGGATAACTTCCATCCGATCGAGCAACGGCGCAGGAATATTCAGGCTGTTCGCGGTGCACACGAACATGACGTCGGACAAATCGAAGTCGACCTCGAGGTAGTGATCCTGGAAGCTCGAATTCTGTTCCGGATCGAGAACCTCGAGCAGTGCCGATGACGGATCGCCGCGGAAGTCCATGGCCATCTTGTCGACTTCGTCGAGCAGGAACAGCGGGTTGCGAACGCCGGTCTTACCGAGGTTCTGAATAATCTTGCCCGGCATCGAGCCGATGTAGGTCCGGCGGTGCCCGCGAATCTCGGCCTCGTCGCGCACGCCACCCAATGACATGCGCACAAACTTGCGATTGGTGGAGCGCGCAATGCTCTGCCCCAGCGAGGTCTTGCCGACACCCGGGGGTCCGACCAGGCACAGAATCGGCCCCTTGAGGCGTTTCACGCGCTGCTGTACGGCCAGATACTCAAGGATGCGCTCTTTGACCTTCTCGAGCCCGTAGTGGTCCTCCTCGAGGACCTGCTCGGCGCGTTTCAGGTCCTTGAATACCTTGCTGCGCTTTTTCCAAGGCGCTTTGAGCAGCCAGTCGATGTAATTGCGCACCACGGTCGCTTCTGCCGACATCGGTGACATCAGCTTGAGCTTGTTCAATTCTGAAGTGGCCTTCTCCTTGGCCTCCTTGGACATGCCGGCTTTTTCGATCCGGGCCTCAAGGTCGGCAAGCTCGTTGGGCGCATCTTCCATCTCGCCGAGCTCTTTCTGAATGGCCTTCATCTGCTCATTCAGGTAGTACTCGCGCTGGCTTTTCTCCATTTGCTGCTTGACGCGACCGCGGATGCGCTTTTCGATGTGCAACACGTCGATTTCGCCTTCGATGACGCCGAGGATCTGCTCGAGCCGGGATTTGACGTCCTGTATTTCGAGGACGCGCTGCTTTTCGGACAGCTTCAGCGCCATGTGCGCCGCGACCGTGTCCGCCAGTCGCCCCGGCTCGTCGATGCCGGACAGCGATGTCAGTATCTCCGGCGGCACCTTCTTGTTCAGTTTCACGTACTGCTCGAACTGCGCGATGATCGAGCGCACAAGGACGTCGATCTCGCGCTCGTCATGGCGATCTTCCTCACTGAGCATCGTGATCTCGGCCGAGAAGTGATCGAAGACATTGATGCGATCGATTAACGCACGCTCCGAGCCTTCGACCAGGACCTTGACCGTACCGTCCGGCAGCTTTAATAGCTGCAGGATCGTGGCCAGCGTGCCAACTTCATACAAATCAGTCGGCTGTGGGTCATCAAGATCCGGGGTTTTTTGTGCCACGAGCAGAATTCGCTTGCCCGCCGACATCGCCTTGTCCAGGGCGACAATTGATTTGTCGCGACCGACAAACAGCGGAATAACCATGTGCGGGTAGACGACGACATCCCGGAGCGGCAGAACCGGCACTCCGGACAAGTCATCCACCGTCTCGACGTCAGCAACTAAGTCTTGGTCAGACACCAGGCATTACCTCATCAAAAGATACTGTAGACGGACATGCGTCCGAATCGTGACTATTCAAGCAAGGTTATCGGCAGCAATCGAAAAATCTGTGCCCCTGCGCCGCAAACCGCAAGGGTGACTCAAGAATAGCTATACCTTATCGGACCCAGTCGGTCTCTGCGGCTGTTGCTGTTCAATGTTCACGGTCGGCGTCTCTTCGGATTCGTAAATCACGTAGGGCTCGGTCTCGCCTGTGACGACAGCCTCATCCACGACCACTTTTTTTGCACTCGTCGCTGACGGTAAGTCGTACATCGTATCGAGCAGCACATTTTCCAGGACCGTGCGGAGACCGCGTGCGCCGGTTTTTCGCTCCATGGCGCGGTGCGCCACTGCGGCGAGTGCGTCGTCGCGGAATTCGAGCTCAACGCCCTCCATTTCGAACAGTTTGCGGTACTGCTTCGTAAGCGCGTTCTTCGGCTCCAGCAGAATCTTGACGAGCGCTTCCTCATCGAGCTCCTCGAGCGTTGCCACGACAGGCAAACGGCCTACAAATTCCGGAATGAGCCCATAGCGAATCAAGTCTTCCGGCTCGACTTCGTACAGAAGTTCACCGATGCTTTGTTCGTTCTCTTCGGTTTTGACATCTGCCACAAAGCCGATACCGCTCTTCGACGAACGATTCAGAATGATCTTGTCCAGGCCTGCAAATGCGCCGCCGCAGATAAACAGGATATTGCCCGTATCCACCTGCAGGAACTCCTGCTGCGGGTGCTTGCGGCCACCTTGCGGGGGCACCGACGCAATCGTCCCTTCAATGAGCTTCAGCAGCGCCTGCTGCACACCCTCACCCGATACGTCGCGAGTGATTGAAGGGTTGTCGGACTTTCGCGAAATCTTGTCGATCTCGTCGATATAAACGATGCCAGTCTGCGCTTTGTCGACGTCGTAGTCGCATTTCTGCAGCAGTTTCTGAATGATGTTCTCGACATCCTCACCCACATAACCGGCCTCGGTTAATGTGGTCGCATCCGCAATAGTGAACGGCACATTCAGGAGCCGCGCGAGAGTTTCAGCGAGTAGCGTCTTGCCGCAGCCGGTTGGGCCGATCAGCAGAATGTTGCTCTTGGCGAGCTCGATGTCTTCTTTGGAATGCTCATCGAGGCGGTCGTTCAGCCGTTTATAGTGGTTATAAACGGCAACCGACAAAACCTTCTTGGCACGCTGCTGGCCGATGACATACTCGTCAAGAATTGCCTTGATTTCCTTCGGCTTCGGCAGCTTGTCGTGCGCGGCCTCACCCGTGTCTTCGAGTTCCTCGCGAATGATGTCATTACAGAGCTCGACACATTCGTCGCAAATGAACACGGAAGGACCCGCAATCAGCTTGCGAACTTCGTGTTGGCTCTTGCCGCAAAAAGAACAATAAAGGAGTTTGCCGTCCTCGTTCTTACCGCGGGAATCATCGCTCATACAGGGGTGGCCTCTGTGACATAAAAATCAGCGTGTTACAGCTGGGTGTTTATATATCATGCGAGATTTCGGGGTGCAAAGCACCGCGTCCCATAAGGAACATGTGCTTTATGTAACTGATTGATATTTAAAGAATCAGTCCTTCCTCGACTCGCTCATTTCCTTACGCTCGGCCAATACAGTGTCCACGAGTCCGTATTCCAGTGCTTCGGCTGCGCTTTTGAAGTTGTCGCGCTCGAGGTCATGTTCGATACGCTCGATCGGCTGACCCGTATGCTTGGCCATGATTTCGTTGAGTCTCGCCTTGAGTTCCAGCGTCTCTTTGGCGTGAATGCTGATGTCGGTCGCCTGGCCCTGATAGCCTGCACTGGGCTGATGCACCATGACGCGGGAATGCGGCAGTGCGAAGCGTTTGCCCTTGGTACCGCCGGCCAGCAGCAGCGCGCCCATCGAGGCGGCCTGGCCGCAACAGATAGTGCTGACGTCGCAGTTGATGAACTGCATCGTATCGTAGATCGAGAGCCCCGCTGTAACGACTCCACCCGGTGAATTGATGTACAGGTGAATGTCTTTGTCTGCATTCTCGGACTCGAGATACAACAGCTGCGCCACAACGAGATTAGCCATTTGGTCCTCTACCGGACCGACGATAAAGATCAGACGATCTTTTAGAAGCCGCGAATAGATGTCGTAGGCGCGTTCGCCCCTCGCCGTTTGCTCGACGACCATCGGTACGAGATTCAATGCCTGTGTGCTCATTACTTTTCCTGTGCGAGGTGCCCTCAACTGCCGACTATTTTCTCACGAATTTCGGTCGTTAGGGATGGCTAATTATTGCTGATGGCCAGCTGGCGTGACATTCAGCTCATGTACTTCGTGAACGCCACCTTCTTTGCGGTCGTTTTGCCATTTTCCAAGAGCCAGTCCAATGCCTGCTGCTCCAGAACCATGGGCTCGATCTGTCGCACGATCTCCGCGTTGTTCATGTACATGTCGACCATCTCGCCGGAGTTTTCGTAGCCCGCACACATCTCCTCGACGCGCTCGCGCACCATGGCGGCATCGACCGTCAGGCCCTGATCGGCGATCAGCTGGCTCACGAGAAGGCTCAGGCGTACCCGCTTCTCCGCCATTTCGGCGAAGTTTTCGATGGGTGGAGCTTCGCTGTGGTCTTCAATACCGAGCTGGCGCATCGCATCGTGCTGCAGCGTATGCATTTCCTGCTGCTTGAGCGTCTGCGGAATATCGATAGGATTGGCGTCAAGCAGGCTGCTCATGATCTGTTCGCGCAGGTCGGTCTTCACCTTGGCATCCGACTCGCGCTTCATGTTTTCCCTGACATCCGTCATGAACTGATCGATACCACCTTCCTTGACGTCGAAAGCTTCGGCCAGACTGTCGTCAACCGGCGGCAGAACCTCCTCCTCGACTCGATGTGTCCTGATGGCGAAATCGACCTTTTTGCCGGCAAGGTCCTCAGCCTGATAGTCCTTCGGGAACTTGACCTTGAAGCTCTTTTCGTCACCAGCCTTGACACCGAGCAGCGCCTTCTCGAAGTCGGGTAGCATCTGCCCCTGACCGAGAATCACAGGAACCTCTGTTCCCTTGCCTCCCTGGAACTCCTCACCTTTGAGAGTCCCGGTGAAATCAACAACGACGCGATCGCCGTCCGCACTCTCGCGCTCGACTTCATTCCACGTCGCTTTTTGCTTGCGCAGCTTCAGGATCATGTCGTCGAGATCGTCGTCATCGATCGTCACGTCGGGCTTCTCGAATTTCAGCTTATCGAGGTCCTTGAGTTCGATCTCGGGCATGATCTCGAACGTCGCGACGTAGGCGAAATTCTTGGCGTCTTTGCTTGCCTCTGGCTTGATTTGCGGCCCGCTCGCAGGATTGAGGTTCTCCTGCATCACCGCATCCGTGTAGCTCTTTTGCATAAGCTCCGAGAGAACTTCTTCGCGGATCTGCTTGCCGTAGCGCTGCTTGACGACCTTGGGCGGTATCTTTCCCGGTCTGAATCCTTTGAGCTTGGCGGTACGACCGACGGACTTCAGCCGCGTGTCCACCTCACGTTCAATGCGCTCGGCCGGGAGTTCGACGCGCATGCGTCGCTCAAGCTTTCCGGTCGACTCGACGGTAACCTGCATGTTGCCCTTTCCTTTAACGATCACCGGGCGGCTCATATGGCCGCCCGAGAATAAAAAAATCTAACTTATACAAATAGTTAATGCCAATCAGGGCATGGTGCGAAAGGAGAGACTCGAACTCTCACGGGTTGCCCCACTGGCACCTAAAGCCAGCGCGTCTACCAATTCCGCCACTTTCGCTTGCCAGCCGGTAATTATAAGGCGCGCTATTCGGCAATGCACGCGCCGGTTTCGGTCAGGACGACCTTATGTCGAGGTGTCCAAGGACGTGCGAGAGCGACCTACCGTCGGTTACGGCTATGCAAGGAACTTGAATCGGCCGACCAGCTTCTGATCCAGACTCATTACCCTGCCCGCATGCAGCCCGGCCAACGCGATGAAGATGAAGAACCAGATAGAATCATGGTTCTGACCGTCAAAGACACTCTGCCCTTTGGCAAACCAGAAACTCGCAAGCATGACCGCACCCGCAACCGCGGCATACCGGGTCGCCAGACCCAGGATCATCGCGACACCAATCGCCAGCTCGCCCCAGGCTACCAGGAAGGCGAACAGGCCCTTGTTGGGCAACACCACCGATTCGAGAAATGGCCGAAAGAAACCGAAGCTGTTTTCCAGCTGCATCGTTACAAAGCCGCCCAGACCATCGGCGAAGTTGCCACGGCTGATCTTGCCGATGCCGTGGTAGGCAAAGAACACGCCTGTGTAAACCCTGAGCAGCAGGATCGGCCAGTCACGAAGCGGTTTGGTGCCCGATGCATCGAGATTTGTCATTATCATTCCCCCTTGAAGGACAGCGCATAGCCTATCATGCCGTGGCAACTACCTATTGTCCGTCCAACCCGACCGCATACGATCGAGGTGCCGATGCCGTCAAAACCTCGCTCCGCCAATGAGTTAGCGCGCCTGCACAAGGTGCTGTGCTTCGCGCGTGCGTTCCCAACGTCGCAGGCTGAATGGCGCAAGGCTCGGTCGACATTGCTTGGGTACGAGCAATGCGTTGCCGCCCTGCCACGTGCCGCTCGCAGCAGGTTGTGGGACAGCGGCATTGCGGGCACCCGCATCCACTACCGTTTCTCTTATGCAGTCGCGCGCTGGCTGGCGCGGCGCGCACCCGGTCAGGTTTCGATCGACTGGCGGGACATGGGTGACACGACGCGCCTCGACGAATTGCTCAGACACCTACTGCAGGCTTCAGAGGATGAGTACTTCGACGGCGGCTACGTCACGAGCAAGGAATGGCTGCGATCGGCCGCGCGAGGCAGCGGCGGAACGGATTTCGACTGGCTGCTGGCACAGCTGCAGGCCGCGCGCCTGCGGCCTTTCTGGGCTGAGCTCTACGACGCTGCCGAGCTGCCGCTCGTCTGGGACCTCGGTGGCAGCAAATACTCGAAATCGAAAAACGTATTTGCGATCGATGCGATCCGGACGCGCGAGGGCGGCATGCGTCGGCGACCGCGACAGATAAAGAAGGATATTCAGCGGCCGCTACAATCCCTGAAGAGATTGTCAGTGCGTGACGGGGCGCGACTGATCGACGTTGCGATGGCGTCGCTCGCCGTGCGGCATCGCGAGACCTATCACTTCAACTACGCCAATCCCGCGGAAGTCTACCTGTCCGACGTCGGAGCCGGCGTGTCGATCGCGGTGTTCGGTTTACTGCCCGGGCAGCGCTTCCCGCTCGAATGCACGATGGGCTTTCTGATCTTGTCGAACGGCGCCCCCATCGGTTACGGCGGTTCGAGCATCGTGTTTCGTCAAGTGAACACGGGTATCAACATCTTCGACGAGTACCGCGGCAGTGAAGCGTCGTATTTGTGGATTCAGGTCATGCGCGTTTATCACGCACTGGTCGGCTGCACGCGTTATATCGCTAACCCGTATCAGTTCGGCGGTGACAACAGTGAAGGTCTCAGGAGCGGCGCGTTCTGGTTTTACTACCGCCTCGGCTATCGGCCCGTGTTGTCGAACATTCGTAAACTCGCAGCGCGCGAAGCTGCCCGCATGCGTCGCAACAAAGCGTATCGAAGCGACTTGAAAACGCTGCGACATTTGGCAAGTTGCGACATGCATCTGACCCTGGCCGACGCGCGTGCGTGCGAGTTATTCGAGGAACGCTGGATCGAGACGAGCTCCATGCTTGCCAGCGAAACGCTAAATGACGCGGGTGGAGCTACGCGCAAGGCGTCTGCGCAAATCGTGGCAGCCAACCTGGCGACGGATCTCGGACTGAAGTCCCTGCAGCGGTGGTCCGCATCGGAGCGACGCGCATTCGCAAACATTGCCCCGATCGTGGCGGCCGCTGAACCTGCGAGCTGGTCGACCGCGGAGAAGCGCTCCATGCGCAGACTGCTACGCGCGAAAGGCGGCGACAGCGAGGCGCGCTTCGCAAGATCGCTGTGTGAGCACCATAAGTTCCTGGAAAGCCTCAGGAAAGCCTGCCGCGCGGCAGAGGCAATATAAGACAAAGGTCACGGTGAGACTGGCTCTGCCCTGCTACGGTGTTGGGCATGAAAGGCAAGATCCTGGTTTCGCTGTTCGCGCTGCCGTTTTTCGGCATCGGCGTATGGATGCTGTGGTCGGTGAGCAACGAATTCCTCGATGCGTATCAGATGCAGAGCTGGGTACAGGTCGAGGCACGGCTGTCATCCGCCGGCTACCGAACGAACAGCGGCGAAGACTCCGACACCTACGAGGCGTACGCGAAATACAGCTACACGTACCAGGGCAAAAGCTACGTCGGCGACCGCGTCTCGATAGCGAGCGGCGGTGACAACATCGGCGACTATCAGCAGGACATCGCACGAGAGCTTAGCGGTGCTCAAGCGCGCGGGCATGCGATATTGGTTTATGTCGATCCGAACGAGCCATCGAACTCGATTATCGATCGTGGAATTCGTTGGGGGCTGATCGGTTTCAAGTCGATCTTCCTGTTCGTGTTTGGCGGTGTTGGTCTTGGTTTGCTTATCTTCACCTGGCGCGCGTCGAAGGAGAAAGACGAGAGCGACCCGAAATACGCCGACAAACCGTGGCTCCTAAATAACGACTGGCAGACCGCGACGATTCGTTCGAGTTCCAAAACCACTATGTACGGCGTGTGGGCATTTGCCGCATTCTGGAATCTCGTGTCGGCGCCGTTGCCATTCCTCTTGTATGACGAAGTCGTCAACAAGCAGAACTATATTGCCCTGGTCGGGTTGCTGTTCACGGCCGTCGGCATTTGGTTGCTAATCTGGGCGATTCGTCAAACCCTCGAATGGAAACGCTTCGGCGCGACACCGGTCACGCTCGATCCGTTTCCGGGATCGATCGGTGGCCACGTCGGCGGCACGATCGAGATCGGTGTGCCGTTCAATTCGGCAAACGAGTTCGAAGTCACACTCACGAACCTGCACCACTACGTCTCAGGCAGTGGCAAGAACCGCAGCAGCAAGGAAAAGGCCAAATGGCAGGATACGCTGATTGCCCACGCCGAACCCGGCGGCCGCGGCACGCGGCTGACGTTCCGCTTTGACGTTCCGGAGGGCCTGGAGGAATCAGACACGGATCAGGACGACAGTTACCACCGGTGGCGGCTCAATCTCAGTGCGGAACTGGAGGGTACGGACATCGATCGCAGCTTCGACATTCCGGTCTATGCGACGGCCACGCAGTCGCGACACTTGTCGAACCGCGCCGTCGAACGGTCGCGAGAGAAACAGGATTCCGCGTCGGACAAAGCAGTGCTGAATACTGTTCGAGTGATAAACGATGCGGGCGGTCGTCGCATGGTCTATCCGATCGGGCGCTATTTGGGATCCTCGCTCGGCGCGTTCATTGTGGGCGCCGCGTTCGCAGGCGCAGGCTGGTGGTTGATCGTCGAGGAAGGTCAGAGAATATTCGGCAGCGTGTTTGGCGGTGTTGGGGCACTCGTTGGCATCTTCTCCCTGTACATGATGAGCAACTCTCTGGAGGTCTCCCAGGATGGCATGAATATCAAGACCGTGCGGCGCATCCTCGGCATTCCCGTCAAACGCAGCTACATGCGCCGCGACGCGTTCGTCAAATTTACGAAGGACAGTTCATTCCAGTCGCAAAACGGCGGCAAGCATGTCATCTACTACTCGATCTACGCTAACGACATTGACGGCGACAAAATTACTGTCGGCGAGGGTTTCAAAGGTGAGAGCCAGGCCAAAGCAGCGATTCGTCTGATCGGCAATGAGTTCGGACTATTCAACGACGACAGTGATGATCGCGGACGCGAGCCCGCGGCATCCTGGGATCCTGCAGGACTTCTATCGCGCCCTCAGTAGCAAATTCAGTAGTCGTTTTGGCGCCAAACGCGCGATACTCGCAACATGACATCTTTCCCCTCCCGCCATAGAGTTCTGTCTCTGTTCGTAGTGATCATCGGAATCGTGCTGGTGGTTCTGACGGCGTGGATGGTCGCGGCGGGGCCTGTCACAGTAATGCGCGTGATTCGCTACGGCGATACGGATATCGACGATTTCAGCCACTACCCCGGCCGCGAGCTTAAGGCGAGCGAGACGCCATTCGTCTTCGGCGTCAGTGATTCACCATTGCAGCTGTCAGACGCTGCGTTGGAGAAACTCGACGGCAGTGATCTGGAGGCGTTCATTGGCGCGCACGACTCCATTGCCTTTCTCGTCATCCATGACGACTCGATCGTATTCGAGCGTTACTTCCAGGATCACACTGCGTCGTCGCTATCGCAGGCGTTTTCGATGTCCAAGTCGGTATTCTCGGCGGTAGTCGGCATGGCTATCGAGGATGGCTACTTGCAGGGCGTCGACCAGCCGATCACTGATTTCGTCGCCGAGTTAGCTGCGCGGGGTTTTTCTGACGTGACGTTTCGCCATCTCCTGACGATGACTTCCGGATCCAGCTATGTGGAGAACGACAATCCGTTTGGCGAACACGTCATTCTCAACTACACACCACGGCTCGAAGCCGAGATCCTGCAATTTGCTATGGAAGACACGCCGGGATCGCATTATCGCTACAAGTCTGGAGACAATGCGCTGCTCGCGCTGGCGCTGGACCGCGCACTGGGCGACGAATCCATAACGGCATACACGCAGCGCCGCGTATGGACACCTCTCGGCATGGAGCACCCCGGCGTCTGGACGATCGATCACGAAGGCGATGGCTTGGAGAAAACCTGGTGCTGCCTCGCTGCGTCGGCACGCGATTTTGCCAAGATCGGTGGCCTGTTCCTGAACCAGGGGCGATGGAATGGCCAGCAGATCATGGCCGCCGAATGGGTAGCCGAATCTTCGGGTCGCAAACAAATACCAGACTCGGCCTGGCCCTCCGACTACAGGGCTGCAGGCTGGCGCGGTTACGGTTACCAGTGGTGGCTCGCGTCCGAACAGGACGGAGACTACTTCGCGCTAGGCAAAGACGGTCAATTCCTGTACGTCAATCCGCGACACAGCATCATTATTGTCAGGCTGGGCTGGAGTAGCGGCGATCTATACAGCAGCAAGTGGATTGAACTGTTTCAGACGATTGCGGCCGAATTCCCGCGCCGATCTCGGGACTAGTTCGGTAACTGGTGGGCCCCCGGGGACTCGAACCCCGAACCAATAGATTAAGAGTCTACTGCTCTACCAATTGAGCTAGAGGCCCTTCCGCAGATACCGCTGCCGGTACAAATGCCTTTAGAAGGCTGGCTGGACGCGCGATACTAGCAGAATGCCGTTATTTCTCGCAAAGCATTCAGGGGGATATGCAACATGAAGTCACTGCCTTTCTTGTTGGCGTCGATGGCGCTCGCAGCGCCAGTTGTCGCCGACGTGACCCATGATGTTCGTTGTCGCGAAATCGGCTTCAGCGAGGCAGCGGAGGCTCGAGATGCCGAGTCCTTCTCATCATTCATCGATCCCGATGCGAGGTTCGTCGGCTCCTTGGTCACGACCGGGCCGGACGCCATAACAGAAGCCTGGGGTCCCTTCTTCGCCGAGGACGGCCCGACGATCAGGTGGCGGCCGCAATTTGTCGAAGTCCTGGAGGAAGGACAGCTCGCATTGACGCGCGGTCCCTACCGCATGGTCGCGACGGATCCGGAGGGCAAAGAGATGGAACAGTGGGGCACGTTCAACTCTGTCTGGAGACTGCATGACTCCGGCGAATGGAAGGTTGTTTTTGATGCCGGTAGCCCGGCGGCTGCCGCGCCGCCCGAAGAGATTCAGGCGTTTTTGTATCAGGAAGACAGCTGCGGGGATTAAGAGAAATTGGGGTGGACGATGGGACTCGAACCCACGACGACCGGGATCACAACCCGGGGCTCTACCAGCTGAGCTACGCCCACCATTGACTGTATTTTCTATTTTACTCCGACTTGCGTATTGGCGCGCCCGGCAGGACTCGAACCTGCAACCACCGGATTAGAAATCCGGTGCTCTATCCGGTTGAGCTACGGGCGCAGTCAAGACAACTATCCTGCCTGAGCCAGAATCCTGGTCGGGGCAGACGGATTCGAACCGCCGACCCTCTGCTCCCAAAGCAGATGCGCTACCAGACTGCGCCATGCCCCGATGCCAGATATTCTGCCACACGCTGTGCCAGCCGGGGCCAGACCTCGCGGGGGCACGATCATACGGCCGAGGTCCTGACCAGTCAACGACATAGGTCCCTGCAATGGCGGGGTCCGACAGAAGTGGAATCGGCTGCATGGCGGCCTGCCGGCTTTCTTTGGTATCTTCGGTGCTGGAAGTGTCCTTAATCGCTTGAGGCAATCATGAAAATAACGATGTTGGCCCTGTTTCTGGGGCTCTGCTCCTCGTTGGCGTCCGCCGCCGACAAGGTCCCGGCGCATCCTTACGTCGAGATCGTCACGACCGAGGGCACCATCGTCCTGGAACTGGACGGCAAGCAGGCGCCCCTGACCGTCGGCCACTTTCTCGAACTGGTCGACAGCGGCTTTTATGACGGCGCTGATTTTTCATCGCGTCATTCCCGGTTTCATGGCCCAGGGCGGCGGCTATACGCCCGGCCTCAAACTCAAGGAGACAGACGACACGATTCCGAACGAATCGGGCAACGGCATGAGCAACGTCCGCGGCACGATCGCCATGGCACGGACCGGGGACCCGCATTCGGCAAACTCGCAATTTTTTATCAATGTCGGCGACAACAGCCGCCTGGATCCGAGAAAAAGCATGCGCCAGTGGAAACTGGGGCTACACGGTCTTCGGCTTCGTCATTCAGGGAATGGAAGTTGTCGACAAGATCGTGGCGGTGCAGACAGGACCACGAGGCAAGCTCAAGTCGGACGTACCGGTTGTGCCAATCGTCATCAAGAAGATGTCGCGCTACACGTTTGAGTAATAAATAATGTCAACACTTTTCATTTCCGATCTTCACCTCGAGGCCGAGCGCCCCGACATCGCGGCGCAGTTCCTCGAGTTTCTCAAGACCGACGCGACCGAAGCAGACGATCTCTATATCCTGGGCGATCTGTTCGAAGCCTGGGTTGGCGACGATGATCCCAACACGCATTACTTCACGATCAAGCGCGCGCTGCGAAAAGTCGTCGACAGCGGCATTCCCGTGTATTTCATGCACGGCAACCGCGACTTTATGATCGGCAGTGGATTCGCGAATGAAACCGGCGTCAAAATTCTGAAGGACCCGCACAAAACGCGGATGTATGGGCGCACGGTCCTGTTGAGTCACGGCGACAAGCTGTGCACCGATGATGTGCAGTATCAAAAAATCCGCAAGATGACTCGTGACCCGGCGTGGCAGGCCACGATGCTGGCCAAGCCGCTCAAAGACCGACTCCGGATCGCGGAGGAGGCCCGTCGGCAAAGTCTCGAGCAGACCCTGAACCTCAGCATGGAAATTATGGACGTCAACCAGCAAGCCGTTGTGGAAGTCATCCGCAAAAACAACGTCGACGTGCTACTGCACGGTCACACGCATCGACCAGGCGTGCACGAGGTTGATCTCGGCAACCGTAAAGCGAAGCGCATCGTTTTGGGTGACTGGTACACGCAGGGAAGTGTCGTGCGCTGGGACACGCGCGGACCAAAGCTCGAGTCAATGCCGAGGTAGAAAAACTCCTACAGGGGCACACCAGAGTGAAAGCGAAACTGCGGGTCCGGTTCGGTGACCAACGCGGCTTCGATAGCCTTCAACTCCTCGAGCCGCGCGTTTATTTCATCGCCGGCGATGCCGCACTCGGTCTTTGCAAATTCAATGTAATGCTCGAAATGGCGCGCCTCGGACGCGAGAAGACCGCCATAGAATTTGCCAAGCGGCTCAGGCAGGCGCGGCGTAACCGCAGCAAATCGCTCGCACGATCGCGCTTCGATCAACGCACCGACGAGCAACAGATCGAGCAATTTGTGCGGCTCTTCGTCGCGCACGGCGTCACGTAATCCGGCTGCATAGCGCGATGCGCTCAAGCGCTCGAACGCGATACCCATATCCTCCATGATCGATCTGACCTGCTCGAAATGTCGCAGTTCTTCGCGCGCGAGCCGAGACATGCGCTGCGCAAGCCTTGTTCTGTCCGGATAGCGGTACAAAAAACCCAGCGCTGTCGACGCCGCCTTGAGCTCGCAATTTGCGTGATCAAGCAGCATCTCGGGCACGCGTTGACTGGCCTCTGCGACCCATTCCTCTGGTGTCGCGGTTTCGAGAAAGGCAGATATTGCGGCGGGAACTACAGCCATTCTTGGACCTCGGCTGCTGATTGCAGGCGATTATCCGGGTCTTTGGCCAACATCATGTTGACAAGAACCTGGTACTTGGCCAGGCGCGCCGATAACAGCGGAATCGGCGCCTGCGCGTGCAGGTAAATGATACCCATAGCAGTGTCAGCTCGGTACGGCTTCTGCCCGGTAAGCATTTCGTAGAAGATCACGCCGAGACTGTAGATATCGCTGCGATGATCGACCCCATTACCGTGACCCTGCTCCGGACTCATGTAATACGGTGTACCGAATATCTCACCCTCATCCGTAAGTTCCATGCGCAATCGCATGCGCTTCGCCAAGCCAAAATCTATCAAGGCGATCGAATCGTCGCTACGCAACATGATGTTGCCGGGTTTGAGGTCACGATGCAGGATGCCGACGCCATGAATCTCCGCCAGCGCGCTGGCAATCTGCTTTAGGTAACGAACGGCAGCAGGCTCGGTAATTCCAGCCGCAATGCGCCGTTTAAGATCCCCTGCATCGACGTATTCCATTGCGATATGTGCATGGTCGTCGCCAACGCCGAGGTCATAGATCTTGACGATATTGGGATGATCGATCTCGGCGATCAGTTCATATTCCTGAAGAAAACGGTCGAAGGCGCCGATGCTGTCGGACTCATCCGGCACGTGCTGCAGCACCTTAAGCACGACCTTGATCCTGGTCGACTCCCTTTCCGCCAGGTAAATCGCCGAATGGGCGGTCGCACCCAGTTTTTCGATGAATCGATAGCCACGGATTAGGGGTTCGATGCCGGTTCGCTGATCACCAACAAACAGCGAACCCGTTGCTGACACGCGGCGCCGCGCGACCAGGATGTCACTCAACTTGACTGTGAGCGCATCGTGCCGAATCTGGTCGCGCTCCATGAACGCGCTCGCGCCGGCTTTCAATGCCGCGGCCTCTTCCGTACGTCGGCCAAAATAGGCGACAGCAGGAAATCCCGGCGTCTTGCAGAACTGCTTGAGCACGGCCAATGCGTCCCGGTCGCCGACTTCACCGCCCAACAAGACGATATCGTTGCCCGCACCGGAAAATTCATCCGGCAGGTAACCCGCTTCGACAGGATCGTAGGCTGAGATGATCGCGTCGGGCCAGTGGGTCGTGACGTGGTGCATCAGCAGGCTGCGAAACTCCGCCTGACCATCGATGATCATCATCTTGATGCTCATTGGATTGTGCCTAAGACCGACACGCCGCTACATGCCGACCGCAGCACCCTTACTGTCAGCTTCGGGCGCATCCATCGCCGCCAGACCTCTGCGCTTTGCCTCGTGCCGTTGCTTGGCCGCGTCATTTCTGCGCTGCTCGATTTCATGCAGGTATTCATCAGTCACATCACCGGTGACATATTCTCCAGAGAAGCAAGATGTATCAAACTCTGAAATCGATGAATTGTCGTGTCGCACCGATCGTATCAGCCCGTGCAGATCCTGATAGATCAGCCGGTCGGCACCAATCAGTTTCTCGATCTCTTCGACTGATCGTCCGTTCGCAATCAATTCGGTCACGGCCGGCATATCGATACCATAAACGTTTGGGTATCGGACCGGCGGCGCTGCGGACGCGAAGTAGACCCGGCGCGCGCCAGCTTCCCTCGCTAGCTTGATAATCTGCCGCGACGTGGTCCCGCGCACGATCGAATCATCCACAAGCAGAACGTTCTTGCCGCGGAATTCGAGATCGATAGCGTTTAGTTTGTGGCGCACCGATTTCGCCCGCTCTGCCTGACCCGGCATGATGAACGTGCGTCCGATGTAGCGGTTCTTGATGAAGCCTTCACGATACTTGACGCCGAGGTGATAGGCGACCTGCACAGCCGATGTGCGGCTCGTGTCCGGTATCGGAATAACCACGTCAATATCGTGTTGCGGAAAGTCGCGCACTATTTTTCCGGCAAGCTGCTCGCCCATTCGCAAGCGTGCTTTGTACACCGACAGGTTATCGAGGATCGAGTCCGGTCGCGCGAAATAGACGAATTCGAAAATACACGGCGTGTGCGCGACTTCGCCGCGATACTTGCGGCTATGCAGGACGCCATTTTTCTCGATGAAGACGGTTTCACCCGGCTGCACGTCGCGCAGGCGCTGAAACTGCAGGACATCAAGAGAGACGCTTTCTGAGGCCACCATGTAATCGGTGTTATCGCCATCCTGCCGTTCGCCAAGTACCAGCGGGCGAATGCCATGCGGATCCCGAAATGCCACGACGCCAATGCCGACGATCAGTGCGACAACCGCGTAGCCGCCCCTGCAGCGTCGATGCACTGCCTCGACGGCGTCGAATATTTGCTCCGATGTCGGCCGCCCGTTGGCTCGAGTCTGCAATTCATGCGCGAAAACGTTGAGCAGCACTTCGGAATCGGATCCGGTACTGAGATGCCGGCGATCTTCTCGGGTCAGCATGTCCGAGAGCTCATCGTAATTCGTCAGATTGCCGTTGTGTCCAAGGCAGATGCCATAGGGGGAGTTAACGTAGAACGGCTGCGCCTCGGCGGCACGCGAACCGCCTGCAGTCGGATAGCGAACGTGACCGATGCCGACATTGCCCGTCAGGCGCAGCATATGCCGGTGGCGGAACACGTCACGTACCAGCCCATTGCTCTTGCGTTGCTGAAGTCCGTCCTCGCCCCAGGTGACGATACCGGCCGCATCCTGGCCGCGATGCTGTAGCACCGTTAGCGCGTCATAAATGGCCTGGTTGACCGGCCGTTGGCTGACAATTCCGACGACACCACACATAGCTCAGATTGTAACCTCGTCCGGCATGATTAATTCATATCCCTGCGGTGCCATGACCTTGATCCAGTCTGCAACGACTTCGAGACGTGGAATAAGGATCGATCGCTGCCACCAGTCGTCGTTGTCGAATCCGGCAAACTGGCCGCCGAGCACGAATACGGCGGCCAGCAGGACACCGCGAAATGCACCGAACACGGTGCCCGCCAGCCTGTCCATGCCGCTGAGGACGGACAGGCGCACAAGTTTGGAGATACCCCAGCCGAGCAATCCACCGATTGACAAGATCACGGCGAACACAAGGATACGGCCGAACCACGCCTGCAGGTCTTCAGAACTAAGCCAGCTATCGGAAACATCACCAACACGAGGGCCGAAATACAGCGACGCCCATATCGCGATCAGCAGCGCGGCCATAGAAATTGCTTCTTTTACGAATCCGCGGATGATGCCGACGATCATGGAGACAATGATGGCAACGGCGATGAGAATGTCGATGATCGGCATCAGAGATGTCGGCTCGGCTCGGGGCGTGATCGGGTGGAGTGGGAAGAGATTCTAACAGATTAGGGATGCGGAACTACCTGTCCTTTTTGCCCGGCTTTTCGCAGTCGTTCGGCCATCGCTTCGGCGCTCGCACGGTCCTTTTGTGGCCCTATCCTGACGCGATGCAGCTGTCCCGAAGCCGTCGACAGCTGGCTCAAAAAAGCCGCAAAGCCCTGCTTGCGCAGATCTGCTGCGAGCTTCTCGGCATTCTCCTGGCTGGAGAAGCTGCCCAACTGCACGGCCCACATGCCGGTTGCGGACGAGGTTGCCGCGCTGGATTGCGACGCCGACTTTTCGGGCGCCGGTTGCGGCGGCGCTGGTTTGGGCTCGGTCTTGATATCGGCTGGCGACGGGCTGGCGTCGGGCTGCCTGGCCACCGGCTGCGGCTGCGGCGTCGTTTGCACAGGCTCATTGTCACCGGTCGAGGGCACCGGGTCTTTCCTGTCGCGTTCCAGCACGACCGTTTGCGACTTTTGCTCCGTCTGACCGGGAAGCGGGACGCGCTCACTGACGATTTCGTCGCGGCTCGGCGGTCCGTCAAGGAATACGGGTACGACCAAAATGGCGACCGCTACGAGTACGGCCGCGCCGATAATGCGTTCTTTCAAGGCTCGATCCATCATGATTGGCGTCGCGAGTATATCTCAGTGAGTACGGGGCCGACGAGATAGAAAGACCCGGTGACGAGAATTCTGTCTCGGGGGCTCGTTAGCGCCTGCGCGCGACTGATTGCCTCGTCAAGCGACGTCGCGGCAAGGCACGCTGCGCCGGTTACGTTTGCAACCCGGCGCGCCAGCTCGTCCACCGAAATTGCACGTGGGCTATCCGCAGCGACCGCGATCCAGTGGTCCACATGTTCGGCAAGCGGTGCCACCACGCCCTCGACATCTTTGTCATCGAGCATTGCGACTATCGCCACGGTCATTCCCGTAAAACATTCGGCGCGCAGCGTGCCGGCAAGGGCCGTTGCAGCCGCGGGGTTATGCGCAACATCAAGCAGCCAGGGTACATTCCAGTCGATGCGTTGCATGCGTCCATCGAGCTCGAGCGACAGGAAGCAGTCGTTGATAACTTCCTCTCGCAACAGCTCGTGCAATTGCGCAGCCTCGAGCAGCGCAAGGACCGCAGCGGCGTTGCCGAGCTGGTGTTCGCCGGGAAGGGCCGGCACTGCGAGATGATCGAGGCACGTCTTCGATCCCTGCCAGGACCACGTATTGCCCGTTACGGACCAGTCGTAATCGCGTCCTGCGATAACGAGATGCGCAGCAACGGACGCGGCGGTTTCCACAATGCTGTGCGGCACCTGCCTGGAGCCAAACACGATGGGCTTGCCCTTGCGCATGATGCCGGCTTTCTCCGCCCCGATCGCCTCGATGTCGTCCCCGAGCCAGGCGCAATGATCCAGTGAAATGTTTGTTATCAGGCCAGCATCGGGTTCGATCGCATTGACGGCGTCGAGACGCCCTCCCATGCCTACTTCGAGAATTGCCGTCTCGACGCCAGCACCCGCAAACACAACCAGAGCAGCGAGAGTGCCATATTCGAAGTACGTAAGGGCTTCGCCGTCACGCACCGCCTCGATCTGTTCGAAAGCTGCCACGATTTGATCGTCGCTGGCCATCTCGCCATTGACGCGGATGCGCTCGTTGTATCGCCGGATGTGTGGCGACGTGTAGCTGCCAACACGTGTACCCGATTTTTGCAGCAGGGACTCCAGCATCGCGACGCTCGAACCTTTGCCATTCGTACCAGCAACATGAAACACGGTTTTAGGCGGCGCGAGAGCGAGCCTTTCGTGCACGCGTTCGACTCGCTCGAGGCCGAGGTCGATTTCGCGCGGCGACAGCGTCTCGAGCCGCGCCAGCCATGCAAAGAGAGGCGTAACTGGCTTGTTCACAATGGAAAATTACTGGGTAACTGGGCCTGGTCGCTGCTCGAATTTGGCGAGCAGATCCGCAATTTGATCGCGCATCTGACGCCGGTCCACGATCATGTCAATCGCACCGTGATCGAGCAGGAATTCACTACGTTGAAAGCCCTCGGGCAGTTTCTGTCCCACAGTCTGCTCGATGACGCGTGGTCCCGCGAATCCGATCAGCGCGTTGGGCTCCGCGATGTTGACATCACCTAGCATCGCAAGACTCGCCGAGACACCACCGGTCGTCGGATCGGTCAATACTGAGACGTAAGGAACGCCCTTGCTGCCGAGACTGGCGAGTGCCGCCGAGGTTTTGGCCATCTGCAGCAGAGAGAACAGCGCCTCCTGCATGCGTGCACCGCCACTTGCCGCGAACGACACCAAGGGCATGTTGTTCTCCGAAGCATGCTTTGCGGCGCGCGCAAATCGCTCGCCAACGACCGACCCCATCGACCCGCCCATGAAACCAAACTCGAATGCACACGCAACCACCGGACGGCCGTGCAAGGTTCCGCTTACCGTGACAATGGCGTCCTTTTCACCGGTCTTTTTCTGCGCCTGAACAAGGCGATCGCGGTAACGCTTGCTATCGCGAAACTTGAGGGGGTCCTGAGGCTCGAGCCGGGATGACAGTTCCTGCTGTGAGTCCGGATCGAGGAAGAAATCGAGGCGCTGACGGGCATCGATTCGCATATGATGATCGCACTTCGGACAAACCTGCAGGTTGCGCTCCAGCTCATTCCGATACAATTGCGCATCGCATTTCGGGCACTTGATCCAGACACCTTCCGGCACGGAACGCGTACGCTTCTCGGTGCTGATGCGTGACGGCATTAGTTTTTCGAACCAACTCATGCGCGCATCTTAGCGTAAATTGGCGTCTGGGTTCGGCGGCAAATCGAATTCTGCCGGGTAGTCGACCTTGACCAGCGTCAGGCCGTGCGGTGGAGCCGCGGCGCCGCCAGCCTTCCGATCCTGACACCTAAGTACCGTAGCGGCCCAGTCATCGGCTTCGTCTCCACGACCAATCGCTACGAGAGTGCCGGCGATGTTTCGAACCATGTGCTGCAGGAATGCGTTAGCCGTCACGTCGAGTGCGATCCAGTTCTTGTTGCGCACGACTGCAATCGACGTAATCTCGCGAATCGCTGTCGACGCCTGACATCCCGCGGCACGATATGCCGAAAAGTCGTGCTGTCCCGAGAGCGCCTGCGAGGCATTGTGCATGCGCTCGGCGTCCAGCGGTTCGTATACCCACCACGCGCGATGCCGGTAAAGTGCCGAACGCTCGAGGCGATTGAGGATCAGGTAGCGGTAGCTTCGCGACGTCGCCGAAAAGCGTGCGTGAAAGCTGTCAGCGACAGGCTGCGCCCAGATTACGCTGATATCGTCCGGGAGATTACTGTTGGCGCCAAGCAGCCAGCCGCGCCGGGTGCGTTCGCTGCGCGTTTCGAAATGCACGACCTGGCCCGACGCGTGCACACCTGTGTCGGTTCTTCCGGCGCAGACAACCTCGATCGTCTCATTGGCAACTTTGGACAGCGCCTCTTCAACGCGCTGCTGCACGCCTGTTTCCGTGCGCTGGCGTTGCCAGCCTTTATACGACGTACCGTCGTACTCGAGACCCAGGGCGATGCGCACTTAACTCGGCAGCGATTCCAGTAGTTGTTGGGCTTGCTGCCGCTGGCCTTCGTCGCCTTCATCGAGGACTTCTTCGAGTATTGAACGAGCACCAGCCGGGTCGCCCATGTCGACATACGCACGTGCCAGATCGAGTTTGGTGCCAACTTCGGTCATCGTACGCGCATCGGACAAATCATCGCTCAGCTCATCGGGCCCCATTGCAACCGTCACGACATCCTGGTCTGTCACGACAGGACGAGGCTGTTCGAGCGTTGCGTCGTCGCGCATTTGTTCGACAGTGTCGCCCGCGTCGCTGATCTGCAGCGCCGCCGTCAGATCATCGAGGTCCAGGTCGACGTCGGTGCTTGCAACCGCCGGCAATTCACCTGTTTCATCAAGGTTCGTGTCACCGGTGAATGCCTCTTTCGGCAAGGCCTCGGTTTTGGCGAAGTCAAAATCGGCGTCGTCCTCATCTTCATCGAGGCTCGCCAGCAAGGTTGCGGCGTCATCGGCCAGTGTTTGCGCATCATCGTCACCGTAGCCGGGCGCGAGCATCGTCGCATCGTCGTCAGACAAGCCGGCT
Source organism: uncultured Gammaproteobacteria bacterium (assembly GCA_963711285.1). GTDB lineage: Bacteria > Pseudomonadota > Gammaproteobacteria > Steroidobacterales > Woeseiaceae > UBA1847. The sequence continues at coordinate 25,745 of CAVQDJ010000007.1, read as the reverse complement.
CCCACATCAGATGCGGTTTCAACCGCCAGATCGTCGGGCAGCACCTGTGTCAAACCGGTCGCGTCGAGCAGGGCTTCATCTATGCCGGGCATCTCGGATGTCGCCGCAAGAGATTCTTCGACATCGAGTGCTTCGCGAACGCCGGTAGCATCCGAATCGACCGCGAGATTCTTGCCGGTCACAGAAGCCACGTCCGAGATGGCCTCGTTGATCCCGGTATCTTCGAGAACTTCGGTCTCGCTCGTCGCGTCGAGGTCATCGAGCGACGCCAGCTCTGTTTCCGCCAGACTGTCAATATCGAGACTGTCAATATCAAGCCCGAGATCATCGAGATTTATCTCTGCCGTTGCGTCGGCCGATTGACTCGCGCCCGTAAATGCCTCGTCGAGTGTCGGCAATTCTGCCGTGCCGCCGAGCCCTTCAAATTGTTGCTCGATCGTCGGCGTTTCCAATGTCGATTCCGGTGCCGGCATCTCTGCCGTGGGCTCGTCCGCCGCCACCATTTCTCTCGTCACATTAAAATCGGGTGTCTCGACCGCAGGGCTTTCTGACGTGTCCTCGCTGTCAAGCGAGATAACGTCGGATTCTGCAGCGTCGCCGCCGACAAAAAAATCAATCTCGTCACCGGCATCGACGGCAACCGTTTCTACATCGCCGCCCAAATCAACAATGTCATCCGCCGAACCTGCGTCCGAGATGAGCTCCATATCGAGAGCGCCGCTTTCGTCCATACCTGCCTCGAACGACAAGTCGACTTCTTTTGTTGCACCGGCAGCACTGGCACCCGCGAACAACGCATCATCCGCGGCAATCTGCTGACCCATGATGACAATCTTGTCCCAGTCCGCGCTTTCGGCATCACTAACGACCGACTTCAGCCGACCCGCCGCGTCGACAAAGGCGTCGCGGTTACCCCATACGAAGTAGATTTCGCAAAGCTTCGTAAGCAGATCGTGCCGTTCCGGTTCGAGAGACAGTGCGCCGTTGACGAGATCGGCCGCCTGGTCATACAGACCATAGGCCATGTGAAAATCGGCCTCGGCAATTGGATCCGTCTGATCCAGATTGATGGCCGTCTCACTACTGAAAGTGTCTTCAAGTGAATCGAATTGCCCGGTCGCTGCCGCTGTGTCGACAGCATCCCCGATCGCTGGCGCCGGCGCTTCTATAGTATCGTCGACAGGCCGCAACACCGTAGATTCCTGCTCAACAACCATGATCGATTCGTCGTCGTGCGTTGGCGCCTTGAGACTCTCCGTCGAAGACAAAGCATCACCACGAAACTCATCGGAGTCGAGCGGCTGCCAGGAATCGACGTCGTCATCATCGCCCCCGCCGCGGCGCGCGAACCAAAAGAGCGCGCCGCCAACCAGCACGACCACGCCGGCAATAATGATCCACCAGCCCTCCAGCAGTTCCATCGCGCGATCGACGAGACCGGGTTCCGCAGCTGTGGCGGGCTGTCGAACGATGTCTGTCGATTCGGCGTCGTCTGCCGTTGCCTGATCCCCGGCAGCGACATCATCAGCGTCATCATCTGCCATGATGTCGTCGTAATCGGGGAACGGATCGTCGCCCGTGTCTTCGTCGACGACTTGATCATCGGCTTCGCCGACGAACGGGTCCTCGACCGGTGGTTCATAAACCTCGCCGCGAATTTGCGCGAGTTCCTGCCGCAGCGTGGCCAACTCATTGTCGCGAATTTCAATCAGCGACTGCTGCTGCGGCACGTCGGCTTCGAGCTTTGCAATCCGTTGCTCGATCTCGTCCTCTCGTGAGACCGGTTCCGCGTCGGCCGCCGTGTCTGCGCCGGGAGTATCCACGGCATAGTCGTCGTCAGGTGGCACCAATACCAGGCTTGGTCGCGTACTGGTGTCTTCGACAGGCGGCACTGTACCGCCTGTCCACTCCGCATTCTGGCGCTGGGCCTCGGCTAACGCATCACCGCGACTGATTCGGAATATCTCATCAGCGCTCGGAATACGCAGCGACGCACCCGCGCGAAGGATATTGATGTTGCCGCCAAAGGCCTCGGGATTCGCCTCGAAGATGGCGAGCATTGTTTGATTCATGGTCAGGCGGCTATCCGGGCGGACGCGCGACGCGATACCCCAGAGCGTCTCGCTGCGTTGGACCTGGTAGTCCCCGCCTGCCGCCATATCGTAGGGCGTGTCGTCTCTTGGCGCTTGTGGTTTAGGTTGTGCCGGTGCCGCCTGACGCGCCGCAGGCCGCGCCGGTGCCGGCGCAGCACTTGGCTGCGGTGGTGCCGCGCGCTCGATACGAGCGCTATCCGCGGGCGCCGAGCGGCCCGGTGCCTGCACCGCTGGCATGGAGTCTGCGCTAGGCCGTGCGAAAGTCGGTGGATCGAGGAAGACCGTGTACTCGCGCAGCAACCTGCCGCGCGACCACGCGGCTTCGACGAGGAACGTGATAAACGGCTCAGCCATCGGCGCGGCGGACCGCAGCTGCACGAAATTGCCATCAGCACGGCCGCTACGAACGATATTGAACTGGATACCCTGCAAAGAGAACGGCCGATCTATGCCATAACGTTCGAACGTCGCAGCGGACGCCATTGTAATCGTCAGGCCTTCGAGTTCTTCCGGAGACGCCGCCAGCAACTCTATTCGCGCGCTCAACGGCTCGTTTAGCGCGGAGTTCATGCGAATGTCTCCAAGCCCAAGGGCCCAGGCCTCGCTCGACAACAAGACTACAAGCACAAGCGAGATTCGAGATAGTCGTCTCGACATAGTTTTAATCTCCAGCTCCCCAAGCACCGTACATATGACGCCCGCAGGCACCCATGTCACGGCAGGCAGACCGCTTTGACATATGGTCGTGAACTATAGCTTATAAATGGTTTTTCGCCAATATTTCAGCAATTTGGACGCTATTTAGAGCCGCGCCCTTACGTATGTTATCCGACACTACCCAAAGGTTAATTCCGCGTGCATGCGAAATATCTTCGCGCACGCGACCGACAAAAACCGCGTCCGCACCCGAACTGTCGGTGACCGCGGTCGGATATTGCCCGGTTTTGACGCCGTCAAGCAGCGTGACGCCCGCAGCACCGCGGAGCAATTCGCATACTTTCGCCGCCGTAATCTTCTCTTTGGTCTCAATGTGTACTGCCTCGGAATGGCCATAGAACACCGGTATGCGGACCGCGGTGGGATTTACGAGTATGTCGTTATCGCCGAAGATCTTGCGCGTTTCCCACACCATCTTCATTTCTTCTTTCGTGTAGCGATTGTCCTGAAAATCGTCAATGTGCGGTATGGCATTGAACGCAATCTGTTTCGCGTCACCCACGATGTCCAGCGGACGGCCGTTCAGAAGCCTTGCCGTTTGTCGCACGAGTTCTTCAACTGCGTTCCGCCCGGCGCCGGATACAGCCTGATATGTCGCGACATTGATTCTTTCGATGCCTACCGCATCGTAAATCGGCTTAAGCGCAACGACCATCTGAATAGTCGAACAATTAGGATTGGCAATAATGCCGCGCGCTTTGTAATCACCGATAGCCTCCGCATTGACCTCCGGAACAACGAGTGGAATGTCATCGTCGTAGCGAAAGTGAGACGTATTGTCGATGACAACACAGCCGGCCGCCGCTGCTTTGGGCCCATACTCGGCCGAGATAAGCCCACCGGCCGAAAATAATCCAATCTGCGCGGTCGAGAAATCGAATTCGGCAAGGTCATTGACCTGCAGTTCTCGATTACCGAATGCAACGGTCTTGCCGACCGAACGCTCGCTTGCCACCGCATACACCGTGCCTGCAGGAAACTGACGTTGCGACAGAATTTCAAGCATGGCTTCGCCGACGACGCCGGTTGCGCCGACGACAGCGATGTCGAATTTCTTCGTCATACCGCGGGTGTAACGGATTCGACATCCGCGTTCTGCGCACGATTGCGCAAATAATGATCCATCAGCACGAGCGCGACCATGGCCTCGGCTATCGGCGTGGCTCTTAGTCCAACGCACGGATCATGCCGGCCTTTGGTCACGATTTCGGTCTCCTTACCCTTTTTGTCGATTGTTCTACCCGGCACCGAGATACTCGATGTCGGCTTTAACGCAATGCTCGCAAGCAGATCCTGTCCCGATGAGATCCCGCCGAGTGTACCGCCCGCATCGTTCTTCGCAAATCCGTCCTTACCGATCTCATCACGATGCTCGCTGCCGCGCTGAGTAACCGCCTTGAACCCAGCGCCAAGCTCCACGCCCTTGACAGCATTGATGCTCATTAACCCATGAGCTATCGCAGCCTCGAGCTTGTCGAACACGGGCTCGCCGAGGCCAAGCGGGATATTACTTGCCAGCACGCTGATTTTTGCACCGATCGAGTCACCCTCTTCGCGCAAGGCATCCATATAGTCCTCAAGTTCCGTAATGCGCGACGGATCCGCACAAAAGAAAGGGTTGTCGTCGACGATCGACAGGTCCGTCCCGGCGAGTTCGATTGGACCGAGTTGCGACAAATAGCCACAAATCTCGATACCCAGGCGCTCCTGCAAGTATTTCCGGGCAATTGCCCCGGCCGCAACACGCATCGTTGTCTCACGCGCCGACGAGCGGCCACCGCCGCGATAATCGCGAATGCCGTATTTTTGTTGATAGCTATAGTCGGCGTGCCCGGGACGGAACTTGTCCTTTATATCGCCGTAGTCTCTCGACCGCTGATCCTTGTTCCGGATTAGAAGCCCGATCGGCGTGCCGGTTGTCACACCGTCGAAAATACCGGAGAGAATCTCCACCTGATCCGGTTCATTTCGCTGTGTCGTGTGCCGCGATCGACCCGGACGCCTGCGTTCGAGGTCTGCCTGAATGTCATTCGCGTCGAGCTTCATGCCGGGCGGACAGCCATCGACAATGCAACCGAGCGCAACGCCGTGGCTCTCGCCGAACGTCGTGACGACAAAATTCTGACCAATACTGTTACCGGACACGTTACGAACCCTTGAGATCGTCTTTTGTCAGCAAAAACACGCCTGACCCGCCATGCTCGAACTCCAGCCAGGTAAATGCAACACCTGGATAAAGATTTTCCAGCGCGGGCTGGCTATTGCCGACCTCACCGACGAGTATTCCATTGTCATTGAGGAAGCGCGGTGCATGATGCAGGATCGCCTTGACCGAATCCAGACCATCATCACCTGCAGCCAGTCCGAGCGCCGGCTCGTGACTATACTCTTCCGGCATCGCGTCCAGATCCTGTTTGTCGACGTAGGGCGGATTGCTGACGATAAGGTCATACATCTTGCCTTCCACGGCCGCCAGAAGGTCAGACTGCACGAGGCGCACACGATTCCCGAGTCCATGACGCTCAACATTTATTGCGGCAACGGCCAGCGCGTCGGTGGAGATGTCCACAGCATCCACAGTTGCACGGGGGAATGCGTTAGCAATGGCGATAGCAATGCAGCCGCTGCCGGTGCCGATATCGACAGCCGTGTTGAAAGTGCCCGGCGCCAGCCACGGTTCGAAGCGGGCCAGAATGAGCTCTGCAATCGGCGAACGCGGCACGAGCACGCGTTCGTCGACGTAGAACTCGAGCCCGGCAAACCAGGCTTGATTCACTAGATAGGCGACGGGCACACGTTTATCGATACGGGTGTCTGCAAGCTGGTCGATTCCCGCAAACTCATCATGATTGACCGATCGCTGATACACGGCCGGCGCATCCTCGTGAGACAGGCCCAGGTGAGCAAATACCAGCCAGGCCGCCTCGTCGACGGGGTTGTCCGTGCCGTGCCCGTAACACAGCGTAGCCGCCGAAAAACGGTCGGCGACATAGTGAATCAGCTGTTCGACGTTGGCGGGCTGTTCTGATTTCGGTGCCATATAGAAAGAGTGTCGTTTAGAATGTCCGCCTCGTGCAAATCCGCCCCTGACCAGATGAACCCCAGAAACACATTTATTGCCATTGTTGCAGTTGTCGCTATCGGAACCGGCGCCTGGCTCTCTTCGATAGTCATGCGGCCCGCGCCAAGCTTGCAGACCGCCACGATTCTGCCGGCGCCAGCCGAACTACCGGAATTTTCGCTGGTCGATCAGAATGAGCGCCCGATCGGGCGTGATATTTTTGAGGGTCACTGGAACCTTGTCTTTTTCGGCTTCACGCATTGCCCCGACATTTGTCCGCTGACTTTGCAGGTGCTTGCAAACGCGAAGCGGCAGCTTGCCGCAAATGGACAGCAGCCGTTACCGCGAATCGTCCTCGTGAGCGTCGACCCCGAACGCGACACACCCGAAGTCATGCGTCAATATGTCGGCTACTATGGAGACGACAACATCGGAATCACCGGCGCACTCGACGAAATCCGTAAATTGACAGGCGGACTCGGCATATTCTTTGAAAAGTCAGGCCTCGACGAAGTCGACTACTCGGTCGCTCATTCAGCCGTGGTAATTGTGATCAATCCGCACGGGCAGTTTCACGCACTTTTCAGTGCTCCGCATGAAGCCGGAAACTTCGTGCACGATTTGCCAATCATCATGGGTAATCGATGAAGAAACGCGCCCTGCTACTTATCTTGCTGCTCTTCTTTGGTTCATGTTCAGGCGACCGGGCGCCGCTATTAGCAACCGACGTGGCTGTCTCCAGGCCGAAGCCGGGAATGCGAATGTCGGCTGGTTACATCACGTTGTCCAATAACACGAGCGAGGCGATAACGATCACGCGCGTAACGAGCCCCGAGTTTGAGTCCGTGGAAATGCACGAGTCGATTCTCGAGGACGGCATCTCGCGAATGTACGCGCTCGAAGATGTGACGATTGCCGCTGGTCAAATGGTCGAATTCGAGCCGGGCGGCAAGCACCTGATGCTGATGTATCCGAGAAGCGGCGCCGACTCGGCGACTCTGGAGTTTTACGCGGACGACGTGCTGCTGTTGTCAGTCAGCGCAACCTTTGCCGATTAGTTTCCGATGTCCGCCCGCTTATTCGTCATCCTGCAGTACATCCTGCCGCGCTTCTTGCTAACGTCGCTGATTCACCGACTGGCGCGAATCAGAACACCGGCGGTGAAAGACTTCCTTATCTCGCGTTTCAGTCGTTTCTACGATGTAAACATCGACGATGTCAAAATGAATGTGCCTGCTGACTTTCCCACCTTCAACGATTTCTTTATTCGGGAACTCGCAGACGGCGCACGACCTATCGACAAACGCTCCGATTCAATCGTGTCTCCTGTTGACGGGACAGTCAGCAGCGCCGGAACTATAACGCGCAACAATATTTTTCAGGCGAAGGGTCTCGACTACTCGCTCGAGGACTTGATTGCGGCCGATCTGCAAAATGCGCGGAATTATGTCGATGGCGCATTCGCTACAATTTATCTGGCTCCTCACAACTACCACCGCGTTCATTCCCCGATCGATGGCGAGGTCGTTGCTGCGCACTATGTGCCTGGCGATCTGTTCAGCGTAAACGCGGCGACGGTCGCGCATGTGGCAAAGCTCTTCAGCCGCAATGAAAGGGTCATTCTGCATTTCGACACGGCGCAGGGGCCGGCCGCGTTGATTCTTGTTGGTGCGCTCAATGTAGGCAGCATTAGTACGCCATGGAGCGGCGAAGTCCGCCCGCGCAAGCACGGCGTCGTTGAGACGATGGACCTTAGCGGCGGCCCGAGCCAGATCAGCAAAGGTGATCTGCTGGGCTGGTTTAACATGGGATCGACCGTGATCATCTTGCTGCCAAAAGGCGCCTGTACGTGGAGCGAACAGCTGGCAGCCGGTCAAACCGTTCGAATGGGTGAGACGATCGGTTCGACGGCAGGATAATGAGAGACTGGAGACCATCGTCAGGTCCAGCCGCGGCACAGCGTCGCGCAGATATGCTCGAACGTGCGCGAGGCTACTTCAAGGCGCACGACGTCCTTGCCGTTGACACGCCCGCGCTCAGCAAATATGCCGCCAGCGATGCGAATATCGATAGCCTGAGCGTTCGCACACAGCACGACAAAGACCTGTTCCTTCACACGTCGCCGGAATTCACGATGAAGCGGCTGCTTGCCGCCGGCTACCCTGACATCTACTCAATTTGTCGCGTGTTCCGCGACGGCGAACTCGGCAAGAGGCATTTGCCCGAATTTACGCTGGTCGAGTGGTATCGCCTTGGCTTTGATCTCGATGCGATCGTTGATGACACGGTCGAATTTCTGGCCACGTGCCTCGACAGGCCGCAGCTTATTGAGAACTCTGTGCAGCACAATTATGCCGATGCTTTTGCGACATTCGCCGGTGTTGACGTGTTCGAAGCCTCCGATGAGCAACTTGCTGATCGCTGCAATGCGGATTCCGGGCTCCGAGCGAAGATTGGAGCGCATCGAGATGCGTGGCTCGACTTGATCATGGGCACAATCATCGCACCGCAGTTTGCGCATGGCCAGCTGACCGTCGTGCGCCATTTTCCGTCGAGTCAGGCTGGCCTGGCGCGCCTGTGCCCGGATAACCGGCGTGTCGCAGATCGCTTCGAAGTGTTCTGCCGTGATGTGGAGCTGGCGAACGGTTACGTCGAATTGCGCGACGTAGAGGAGCAGCGGCAACGCATCGTTCGCGATCTCGAGACCCGGCAACGAGACGGCCGGCCCGCCTGCCCACCTGATCTCAACCTGATCGATGCGCTCGAAGCCGGCCTGCCCGCCTGCGCAGGCGTGGCCGTCGGCGTCGAGCGCTTGCAAATGACGCTCGATCAGAAAGACGATATAAGAGAAGTCATCACATTTGCATCAGAGACATCATGACAGACACTGACTACCGCTTGTTGACATCACAGCTCGTCGCACTGATTGGTGCCGAAAACAATGCGCTGGCGAACGCGAGCAATTTTGTCGGATTTTTATATAACGCGATCGATAACATTAACTGGCTTGGTGTTTACGTGCTGCGCGGTGACGAACTCGTACTAGGTCCGTTTCAGGGCAAGCCCGCATGCGTGCGAATCGCTGTCGGAGACGGAGTCTGTGGCACGGCTGCTGAAACTCTCGAAACGCAGCGAGTTGCCGACGTTCACGCGTTTCCCGGGCACATCGCCTGCGACGCAGACTCGAGGTCTGAGTTGGTCGTACCGTTGGTTTTTAATAATCGTCTGGTTGGTGTCCTCGATATCGACAGTCCGACTCGAGACCGTTTCACCACCAATGACCAGGAGGGTATCGAGGAATTATGCCGCGCTTACTGCGAACTGCAGGCGCGACATGACGAATTTATTTGACGCGAGACACGTACTCCCGCGAGCGCGTGTCCACCTTGATAATTTCGTTCTGATCGACGAACAACGGCACGCGCACGACAGCACCCGTCGAAAGCTTGGCTGGCTTCACTCCCCCACTCGCCGTATCGCCTTTAACTCCGGGATCTGTCTCGACGATTTCGAGTTCTACGAAGTTTGGCGCCTCGACCAGCAGCGGCGAATTATTCCACAACGTAACCTGACAGACGTCACCGTCACTGATCCAGTCCTGCGTATCGCCGACGGCCTTGGCGTCAGCTGCGTATTGCTCAAACGTGTCTGCGACCATGAAATGCCAGAACTCACCGTCGCTATAGAGGTACTGCATCTCGGTGTCCATGACGTCAGCGGCTTCGACACTCTCACCTGACTTGAAGGTCTTATCGACGGTCTTTCCGGTCTTGAGATTCTTGATGCGCACGCGATTGAATGCCTGGCCCTTACCGGGCTTGACGAATTCATTCTCCACGATGATGCAGGGATCATTGTCGATGATGATCTTGAGTCCCGATCGAAATTCACTTGTACTGTAATTTGCCATAACGCTCGATGATACCGCAGTTCGCCGCGAGTGCGGGCTAATACCGATTATCACAGCGATTCGCACCAATGCCTACCGAAACATGATTCTCGTCACGGTTTTGGCACGCCGAGCGCGACTGCGAGAGCGGCGGTGCTAGACTTATCCATCTTTACAAAATCCGGGCCGATAGGGACATCGCCGGCCGTTGCAAAGGATGCAATTTGAACGGGCGCCATAGCATTTCGATTGCGGTTCTGACCGAGAATCAGGACGATGTTGCGCTGATAAACGGCACGCTCCGCGATGCCGGACATGCAGCGCACTGCCATTGGATCAACAATCCCAGCAACCTCGGCGACACGCTGTCTGCCGAGAACGTCGAGCTGCTGATTCTGAATTGTGACAGTTACTCCGATACAGTTCGCCAGGTCATCAAGCAGAAGGACCGCTACAACCCCGAAGTGCCCGTCATTGCGCTGCAGCAGAATGCTGACGAGACGAGCATTCAGAAGGCTATGCGAAGCGGCGCTTGCGACCTGGTCTCGATCGGACTCAAAGATCGCCTGCAGTCGGTTGTGACTCGCGAACTGCGCGCTCTGCGCGTCGAGCGCGCGTTGAACTCGACGATCCATTCTGCCTGCGAATACAAGAGACAGCTCAAAGATCATATGCAGTCATCGACGAGCGCTATTGCGTTGGTCGAAGAAGGCATTATCACTGACATAAATGACGCATGGCTAAAACTGTTCCGCTCCGCAAGCAATGACGAGGTGGTCGGCCTGCCGTTGATGGACAACTTCGAGGCCGAGAGCCAGGCTGCTATTAAGGGTGCGCTGATCGCCGCGATCGCTGGCAAATGGGCGGTGGACGAAAAGCTCATCGCCCAGTCGCAGGTAATCAGCGACGACACGAACGAAGTGCATCTTGAGTTTCGCAAGTTTATTTTTGATAACGGCCCTTGCGTTCAGGTGCGAATTTCAGCATCGCAGAAGCCGAGCGACGAGCCCACAAAGCTCGTGCACGACGCGTTGAAGCGGGATCCAACCACGCTGCTTTTCCATCGCGCCCAGTTTCTCGATCGGGTCAAGAAACGGCTGCACAAAAAACCGTCTTCGGGTACGCATGTACTGGCCTATGTCAGGGTGGACAATTTTTCGGATGTGCTGGAGAAAGTCGGTATTTTGAATTCGGACGATATCCTCGGGCAGTTCGCCGAAGTGGTTCGTAAACGCCTGCATCCTCGCGACGTTGCCGGCAGGTTCGAGGGCACGGCGCTCATGGTCCTGCTGGAACGCGGCAAAGCGCGAGACGCAGAAGTCTGGGGCAAGCAGCTTTGCGAAAGCATTAGCAAACGTACATTTGAAGTCGAAGATCGCTCGGCCCATTTGACCTGCACTGTCGGAGTCTGCGCCGCGAATGAGGTCTTTGGCAGCCTCGAAGATTTCGTCGCCGCGACGGTCGACGCCTACAAGATAGGCATGGAAGCCGGCGGCAATACCGCGATCCTGAGTGAGAGCGCCGACGAGGATTCCAAGCAACAGGAGTTCGACGCAATCTGGGTCAAGCATCTGAAAGCTGCACTGATGGAGAATCGCTTCCGCCTGGCGCAGTTACCGATTGCCGGATTGCGCAGCGACGGCATCGAGATGTACGACCTGCTCGTGCGCATGCTGGACGAACAGGGTAATTCCGTGTTGCCCTCGGAGTTCCTGCCGGCTGCCGAACGTAACAATATGATGAAGAACATCGATCGCTGGATGATCAAGGCGGCGATGGAGTTCTGCGCGGATTCCGAGGCGGATCGTGTATTTGTGCGACTTTCCAGACAGTCAGTCCTCGACCCCACGACCATCGCCTGGATGGAACGGGAGTTCGATACCAGCAGATTCGACTGCACGCGGCTCGTCATGCAGCTGCCCGAACGGGATGCGGCGAAGCACATCAAGCAAACTCGTGCGATCGTCAAGCAGCTGCGAAAGATGGGCGTCGGCTTTGCACTCGAGCATTACGGTGTTGATCAGGAACGATTCCAGATCCTGGATATTCTCAAGCCTGACTACATCAAGATCGATGGCGAATTGATGCATACATTGATGACTGACCCGGCAATGCAGAAGAGCGTCGAAAAAATCGTGCGCGCCGCGGCGGATCGCGATATTAAGTCCATCGCCGAGCGTGTCGAAAACGCCAACGCGATGGCAGTGCTGTTTCAGCTGGGTCTGGATTACATGCAGGGGCATTATGTTAATGAGCCCGAGGTCGTACTTCAGGATACCGATAATGGTCAACGCAGGTCACTGGCGGATTTGACGGCTGCAAATGCTAGCTAGCGGATTTCGATGGAGAACAAAGTGTGACGTAGGTCACACTTTGCAGTTCGACCCATACGCTAACGGCAACAACCCGACAGATCTTAGAATAGGGTCATAGTACGCAGCAGCGATCACAAATAGTCTTGCGTAAGTTAGGATCAGCGCAAGTCGCAATTACGGAGTGTCGGCACGTGAACAAATCGTCAAAGCTCAAAACCGCCCTCGTCGCAGTTGGCGGCAGCCTCGCAACAATGCCAGCTGTTGCGTTGGAACTGGGCGACGTCAAGGTTCATTCCACGATTGGCCAACCGCTCCGTGCCAGCATCGCCTATGCGCTGGGACCCAACGAGGCCATTACAGACACGTGTGTCACACTGCAAAAGAGCGCACCGTCCGGCAGCGACCTGCCCGCGGTAGGCCAGGCGTCCATGATCGTCACCAATGGCGTCATCGCCATAACCGGAAGTTCTATTGTCCGTGAGCCACTCGTGACAATGCGTCTTAACGTGCGCTGCCCTTACACAGCGCAGCTGACGCGCGAATACATGCTGTTCATCGATCCGCCTGGGACTGCTAGTGAGCCGGTTGCCGCCCCGGTTGCAGCTGCTCCCGTAACGCGGCCGCAACGCTCGGCACCGCCCGTAACGACACCACGCGCTGTCACTCGTCAGAGGCCGGTTAATGACCAGCCAATCGCCAGCGCTACCCGCTACCAGGTGCAGCCTGGCGACTCCTTATCGATGATCGCGCAACGCATCCAAAACCGGCCGGTCGGACTCTGGAATGCCGTCAATACGATTTTCGATGCCAACCCGGCAGCGTTCATTGACAGTGATCCAAACAAACTCAAGGCAGGCAGCTGGCTGAATATTCCGAGTTTCGGTGCAAGCGAGCCCGTAACGATCGCCGACGCCGTGAGTTCGAACGCCGCTCCGCTTGAGCCAACCGCCGGAGCCACTTCCTACGAACCAGCCGCGGTCGAAGACAGCGCTGGTGCCGAATCGTTTGTCGAGAAACCAGCCTCGGCACCGGCCGGCCTCGAGCCTGGTGATGTCATTCTTGATAGTGACAACGCATATGTCGAGGGACTTGCAACAACGAGCAGCGACGAAGCTCTGGTAATCCCGGACACGTCGCTGCAAGGTCCTGAGGCGTCGTCCAGCTCGCCGAACGTGCCTATTGCCAGAATTCAGCCAGTGACACCGGCCACCGAACCGACAACGACAAACTGGTTGCTCTGGCTTGGCGGCGGTGGTCTCGCGATTATCGTCTTGATGTTGCTATTCGGCCGCAGATTCCGCGATCAATTTGGCTCCGAGCCTATCGCGCCGGTCGTGCCGCAACGTCGCAAAACAGACACACAGGAACTGGAAGCAATTGCCGATGTCGAGATGCACATCGCGGACGATTCGCCGACCGAAGAAAACCTGGCGCTTGATGCTGATCTGATCATTGGTACGGGTTTGCAGGATGGTACCGACGTAGATGTTGCGCAGGATTTCGGTTTTGCGGCAACGACCAGTCTGGATCACGAATTGCCGGAGGAAATGTCCAGCGGTTACGCATCACAGGACACCGACATTATTTCGCCAATAACCGTAGAACAGAAGACTATTCTCGAGAGCGAAATACTTCCGGATGATGATGACTACGATATGTCAGTCATCGTCGACGCGACAAAGATGCCAATACCCGATGAGGTCACGGAAAAGGACCTGGCGGCGGTTCACATCGACTCGGACGACGACCCACTGATTACCGACGATTACACGGTCAGCCAGGAAGTCGACTACAAGATTCTCGAACAGGATTATGAGGAGGAGTTGACGGCAACCCAGGCGCTGAACGTAGAGATATCAAAGGCTGCCGAAGAACTCGCCTCGCGCATGGAAGGCGATAATGATGGCGGCGAAACTGAAGAGATGCCGCTCGCCACAGTGCACGAACTTGACGTGACGGCGCAGCTACCCCCCAGGGACACCAAAGAGATCAGTGACGACGACGACACCGGTGTCAATCCGACCGTCAACCTCGAAGCCGAAGACAAGACCGTGGAGATGACGTCCGACAGCACGGTCGAAATGCCAAAAGGCGGGTCCAAAACCGGCTAGGCAGATCAGTCTGCCGCAGTTCCGAGCAGGCGATCGACGTTTCGCCAACCGCGGGGTAACAGGCCACCGCGCAGCGCGCGCTCACCGTAATACGGATCAGAGTCATCCCACCTGATCGTCATCACGCGCGTGCCGCAGTGAACCATCAGGTTACCCTCTTCGGGAACCACAGCCGCGGCAACGAGTTTCTCCTCACCACTCTGGTACTTTTTGCCCGGGATGTTGATTAACTTGTTGCCCTTGCCTTTTGCAAGTTCCGGCAGTTCGTCCATCTCGAACATCAACAACCGGCCGATCGAGCTGACGGCCGCGATCAGACATTCGGTATCGGCAGGCACCGGTGCGGGGACGACCGCCTTGCCGCCGGCCGGAACGCGAAGTATTGCTTTGCCCGCTTTATTGCGAGTGACGAGATCCTCGAGCTTCGCAACAAAACCGTAGCCGGCATCACTCGCGAGCAGATACTTCTGCTCATTGTCACCGATCATGGCACCGCAAAACTCGGCACCGTCGGGTGGCTTGAAGCGACTCGACAGTGGCTCACCCTGTCCGCGCGCTGACGGCAGCGTGCCGGCTATCACGCTGTAGACACGGCCGGTACTGTCGATGAACATCGCCAGCTGATTGCTGCGGCCCGTCGCGGCGGCCAGATAGCCGTCACCGGACTTGTAGGACAGCGCCAGCACATCGACTTCGTGCCCTTTTGCGGCGCGCGCAAAACCGCGCTGCGACAGAATGACGGTCACCGGCTCGCTCGCGACCAGCTGAGTCTCATCGAGAGCCTGGGCCGCCTCCCGCTCAACGATCTTCGTGCGCCGATCGTCGCCATAGGCCTCGGCATCCTCGAGGATCTCTTTTTTGATCAGTGTCTTCAGCCGGGACGCGCTCCCGAGGGTTTTCTCGAGCGAATCGCGCTCCTCGTTTAGCTCCTCCTGCTCGCCCTTGATCTTCATTTCTTCGAGCTTGGCCAGATTGCGCAGCCGGAGGTTGAGAATCGCCTCGGCCTGGATATCCGCGAGCCTGAATTTCTTCATCAGCACAGGCTTGGGCTCATCTTCCTTGCGGATGATCGCAATGACCTCATCGATATTGAGGTACGCGACGAGCAGTCCGTCGAGAATGTGCAGTCGATCTGTCACGATCTGCAGACGATGCTGCAGACGTCGTCTGACGGTGTCTTTGCGGAATTTGATCCATTCGCTCAGCAAGCCAACGAGATTGAATGCCTGCGGGCGGCCGTCCAGACCGATGACATTCATATTGACGCGACAGGTGCGCTCGAGTGATGTCGTCGAGAACAAATGTGACATCAACTCGTCTTTGTCGACGCGATTCGACCGCGGCGTAATAACGAGCCGGGTCGGATCTTCGTGGTCGGACTCATCACGAAGATCCTCAACCTGCGGCAACTTCTTGTTGCGCATCTGCGCCGCGATCTGCTCGAGCACCTTGCCGCCCGAGATCTGGTGCGGCAGCGAGGTGATGACAATGTCGCCGTCTTCGACCTTGTAGGCGGCACGCAGGCGCAGCGTGCCGTTGCCGGTTGCATAAATCTGCTTGATGTCCTCGCGCGGTGACACCAGCTCGCCGCCGGTTGGATAGTCCGGACCCTTTATGTGCTTCATCAGGGCGGCGACGGTCGCCTTCGGATTGTCGATAAGATGAATAAGCGCACTCGCAACTTCTTTGAGGTTGTGCGGCGGCACATCCGTCGACAGCCCGACCGCGATGCCCGTTGTGCCGTTCAGCAGCAGGTTGGGCAATCGCGCGGGCAGCACGACGGGCTCGTTCATCGTGCCGTCGAAATTCGGCACCCAGTCGACGGTGCCGTGAGCGAGCTCCTGCAACAGGCTCTTCGCGTAGGGCGTCAGGCGCGACTCGGTGTAACGCATTGCGGCAAACGACTTTGGATCGTCGGTCGATCCCCAGTTGCCCTGGCCGTCAATGACGGGATAGCGATACGAAAAATCCTGCGCCATCAGCACCATGGCCTCGTAACAGGCCGAGTCGCCGTGCGGATGAAACTTGCCGATGACGTCGCCGACCGTGCGTGCCGACTTCTTCGGCTTTTGTCCGGCAGACAAACCGAGCTCGCTCATCGCGTAAATAATGCGCCGCTGCACCGGCTTCAGGCCGTCGCCGATCTGCGGCAGCGCGCGATCCAGAATGACGTACATCGAATAATCGAGATACGCCTTCTCGGTGTATTCCTTGAGCGGTTGTTGCTCGACGCCTTCGAGATTCAGACTGTTCTGCATGGTAATGAACCCCTAATCTTATACCTCGGCAAGATTGCCCTTGGTCTCGAGCCACTTGCGGCGGTCTTTGGCCCGTTTCTTCGCCAGCAGCATGTCCATCATTTGATCGGTCTTGTCTTTACCGCTGACCGTCAGTTGCACGAGTCGTCGCGTATCGCGATTCATCGTCGTCTCCCGGAGCTGCGACGGATTCATCTCACCGAGACCCTTGAACCGTGTGACGGTCACCTTGCCGCGCAATTTCTCTGCTTCGATGCGATCGAGAATGCCTTTGCGTTCGCTGTCGTCGAGCGCGTAGAAGACCTCCTTGCCAACGTCGATGCGATACAGCGGTGGCATGGCAACGTAGACGTGTCCGGCCAGGACGAGTTCGCGGAAATGTCGCAGAAACAATGCACAAATCAGTGTGGCGATATGCAAGCCATCCGAGTCTGCATCGGCGAGGATGCAGACCTTGTGGTAGCGGAGATCGTCGAGATTCGTATCACCCGGATCGATACCAAGTGCGATGCTGATGTCGTGCACTTCCTGTGAAGCCAGAATCTCCGCCGAATCGACTTCCCAGGTGTTCAGTATCTTGCCTCTGAGCGGCATGATGGCCTGGGTGTTGCGGTCCCGGGCCTGCTTCGCAGATCCGCCAGCCGAGTCGCCCTCGACGAGAAATATCTCGCACAGCTCAGGTTCCTGAGAGGTGCAGTCGGCGAGCTTGCCGGGTAATGCCGGGCCCGAGACGATCTTCTTGCGCACGACCTTTTTGGCTGCTTTGAGGCGCTTCTGCGCTTTGTTGATGGCCAGCAGAGCAATCTGGTCGCCGGTTTCAGGGTGCTGATTGAGCCAAAGTGAAAAGCTGTCTTTGATTACGCCAGTGACGAACGCGGCGGACTCGCGCGACGAAAGCCGTTCTTTCGTCTGACCCGAAAACTGCGGATCCTCGAGCTTGGCGCTAAGGACAAAACTCAGGCCGTCCCAAACGTCGTCAGGCGCGAGCGACACGCCGCGCGGCAACAGGCTTCGGAAATCTGCGAATTCGCGCAAAGCGTTGGTCAGGCCCGTGCGCAGTCCGTTGACATGCGTGCCACCCTGCGGCGTCGGGATCAGGTTGACGTAGCTTTCGGTAACACTCTGGCCGCCGTCAGTCGTCCAGGCCAGCGCCCAGTCGACAGCCTCGTTGTTGCCGGACAGGCTCCCCGAGAACGGCTCAGCCGGAAGCAGCTCACCGCCGCCAATGGCCTCAACGAGATACTCCTCGAGGCCACCCGAATAACACCATTCGATCTTTTCCTTGGGCTTCTCGACCTTGAGGCGAACCGTCAGGCCCGGACAAAGCACGGCTTTCGCCTTGAGCGCATGTTTTAGCCGGGATACCGAAATTTTCGGCGAATCGAAATACTGCGGATCGGGCCAGAATCGGATCGTCGTGCCCGTGTTGGCTTTGCCAACCGTGCCAACCTGTTCGAGCTTGCCGCGTTTCTTGCCGCCGGCAAAGCTCATGTTGTATTCCTTGCCGCCGCGCCGAATCCAGACTTCGAGGTTCTTCGACAGCGCATTTACGACAGACACGCCGACGCCGTGCAGCCCGCCCGAGTACTGGTAATTCTCGTGATTAAACTTGCCGCCCGCATGCAGGCGCGTCAGGATCAGTTCGACGCCGGGAATCTTTTCTTTGGGATGCTTGTCGACGGGCATGCCGCGACCGTCGTCGACGACTTCGAGTGAGCCATCCTTGTACAGCGTGACTTCGATTTTCTTGCAGTGACCCGCAAGCGCTTCGTCGACGCTGTTGTCGACGACTTCGTGGGCGAGATGATTCGGCCGCGTCGTATCGGTGTACATGCCGGGCCGGCGCCGTACAGGCTCCAGCCCGCTAAGGACTTCAATGTCCGCAGCGTCGTAACGTTTTGCCATCTATCCCTTGCCAGAGGTTGCCAAAGCGATGCTCGGCGAGATTCTAGCCTGATTGTCGGGGGCGTGCACCCGTAATGCTTAGTCCAGGTCGCCGAGCAGCGAATTGCGGATATTGTCGGCAACCGGCGAGATTTCGACCTGGTAGTTGTCATGGTCGATACCGGCAGCCAGCGGAGCGCCTTCCTTGAGAGCCGCCACCATCTCGTCACTCAGTTCAAAGCGCAGAAAGTGCACGGCCGACGTCTTCTTTTCATCAGAACGCTCGAGGTCCTCGTCGGCGATCGCGTAGCTCTTCTCGAGGTCGCCGACCTGCACGAAAACGCGGTTCTCGATACCGACGAGCTGTCCCAGCATCGCGCGGCGTTCCTCGACGTCCGGAAACTCGACCATGAAGGTGGCTTTCCAGTTGGACCCGTCCGGAATCAACGGGTTATACGCCTCGAGCTCCTCGTTGATGCCATCCGCTTCGAAGATACGTTCGATGCGCAGCATTTCCTGAACCTGGTACTGCATGGTCATCCGATCTTCGAAATACAGCGCCGCGTTGGTGCCAAGCGCCAGGCGCCGGTTGCGCTTGTGCAGAAGGACTTCGCCACGGAACTCGTCTCGCACGGCAGCATAGTTTTCGAGGCTATAGAGATCGTCTCGGGTCAGTTTTTGCATGTTCATGATAATCCGTATGCGTGTTTCAGCAGGCCCATCGGATGCTCGCCTTCACAATCATCGAGGCCCTGTGTGATTTGCTCTGCCGCCATCGGGCAATCACTGATGAAGTGGTCAGCCGACGCTTTTTTGACTTTATTGACAACGGGACGCGCAATCTTTTTCGAGATGTCGTGAAATTCTTTCTTCACGGCATAAGTGCCGTCATGTCCGGAGCAGCGTTCGATCGCCTCTACTTGCGTGTCGGGAACCAATTGCAGTATGTCGCGCGTCTTCAGGCCGATGTTCTGCACGCGCAGGTGGCAAGGCACCTGATAGGACACCTTGCCCAATGAGTTCCTGAACGCCGTGTCCAGCTTGCCGTCCTTGTGCCTGAGCATCAGGTATTCGAACGGATCGTACATTGCATCGCGTACCTTCAAAACGTCCGGGTCCTCGGGGAACATCAACGGCAATTCCTGCTTGAACATCAACGTGCACGACGGGATTGGCGTGACGATGTCCCAGCCTTTGTCGACCCAGGCAGCGAGAAGCGGAATATTGGCGTCCCTGGCTTTCGCGACGGCCTCGAGGTCGCCGAGTTCGAGTTTCGGCATGCCGCAACAGACCTCTTTCTCGGCAAGGGCTACCGGTATGCCGTTATGCTCGAAAACCGTGACCAGATCTTCGTCGATCGCCGGGTGGTTACGGTTGCCGTAGCAAGTCGTGTAGAGCACGACTTTGCCGCGCGTGCTGTCGGTCGCGACCGCGGCATCGCCCGCCGCATTGCGATGCGACTTCAGGCGCTTGCGTGCCGACTTCGAATGATAATCAGGCACAGGTGCGTCCCGATGCACGCCGAGCGTTTTTTCGAGCAGGCCGCGGCCTGCCTTGCTGCGGTTCGTCGCGTTCACGACTTGCGCAATGACCGGGATACCGGCCAGCCTGCCGACCGTGTCCGTCGAACTCAGTACACGATCGCGAAACGACGCACCCTGTTTCTTGAAGCGCGCGGCCTTGGCGCGCAGCATCAAATGTGGAAAGTCGACGTTCCACTCGTGCGGCGGCACGTACGGACACTTCGTCATGTAGCACATGTCGCACAGATAGCAGTGATCGACGACGTCCCAATAGACGTCTTTGGGAACCGTGTCGAGCTCCATGCTCTCGGACTCGTCGACAGCGTCGAACAAGGTCGGGAAGGAGTTGCAAAGATTGAAACAGCGGCGACAGCCGTGACAAATATCGAATACGCGCTCGAGTTCCTCGAAGAGTGCAGGCTCGTCGTAGAACTCGTCGCTTTTCCAGTCGAGCGGGTGGCGAGTGGGAGCCTCCAGGCTCCCCTCGCGTCTCTCGGACATGTTAGTCGTCTAACGTGTCGAGGGCTTTCTGGAAGCGATTGGCGTGTGAGCGCTCGGCTTTGGCCAGCGTTTCGAACCAATCGGCAATCTCGTCGAAGTCTTCATCACGTGCGGTGCTTGCCATGCCCGGGTACATATCCGTGTACTCGTGCGTCTCGCCAGCAATGGCGGCCGCCAGATTCTCCGAGGTCGAACCGATCGGCAGACCGGTAGCCGGATCGCCTGTCTCTTCGAGGTATTCAAGATGGCCGTGCGCGTGGCCGGTCTCACCTTCCGCCGTGGAACGGAATACCGCGGCGACGTCGTTATAACCTTCCACGTCAGCCTTGGCTGCGAAATACAGATAACGACGATTCGCTTGCGATTCGCCGGCAAATGCTTCCTTAAGATTGTGTTCTGTTTTGCTGTCTTTAAGTGCCATTTCAGGTCCTCTCGATTGAGAATTTCTATTTCTTAGACTGAGTCTAATAGGCGGATACTGTATGCCCGGCCTCAGGTGATGTCAATCCGTGCTTGCCGAGCTAAAGACGGTTCTTGACGATCTCGCCACCCTTCATGATCAGCGCAAGATTCTTGTCGGGATTCCGCAATACCGAGATGTCTTCAAGCGGCTCGCCGTTGATCAACAGCAGGTCGGCAACCCAGCCTTCACGAATTTCGCCGAAGTTACCGTGTCGATTGAGCCGGCCGGCCATGCGAATGACCTTGGCGCTCTCCGACGTCGCCTGCGCGAGAACCTCGGCAGGCGTCCAGTACATTGCGCGCTCCGTAAACTCGCGCGTTAGCAGCGGATGCATGCCGCTGATTAAATCGGTCGCAAACCCCGTCGTGATCTTGTATTTCTTGATCAGCCCGATAAGGTTTTCCTGGCCTTTCAGGACAACGTCAAGCTTGTCGAGGTTGGTCTGCGTGATGCCGGGCAGATTCTTGAGCTCCCGATAGACAACCAGTTGTGTGCTGATAACAACGTTATTCTGCTTGACGTACTTTGCCGTCGCGTCGTCGATCAACAGGCCGTGCTCGATGCACTTGACACCATTGTCGACCAGCCGTCGCACAGCCTCACTCGTGTAGGCGTGCGCGAGCACGTAGGTGCCCCAATCGCTCGCGGCCTGCACTGCAGCTCGTATCTCGGCCGGAGACGGCTGCAGTGAGTGGATCGGGTCGTACGTGGACATGACGCCGCCCCCTCCCATGATCTTGATCTGTGTGGCCCCGCGCCGCAGATTTTCGCGTGCGGCCATCAGGTGCTGGTCGACACCATCGACCAGCACGGCCTGGTCGGCCTGGATGTAGGGATCCCCGCCCTGCAGTGTCGGATGCGGCTGGTCGCCGTGGCGCCAGTCGCCGTGGCCTCCCGTCTGGGACAGCACCGCGCCCGATGGAAATACTCTTGGACCGTACACCGTGCCCAACTCGATCGCTCTTGCAAGGTGCGGGTGCGTGCCGCCCGCATCGCGGATCGTCGTAAAACCGCTGTCGAGGAAATGTCGTGCCACATCGGCAGCTACCGCACCAACGACTGTTGCATGGGCATCGTTCTGGTCGGACGGAACATGCGAGGTGAGATGAACGTGCAGATCAATGAAGCCTGGCGACAACACGCGGTTGCGGCCATCGATGACCGTTGCGCCGTCCGGCGCTTCGATCGAATCAGAAGACACCGCAGCGATGATGCCGTCCTCGACGAGCACGTGCCCGGGGTTCAATTCAGCATCAACACCATTGAAGATGCGTACGTTCTCAATCAGATAGCTTTCAGCATGTGCTGCGAAGGACAGACCGGCGAGGCCGGCAAGCGCCAGGATTCTTATCACTATTGTTACTCCAAAGCCGTACTGCTGTTCGGAGAATCATGAAGCAACAACAGGGTATTGTCGATCGGGGATCATTGACGCTTAATGATCCGGCCTGTAGCTTAGCGCCGCAGCCTGTGACGGAATTCAGTGATGAGCGCCAAGAAGACGATCAATCTCGAAAAATCCCTTGCCGATCTCGAACAACTCGTCGAGGAGCTCGAGTCCGGTGACCTGCCGCTCGAGAAGGCGATGAAGAAATTCGAGGAAGGCATCAAGCTGACGCGCGGCTGCCAGGCGGCGCTCAAAGAAGCCGAGCAAAAAGTCGAGATTCTTCTTAAGAGTGCCGGCGGAGAAGAAACGCTCGAAGAGTTCGACGTCGAGGACGACTAGTCTCCCATCAACTCCAGCAAGGCGACGACCGTCGACTCGACTCCAACACGAACTGAAGGCTCGGGTGCGATCTTGAACAATGGCGAGTGATGCCCGGCAACGGCAGGCCCGCCGGCCGCCTCCCGCTCGAGATCTTCCGCCGGCGTGCCGCCCACCTGCCAATACACCGCCGAATCCACGGGTAATCCCATAAAACGCGAGAAATCTTCGCCGGCCATTCCTTGAGCGGGAATCGCGGTGACGATGTCACCGTCCATTTCGTCGCCCCAGGCAACTCGCAGGCGCTCGCCAAGGGCCATATTGTTAATTACTGGCGGTGTGTACTCGTCAAGGACCGTGACCTCCGGGAGCTTGTCTTCGGGCAGTCCTGCGGCACGGCCGATATTCACGGCAATTCGCTCGATACCATCGAGAAGCGCCTTGCGCGTATCCGGGTTGACATTGCGCACGGTCAGCTGCAAATGCGCCCGGTCCGGAATGATGTTGTGTTTCGTGCCAGCATGAAACGAGCCGACAGTAACCACTGCAGGTTCGCGCGGAGACAGTTCGCGTGACACGAGCGTCTGCAAGGCGGTCACGATCTGGCTGGCGATAACGATCGGGTCTTTGGTCTGGTGCGGGCGAGCCCCGTGCCCCGCAACACCATGCACGATGATATCGACCGAGTCGACGCCGGCCCAGGGGCGCGGAACCAGGTTGACCGTACCCGCTGCGAGCACCGCGTCAACGTGAAAAGCCAGCGCGTAATCCGGAGCCCCGAAGCGCTCCCAGATATTGTCTTCGAGCATCAGCCGAGCACCCATGCCGCGCTCTTCGGCCGGCTGTACGACGAGCATCAGCGTACCGCTCCAATGATCTTTTCGCGCAACCATCTGTCGCGCAGTGCCGACAAGACTCGTGATGTGCACGTCATGCCCGCAGGCGTGCATCGTAGGTACAACCTCGCCTGTGATAGGACTTTTCTGCTTCGCTTTTGAGGCGTTTGGCAGCCCCGATTTTTCTTCCACGGGCAAGCCGTCCATGTCAGCTCGCATCATGACGAGCGGGCCGCTTCCATTTTCGAGTATGGCGACGACACCGGTTCCTCCGACCTGCTCTGTTACCTCGAATCCGGCATCCCGAAGTTCTTTCGCCATGCGCTCCGCAGTGCGAAATTCAACGAGTGAGAGTTCGGGGTTCTGGTGAAAGTGATCCCAGAGTTCGGCGAGATAGGCGTCATAGTCCTTCTTGATGCTGTCGGACAGTTCGCCGCCAAATGCCGGGTTCGAAAAAATAAGGAACGCACTGAAAAGCGCGACAATCTGTTTGTGCATGGATGACCCCGATATTGAATCAGGGGCCGATTGTAGCTCAGGTCGTGCCTTGCAGGCGTGTGATCAGCGAACGCAGGAAGACCTTGTTGAAGCGCAGCTGGCATGACGAACTGACCTGCTCCATCAGCGTGGAACTCACGCGTAGGATCGTGACGGCGCCGTTGGCCCTGATCGAGGCCTGGCGCTTGGCGCCACGTACGTAACTCGTCTCGCCGAAACAGTCACCGTTCTCCAGGCCGCCGATGTTGTTTCCATTAGCCTGCACCTGCACGGCGCCCGTGACGATGATATAGAAGCGATCGTCAATTTCACCTTCTTTGACGATATCGTCACCATCCTTGTATTCGTGCCAATCGGATGCGCGCAGCACTTCCCAGATTTCGGCATGCGAAAACTCGTGGAAGAATGTCAACGAGCGAAGCACGTCAAAGTGTTCCTGGTTATCCAGGCTGTCATATTTCTGCCGCAGATCCTTATAAACACGGGTAAGCTCGGCGGCCATCGATGCGCCGCTCGACAGTCGCGTGTCCGGGTCCTTGAGCATAGTCGTAGCGACCACGTCCTCGAGTGCTACCGGAAGATCGTCGCGATACGTGTGAATCGGCGGCGGCGTTGCGTAGACGATTTGATGCAATAGTTTGGACAGGTTATCCGCACGAAACGGCCGGAAGCCCGTCAACAACTCGTACATGACCGCACCGAGAGAGTACAGGTCGGACCGGGGCGTCAATTCTTCGGACTGAACCTGCTCGGGCGACATGTAGCTCGGCGAACCGGCAATACCTTCGATACGCGAAACCTCGGAGTCGTTAACGATGGCAATACCGAAGTCGATGATGCGCACGTCATTGTCGATCGTGAGCATGACATTCGACGGTTTGATGTCCCGGTGAATTACGCCGCGCCCGTGTGCATAGTGCAGCGCTTTGGCGCATTTGTAGATAATCTCCACGACATCGTCGACGCGCAGAAGATTATCCGGGCGGCAATACGCGGCCAGGGTACGTGCACCCTGAATGTGTTCGGTAACGACGTAATACTGGCCGTCCTCTTCGCCAGCATCGTAGATCGGCATGATGTTCGGGTGTTGCAGCATCCCGACCATGTGAGCTTCATTGAAAAACATCTTGCGAGACACCCGCGCGCGGTCGGCGTCGGAATCTTCCTCGATGTTGTAGACCTTGATCGCAACGTCGCGCCGATAGTACGGGTCGTGAGAGAGGTAGACCATCCCCGTGCTGCCCTTGCCGATCTTGTTGATGATGACGTATTTGCCGATTTTCTCGGGCACGTCGCTCGGGCGTTTGATTTCGCTAACAGGACTGGCCATGTCGTCTCATTCAGGTCATAAGCCACCCGTACAAAGCCAATAAAATAGCGGCATACAGTGCGGCCACGAGGTCGTCCAGCATAATTCCGAGGCCTCCGCCCAGTCTGTGATCCAGGTCCCGAATCGGCCATGGTTTAACGATATCGAAGGCCCGAAACAGCAGAAATCCCAATATCCATGCGGAATACAGCCGCGGCGCTACAAGCAGCGTCAGGTACATGCCGCAGATCTCGTCCCAGACGATGCCGCCGTGGTCGTGGACGCCGAGCCTCTTGGAACTCTCCCCGCAGACCCAGATGCCGAAGAGGAAGAGGGCGGCCGCGATCCCTATCTGCGCGCTCAGGCCCAAATCCAGCGTCAGCCAGGCCAGCAGTACGCCCAGCAGCGAGCCCACGGTGCCGGGCGCAAACGGGGCCAGGCCGGTGCCGAAGCCGAATGCCAAGAAATGGACCGGATCGGTCAAAATTCGTCGCGCGAGGTTTGGTTCAGTGGCACTCATTGGAAATGACGGTAACCCCTGTCGGCAGCAATACGAGTCGTCGAAGCAGGTACGACATAACA
>CAVQDJ010000006.1:0-178236 GCA_963711285.1 uncultured Gammaproteobacteria bacterium | reverse complement strand
GAACACCAGAGACTCTCCTGGAGAGAATGCCTCAATTGGTTGGCGGCGGCACAAAGAATTGGGCGCGGTACCGCAGCGCTTACTTCTTTTCAGCACCGAGTGCGCTGTCATTTCTTGGTGCTGATGTTGAACGCGGCGCCGTCGAAGTTCGCACTGCCAGTCCTGATGGCAGTGAAGAGACGCGCATCCTGCGCGCAGACAGCGCGCTGATGCCGGGAGATCCATTTTGGGATTTTCTTGATGCTTTTCCAGGCGATGAGCATTTCGAAACCGAAGGTTGGGTCACGCTTTTGCGCAAGAACCAGGACCTGCCTCTCTATTTGCAGGAGACTGACAAGTTTTTCTTGCTGCGCGATCTTCCGGAGCATGTCGCTATCTATGTGCGAATGAATGCCAGCTTCGACGACGAAGCTGAAACTGTCGGACAATTCAAGCGTCGTATCCTCGCTCAAATCAAAGTCAGCACGCCTCGGAGTATCATTGTCGACTTTCGGCACAATAGAGGTGGCGACTATACGAAAGTGCTGCCGCTGGTTCGGGCATTGTCAAAGGCCGTGCCTGTCGATGGTCAGCTCTACCTCATCACCGGGCCCAACACGTTTTCTGCTGGCATTATCGCGGGTTCGCAGTTCAAGCGATTTCTTCCTGACAGGCTGACGATTGTGGGCAGTGAGGTTGGCGACAAATTGCGCTTCAGGGCGGAAGGATTCTATCCGACACTGCCTAAGTCGCAAATCCAGCTTTACCTCACGAAAGGATGGAGCGACTTGGCCAATGGGTGTGGGTGGTTTGACGATTGCTGGCCCCCGAACAAGGTCTTGCTGCGCCCGATTGGGTCGCTGGACATAGACATACACGTTGAAAACACCTGGGCCGCCTTTCGAGACGGTCAGGATCTCGTCGTCAATGCGGTGTTGGATGATATTGCGCAACGGTCATGGAAATAGACCTCCGGTTTCGGGAGTTTTCCGGCGTTTTTGCCTTCCTAATTCCGGGGGAGATAAGCTCCCCATACCAGGTTAGGGCCGATGCGAGACACAGCGCGAATCCTGCACGGCGACAAAAGCTTTTGGCTTGACCCCCTTGCCGGCAATTACGCTGCGACAAGCGAATACCGTCTTCCGCTGGTACAAGTCCTTGACCTTCAGCCCTTCGACTTTGGCATGGTCGACCTCGCTGCCCTCGAAGGCATCCGCTGCGCGTATGGGATTCAGCCAGGATTGTTGTCGTTCGGTGGTGGTCTGATCGCTCATGGTTTCCCCCGACACAGAAAACACCAGCCTTACTGATCAGAAATCAGACAGACAGGGTGCCGTTAACTGAGCGCTTACGATTAAAATGTCCGCTTTCGGGAAAGGCGGCCATCAGGCGACCAACGGGAACGGCTCTGCATATAAATGCACTTTTTCGAGTAATCGCGCCCCCGCTACCAGGAAACCGAAAACCCGGCCTTGTGCCGGGTTTTTTGTGCCCGCCATCAGCTCGTTCGATGTCCACGTTCCGCCCGAAGCCGGACATTAAGCTAGAATTGGTGAAATGGTCCGCTTATGACCCAAAGCGGTCCTTCGCATTGACGTCCAAGCGCGAAATGATATTGTCAAGACATGGATCTTCAAAACCAACCGGTAGCAAAAATACAGCTCCTTATACGAAAACCCGTCGGCGACGTTTTCGATGCCTTTGTGAACCCGGACAAAATCACAAAATTCTGGTTCAACAGGAGCTCCGGCCCTCTTGAATCAGGAAAAACGGTCACTTGGTATTGGGATTTGTTTGACGCTTCTACCCAAGTTCGTGTTTTGACATTAGAGGAAAACCAGCGCATCTACATCGAATGGAATATTGATTCGGACGATTCTTCGAAGGTTGAGTGGACGTTTGAAGATCGGGGCGGCAGCACTACATACGTCAGCGTCGTGCATAGCGGTTTTGACAAAGATGATGGCGTTCTCATTGATAAAATAGTCGATTCGACAGGTGGATTCACGTTGGTACTTGCGGCGGCCAAAGCGTATTTAGAGCACGGTATCGAACTGAACATCGTAGCTGATCGCTTCTGACAAACTGTCCGCTTATGGCCGTTAGCTACCTGCCAGATTGGCGATATTGACGCCATTTGAACGGCTGCTATTGATGAAAGCAGACGTTCAGAGCTTGGCCCAACAAAAATTACTACCGAGTGTCCGCTGTACAACTGATACCAGCCACTGCGCTGATATGATTGCGAGCGGCCGCAAATGACACAAAGCGGGCGTTCGCATTTTGCTCGGAATAAGTGCGTTAACCTGACGTCTTGCGAGATAAATAGTAGTTTTCCGGCTGAGAAAACCAGAACCAGTTACAACTATCGGAGCAATCATGGCTAACTACATCGACGGATTCGTATTGCCCGTTTCGCGCGATCGCCTGGACGAGTATAAGCTTCTTGTTGAAGCGGCTGCAGATATTTGGAAGGAACACGGCGCGCTCGAATACAGGGAATATGTCGGCGACGACTTGATACGTGACGGAACGCGCTCATTCACTGATCTCGCAGCCGCAACCGATGGTGAAGTCATCGTGTTCGGGTGGGTGGAATTTGAATCACGTGCGGCACGTGACTTGGCAAATGATAAGGTCGCGGCTGACCCAAGAATGGCGGATTTGATCAAATCATCAAATTCAGGTTTTGATGCCGAACGGATGGCATACGGCGGATTCCAGTCGTTAGTTCAATCATCTAACACCAACGCCGGATAACAAATCGCTGCACTTACTGACCCGCACCGGCCGCTTTTGGCCGTTAGCAGACTCTCGATTTTGAGATTTCCGAGCGATTTGAACGACCGCTTTTAATGAAAGCAGACATTCAGCCTGGGGCTTCCAAAATCGGATCTCGGAGTGACCGCTTTGCCCCCGAAAGCAGCCGGTCGAGTGATATGATCGTGAGCGACTGCTTCTGACCCGAAGCGGACATATCCTCCCTCTAAGTACATCCCAGAATTGACATCTTCCCCTGTTCTGGGGAGTTTGGGTCCGACAATGGCAAACCTGACCAAAGTCCGGGACCCAAGGCCACGGGTCCTCGCGTCCGCTGCGACGTTTGATCAGGTTCACAATCCCAGCGAAGTAGACTGCTTTGATCACGCTGAAGGACCTGTTGAGGGAGTTGAGGCGTCGTCGCGTATTCCGCATGACCGCGATCTATATCGTGGCCGCCTGGGTTGTGGTGCAGGTTGCCAGCGAGACATTTCCCGCATTCAACATCCCGGAGGGCGCAATACGCTATGTGTGGATCGCCGTGCTGATCGGCTTCCCCATCGCCGTGTTGTTCAGCTGGCAATACGATGTCACCGCCTCTGGTATCCGGCGCACGCCGGCCACACACGAAAGCCTGACGGAAGTCCGCTCGCTCACACGGGTCGACTACGGCATTCTGACCGCGCTGGGCTTGGTCATGCTGGCCACCGTGTTCAGCGTGGGGCAGCGCCTGGTCGAAGTCCAGACAGAGATTGCGCGAGCACCGACCACCCGGGAAATAGACCCCAACTCCATCGCTGTCCTGCCACTGGAAAACCTCTCGCGGAATCCGGGTGACGTGTATTTCGCCGCTGGTGTACACGACGCGCTGATCACCAGCTTGTCCAAAGTCACGGCGCTAATGGTCACTTCGCGGACGTCCACGCTGAGGGTCAACCCCGAACTCTCGGTGCCCGAAATCGGCCGCCAATTGGGCGTGGCGAAGCTGCTCGAAGGGTCGGTGCTGATGGATGGTGACCGCGTGCGGATCATCGTGCAGCTGATCGACGCTGCGTCGGACCTGCATATGTGGGCTGATACCTACGAGCGCGAGGTGGCCGATATCATTGCCCTGCAAAACGAAGTAGCGCGAACGATTGCCGACGTCATCGAAGTCCGGTTGACGCCCCGCGAAGCAGTCGCCCTGGCCGAAGCTACGCCGGTTCAGCCGAATATCTACCGGGATTACCTGAAAGGCATGTACCAGTTTCGCCAGGAAACCCCGGAAGCCGACCGGCGCGGGATCGAAATCCTCGAGGAGGTCGTGCGGCAGGACCCGACCAGTGCGCTGGCACATGCCGGAGTAGCGTACGGCTACGCGAGCCTCGCGCACTCGCCGTTTCCCGAGGACGCCTATCCCAAGGCCAAATCAGCGGCTGATATCGCGCTTCAGCTGGACCCGGAGCTCGCCGAGGCGCACATGGCGGTGGGCACGTACCGGTTTTACTACGAAAGGGATTTCGAAGGTGCAGAAAAGGCGTTGACGCGTGCCATCAAGCTCAACCCAAGCCTGGCCGAAGCACATTACCACCTGGGCTGGTTGTACGAGATGTTCGGACCGGCGCGCGAAGAAGAACACTGGCCGAGGGCGAGCGCGCCCGTGAGCTGGACCCGTTGTCCCCGTTCATGGTTGCTTGGCTGGCGAACCAATACGATGACGCGTGCCGGTACGAGGAGGCCCTGCGCCTGGCCAGGGATGCGATCAGGCTGGACCCAAATTTTCCGATCGGCTGGCTCACGCTGGGTGCGACCTATGCTCAGTTGGGCCAATTTGACGAGGCCATCGACGCGCATGGCCACCTTGCGGACAACCCGGACTGGTCATGGTCTATCGGGACGACCTATGCGGCTGCAGGCCTGGAAGACAAGGCGCGCGCGATCGCAGCTGACCTGGAGCAGTATCCCGGAACAGAGTTCCCCCTCGCATCGATCTATATGCAAATAGGCGACCGTGAGTCCGCCCTGCATTGGATTGCGGAACTAGAAAAGGTGCGGTTCCCCTGGTATCCGGCGTTACTGGGATGGTTCCCCCTCCATGAGGTCATCGCTGAAGACCCACGGCTGCAGGCGCGTGCGGCAGCGCTGAGTCTTCCCGATCCCCGGACGATGGGCTGCGGGGATTGATCTTAACCATTGTCGTTACGTTGTATTCGTCGAACTCAAAGAATTGGCAATCGTATGCATTGTCGTGCCTGGTCACAATGACCGTCAGGTCCCAATGCGGTCGTTGATAAGTACATCCCAGAATTGACGTGATTTCCTGATCGGAGCATAAAGTTTAGTTACGTCTGATAAAGGCAAACCTAGCTAAAACTAGCGACGCAACGCCACGGGTCCTCGCTTCCTCCGAGAAGCCATGGAAGACCTCCCGAAGGACCCCAAGATCGCCGGGCTGCCATCCGAATAATCTGCGGAGGGCTGATAATGAAGAATTTCAATTTCACTCTTATCGTTACGTTGCTATTTGGCATTACGCCGTTTGCTGTCGCAGCCGACAGCGATGTGTACTCGACTGGCGGGCCCGAATTCAGAGCCCACCATGCTGCAGCTGTGCACACCCGTTTCAAGCCAAACAAGCGCTTCTTCAACAGGACGAGGAGCGAGGTCATTGACGGCGTGGCCCACTATCAGTTCAAGGCCCGCGTCGGCGCCGGCGAGTTTGATGTTGTACGTATCCATCGCGTGGTACGCGAGCGCAAACCGTATCGTCCGGTTCGCACGGATGGCGCGGTCTTCATGACGCATGGCTCATCGTTAAGCTTCGATGCGATATTCCTGCATCCCGGCACCGGCGACGCCAACGTGGAAACATCGGTGGCCGTTTATTTGGCGTCGAATGACATCGACGTGTGGGGAATGGACTTCGGTTGGACATTGGTTCCACTAGAGACTTTTGATTTTTCTTTCATGCAGGATTGGGGCATCGAACGGGATGCGGATCACACGTTGGCCGCGATGGGGATAGCACGCATCATTCGATTGTTCACCGGGCAGGGTTCGGACCGAATGAATCTGCTGGGGTACAGCTACGGTGCTGCCACAGCCTACGCCGCCGCGGGGCGGGAAACGCAGAAACCTCGTCATCGTCGCCACATACGGGGACTCATTCCGGTCGATGAGGGAATGAAGTATGCGGACGCCGACGAGATTAGCCGACAAAACGCGTGCGCCGACGCCGCCATGTTCCGCGGTATGCTCGATAGTGGTGTTTATCAGGGCGAAGACGGTATCTTCTTCGGCGCGCTTGGTGCCTTGGCGGCACAGGCACCCGATGACCCGTCGCCCATCGTCCCAGGGTTCACCAACTACCAGACGGTCTTGTTCTTCGGAACGAACACGTTTCTCCTGCTCCCGCCACAGGCGCCGTCTTGGCACTTTGTCGGCGGCACGTTCGACGATATTGGGCTACCGACCGGGTTGCTCTATTCCGATCCATCCAGGTGGATCGGTCTGGCCAGATCGCTTCCGCCGTACCAACCAATCTTGAGTCAATTCGATTTGTCGGCAACCCTTTGTGACGAAGATGACGTGAGTGTCGATGACCACCTGGCCGAGATTTCCGTTCCCATACTGTATCTGGGCGCCGGCGGGGGCTTTGGCACGCTCGGCGACTTCACTAGTGGCCTGACGGCGAGTTACGACATCACAAATTTCACGATTAGTCTGCAACCTGCCGGGCAACGCAGCATCGACTTCGGCCACGGGGATATGTTTCTGGCCGACGACGCCAGCACCCTTGTATGGCAGGTGTTGCGCAGCTGGCTAGTCGATCACAACGGCCGTGGTCACCGCCGCCGGTAGCGCATCACGGACGACTGCGGTGATTAGCAACCGGGTCCTCCCGGAGGATGAGGACAATTGGGCCGATTTTCCTCCAAACACGTTTTTGGTGATATCGCCCGGTTCAGCGCTTGTCGTAATGACGTGCATAACATCGTGGCGTCGGATGAGTCCAGGGCGACGGTGAGGCAGGACGTGAACGGCTGCTTTTGGCCGTTAGCCGCCGCTGAAAACAGCTATTTTTCGCTTACCTGAGCGTCCGCTATCGGGACAAGCAGACTTTTAACTTGAGGCTTCCGAAGTCTGATCGTGGAGTGACCACTTTACGCCTGATAGCAGACATTAGAGTGATATGCTTCCGAGAGGCTGCTAGTGACCCAAAACAGACGGTCGCAATATATTGCGAAATCGATTGGAGAGCGCATGAATTTTCAGCTGGCCCAACTTAATGTTGCTCGCTTCAAACTACCGCAGGCGCATCCTGACAATGCTGATTTCGTTAATAGCTTAGACAGAGTTAATGCTATTGCCGAAACTCAACCGGGCTTTGTTTGGCGATTCACAGGGGACGGCAACGACGCGCTAGATGTTCAGGCATTCGACGATCCCAATGTCCTTGTCAATCTCTCAGTTTGGACTGACTTGGGCGCGCTGAGTGCTTTTGTTTATAGAAACGAAGAACATCTTGGGATAATGCGGCGCAGGCGAGAGTGGTTCAACAGGATGGAGTTTCATCTAGTCTTGTGGTGGATAAAGGCGGGCCACGTGCCTACGTTGGACGAGGCAAAGCAGAAGCTCGAGATCTTGGTGCAGCAGGGCCCTTCCGGGGATGCCTTTACGTTCAGGAAACCTTTCCCGCCGGAAGGCGCGGACGCTATTCAAACGATACTGGATGAGTGCGGGTAGTGTAGCCGCTTCTGGCCAGAATCAGACGGCGAGGTGCTAGACTCGTGAGCGACTGCTACTGACCCTAAGGGGCCTTTCGCAAGGGGGTTAGAATTAGTATCCGAAATTTCAACTCACTCATGGAGCTTACGTAGTGAGAGTTTTCTTCTATGGCCTCTTTATGGACGAGAGATTGCTCGCGACGAAGGGAATAAAACCTACGAACGTAAGTGTAGGCTTCGTAAACGGCTACGGACTGCACATCGGCGAGCGGGCAACATTGGTACGCCGTCCTAATGGCCGCGCCTACGGAGTCATGATGGATATCGCTCCTAATGAGGCAACAGAATTGTATGCAGAGGATAGCGTCGCGGACTACCTGCCCGAGCCTGTAACTGTCGAACTCATGGACGGCACGGAAGTCGAGGCAACTTGCTACAACTTGCCCAGCGCCAAAGTCACTGGGACCAACAAAGACTATGCAGAATCGCTATTGAAGGTGGCGAGCAGATTGGGTTTCCCAGATTCTTATATTGATCAGATTAGGCAGGCGAGAATATAGCGCATAAGCTGGTCTGTCGAATGTCTCCTTCTGGCCGAAAGCTGCCCTTCAATTTCCAGAGTAACGGGTGAATTGAATGACCGCTTTCAAACCCGATTATCCGAAGGCGATGTCGGTCAATATATCGCGAACTATTTGAGTGCCGAGTTCCACTAATAGAACCTTTCCGGCGACGACATATCGGCCATAGCCAACTGGCGGACGAGACAACCTCGATCGCAAATCATAGGGTAGCGCGCGTTTTGCGATTCCGGGTGGTAAGGGCTTACCGCGCTGCAAGTTTTTTGCAATACCGGGCGGGAGGCTTTTGGACTTCCCTTTACCTTTCCCATTATCAGCATATGCACTGGTTTGATAGTAAGCGCGAATTATCCGTATATCGTCCGCCGAAAAGACCATCGTAGCGCCAACTTGCGGTGCCGCCGACAGTGGACTCGCGGACGGGTGGCTGTTAGTGGATGTTGAACCCATGCTGGTACAGGCGCAAAGACCCATGACTAGCGCCAGAAGTAAAGTACGCATTGCTGACTCCGATAGTGCGACAGTACCCATACTCTAGTTGCTGCCAATAGTGATTGAACGAGATGCCTGTCACAATTCCGACGCAACTTGCCGCTAGCTGCCTGTTAAAATCGCGGAAATACTAGCGATTGAATGACCGCTACAGGCAAGAGCCAAGAATTGGAAACCTACTAGGGGATTTGAATAGATGGACTTGAAAGTATTGGCAACAGTCTTCGGTGTCGTATTCCTTGCTGAACTTGGCGACAAGACGCAGCTCGCCACGCTGCTCTTTGCATCAAAGTCTCCTGGTAATCTGATTGCGGTGTTTATTGGAGCCTCGGCAGCCCTGATCTTCGCGTCTGCAATCGGAGTGCTGGCTGGCGGCGTCATCTCTCAGTATGTTAGCCCCAAACACCTTTCGTACGTGGCAGGTGCGGGTTTTCTCCTAATTGGAGCTTGGACGATATGGCAAGGTGCCAACTTGAATTGAGCTTCAGATTTTCACGAATGTCCGCTTCTGGCCGTAAGCAGCCGCCCAGGTACTAGAATCGTGAGCGCCGGCTACTGACCCAAATCAGGCATTCATCTATCGGCCGTAATTGGTAATTGATGCAAGAAGAGAAAGATCATTTATCCAGTTGGGACTGGATCAAAGTCATAGGTTGGGTTGCAATATTTGTCGTTATTGGCCTACTCGTAATGCCCTATTGGGTATTCAGCAAGCTAAAGAGTGTTTGCGGGTCCGAGTCGAGTAATTGCACTCCTAGTGAGACAGTGGAATGGCTGACATCAACAACAACCGGCGGCGCACTGCTCGTTGTTGTTCTAGTAGCGGCGATCTGGCTTTATTACCCGCTGATATCGTCGTATGCGCGGATGATTGTCCAGAATACGAGGATGCCGCCTGTGTTGGTTTGGGGGGGCGCATTAGCTTTTGTGGGGCTGTGGCTTGCGTTTCTTGGCGTTGTAATCATGACTGACCAGCAAGGTACTTCGCCGACGGCTACATCAGATTTTGAAGAAATCAGTCAGAGGTACCATCAAGACTCCAGCAATTTCGATCTACTGGTAACGCAGCTAGACAATGACAGTGAAGTAACGGAGTTATATTGCGATAAGAATATGGTTGCTGTAACCACCGCGCAAGAGACTTTTTACGATGGCGAAAATGACTACTACACAAACAAGTACATTCCTATATGTCGATTCACTCGAAAAGTCGTGGCACAACGCAGTTCACGAGGCGTGAGGTTTCCGCACCGTTTCTTTGAGGTTGGCCCTCTGGCAGTGAGCAGTTACCTGGAGTGGCGGCGAGATGCAGCTGAATCATTTGGCGAATGTGACCCCAACCAATTTGAGGGCGAACGAGGTACCTGCGACATATCCATTGGTGATCATTGGTCGGCTACGTATAACTGGGAGCCTTTTTGTCTGGACTCTATGAAGGGCGAGGTCGGCTGCTAAGAGTCGAAAAAGTTGATCGCCATGCCCCTTCCGAGCGGCCGCTTGTGGCCGAAAGCCGCCGGTCGAGTGCTAAAATGGCGAACGGCTGCTACTGACCCGAAGCGCTCGCTCACATCATTTGGGAGACAAGCACTAGCTTTACTGTGGAGTCGCAACACCATTGCCGATTTCACTCAGGCTAAAATTTTGGTAATTTGTCGGTGGAGGATTTGGAATTGCGCAGTCTTTTCAACAGTCTCGTAGCGCTTTGTGCGCTGATCTGCCTCTCGGCCTGCGACCGGGACAACCGAAGGGAAGGCGACATCTACTTGCCGGACGGCGATGCGGCCAAGGGCGAGGTGCATTTCGTGTCCCTCGGCTGCGTGAGCTGCCACAGAGTTATTGGCGCGGAGCTGCCCGAACCTGCCGAAGCAGGTCCCGTGCGCGTCCTGCTCGGCAGCCGTAGTGGCACAAGGATGTCGTACGGCCAGCTCGTCACGTCAATCGTCAATCCTTCGCACAGACTGTCGGCCCGCTATCACAGGGACAAGGTCTCCCAGGAGGGGGAATCCCTGATGACCATCTATAACGACGTGTTGACGGTGACGCAGCTGACGGATCTTGTCGCGTTCCTGCAGGCGCATTACGGGAAGGCCGATCGTCCCGGTTACAAGTACCCCGCTTACACCTACCAAGCCGATGACGATTCCGAGAAAGCGGATCCGCAGTAGCAATACAGCGTGATTGGCAATTTCTCTGTCGAGGGCGTATTAATCCTGAGGAATCGTTAGCGGATCCTAAATGAATGTCCCCTTCTGGCCGTTAGGCTAAAATTGGCCCGACGGGCCGCTAATAACCCATTGCAGCCGGTGGATCAGTGCGCCTCCAATGCATGTTGTTTTTCATTTTCGCACTCAAACTAGGGTTAGGCTAATTTCGGACGTCATCGGCAACCGGATTGGAGCGAGTCATGCAGTTACACTACCTTGAAATCGTGACCAAGGAAGTCGACGCGGTGTGCTCAGCGTACGCCGCGGCGAACGGGGTGCAGTTCGGCAAACCGGACGCCGGACTCGGCAACGCACGGACCGCCACGCTGCCGGGAGACGGGCTGGTGGCGGTACGGGCGCCAATGCACGAAGCAGAGGAGCCGGTGGTGCGGCCGTACTGGCTTGTGGACGACATCGAAGCGGCCGTCGCGGCGGCGGTCGAGGCTGGCGGCGAAGTCGCCCACCCGCCGATGGAGATCCCCAGCCACGGCACATTCGCCATCTACATTCTGGGGGGCGTTCACCACGGCCTCTGGCAGCTGTAGGCGCGTGCCGGCCGGAAGGCAGGATTTCCAGCGATTTGAACGCCTGCTTTGGATGAAAGCGGGCATTAGGCTAAGATTGAGCCGAAGGGCCGCTAAAGACCCGAATCGGACATTCTAGGTACATCCCAGAATTGACACGACTTCCCTATCGGTACATAAAAGTCAGTTACAACCGATAAAGGCAAACCTGGCCAAAGTCAGGGACGCAAAGCCACGGGTCCTCGCTTCCTCCGAGAAGCCATCAATGACTCCCCGAAGGACCCCAAGATCGCCGGGCTATTGGTTTGATGAAGATCAGCCATTACGAGGGCGTGTTATGCGCCCGAAACAATCAGCCGTAAGGGAGCCAGAAATGAAGAAACTAATTACAACGTTTAGATCGTTCTTCGCGTTGGCATTACCGATGCTGATGATTTATTCATCACCAGCAACTGCCGAATATAGCTATCAGTTGGTCATTCCACCTGGAGCTGAGAATGCCCAGACTCTTGGCATCAATAATGCTGGCACGGTCGTCGGGGGAACTTTTGGTGTTATTGAGGTCGGTTACAGTTTCACCTACGACATGAAAAAAGGGGAGTATACGTTTATTAGTGAAGAGTTCGGCGCGTTGGAAATAAGTAACTCCGGGGTGATGGTAGGCGACGTTGGCGGCGTTTGCGCCATTCGCGATAAAAAAGGCAATGTCACAGAGTTCTTCCCACCTTCTTTTGGCGCTGGCTCTTTCTGCCAAGCCAGAGGAGTGAACGCGAATGGCAAGGTTAGCGGATTTGAAATAGACGCAGTCGGTGGTTGGCTAGGGTTTATTTATGACGCGAAACACGGTACCTATGAGGAGTTTCTTCCCTCGCTGCAGACCCTTGCTCAAGGAATCAACGCGCAGGGTCAAAACGTCGGAAGCGTTTTTCTATTTGACGATGAAGCATACCCGGGCTCCCCTCCGGGCCGGT
Organism: uncultured Gammaproteobacteria bacterium; assembly: GCA_963711285.1. Lineage (GTDB taxonomy): Bacteria > Pseudomonadota > Gammaproteobacteria > Steroidobacterales > Woeseiaceae > UBA1847. The sequence continues at coordinate 166,019 of CAVQDJ010000006.1, read as the reverse complement.
ATGGCTACCTGCGCCAGACGGATGGATCTTTTAAGTATTTTGAGATCAGTCAGAGTCTTCCCGGCCAAAGCAGGGCCCGTGGACTCTCGGAATCTGGGCTAATTTCCGGGTTTTATCTCGACCCCGATACATTTGAATTCAAGGGTTACGTCACCACTCTGTCACAGGGCAATGAATTTGAGACTATTACGCTTACTGATGACCAGGTGGTGCACCGATCACCTTGCGACCCGGATTTAGCACCACCTGACTAGGTTACGTGACACTCACCGATGCGTTTGCAGCACAGGTTCGCAATGATGGAGTCGTTGTGGGTTCATGTACGGATTATCATTTTAATGAAACGACGGGTGATTTTATTGTTTTTCCCACCTATGGCTTCATCGCCACTCCGATTAAGTAGGACCGAAGGCGACATATAGACACAGGGAGATTGAGTGAGACGGCCGTGGCAACACGGCCGTCTTACTTTTGAATCGCAATGACCCATCCATAATTTGTGCCTGCCGATGACAATTCCTTGTCATTTGCGAGGACCGGACGAGGAAGGCCGCTTCGATAGCTAAGTCGGATTGCTAAAACACCCAGGTTTTACTTCTTGGAAGTCAGTTTCGACCCCAATAGAAGTACCAAATCTTCACCGTCGTTGTCCGGCCTAAAGTCGGATCGGAGCTGGCACGAATGCATTCATTAGATGACGTTCGTGCAGTAACTTTGCCTGAATAGGAATCATTTGTGGAAGCCTGAGAGGCTGCTTATGACCCGAAGCGGACATTCACAAGTTCCGAAGAATCGCTTACGTGAGTCGCCTAGTCGTGGATAGATCTGCAGAACAATTTGTAGCCCTTCTTTCAAGTTTGGCACAGAAGGTGGACGAGGATATCTACCTCGTTGATGAACTGTACGACGCTGTTGACCTGCTCGATAGCTCCGATACCGTACGCGAAGTGTTTCCCGCAATCTTCGAGTTCTTTGAGCAGCATCCAGCCGCCGAGCTTGGAGAGCCTGGGCCACTGGTGCATTTGATCGAAGAATCGTATCCTGGGGGGTACGAAGAGCAGTTGCTCGAGTCGCTTGCGAGAAAGCCGGTTCACCACACCGTTTGGATGGCGAATCGACTCCTAAACAACAAGACCGTCGTAGACCCGCTTCGGTCACATCTCCAATTTGCCATTCGAAATACACCCACTCATCCGTTGGCCGACGAATCTGCAAGGCGGGTCGCAGTTCAATTTATCGGTCATCAAGGCTTGTAAGAGAAACGGCTGCTTTCGGTGAGAGCTGATGTTTGAGATCGACGCTCAGGAATCTGGAGGTTGAATGACTGCTATGCGCCACATAGCCGCCGATAGAGTGATCTGCGGTAAAATGTCGGCTACTGACCCAATGCAGCCGGTCGTATTTGCTCGGTTCAGAGAGCGCCATGTTTGACTACTACCGATTCCGATTCAGCATGTTCAAGGGGTGGCACCCTGAGTTCGGCTATGAGCTTATGGCGCCTGCTGGGATGTTCGGGGCACTTCTCATCCTTTTCGTTCTGTATCTGACCTCTCCCGATTTCGGATTCCTTATGTGGCGCTCAAGCGTTCCGCTTCCCGGCAAGATCGCGTTTGGAGTCGTCCTAGTACTTATGATCGCTGCGCATGCTGCCGACGATTTGAAGCGGGCTGGACTCTGGTTGGTTGCCGGAGTGTGCACAGCTGGTCTTGTTGGCACGTTTGTAGGGACAATCGCACTAGTGAATCGGCGAGATAGTCGCCTCTATTACTCAGGCATGGAGGAACCACCGCCGGCGTATCTCATCGGCGCCGCTTTCGCTGTTTATCTCTTGCTGATGCTCGTACTGACTGTGGCGCGACTTCGTGATTCCAGTGACCGCTAATGGCCGTTAGCTGCTCTTCGGTTTACCTGATTTTGTGCGGATCAAATGACCGCTTTGGGTAAGACCAGACATTCGATGCAGGGCGTCAGGAAAAGGTACTCCGGGGCGTCTGCTATACGCTCCAAAGCAGACATTGGGCTAAACTCAGCCTGAGGGGCTGCTTATGACTCTTAGCAGACGTTCATCTTGCGAGAAAACTGTCACTGACACTTGTCGATCTTGAAGTAATCACCACATGCTAAAACCATTCAGACGTGCCCTTCCAACGGACGAAATTGAGGCGATTGTGAGTCAGGCGACTGAAGCGCAGGATCAAGAAGCTGCCTGGGGTGCGCTGGCGCCACTTCTCCGAGTTCAGCGCCACCAGCGCGAAGCAGTTCAGAGCCTCGTGCGCGTAATTCGCGACAGGCATCTTCAAATTGAACGCGGCCTCGATGTGCTGGTTCAAATTTTCGACGCTCACGGGAACGACGAGGCATTGCTTGCTGAGATAGGGTCCGCCCTTGAGGGTGCGAGAGACATTGACGACTTGAACTCAGCGCCGCCTGATCAGCCTTTGTTCGGAGAGGTCTTGACTCGACTGTCGAAACTGGCAGTGGCCTCTAGGGGGCAGGAGGCAGAGGAGAGTATTCAGGATGGTCTTTCGACGGTCGCACGAATGCTCGCCCGGCAGCACGATGACCTTGCGGAACAAAGCTACCTACGACTTGTCGAGTTGGACCCGGAATATAGCGGGTATCACTATGGCCTGGGACTTTTCTACAAGACGCGCGGCCGCTTCCGAGAGGGGATGATATCGAATCAGCGCGCGATAAGTTTGGAAGATGAACCCAAAGACGCTTATGAGTGGAATCTAGGAATCTGCGCTACCGGCGCCCGAGAAGGTGCCATTGCGCTTGAGGTCTGGAAGCGCATGAATCAGAAGATTGAGATGGGCCGCTTCGATCTTCCGGAGGGCGGTTACCCGCAATGCAAGGTCCGACTCGCAGAGCGACCGCTCGCCGAACGCACCGCAAAGAATGACGATCCAGGCCTCGAGGAGACGATTTGGCTCGAACGACTAAGTCCCTGCCATGGCATAGTACGCAGCGCGCTCTATCGGGATCTTGGTGTCGACTACGGCGACGTTGTTCTCATCGACGGCGCTCCGATCACTCATCATACATACGGTGACACTATGATCCCCGTGTTCCCGCAATTGGCAACCCTCGTTCGGAGCGAGTACCAGCTCTTCGATTTTGCCGGGACGCAAAACGAAGCAGGGCAATTAGAGGATTGCAGCGCGGACCTGGACTTGGACGCCGTCGTCTACTCGCACACTGAGAATATCCAGATTCTTTGTGCGAGTTGCTGGCGCAACCCGGACCTTGACCACGATGAGCATGAGCGGATGGAGAAACATGTCGTGAAAGGTCGACTAGTGGCACCGCCAGAAATCTCGCCGTCCGACCTCTTATCGCAACTTGACTTAGCCTTGGCGAACCGCGAACCATGCAAGATATTCTCTCCTGCCCTTTGCGAGGCGGCTGGCCAGATCGACCGTGCGAAATTTGAAGTTCGCCGGTTTAAAATGCTGCAAGGCAACTCATGAACGACCGCCTGTGGCCGATAGCGGCGCGTCAATTCAGCGCTTTTCAGGCGATTTGAACGACCGCTATTGGTGAAAGCGGACGCTCGCAACTGGCCGACCGAAAATTCGGTTCCAGATCGTCCGCTATACGCTCCAAAGCAGACGTTAGGCTAGTATTGGGCTGAAGGGCCGCTAATGACCCGAAGGAGACGCTCAGGTTTTCTATGTCAATCCCTCGTTTTGACCACATAAAGATACGATTCAGGCTAATAAAGTGGTCAGTAGGGTTGGTTGGGCTCACGCTGCCCGTCATTGTGTGGTTCATAGCTTCGGATTACTTTCTTCTGAGTCGTATGAATGTCTATTGGGCTGTTCTGTGTGCGGTTCTTGTGACAACGGGCATCTTCCGCCTCTTCAACAATTACGCGGCTGATGGATTCGCAAAGTCATATGCAAATGGCGGCACTTGGGAGTACTTGGCGTCACGGTTCGATATCGAAAAAAGGCCGTCCTGCATAGATCCAGAGGACATCTGGTCTGGCCCTAGTCAACTTGACAGAAAGGACGTAGTGTTTGACGCGGAAGTTGGCGCTTCCGATAGCGGCGTCTACATAAACATCAATGCATTGGGTCGAATACATATACCCTGGGATTCCGTATCCATCTTGAAGAAACACCGCCTACCAACGCAAAATGGCTGGCAGCAGATGGTGTCAATTGTATTGGACGGTCCAGAAGTAGATTTGAAGATTCCATGGCAAACGCACTGCGACGCAATAGTGCCTCATACTGTAGGAATCAGTTGATCCTGACCGGCTGCTTATGGCCGGAACCAGCCGCTCGGCTGTTAGAATGCTGAGAGGCTGCTACTGACCCAAACCAGCCGGTCGCTTGAACCGGTTTTCTCTGAGGTTTCTTACTAAATGAAGAGTACAAGACTCTCGCTGTTTTTCTTGTTTCCAGCCGGCCTTGCTTTGGCTTGTGGTGATCCTGCCGAGGTCTCCGAAGCATACTACTCAGCAGTGATAGCAGGAGACTATTCAACAACTGCAACGATGTTCCATCCTGAAGGCATCTCTGCCCAAAGAAGTCGTTTGGATTTTCTCTACGATACCGAGGATGAAGGTCTGAGTAACTTCTGGAATATCTTTGGAGAAGATGTTGGGCCAGACGAGGTTAGGGCGATGACCGATCTGGAGTTTTTTGAGGTACTCCATAGCATTACGACTGAGAAAGCCACGGCGAGTGAGCTGATGCGCTTAGACCGTTACGAAGTAGTAGGGACGGTTATGGAAGACGAGAAGACGGCTCATGTTCTCGTCAGAAACTACTCTTCATTGACATTGGCAGGTAAGTCGAACTTCTATGCTAAGAACAAACCGGAAGTTTATTTCGACGTTCAGTCAATGCGCTGCGTAGACGGGCATTGGAAGATTGAGAAAGACGATGGTGTAGAGGGACTAGTATTCGCGCTCGAAACGGCGCGCGACCTCGCCATAGACCGCCAAGCCGCCGACCAAACTAGCGAATAATCTACATATGCCACCGGCTGCTTCTGGCCGGTAGCTGCCCTTGAAATCAAGGCATTTCAGCGCCCCTGAACGTCCGCTGTTGGTGAGAGCTGACATTCGATCCTGGCCGCCGAAAGTGTGGCTTCAAAACGTCCGCTATACGCTCGAAAGCAGACATTAGGCTAGTATTGGGCTGAAGGGCCGCTCATGACGCAAAGCGGACACATGAATAAAGTGAAAGTACTACTCGTTATCACTGTCGTAATTTTGAGTATCCTGACCTTTGGATATTGGCACTCAGCCACGCATTCGTCATTTTACGTGAGTTTGAACGTTGCCGAGGAAGCAGACAACAAAACACGAGCGACGCCCGAAGCAAAGATACAGTTCTTGGACTCAAGAGGGAGTGTTCTAGCAAACGGCGTACGTGATAAACAGCATAACTTTGTACATTTGGCTCATCCTACGCATGGAGATTGTCATGAAGTTGAGAAGTTGGCTGCTTTCTCAAAAGAAGCAAGAACATCTTGGCAAGAGTGTTTTGAACGCCAGTCGCTTTGGATAGCCAAGTGGGTTGGAGACGTAGCTAAAGTCAGCGTGAAGTATGGGAATTGTCTAATCGAAAACAGCCCGATTGCTATTTCGCAATCCAGTTCAGACTGGTATTTATGGTGGGTTCCCCACCCTCATATAGGCGGAAAGCCATATTCAAACTACAGCGCAACGATAGTCGTTGATCAAAAAGATTGTGTGGAGAATCACTTTGAATAAATCGCGCAAACCAAATTTAGATCATTGGTCTGACCTTTTGAATGTCCTCACTTGGCCGAAAGCTGCCCCTGAAGACATCTTATTTCTATCAGATCGAATGACTGCTCTAGGCGAAAGCAGACATTCGGGAATGGCTGGTCGGAAATCCGGTATTAGATAGTCTGCTATGCGCTCAAAAGCAGACATTAGGCTGGTATAGGGCTGAAGGGCCGCTAATGACCTAAAGCGGACGTTCGTACAAAGCTTGTTTTTCGTGAAATCACCACCGGACGCAATAATGATCAATGACGATTGATGAAGCATTTCGCTACTTTTGCTCTCGACTGTTGAAGACAGAGATAGGTGTCCCGAACGAGCGATCGCACCCAGAGGCGTTCGGTAGTAGGTGTTCTGAGATAGAGCTGTACGACGGAGGATTTCGATTGGTTTTCGACGGTAGGGACTCCATGCTAACGCTCGAAATTTCATATGGCCCTCCCGGGGCGCGAGCTGGCTGGCTGGACATATACAGCGCGCACTGTGCGAACAACGAATTTGCAGAGAACGAAGGTGAAAACCTTGGATTTGAAGAATCAGTTGCGTTTGGAATAGAACTATTCGCACCGACAAATTGAATGGCCGCTCCTGGCCGTTAGCTGCCTGTCATATTGATGAAAACTCTGCCGTTCGAATGACCGCTTACGGTGAGAGCAGACATTCAGCGTCGGGCTGGAATCACTGATCAATTGACGCAGTAAGAGCCTCGTAGCTGGCATCAAAATACGCTACGTTGTGGAACGCCTCGCGGGCAAGAGCCTCGGTCACTTCGCGTGCTTGTTTGCCGTCTTCGCCGAAAACAATGATGCGGGTGTTGTGATCTTCCATGGGAAGCCGGCCATCATTCTTGGCCGCAAAAACCTCTCCCACGTCTTTACCCGGAAGTACTCCACTGCTGCGGTAAGTTTCTGGCGCCTGGGATGCTGCCTTCCGTAAACGTCTGAGGATCTCGAACATCAATCCAAACGGCGGTCTGATCGTTGTTGAACACATACCGAATACCGTCCGGCTCAATCTCCATGACGCCGACCAGGGTACGCCACCCTGGTGCTCCAAGCTGGTAGCGACTCACGTTCGTGTATTTGGCCTCGAGTAACTCTTTGGCCACGCGTTTGCTCTTGCCACAAAATGGACCATTGCAATAAAGCACCAGTGGTTGTGATTTGTCCCCGTCCACCAGCCGCCCAATTTCCGCTACGTCTGAAGTGTACAGCGCCATCGGCACGCCCGGTTTTTGGGCTACATTGAGAGCACCGGGAACATGACTGACTGACCATTCTCTGTAGGGGCGAGTGTCCAGCACCACGGCGCTCTGATCTTTGAGTATTTGTTGCAACTCAGCTGTAGAAATTTCTGGCGCTCCTGCGCCCGGCGTCGCCAGCACGGCTTCATGGGCAAGCGGAACTGGGCTCTCCTGATCCGCTTCGACTTTGCTCGAGTCACAACCCCCACCCAATGCGCATACAAGTAGAACAATCAGAAATCGTGAAGTGGGCATTGCGCTCTCCATCGAAGCTTCTAAACGTGTGTCTTGAGTATAGTTGCTCTGCAGCTATCCGCTTGGCCCACAAGCAATCTGAAGAAAAATTTGATTGTGGTTGAATGTCTGCAATTGGCCGTTAGCGGACCCTAATTTTGTTTGAGATTCGCTGATTTGAACGACCGCTATCGGTGAAAGCGGACATTAAGCCAGGAACTTCCAAAATTGGCCTACCCAATGGCTGCTTAGCGCCCGAAAGCAGACTTTCAGCTAATATTGGTGAAATAGTCTGCTACTGACCCATAGCGGACCAATGTCTAAATTTAGAAAATAGTTGCGAGTCGCAAGACGATGAACCCCAACTGCGCATCTTTTGAGCAACATGGCGAACCTGCCAAGCCTGGAGTTTTGTTTGAAGAATAGGATATATGCGCTAATGCCAGTGTTGCTCGTAGTAGTGGGCTGCGAAAAGGTTCCCGTGCTCGAGGCGCGGGTTGAGGGTGAAGGAATTGTTGCGTTGACGGATTACGAGACGCACGGAACGTGGCCACAATACTGGAACACCGAGGACGAGTGGCATAGCGTGTTCTTGGCCGCTCGGGCCCGACCGGAGCGGCTGCACTTTTTTGTCAGAACGGACAACGAGCCGGCTCAGGCACTACCTGCGGTCTGGTCTTCGGCGGACACTCGTTTGTTTTTGCTGGATGTTTCGACGGTATGCGCTTTCGGCGTGCAGTATTTTGATAATCCGGGTAACAGCTACCTCAACAACTTTCTCAAGCCTGAGAACCCAGAAATCTATCCGCATTCACCAGAAGTAAGTGGACCGGGCAAATCAGCGATCATCACTGTAGAGGACTGTGCTGGTCCAATCATAGATATTTCGATTTTCGTGCTCGACGAATCTAATGCACCTGCAAGAAAGCACAGTTTGGCAGTTCATGTCGTACAAGTGGACTGGTACTACAACCCACTATTCCCCTGATGAGTAACATGTAGTGGCCAACTTAACGAAACAGGTACGCGAAGCGGCTGAATTGTGGCCGGCCGCTGCTGGCCGTTCTGAGACGGTCGCCAGGGCGCCAGCCGAGGGGCTGCTTCACATCGCGTAGCAGACGCTCGAAAAATCTGCGGTAATATGACGGCTTGTGACCCAAAGGCGACGTTCGTCGCCGCGACTATACGGATGATTTTCAGTGCTTGAATTGCCGATTGCAGCTGGAATTGGAGCAGGTCCGATACGTCTAGGCACGTTAAGAAATGATACTCGCCAGCTGCTCGAAGAATTGGGGTTTCCTCTTGATCACGAGCGCGGCGCTCTAGACTTTTTTTGCGAAAATGCCCTGCAGATAGAATACGAAAACGGCCTGATTTGGTTTATCGGAATATCAGAACACCCCGAAATATCATGTACGTATGGCGATCAGGACGTCTTCGATATCGACGCTGAATCGCTCTTTCGACTGTTTGCGTCTAATGAGGAAGAAGCTCCCACCGTTCCACCGGGAGAGACATATTTTTTCCCAACACAAGGCCTGAACCTCTGGGAAGCGGATAAACAGTACGACCGCCGGGGCGGATTCAAGAGGAAGGTGTACGCTCAGGTCGGAGTGGAACTACCGAACGACCGCTAGTGGCCGATAGCGGCCTGTCAATTTGCCTGATTCTGGGCTGATCGAATGACCGCTATTGGTGAAAACGGACATTAAGCCTGGGGCTTCCGAAATGGGATCACCGAATGACCGGATTACACTCGAAAGCGGCCATTAGGCTAATATGGGCCCGAAGGGCCACTACTGACCCTAAGAGGACATAGGGTGCTTCGATACGCAATATTTCTAACGCTGATCGCACTCTGGGGAAGCGAGGTCGGAGGGCAGACGGTTTCAGCAGCCACCGATCGCGGCGGGTTACAGATGAATGAGGATCAAAAAGTACAGCTTTATTGGTCGCTTAACCCACCTGCAGGAAAACATAAGCTAGGCGTCTGGTCAGATCACCTCGGCGATTTCGACGAAGTTGTGGGGTACACGGCACTTGGCAATGTTCTCCTGCGAAGCTCGAAGTCCAAGGAGTACTTAGTACTTTACCCACAACGATCTGGCAACAATGCCAAGAACTATGGTGCCTTTGCGTCCTTCGATGAATTCCAGAGAATGGTGCTCGATGATGTGTCTTTCGTAGACTACAGTCTCAGGCCAGAAGACGTATCGACTTTGGTGGAGCGTCTTGGGCCACTTGAGGAGTCGCAGGTCTTTTTTCCAGTACCTTTTCCGTGCTTGGGTGGCTCCGGCGAGTTATCGACTTTCAACAAGGGAGGTTTCTGGATTTACATCGATTTGCTTGGGCAGTCCTGCCTTTAGGTTCTGTCCGCTCATGGCCGAAAGGGGCCGGCCGGAGTGCAGGATTTCCAGCGATCTGAACGTCTGCTTTGAATGAAAGCGGACGTCAGGCGACCAGCGGCAAGAGTAACTGAGGCGTGAAACGCCGAAGGCCAAATCTGGTCTTGCTCAACATAGTGGATGGTCCCGGAGCAATAGACTCCGCCTGCAGTTCCAACCAAACGCATATTAATTCAGCGTGGTCGCAGGCTGGAGCCAAATGTGGTTGGCCGGATCGATGGCCTTCAGGCCCAGGGTTTCGCGTTCAACGTTGATGTTCTCAACCAAAACAGTGTTGAGGGCAGCAAAGCGCGGATTATCATGCAGCGGCTCGAATATGGGTGAATACGCCGCGATCGGAGCGCACATTAGCATTCCGGGTTCGATCGCATGCTCCAGTTGGGTGATTGCCTCATCGTATTTGCCAGCAAGCGCAAGGTATTCTGCGTTTTGGTACATGAACCTACAATTGTCGATGCCTTGGTCTGACAGATTCGATATGGCGTTTTGCAATAGCGATAGTGCATCTTCAAAGTGTTTTGTATCGCCGATTCGAGAGTATGCTAGCGCGACTTCGGCGATCATGGTATAGCCATCATGGCTGTACGGATAGTCGGCAGGCATTAGGTCCGGACTGAACCAACGTTCTTCCAGGTAGTCGATTAGCTCCTGACTACGGTCGGTCCGGTTGAAGAGCCAAAACAAGCTCGCAAAATAACCGTCCCCGGCTAACTCGAATGCAAGCTCAAACGCTTCGTCACGACGACCCAGCAGATCCAATGCAACTACTTTGTGGACGTCGAATCCTTCCTCCGCTAAACGCCGGATTTGGAGAGTCTGGAATAATCCATCACTGACCGCCAACTGTGAATCCACGTCTGCTGGTGAGAGCTGATAGGCTCGTTCAGCCAGGCGGAGCCCTTCAGCAGCCCTGCCGTAGTAAAAGTGATGCTCGGCATCAACGTGCAGCAAATGCGGATTGTTCGGGTCGAATATGCGGAACTGGTCAATCAGTGCCTGTGCTTTTTCTTCTTCGCCAAAATCATTGAGTACAGTCACGGCATTGCCGAATGCCGGGAGATACAGCGGGTCCCTTTGCGTCATCTGTTCAAGGAGTTGCAGTGCCGCACGAGAATCTCCAGATGCATTCAGAACATTCTGCAACCAATTACTGGCATCGATGAGGTTGGGGTTGATGGAGAGTGCCTTCGCCAGCGCCTCGACAGCCTGCTCGTGTTCCGTTGGCCGATTAGAGTGGTACAGGCCTAGACCGGCCCAGGCCTCTGCGAGTTGCGGACTTATCTCGAGCGCAGCATCGATATCGCGCCTGCCTTGTAGAAATGCCTCCGCCTGCGGAATGTTGCCGTAGCTGTTGTCAGATAGAAGCATCGTCGCAATGCCGCGCTGTGCGTAGGCCGGTGCATAGTTCGGATCTATTGCAATAGCTTGATCCAGAATAGCCACTGCAGACTCGATTGATTGAAGGGTTCGGCCATAAAGACGTTGCTTGGCCAGCAAGTAAAGTTCATAGACTTCCGGATCGGTACGCTGGCTTGCCAGCACCTGTCTTTCTTCATCGAGCAACTGTGCTTTAAGCTGGAACAGGATTTCAGCAGCGATTTCATCCTGGATCGCGAAGATATCCGTGAGTTCACGGTCATAAGTCTGCGACCATAGCTGATAGCCATCGTCAGCTTTGACCAGTTGTGCGGTAACCCTGACTTGTATGCCCGACTTTCTAACCGAGCCTTCGAGAATATGGGATACCGCCAGCGCCTCACCAATGGTTCTAAGGTCCTCATTCCTGTTCTTGAAAGCAAATGACGATGTACGCCCGGCCACTTTCAGGTCCCTTACCTTGGCGAGGGCATTGAGGATCTCTTCCGAGATGCCGTCGGAGAAGTACTCATTGTCCGCATCATCACTCATATTGACGAATGGCAGCACGGCAATAGATTTATTGATTGGCTGCGGTGAGCCAGATTCAGATGGCACGGTAAACCTGTCTAGCGCCAACAGACTGACGGCCAGCACAAGCACGGCAATGATGGCGAAATCCAGCTTGCGCCCGGTCAGTCGAGTATTGGACACAGATCGATCGACATCCTTTTCTCTTTTCACACCCTCCGGAGTGAGCTCGAATGCCCAGGCCAGGAGCAGCGCCAGGGGGAGGCCCAGAGCCAGCAGAAAAGTGAATGCCTGCATGACCCACCCAGGGGACTCAAACGTGGGCAAAACGACATCTGCCACCTGAAGAAGCAGCCAGGTAATGGCTGCATAGGCAATCGCCACCCTGATGACGTTGCGGCGTTTTAGTTCCTCGATAAACGACATGATGGCCTGCTTGTTACTATTGGCTGGGTCAATTGGCCTACGGTTCAAATCATGAGCCTATCGGTCTCAATTTTCTAGTTTCTGCCCGGATTTTTGCCGGTCAACCTTATCCAGCCAACAAGTCGCTCTTGATACATCCGGCGCTATTTCACGCGGATGAGTGTGGGCATTGCCGGAACAGAGCAAATCACGCCCCCGCTACCGGGGTATTCGATGTCCACTTTGCCCCCGAAAGCGGACATTAGTTTAATATCAGCCAGAAGGGCTGCTAATGACCCGAAGCGGACGCAACGTCTGCCTGGCGTGCCGGTGTTGAGAAATTGGTTTCGTTGTGATGAGTGATGATGGCCCAATGCTCAACACCGGCACTCGAATCCCGAGTAAACTGTAGCCGGGTTGGTGATAAGTCCAGGCTCAAAGCGAGGAGACGCCGATGTCATTTTCTAATTGCTCCATAAAACCGCTCACCCTGATGGTGGCGCTAGGACTCATCGCGGCCTGTTCGAAGTCGGACAACCAAACCAACGTAGCCGCTGACACGACGATGGATTCACTGGTGACTGCCGAGTGGCTCAGCGAACACCTCAATGATCCCGATCTGGTGGTACTTGACTGCACCGTCCTCGTCCAACCTGGCAAGGATGGCGGTTTCAGCATCGTGAGCGGCCGAACCAACTACGAGGAAGGGCACATACCGACCGCGGGATTCGCCGATCTCATGGGTGATTTGTCTGACAGTGAGAGCCTGTTCCAATTCGCTGTACCGACGCCAGAGCATTTCGCGGCCGCCATGAGCGCACTCGGGGTTGGCGACGACTCTCGCGTGGTGCTGTACGACAGCAGCGGTTCTTCGGCCTGGGCCGCGAGAGTCTGGTGGATGCTTCGCTGGATCGGATTCGACCGAGCCGCGCTGCTCGACGGCGGGCTCGCTGCCTGGACCGCCCAGGGCCAACCGCTGTCGACAGAGCTGGCGAGCCGGCCCGCGGGAGAACTAACGATTGCGCTCCGACCGGAATTGATCGTCGACAAGGACGAAGTGCTCGCCGCTATTGGTGACGACGCGGTCAACATAATTGACACGCTGTCCGAAGCCCAATACCGCGGCGAGATGTCCATGTACGCAAGACCCGGCCACATCGCCGGCGCCTCGAATGTCCCGATGACGTCACTCATAGCCGAGACGGGCCGCTACCGACCTGTAAACGAACTGGACGAACTTCTCGTGGGAGACCGCGATACCCGTTCAATCACTTATTGCGGGGGCGGCATTGCTGCATCAGCCAACGCCTTCATCATGACCCGACTCGGCTATAAGGACGTCGCTGTGTATACGGCCTCACTCCAGGAATGGGCTGCAGACGAATCTCTGCCGATGGAGGTCGCGTCGGATCTGGAGGCAATCAGCGAATAGGAGCTAGCCGCGGCGCGCGGGCCCAAGTGAACGCGGCGCAGAACTATCTTCAAGGAGCTTTAGGTCGCAGCGCCCCTGAACGTCCGCTATTGGTGAGAGCTGACATTCGATCCTGGCCGCCGAAAGTGCGGCTTCAAAACGTCCGCTATACACTCCAAAGCAGACATTAGGCTAGTATTGTCCTGAAGGGCCGCTAATGACCTTTTGCAGACGCTCATAATCTGAGTGAAATACATGCCATTCGAACTGTCGTAAGAACAACTCATGGCCACAAGCGCACATTTCCCCGGCGTCGGGGTTCTTGCTGCTCTCGAGGGCGCTGGCCTCGTTGCCTGGAATCTCGTCGCGACCCCGTTCGTAGGACGGAAGCGCCTGCGCTGGGGCACGAAGGAGACCGAGGCGACCGATCCATTTCCCGGCGACGAACTCGTTCCGGACCCGAAGTGGTCTTACACACTCGGCATCGACGTCGCTGCACCGCCGGAAGCGGTCTGGCCGTGGATCGCTCAAATCGGGCAGGGGCGCGGCGGCTTCTACAGCTATCAGACGCTGGAGAATATGGTCGGGTGCAAGATCAGCAACACCACCGAGATCCTCCCCGAGTATCAGCATCCCGAGGTCGGGGATGAGGTCTACGTGCATCCGACGGCACCGCCTATGCAGATCGAAATCGTGGAACCGCCGCACACGCTGGTTCTATTCGGCTCGCCGGCCGGTATCGCTGCTGAGGAAAGCTGGGGGATTTCTACGTGGCAGTTCAACGTCCGGCCCGGATCAGCCGGGAGGAGTCGGCTCCTCACCCGTGGCCGCAGTGATTTCTCCCCCGGGTGGGCAACCAGGCTCGCTTACGGGCGCTTCCCCATCGAACCCATCACATTCGTGATGAGCCGCAAGATGCTGCTGGAGATCAAGCGCCTGGCGGAGATGGGGTGTTAGTGAAGAATAGGTGGCCAATCCGGCATTTCCTACCGACCGCTTCTGGCCGATTCCAGCCGGTCGCCTAGTTGCATGCTCAGCGGCTGGAGATGACCCAAAGCAGACAGTCACCGAATAGCCTTTCTCCGTGAAAATCACGCGTGGTGCCATGACGAAACTTGAAGAGAAGCCGCCACTAGGCTGGTACACGCCATGTGGCCATGAAGAGTTTTGGGATTTAACCGGCACCTACGGGTTTATTCGTAATGAGAACGTTCCACCGCTCGGTCCGGAGGCGCAGGACGGCAGCTTCTCATGGCTTCCCGCTCTGCCGTCAGGCGACTGCCCACTCGAATTTGAGAAAGGCGAGGGCGATTTGGGCACAAAGCTCGAAAAGCTAGAGCGAGAAGCTAACGAACTGAAGTTTTCCCTTCCGGAATCGTTTCTTAAGTTCATGTCCTCGCCCGAGATTCACACGCGAGTGCCAACGAATACGGCATGTTATCTGGATTTGTCGTCCCGATTGATAGACGTCGACACCCAATCGGGCGTGAAGCTACTTAGGTTCATGAACGATCAGCAATGCGTCTTGCTTTGGTATCTTTACCTCGAACCCGATCATCCAGTCCGAGTAGCTTTCGCCGCCCCCGAATGGCACGACGAGGAGACGGGAGACACGCTAGACGACGTCCTAACACCGACTCAGCTGACAATCTGCGCCAATTCATTCGAAGAGTTCGTATATCGTTTTTGGATTGAAAACTCGATTTGGTTTGCGTTGATCGAGGGGCGCGAGCAAACCGACTCACAGCGAGCTTATTGTGACGCCGCCGCGAATCAGCCTGCATAGGATCAGCATTTCTCGGGCGCGCCGAACGACCGCTTCTGGCCGTAAGCAGTCGCTGGGCCGGTGATACACTCAGCGGCTGGTAATGACCCAAAGCGGACGGTCGCTTTGATGGCGAGCTTAGGTGAAGAATGGCCGCAGTTGTGCATAGGCTTTCGGATGTCTCAGGTTACATAACGACTATCGGTAATGCCGGATTGTTGTTGATCTGAGGTACATTGATATTAGCCATTCTGTTCACGCCGGACACGTTGCGATGGAATACGAACCAGGGACGATATGATGATCGAAAAATCCGTACAGAGATGCAAAGCAGGGGCGTTTGGCGACGCCTTATTGGTTTGCGTGGTTCTCGGATTGTCCGCCTGTGGCGGTGGTGGCAGCGGCGGCAACGCTGGCGCACCAACGGTTCCCGGTGGCGGAGGTGGCGGCTCAACGCCAAACAACCCCATTAATCCCGATGACATCACCTGGCGCCGAACTTACAACAACGATCTCGATTTTACGATTCTGTATCCGAGTAACTGGCAAGTCTTGAATGGCAGTGGCGCAAATGACGAATCGGTAGTGCACTTTGAAAGTGTCAGTCGAATTCTTTATATCGAAGTTATCGCCGCACCAATGGGAATGCGTGAAAGAGATGCGTCGTATACGAATGTTCAGGAACTCGAACGCAATAACATCCAATTGAGAGATCTGACTGCCGAGCAGATTCTTATGGATGCCGAATTGTTGGAGCCGGTCGGAATTCTTGAGACCAACTTCGATGTAAATGGTATTAGTTTTTCCATTACTTTTGTTGCCGAGAAAAAAGGAGATTTATTCGATCAATACCTGATGCTCGCAAAACAGGCAGTTGATAGCTTTGTCATCGGCAACCGGGTATTTGAGATTGAACGGCTATATGATCCGGGTAAGCCGGCGGTCAGTTCGGATGGGCAGGAGTTTGTGGCAATTGCCTGTCGTGATACCGAACGGTCGAGGTTTTTCGGCGGTGCCATCGTTGGGATCAAATTCAGACCCGGCCATGATCGATTGGGCCAGGAATTCCTGATCGATGACGAAAAGATCCCGTGTAGCGAATTGTCGCCGTCAATTTCCTGGAATGGTACCAACTACCTGGTGACCTATATCCGACAACTCCAGATTCCGATTGTTTGGAATGGGCAGACGGTTCTCACCGACCAACTTGCAGTTGTCGGCAAGCGAATTGCTCCTGACGGTACAGTTCTCGACAATGACCCAATCCTGATTTCTACCGAGGGAACTCGACAGGACAGTAATCTCTTCAAGGCCAAACCGGCATATGACGCTTCAAATACATTCGATGGCTCGCGACACCTGGTGGTGTGGGAGCAGGCAATGGACATCGATACCTACGGACTCGACGGATTCAGGCAAATTCACGGCGCATTCGTCGAACCAAGCGGTGCCGTATCGCCAAATTTTCCGATTTTCGAGGGAATGAATGGGTTATACGGCACCCAGAACTACGCTTACTGGCATCCCGATATGGCGATTGGCAGTGACAGAATCATGGTGGTCGTCGGACCACGTGCTGAACCGTCAACGAAAGGCGACCCTAGCCCGATATACGCCCAGTTCATCGACTTTTCCGGAATTAAGTTGTTCCAGGCGCCCATACTCGTGCAAAGCGACCTGGCTGACAAACGACCTCGGTATCCCAATGTTGCGTTTGACGGTAGCAACTTTATCGTTGCCTGGATTCAAGGTGTGCCGCACGAATCTTCCATCAACGATGGATTCTACGGAGTATTTGCCAAAGCAGTGGCGCCTGATGGCCAGATCCTCAACGGGGATGCTGATTCAGAGGGATTCGAGGTAATTCCGGAAAAGGACAGAGATCGTGAGTATTTGGCCCTGCAAGCTGACGGCACGCAGATGGTGGCTTTTTATGGCGAGATCGGAGGTAGCCTCGAACCGGGCGTGTGGGGAGTGACCTTCGAATCTAACCTGCTGTCACGCGGAACGCCGCAGCCCGTATGGGGAGATCGAACTGATCATTTGCCAAATAACGGGCCAGCACCCCACTCTTTGGCCATTGTTGTCGGAGAGTCATACGGGGCGGCCGTATGGCCATCCCATCATATCGTCAGGTCGTGGTTCTTCGAGCGGGGACTCGAAAACCCTTAGGCGCATCAAACTGTAGGAATTCACGCACTATTGCGTATCTTGCAGTGCGCAGATTCGGTTCATCCCTTATGCAGTAAGGGCTTGAGCAAACCACACATTGTAATTTTCAGATTATTGGGTCTCCATTGAACGTCTGCTTACCACCCGAAAGCAGCCGCTCGCAGGTTGTACAATGAGTGTCTGGTCATGACCCATAGCAGTCGGTCGGCCATTAGCTGGTCAGAACTCACCAATACTTCGGACAATTCTGTGAGTACTGTTAATAGCGCCGAAAAAGTTACTAGATTTGGGTGTGGTTTCTTGCTCGGCGCAATCTTTGGCGGACTTCTGGCAGCACGCCTATTCTACGAAAACGGCTACTCAATTCTCGCAGCGACCGTCTTTATGGCAACAATCCTGGGCCTTGCTGCGATGCGTTTCGGCGACAGATTCTGGCTGTCACTCAAACACTGGGTGTGGTGGCTAAGCTAAGTAAGGAAAAGAATATGCAGGCAGTTGGCCGGCTGCTCTTGGCCGTAACCAGCCGCCCAGGTGATAAACTGATGAACGACTGCTAGTGACCCAAAGGAGACTCTCGCAAAATTTGGGAACTCGGAGAATTTGGGTGGGAATGGTAATGCGTAGATGTTCACTAGAAAATCTCTAGTCCTTGTCGAGCCGGAACTAAACGGCGGGCGAATTTCCCGAGAGACCATAGACCAGATCGCTGCGGTATCTTGTAGTGATCAAAAGATCAGCGGCCTAACGCAAGAGACCTTCGAATACCTCATAGACCAATACGGAAAGCAATTAAAGAAAATAGAGTTTTGGAAGTGCCCAAGAGTCTTAGATTTATCGCAGCTTTCCTCGCTAGTACAAATCGAGTCAGTGTCGTTCTATTGGAACCAGAAGGCCGAGGAACTTTGGGACATGGCACCGAATAGTAGCCTGAGAGAGCTGGTCTTACGGGACTTCAAGCGCCTTCGATCACTTGAAGAATTAGCGTGTTGTAACTCGTTGGAAAAACTAAAATTTGGGAGCGCCGTTTCAACCAAGATGGAAGTTGCATCTCTTGAGCCGGTTGCGCTCTTGCCCAACCTCCGCCATCTGGACTTTAACGTCAAGAGGATTGTAGATGGCCGAATAGCTCCTCTATCCAAAGTAGATAGCCTCAAGTCGGTTGAGTTTCCCACCAACCTTTTTTCGACAGAAAAAGTAGCTTGGCTCCGAGCCAGGCTCGAAAAATCGGTAAAGTCAAAAGTCCTTCGACCAATGCTCAAGTTTCCTCAGCCCGTCTATATCAAGAATGGCAAGAAATTTGACACGTTGATTATTGGAAAGCGCAAACCTTTCTTAGATTCGCGAAAAGACAAGAAACGTATTCGAGAATACAAGCAGCGATTTAGGGAACTAGTCGCCGCATACAAGGCGGACCCAGCCGCCTCGGAGCCGGCTTAGACTATTTAGGATATTCTAGAAACAAACCAACGACCGCTTCTGGCCGTTAGCTGCCCTTCGCGTCAGTGAATATCAGTGCCGTTGAATGACCGCTATTGGTGAAAGCAGACATTAGGCGACCAATGGGAACGGCTCTGCGTATAAATTGATGTTTTCCATAAACGCGCCCCCGTTACCGGGAAACCAAAAACCCGGCCCTGCTGGCTGGCTTGCATGCATCAATCGTCATTCTCCTCCATGTCGTCCGCAAACTCTTTGCAGGCCGAGTCATCGTCGTCATCGTCGAGGGCGCACAGGCTCAGGTCGTCAAAATAGACCCCTTGGGCGGTGTTGGAGCCGGAGAAGTCGACGTAAAGCGTAAAGGCCTGAATGGTCGCAGTGCCTGCAGGAGCGGTCGCGATGCCGGTGTCCAGGAAAATCCATTCGCCGGCGGGCGTCTGATTGTTCACCTCATTTGATGTCTTGGCTTGGGCGGTCTTGCTGTCGGCGGTCTCAACCGTTCCCAGGTCATTGCCGAGAGCGTCGAAAAACGACACTTGAACGATACCGAACGCCGGCGTCCCCTGGAGTGGAGTGGATGTTACGCCAAACCCGGTCAACCGCCACCGCGAGCCTGGGCCGGCCGGAAACTCTTGATAGCTGCCGGACACGGTGCCAACGAAAAACGGGTGATACGCAACGGTCCGACTGAAGGCCCCGTTGAACATGGACTGGCTGCCGCTGCGCGCTTCATCCGGCGAGAACAAACTTTGTTCAAACAGAATCCAGCCGCCTTGCTTGGGCGCCAGCTGAAGCTCGAAGCTCGCGTCCTTGAGGGGGTTAGTGCCGTCGTCCGCACGGGCCGCCTCGGGAGCGGAGACAAGCAAGGTACCAAGCAAAGCGACACATAGGACTTGTATTGAGTGTTTCATGAGTCCGCCTCTCGTGGGTGAAGGAAATTCAATGGCAAGTATAAAGCCTAACACGACCCAATCCAGACGTGGCTAGGTACATGCCTAAACTGATTCCCCAGCTCCCGCTGCCAAACAAACCGACAACCCGGCCTGGTGCCGGGTTTTTTGTCCTTAGCGGTCACGCGAATGCCACTCGACCCTCGATGTTGGCCGCCGGAGTGTTAGAGTTCGCGAATAACGTAAACGCATTCGTGTCAAATTTCAGTCAAAGGAATCAGAAGCGACCATGTCGGCCGATACAATTCCACTCAAGTTCCGGGAAAAACTTGGTTACGGCCTTGGTGACACGGCCTCGAACTTCTTCTTTCAGGTATTCAATCTATTTCTGCTGTATTACTACACCGACGTGTTCGGTCTGGCACCCGCAGCTGTCGGTACCATGTTCCTGGTAACGAAAGCTGTCGACGCAATCAGCGATCCGCTCATGGGCCTGATCGCAGACCGTACCAATTCGCGCTGGGGCAAATTTCGACCTTACTTGCTGTGGGCTGCAATACCGTACGGGTTCTTTGGATACGCAATGTTTGTTTCGCCCGATTTGTCAGGTAACGGCAAGCTGATCTATGCGTACGCGACCTACACATTGATGATGCTGGCTTATACGGCAATCAATGTGCCGTATTCGGCATTGATGGGCGTGATCTCTCCTTTATCCATGGAGCGCACCAAAGTCGCGAGCTTCCGTTTCATTTGCGCCTTTTCGGCCGGTTGGCTCATCGCGACGTTTGTTACGCCGCTGAAGAACCTGCTCGGTGGTGGCGACGAAGAATTGGGCTTCCGCCTGACCATGATGTTGTTTGCAGTAATATCCATACTGTTGTTCTGGGTGTGTTTTGCGACGACCAAGGAGCGAGTGCATCCGGAACAGACGGGTTCCGATGTCCGATCGGACCTGCGCGCATTGTTTAGCAACGGCCCATGGATCGCTCTGTTCTTTTCCGGTATTTTCGCCCTAACGAACGTCGCTATGCGTGCCGGGTCCACTGTTTTCTA
Source organism: uncultured Gammaproteobacteria bacterium (assembly GCA_963711285.1). Lineage (GTDB taxonomy): Bacteria > Pseudomonadota > Gammaproteobacteria > Steroidobacterales > Woeseiaceae > UBA1847. The sequence goes on along the minus strand of CAVQDJ010000006.1, from coordinate 145,344 downwards.
CTTCAAGTATTATGTCGGTGACGACGGAACGCCGATCTTTCTTATTTTCGACAAGACCGCTGTGTTTTTGTCGCTGAGCACGTTTGCCTTGATTGGCGGCGTCATGATGACCCAGCTGCTATGCAGGCGATTCGACAAGCGCCACCTGATGATTGCCCTGACATTGGGCAACGCGGCTGCCATGTCCGCATTCTATTTTATTCCGCCCGATCAGTATTGGCTGATGGTCGCAATAGGATCGATAGGTACATTCATTGCCGGGCCGACGCCCGCCCTGGTGTGGGCGATGTATGCAGATTGTGCCGACTACGGCGAATGGAAATCTGGGAGACGTACGACGGCGCTGATTTTCTCTGGCGCACAGTTTGCACAAAAACTCGGCCTCGCCGTCGGCGCTGGATTATCAGGTTATATCCTGTTCCTGTTTGGCTTCGTGTCCAATCAGGTTCAGAGCGATGCGTCGATGGCTGGCATCCGACTGATGTTCAGCGTATTCCCGGCCGTATTGGCCGTCCTGAGCGCCGTTGCCATTGTCTTTTATCGACTGGACGGCGACAAAGTACATCAGATGGAGCGTGAATTGGCGGATCGACGTTGAGCGAACGTGTATTCAATCTACCTGGCCTATCAAATTTCTGTTTGCAAATAAATCAGCAGACGCGGCCCGGCCACCAGACAACCGAATACCCGGTCCTGTACCGGACATTTCTGTGCCTTTCGTCAGCGAATTCGATGTCCGCTTTGTCCCCGAATGCCGACATTCGCCTGCTAGGCTAATGCAAGGCTGCTAATGACCCAAAGCGGCCACCGGCGTACCAGATATTTCGCGCCTAACCAGAACTAGCAATTGCTGGAGAACCTCCATGAACTACAAATTACCCGCCGCTGCTTTGGCGTTTTTAACAGCCCTTTGCGGTTGTTCCGAAGCTACGATCGATCACGAAGTAGAATCTCAAGAGCTAATGGAACTAAGCCGAACATGGTCGGCGACGGTGGGTTCAGGAGACCTTGATGCTGCGATGGATTTCTGGGCGAACGATGCAGTTATGCTGCCGCCTGATCTGCCGGTAATTGTCGGGCAAGGATGCGATTCGTGAGTACGTTAGTGGCGCAGGAAGCATCCCAGGATTCAAGATAAGCTGGGAGCCGGTCTCTGCTCAGATTTCTACGAGCGGTGATATGGCATACATGATCGAGCGGAATGTGATTGAAATTGATGGTCCGGATGGGGACAAGATAATCACGTATGGAAAAGTGGTTACGGTCTGGCGCAAAGGGGAAGACGGAAAATGGAAGAACGTCGTCGATATGTGGAACGCTGCGCCAGCGCCGACCGGCGACTGAGTTAGCAAACACTTGCTTAACGAACGACTGCTTATGGCCATTAGCTGCCAGTCAATTCAGCGCTTTTCTGGCGATCTGAACGTCCGCTATTGGTGAAAGCGGACATTGCGCCCGGGACTCGCGAAATCTGCTTGCCCAATGGCTGCTATACGCTCCAAAGCAGACATAGCGCTAGTATTGACCCGAAGGACCGGTAATGATCCATTGCAGACATTCAATTCTGAGCGCAGCTAGGTTGATTGCAGCTTCGACCATTCGTCGCGGGTAATTCGAAAGTTTAGACCGTCTTTGCCGTAACACTGCATAGTTCCGCGATCAGTGAATCCTGCTTTCTCCAATACATTTCTCGACGCGAGATTTTTTTTATGAAACGTTGCGACCACTTCCTTCAGTGGCGTTTCTTGAAAGGCGAATTGAAGCAACCGACGGCAAGCCTCTGTGGCGTAGCCACAACCCCATGCCGAGCGCTTTAAGAAATAGCCGATTTCAATGTCGACCTTTCGGCATCTTACCTGGAATAACAAGGCTATAGTCCGTGTCGTCTTCTTCAATCGGCATCGGTAGTAGCGCGGCGCTTCCATACTTTTCCCCCGTCCTGCGATCCGAGACGGTCCAGATTCCGATGCAGCCGTCGCCACCTCTCTTTGTCCAGTTCGGCATCTTCTTTTTTATCGCCGACTCACTCATGACTTCGCCCGCATACTTAACGACAGCCGGATCCGTCCACATCACCAAAGAGAGGTCAAGATCGTCTGGCGTATATGGCGCCAATATAAGGCGTCGGCTGTGCAGGTCGAGATTCATCGCAGAATGATCGAACAATCTGGCCTTGATTGCCAACGACAGGTGGCCGCTTCTGGCCGAAAGGGGGCGGTCGGCAACCGCGATTTCGCAACGTCTGAACGACCGCTTGGGAGAAATGCGGACATTTGCTCCATCGGAGCGGCCAATCGAGCGGGGCTCTGCCTATTTCAATCGAACGCGCGCGGCTACTGTCGCAACAGTGTACTCCGAGGCTGGCGCAGCCTGCCGACATAACTGAGCGGCGAAGCCGCGACGGCAATCACGCCGCTGCTGCCAGTCAAAGAAAACCCGGCCATGCGCCGGGTCTTCGTGTTTGTCACTCCTTCAGACAAATTTCGATGTCTCGGCCGGAGCGGCAGGCGGCTCTCCGATGAAATCCTGCCAGTCGGTGTCGAGTGGCTTGGGCGTCAACAGACTGACGACAACGAGTGTCGTTACCGACACGATCACGGCCGGAATGGCGATGTAGTCCGTGTCCATCGGGAAGGTGATTCCCAGGACCTGAGTACTGCTTTCCTTGAAAACCGAATTCAACACCGCGATTGTAATCACCGTCAGCATGCCGGATGCGATCGATAGCACGCCCGCAATCCTCGTCACCCGTTTCCAGAAGAACGCGGCCAGGAGCGCCGGCGCGAGTGATGCGCCGATCATCGTATAGGACATCAGGGCCATCTCGAGAATCGTCTCGAACTGGCTCATCATGAGATAGGCAAGCACACCGATACCAATGATACAGCCACGCTGCAACCAGACGATCTGCGACGGTGTCGCATTTTTGTAGAAGAACGCCTGGAAAATATCGCGCGTGACATTCGTCGACGTCACCATCAGGAACGTGTTGCCGGTCGAAATAACGATCGCAGCGCCAGCAGCCAGCAAAAGAGAGCCGACGATGACTGGCAGTTGTTCGAAGCCAATGCGAAGAATGATTTCCTCAGCCATGGCCCGATTCACGCTGCCGTCCGCCATGAAAAAGCGCGGATCGTCCGCGTAGATCGCAAATCCGACGAGCGCGATCAGCATCATCAGGGTTTCGACGAGCACGACGCCGATGAACATACCCATAACGGCACGCTTGGCGTTGTGCTCGTTGTCCGCCGACGAGAACTTCTGGTACATGCTCGATTCGCTCATCAGCAGCAAGAACGTCGGCAGTGCGATGCCGATCACCCAGAAGAAGTCGTGCCCGCCCATGATCGAAAGGTGGCTGGGTTCATTCTGCTGGATCGTCGTGATGACGGCATCGACGCCACCATGTCCCATGATGGCAACTGGCAGAGTAACGATCATCGCCAGCAGCATGATGCTGCCGTTGAAAATGTCGATCGAAACGATGGACACCATGCCAGCGAGCACTGTGAATCCAATGATCAGCACGGCAGCGATAATCATGCCGGTCTCGGGCGTTATGGAGCCGTCTGCGAGAATCGAGATAAAACGGCCACCGCCTTTGAACTGGTAACCGGCGATCACCATGTACGCGATGATGATCGTAATCGTTCCGAGTACCTTCGCCAGCTGACTGTAGCGTTTCTCGAGCAGATCGGTCAGGGTGTACTTCGCTATGCGCCGGACGCGGGCGGCGATCATGTAAACGACGAGAATTCCGACCCACGCACCGGCCGAGAACCACAGTTCCGAAATCCCGGTCCGAAACGTCAGGCCCGCGGTGCCGAACAGGCTGCCGGACCCGATCCATGTGCAAACCAGCGTCGCGACCAGCATGTAGACGGGTACGCCGCGGCCGGCCACCATGAAATCCTCGTCGGACTTGATCGTGCGACTTTTGTAGACGCTGATGCCGAGAAGCATCAGCACGTAAATGCTCACGACGGCGATATAGATCATCAGGCGACTCTCTTAGTTGTTTTGTCAGTGCCGATCTAGCGCGCCTAAGCTAGCATAAAGCAGCCTATTAGGTTCAGCCGCAGGCGCAGCGACGCGGGAGCGTCGCGAGCAGCGGTAAGGGCAATTCCTGGCCCCCCGCATCCGATATTAGAATCGGTAGCCGATCCCGATCGACAAAACCAGCGGATCGACATCGACATCGCCAACCGTCTCCGACTCCATGATCAGTAAGGCCATGTATCGTCCCTCGATTGTCAGCGTCCACGGACTATCGGCCGCAAATGACCAATCCATACCGCCCTTAACGCCGAGACCGTAATCCTGATCATAGTAGCGGTGTTCGGTCCGGTTCAGTTCGGGAAACACGTGATCAGTAGGGTCTACATATATCCATGGCACGAATCCGCCGAGCGACCATTGAGCACGACCCTCTGAACTGAAATGGTAGTTGGCACCTACCGAGAATGTACGAAAACGCGTGGAATCAGTTGCAGCGAATGTACCAAGGTCGTTTGATATGACCATGCCTGAGTCATGCGACGACATAAATGCAGCAATCTCGACGCCAAGACGCTCGTTCCACATATATTCGACACCGAAGCCAAATCCAGGGGCGCCTGCAATGTCCTGGAAAGTTGTTTCCTGTCCCAACGGCGCTGGCAGCGTTGAAATTACAGGCGAATTGTCGGATGCAGTCGAAAAATACGACGGGATGACACGAACAACCCATTCTCTATCCTGAGCGAAAGCGCTATTTCCGGTCAGCGATAATAGGAAGAATGTCACCAGCCCTGCGGACTTAGTAATCGTGTTCATAATCGGGCTCCTGGATTTGGAGTGGCCACTTCTAATTAGACCGCTTCGACTCCGAAAAGCGGTCGAAATCCATAGCTGTTTATGTGCAGCCGACCAGAAAGCCTCGTTTCGACGAGGCTTTTTGCGTCCAGATGACAGGATTCCGACCTCTGCGCCCAGATGATTGGCGGGCATCGACCACCGCTCGGTTGTGCTCCTACTCTCACGAGTTCTCGTTGGCCGGCTTATCGACCAAGATGCGGGACACAACTGCATCCACACCCGCTGTGTTGCGGGCAAGCTCCAGCGCCTGTTCGCGCTTGGCGGCGCCATCGACGATGCCCCTGAGGGTCACTTTACCGTCCTCGACGCCAACGCTGATTGCGCTTTCCTGGAGCGCTGCGCTTTCGAGCAGCGCAGTCTGCACCGCACGAAAGATGGCAACATCAGTTGCTCGTGCCTCCAGTCGCTCCTCGAGATTCTGCAACCGGGCTTTGGACTTGCGCCTTTCCGTCCGCAACTGATCCAGGGCATCCTCGTGTACCTCGATTTCCGCCTCGAGGTTCACGATCTCCTCGGACGTGTCGCTTAGCGCTTCGCCGACTGCGATGAGTCGATCTTCCGGTGGCTCCGTTTGGCAACCGGAGAGGGCAGCGACACTGACCGCGGTGAGGCCGACGGCCAGGATTTTTGAGATTTGTGTCGATTTCATGTTTCTCACTCCTTCTGGTAATTAATCCATGATGAATACCGGGCGCTCGCCGATTTCAGCGTTGCGCAAAGCGCACGTGGACAAATAGCTGTGTGAGAATCAGAAGGCGCGGGGAGCGCTGGCTGTGGGAAAGGTGTGTGTCTTGAAGTATATCAATCCAGACATAATGCTAGTATATCGCAATCATTGCGATAACGCAACTATCGTGTGACCGTATTTGTGCCTGCGGGCTGCGCCTTGACTCAGCCGGTATCCGGTTCTTTCAGTGCCTTGCCAAACCGGAGCGTGGCGAATGTGATTATCGAGAGCAGAGCAGCAATCTCGAAGCGGTCGCCGGCGACAGCAATGCCGATAAGGCCGGTGGTCCAGATGCTCGCGGCGGTCGCAGTGCCCTTTACGCTACCGCGACTCTTGAGAATTGCTCCGCCACCGATAAAACCGATACCGGTAATCAGGCCCTGGAGCACGCGCGATTCAGCCTCCGTCGAATCGAGAAGCGAAAAGCCGACGAGCGTATAGCCACAGGCAGCCAGTGCCACTAGTGGAAACGTCCTTAGTCCTGCGGTGCGACTGGCAGCCTCACGATCCAGTGCGACTGGCAGTGCAAGAAGATACGCGACACCAAGATGCCAAAGGTTGAACCAAGTCTGCGCCCAGTCGATATTTATCGTGTCTATAGTATTCACTTCTCGTCCTGTTCTGCTATGCAAAACTGCGACCAAATTTTGGCTCTCACCCAGCGCTTCGGCGTATTGGTCAGTTCCGCGAACCGATGGATATGGTCTTCTATATCGAATTTCGATTCCAGTCTGCCGGCGCGTCGATATATTGTCGAGCGTCAGGCAAACTGGCTCAATGTTGAGTGCGATTGTTGGGAATTATTGAATAGTGCTGGGCCCGCGTGGACGTTTGCGTTCTACAATGCATGGCATGATACATAGAACCTGACAGGACATTTACTGGTTGGGTGTCGGAGGGAGCGTGTCAAACCTGGAAACACTAGCTAACTACGCGGAGATCCTGGGCGTTTTGTCGGTTGTTGCCGGAATCGCTTTTGCGATTGTCCAGCTGCAACAATTTCGGAATCAACGCCGGGACCTCGCTGCGGTTGAACTGATCAGGGGCTGGCAGACGCCAGAATTCACAAAGGCGCTCAATACGCTGCAGATGCTCCCTGAGCGCGCGCAGTCCGAAACACTGCGCGACCAGGGTGAAGACCTGGAAGACATGGCTTTCTTGGTCGGTATGTTCTTTGAGAGTGCCGGCGTGATGGTTAATCGAAAGCTCATTCCGTTGGACATTGTCGACGATCTGATGGGAGGCGTCACACAAGTTGTTTGGACCAAAGTTCTTGTGTGGATCGAGGAAGTTCGCGCGATCAACCCTCGCGCATTCGAATGGTGGGAGTGGTTGACTCGACAATTAGACGAGCGCCAACCCCCCAATCCTGTGATCACGAGACGCTGAGCGGAACTTGCGCACATGATTCCGCCCACACCTGACGAGACTGAGACCTGGCCGATATTTATATAAATTATCCGATGACAGCTGATGGAATGAACATGAACAGAGAGCACCTGATAGCCGGTTTCTTCATATTGATGCTGAGCAGCAGCGCATGGTCTCAGGGTGCGGGCGAAGCCTCTATGCAGATTGAGCGCAGCACCGAGTTCAAGGCCGAGGGGCAGGAATTTCAGAAAAAGGTCGGCGTAACGCTCGAATATCAGCAAAAGGGCTGCGCCGCGACGCTCGGCCTTGAGTACTACCAGAAAGGCCCGCACGCGCACGTGAAATCGACACTAAAAAACGAACAGTGCGCTGCGTCGTCAGGATCCTATGTTCTTCGCGTTCGCTATATTCCGGACGAAGGCGAGATGGGCGATGTCGAGTTCGAAGAGACCTGGGCGCGTGACGACGATGCGGATGTCGTCACCGAAAAGGACTACTACGTGGGTAATGACCTGGAGATTCGTCGCGTTACATCGGCCAGGCTGAAATGCGAGTGCACAGAAGCACAATCGCAGGAGCAGGCGCCGGCCAGTGAATCACCACGGTACAAAGACAGCGGTACGTAAGGATAGACTATTGGAGTTTGGTGCCGTCCGCTGCTGGCTGTTATTTAGCCGACTGATTGGCGGCTCTGGGTGAAAGCGGACGCTCGCAACTGGCCGACCGAAAATTCGGTTCCAGATCGTCCGTTATACCCTCGAAAGCCGACATCAGGCTAAACTTGGACTGAAGGGCCGCTTATGACTCAAAGCGGCCCGCCAGACATTCTGCGCAATATTATCGCGAAGCGCTTATGCCTTTGAGAAAACAATACGCGCACCATGCCGCACGTTGCTCGTCACACTCCGGAATTTCCAATAACGTGCGATTTTCAACCTCGAGTCGATAGCCGCCGTCAGTCGCAATACGAAATTTCATCTGCGGGTACTGATCCTTCATCATCGACAGGAGTTGGTCGGCCGTATGAAGCGACTGCAGATCGTTTCTTACCTGTAGCAATTGGTTCCGCGATGCAAGCTGTTTGTCGTCCGCCTCCGCCATTCTATGTATCTCGCGGCGGAGCTTTTCGAATTTCAAGGTAGCTTCGTCAAACAAGGGATCGACCTGCTCGGATATCGCGTACGTCACTTCGGCCCAGTCGCTCTTGGTCAACTTCTCAAGAGCTGCGGGGAAAAAATGGGCCTCTTCCATTTCCATGTGATGACGGTAATAGTCGATCAGCTTGCGCAACGCGATTTGGAAGTTCTCCATCCACTTATTGGAGTCCTTCTCGGCCTGCGCCACACATTCAATGAAATACGTCGTTAGCTTGCTTAGTTCTTCGTGCTCATGGACAAGACTTCCCGGCCCGTCTTTCGATCGCGCATCACGCTTTCGCAATTTTCGATAGATCAGGTCTTCTTTCGGGTGGTGAACTTGGTCCGGGTATCCCGACAGATAGCCGCCGATTTCGTGAAACAAGCGAAAGTCGGGCGCGTGGCCATCCAGAATCTGTCCGTAAAGGCGATCCATCAGATCGAGTAGTTTGGCCAATCTCTCGTGCTCGAGACTCAAAATTCTGATGGCATGGGGCATTGTCGCAGTCTCAATGTTTTACGCGTCTATTTGCCAATCAGGCGTTCGCCGCTCGACTCCCGGTCTGACGAGAGAATCGAAATTAGCACGCCATCACTGTTTTGTGCCAGTCGCGCGGTGAGCAACACAATGCTCAATAGCACAAGATACGGTCTTGTCCCTTCGTCTGGGCGTCGCCAAAGTGCCGCCCCTTCTGGCCGATTACCGCCGTTTAATTCTGCCTATTTTCGGCTGGCTAAATGACCGCTTCAGGCCGCTAGCAGCCTCTCGCAATCTACGGAATCAACTCGTTTGAGAGACCGCTATTTGTGAAAGCAGACTTTCAGATCGCCGAATATTGAAAACGTGCCGCCGAACGGCTGGTGTACACCCGAAAGCAGCCTGTGGCGTGATAATCTACTGAACGACCGCTACTGACCGAAAGCAGGCAGCGCCAAAGCGACCTGCACTTCTATTGCGTGTCCGATCAGGACATTGCGAGGAACCGGCCAATGATTCGAAAAAGGATAGGACTTGTAGCACTAATGATGCTGGTGGCTGTTAGCTACGCGATCTCAGCTGAGCAGCAAGACCTCACCGATAGTGACGCAATCACCTTGTGCGAATTGGTGGAGCTTGTCAGACACGGTTGGCCATCGATGCAAGAGGATTTGCAGAGCCGTGCCACCGTTGAGCAGGTTGTTCTTGGTGATATTGGACCGATATTGGTGGGCACAGACCGGTGTCGCCGAGATTCAATTAGCTATCGCTGTAGCCAGCGGTACGACACAGAGCGGGCTAGAGACTTAAGCTATGCCGAGCTGCTGGATGAACTAGAGAGCTGCGTCAGCATATCTGATGTGTGGGCGGGCGAAGAGATGCACTCAATGACATGTACATCTGGGCCCGATGGTGAGGCAATGCTCCTTGACAAATCTGATACTAGTGGGCTGGCGTATATTGCGAGTGTCCAGAGCGGTGAGACAATGATGCTGCACCGCCACGACAATAACGACCCCACATCTCTTCAACTCAACAAGCAGAATCGTCTACTTAGAGGAGGGTTCAATCCGAATCCTCAACCTCATTCCTATGACAATGAAATAGCGGTCACTTGGATACCGCGATGGGACATGGATTCTGAAGATTGTGAACATAAATTGAAGGCATTAGAGGAGCAACGGCTATTGATGGAAGAAATGAAGCGACGCCGGAACGAACGGGCTGAATGACGGCTTATGGCCGTTAGCAGACGTCCGATTCTCTATAATTGCCTGGAGTTGAATGTCCGCTCTGGCGAAAAGCGGACATCTGGCGACCAACAGAAACGGTTCAATCTTGATTTGCGCATAATTCAACGAACGTGCGCCCACCACCAAAAAAAGCTGGCTTCATGGGGGTCGGTTTCTTGTTGGGAAATAAGTAAGGTTTGAATTTGCGAGCAAGCAGTTTCACCTGTATTCGTTGCCCGCCATATACCGGTAGCATCCGTTCAACTGATAAGATCGCAACAAGCGGCAATTGATCCTACGCCGACTTTCGCTGCTGCGATTGTCTCATGAATTTGCCGGACTAATGTTCAATTGCCAAAGTTCGCAAGTGAATACAGAACTACTGGATGGTCTAGATGAGCAGTAAAGACGATGCCCTTATTCGCTTCAATAGAAAGAAATGGAACGACAAGAACCTGGAGATGTACCAGGGCTCTGATCAAAACCGGTTTGCATGGAACTTCAAACGGCTGGATCCAGATTACCTCAGGGTAATAGAGGAACTGCGCGCGTCGCACCCGTTGAAGATATGCGACCTTGGCACCTGCAGTGGCGAACAGGCAATCGAAATGTCCAAGCTGGGACATGACGTTACGGGGACCGATGTATCGGAAGTAGCCCTTGAGATGGCCAGGAAGAATCTTCTTGAAGAAGAAGGCGTCGTCGTATTTTTTGCGCTCGACGACGTACTGGATTCCAGATTTGGCAACGAGAGCTTCGACCTGATTACAGACCGCGGTTGCTTTCACAGCATGCATGCATTCATGTCCGATGACCGCTATATTGCGTCGATACGGCGCTTGCTGAAACCTGGCGGATTGTTTTTTGTTAAGGGTATGAGCGACGACGAACAGAGATTTCGTTCTGTTGATGTTGTGGACGGCAAAGAATACATGTCGCCCTATCATTTCAAACAAAACGAATTAGATGAAATCTTCAGCGTTGACCTCGAGTTCGTTGCCAGCTGGAAAAGCCACTTCTATTCCAGTGTGGTTGATCCGCCAGCCATCGCTGAAGCTGCGCTTTTCAGAAAGCCCTAGAATTCAACGGAAAACTCGGCAATGAAACACTGCCGCAGTGAAAAAAAGAATTATGCGTTTTGCAAGAATCATCGACGTCTGTTTCCTGTCGCAGGAGGCCGCGACGTGAGTATCATAGGGCCATGACCGAGGTGAGTATTCGACTAAATCCGGAGGCCGTGCCTCGGGTATTTCATGCGGGTGACGAACAGACCCCGGTTATCATCATTGATGACTTCGCCGCAGATACAGGCGACGTGATTCATTACGCGGTAAATTCGGCCAGCTTCGCCGCCGACACCGTTTCCCTTTATCCGGGGATCAGGGCCCAGACACCGAGTGGTTATCTGCAGGAGATCGTCAGGGTCATCGTGCCGTTGCTTCGCAGGGTCTATTCAGTGCCATGCGAGCGCAAGCTCGACGGAAAAACTTCCTACCGTCTCGTCTACTCTCTCGTCGCCACGCCGCCTCGAGAGTTACAAGTCATGCAGCGCATGCCGCACTTCGATAGTCACAGCAAGTACTATTTCGCAGTGACGCACTACTTGAATCCGGGAGAGTTTCACGGGACGGGCCTTTTCCGTCACAAGCCCACTGGATTCGAAAACATCACCGACGACAGGCTTTCAGAATACGCTCGCGCCGGTGACGCATTTCTCAGCGCGCATGGGGACCCGCCGGCCGAATACATTAGAGAAAGCAGTGATCACTTCGAGCTCTATGAGCGTATCGAGTACCGTCCCAATCGCCTGGTTGCCTATCCGGGCAGTCTGTTGCATTCAGGCCTGATCGATCCGAAAAAGGACATCAGCGCGGATCCTGCCACCGGCAGACTGACGAGTAATTTTTTCATCGATTTTCAATGAGCAGTCCCGCTGCAAGAAAAGCTGTTTGTTGGCAACGAACCGGAAATCCTCGTTCCGATGCGGCTTTCTGCGTCTGGAAGGACATCCAGGGCTTTGTCGTTATTAGAAGGATGGCGGCCAGCGTCGTATCATGCCGCTAACGGACCCGGACGACATAGGCCTCACGGCAACAGGAAATAGAGATGAAATCCAGCCTTGCACTCATGCTTATCTGCGCTGCCGCAACGATGCCGGCAATTGCACAAACCGGTGACAATGAAGCCGGGATTGACCGGTCGCCAAACTATGATGAACAACAGGCCCAGGCCCTGGAGGTGGAGCGACAGCGCCTGGGGAGGGAACGAATACAACTGGACATGGAACTGAGGGCACGCGAAGAGGAGCGGCGGCTCAAAGAAGCGCAAGAAAAAGCCCAGGGAGCAGAAGAAGCTGGTGATCGTAAAGAGGCCATTGCTGCCAAATCAGAGCCAAACGCATCCGGCAAAAGTAGCAGTTCCGATATGTCACAGATCCTTGAGCAACTTCGAACGCTGGGCGAGCTAAAAGACAGCGGCTACATTACGGACGAGGAGTTCAAGAAGCTCAAACAGGAGATCTTGAATAACCGGAACTAACGTACCGTGTCCATGCTGAGTTTGCTCCCGAGCGCGGTCGTTCTCGGCCTGGCTGCATTGGTCGCGCTGAACCTGGCGCTGGGTCGTCGATCGCCTCCTGAAAATGTGGCGGAGCGCCAGGTTGCAGCACGTGCGCTGACTGTTGCGCTCGTAATGCAGAGCGTCCACTTCGCAGAGGAAGCTGGCACTGGTTTTCCCGAACGTTTAGCGGCGCTGCTCGGTTTGCCAGCGATGCCGTTCTCCTTTTTCATCAGCTTTAACCTGATTTGGATCGGGATCTGGATCGTCTCGGTGCCGGGACTACGCTCGGCAAGAACAGGCGCGTTCTTCGCCTCATGGTTCCTCGCGGTCGCAGCGATGTTCAACGCGATCGCTCATCCTTTGCTCGCGGTCGCCGCCGGAGGATACTTCCCGGGGCTGGTGAGTTCGCCGTTCATTGGTGCTGCGGGTGTTTGGCTCTGGGTCAATCTCGAGAAGTCAACTCGCGCAACAATCGACAGGTAGCGCGCCGCTGTTGGCCGCCGGGCAAGTATCGCGGTAGTCTTGGCGAATACGAAGCTTCCGGACGAAGGAGTATCATGATGAAGAAACCTGGTGCCGTATTTTTCTCGATTCTTTTCCTGCTGTCACCGCTGTCATACGCGGGCGTGGCAATGGATTTGGTGACCACCGATGCATCGGGTCAGGAGACCGGGCGCACAAAGATATTCGCGCAGGCGGGCAATATCCGCATGGACGACCGCGCCGACGGTTCGCGCAATTCGATGATCTTTCTCGGCACCGAGTTTCTGGTAGTCGATCACAAGGATAAGAGTTATTTCGTCATGGACGAAGCGATGCTCACCGAAGTGTCGTCGCAAATAGGTGAGGCGATGAAGCAAATGGAGGAACAGCTCGCCGGCTTGCCGCCTGAACAGCGGGCAATGGCGGAGCAAATGATGAAAGGCGGGATGAGCGGGATGATGGGGCAAGAAAAGGCGCCTGCGCCTGCACCCCGGGTCGAAGCGCTTGGCACTGGCCAATGGCAATCATTCAAGTGCAGGAACTACGCGGTCTATGAAGGAGCTGAAAAAACGCAGGAGGTTTGCGCCGCGGCCATGAAGGACATCGACGGGGCAGATGAAATGATAGCGGCGTTCCGCGGCATGGCCGAGTTCGTAACAAAGATGACCGAAATGATGCCGATGGGGTCCGACGACGGCTTAAATCCTGGAGAGCTGATGGAACAGATCAATGGCTTCCCGGTGCACACAATCGATTTCAAAAAAGGGGCCGTTGCCGGCGAAACGTCGGTTGAATCGGTCTCAGAGCAAGATCTCGACGACGGCGTGTTTGCCGCCCCCGAGGGTTATAAACGGCAGGACCCGATGCGCCGTCGATGATGGCGGCAGGCCGGGCAGTCGCCGGCCTTGGCGACGTTGCGTAATTGCTGGCGACTGCCGTATAATCCCGCCCCGACGCGGTGTTGTGCTGTTTGACACGCCGCTACCAGAGTCTTGGTAGAGAAGGCCCCGCGTAGGGGTTTTTTGTTGTCTGGGGGCAGCAGGACCGCGAATAAGAAGAATGGGCCATTGGCCCATTTTTTGTTTTTAAACAGATAGTTAGGTGCTTCGATGACAGCGGATGAGCTGCGAAAACTGCTGGAACCTGGCATCGAAAGACTGGGTTACGAGTTGTCGGACCTGGAGGCGCGGCTGGGTGGCAAGAGCGGTGTTGTGCGGGTGTTTATTGATCAGCCGGATGGCATCACGCTGGACGACTGCGAAAAAGTCAGTCGGGCGGTTAGCGCGCTCCTCGATGTTGAGGATCCGCTGCCCGGGCACTACAAACTCGAGGTCTCGTCGCCAGGGCTGGATAGAAAGTTGACAAAAGTTGAGCATTTTCAAAGGTTTGCAGGAGAAACGGTGAAGGTGCAGATGCGCTTCCCGATTGAGGGGCGCAAGCGATTTCGGGGCACGTTGGTGTCGTCGGATGACGAGAACATCGTGGTCGACGTGGACGGTGAGTCGCATTCGTTGCCGATGGCAACGATCGATACCGCACGACTGGTCCCCGAAGGGCAGTAACGGCACGGGATTTTTTGGAGTTTTTGGTAATGAGCAAAGAAATTTTGATGGTTGTGGACGCCGTTTCGAATGAAAAGGGCGTTGAGAAGGACATTATCTTCGAGGCCATCGAAGCCGCACTGGCATCTGCCACGCGCAGAAAGCACGGTGAGGACATCGAAGTTCGCGTCGCGATCGATCGCGAGACGGGTGAGTACGACACGTTCCGTCGTTGGCTCGTGTTCGAGGACGAATCGACGGAACTCGAAGTTCCCGATCGTGAGTTGCGCATGATCGACGCTGTCGACGTCGATGAAAACGCGGAGCCCGGCGGCTACGTAGAGGTGCCGATGGAGTCTGTCGAGTTCGGCCGTATAGCAGCGCAAACAGCGAAACAGGTCATTGTGCAAAAGGTTCGCGAGGCTGAGCGTGAGCAAGTCGTCGAGGAGTATCAGGGGCGCGATGGCGAGATGTTATCCGGCTTGGTCAAACGCGTCGATCGCAATGGCGTCTACATCGATCTTGGCGGCAATGCCGAGGGCTTTGTCGCGCGCGACCAAATGGTCCCGCGCGAGCCGGTTCGCCCACAGGACCGTATTAAGGCGCTATTGACCGAGGTTCGTTCCGAAGTGCGCGGCCCGCAGTTGTTCATGACGCGGACATCGCCACAGTTCCTGGTCGAACTCTTTAAAATCGAGGTGCCGGAAGTGGGCCAGGGCCTGATCGACATTCTCGGTGCCGCCCGCGACCCGGGTCTTCGCGCGAAGATCGCCGTTAGAAGTAACGACAAGCGCATCGACGCTGTCGGTGCATGTGTTGGCATGCGTGGCTCACGTGTCCAGGCGGTATCGAACGAGTTGGCCGGTGAGCGCGTCGACATCATCTTGTATGACGAAAATCCGGCACAATTTGTCGTTAACGCCATGTCACCGGCCGAGGTCGTGTCCATCGTCGTTGATGAAGATGCTCACAGCATGGACATCGCTGTCGATGAGGACAAGCTTTCGCAGGCGATCGGACGCGGCGGCCAGAATATACGGCTCGCGAGTGAGCTGACCGGCTGGGAGCTCAATGTGATGACGGCAGCCGATGCCGACGAGAAGAGCGAATCCGAAATGAAGGATCTGATCGGGCTATTTTCAAAGCAGCTCGATGTCGACGAAGAGGTTGCATTAATTCTGGTTCAGGAAGGTTTTTCCACGGTTGAAGAAGTTGCTTACGTACCCGCCGCGGAGCTTGTTGAGATCGAGGAGTTCGACGAGGACATCGTCGAAGAGCTGCGGAGCCGGGCACGCGACGTGTTGTTGACCCAGGCGATCGTGCAAGAGGAAAAAATCGACGAGACCGAACCTGCAGAGGATCTTCTGAACCTTGAGGGCATGGACAAGGGATTGGCATTTCTGTTGGCAAGCAAGGGCGTGGTGACACGCGAAGATCTGGCCGAACTTGCAACGGATGACCTGCTAGAGATTAACGAAATGGATCAGGAGCAAGCAGCGGCCTTGATCATGAAGGCGCGCGCGCACTGGTTCGAAACAGAGCAGCAGGCCTGAATGCTTGGTTACACGGAGTTGAAGAATGGCTGACGTGACAGTTGAACAATTTGCTGAGGTGCTGAAGGTGCCGGTCGACAAGCTGCTATCGCAGTTGGACGAGGCCGGTATTAAAGTCAGTGGCTCCGATGACAAGATTAGCGATGACGCAAAGCTCGAATTGCTTACTCATTTGCGCCGTAGCCACGGGCAGGAAGAGTCCGCAGCGGGCGATGCCGCCCCGCGGCGCATTACGCTAAAGAGGAAGTCGCAGTCGGAGCTCAGGCTCGCGGGCGCTCAGGGGCGTTCCCGCACCGTCAACGTCGAAGTCCGCAAGAAGCGCACTTACATCAAGCGCGATGTCCTCGAAAAACAGGCACAACTTGAACAGGAAGAGCTCGATCGAAAACGCAAGGAAGAAGAAGATCAGATTGAGGCAGAGAAGCTCGAGCTGGAGCGCCTGAAAGCCGAGCAGGAGCAGGCGGCCAAGCAGGAAGTAGCTCAGCGCGAGAAAGCGGAACAGGCGCGCCTCAATGCTGAAGAGGAGGCTCGCAAAGCTGCTGACCAGGCAGCGGCAGTAGCGGCAGAGGAAAAAACACGGCTTGAAAAAGCTGAACAGGATGCCCGGGCTCGCCGCACCAAAGAAAAAGCTAAACCGAAGCCCAAGGCAGGTGAAACACGTTACGGCCGCAAGGAATTGCACGTGGCCGGCGCCAAGAGCGGCCGTCGCAGGCGCAAAACGCCTGTGCGCCGACGTGCCGTATCACTGAGCGGCGACGCGCAACACGGCTTCGAGAGACCGACCGCCCCGGTTGTACATGAGGTGGAGATTCCAGAGAACATCGCAGTGTCCGAGTTGGCGCAACGCATGGCAATCAAGGGCAACGAAGTTGTCAAAGTGCTGTTCAACATGGGGGCGATGGTCACGATCAATCAGGTCATCGACCAGGACACGGCAACGCTGGTTGTTGAGGAACTCGGGCACGTTGCGGTACCGACAACGGAAGCGGATGTCGATGAACAGCTGTTGGCGACGGAAGAGCCGCTGACTGGCGAAGAGGTCTCCAGGTCGCCGGTGGTTACGATTATGGGCCACGTCGATCACGGCAAGACCTCATTGCTGGATTATATTCGCCGTACACACGTTGCCGATGCTGAAGCTGGTGGAATCACGCAACACATCGGGGCGTATTCTGTCGAGACGGCAAAAGGCAAAGTCACATTCCTCGACACACCAGGCCACGCCGCATTCACGGCAATGCGTGCTCGCGGTGCTCAAGCGACTGACATCGTCGTATTGGTCGTCGCGGCCGACGACGGCGTCATGCCGCAGACCATCGAAGCTATTCTGCATTCGAAGGCTGCGGGCGTGCCGATCGTGGTGGCTGTCAACAAGATCGATCGCGAGAACGCCGATCCTGAACGTGTCCGAAACGAACTGTCACAGCACGAGGTTATTTCAGAGGAATGGGGCGGCGAGCAGCTGTTCGTCAACGTGTCGGCACAAACGGGTGAGGGCGTCGACAAACTGCTCGATTCCATTGTCCTGCAAGCGGAATTGATGGACCTGCAAGCTATAGCGGAGGGTCCCGCGCAAGGTCTCGTTATCGAGTCGAGCCTTGAAAAAGGACGGGGCGCGGTTGCCACTTTGCTCGTTCAGGCAGGTAAGTTGAAGCAGGGCGACATGATCATTGCGGGCGAAGAGTATGGTCGCGTTCGTAACATGTTTGATGAGACCGGCAAATCGATCGAAGAAGCGGGCCCATCGCAGCCGGCAGTTGTACTCGGTCTATCGAAGACACCCAGCGCCGGGGACGATTTTCTCGTCGTCAAGAATGAGCGCAAGGCGCGTGAGGTTGCCGAGTTCCGGCAAACCAAGACGCGCGATGCGAAGCTGGCACAGCAGCAGGCATCAAAACTGGAAGACATGTTCAGTCAGATGACCGATGGGGACGACTCGACAGTTGAGGTGATCATCAAGTCTGACGTTCATGGCAGCGCAGAAGCTTTGCGTGACGCGCTCATCAAATTGTCGACGGACGAGGTCAAGGTCAAGGTACTGAGCTCCGGAGTTGGTGGTATCACCGAAACCGATGCCAATCTCGCTGCGGCATCTAATGCTGTCATTATCGGCTTCAATGTACGCGCCGATGCCGCGGCCCGGGCATCGATCAAAGAGTCGGGTGTGGACATCCGTTACTACAGCATCATTTATGAAGCCATTGACGACGTGAAGGCGGCCCTGAGTGGACTCTTGACGCCGGAGATCCGCGAGCAAATCGTGGGTCTGGCCGAGGTCAAAGAGGTGTTTTCGTCGCCGAAGCTCGGCGACATCGCAGGCTGCATCGTTACAGAGGGATTCGTCAAACGTCACAACCCGATCCGCGTATTGCGTGAGAATGTTGTGATCTACGAAGGTGAACTCGAGTCGCTGCGCCGCTTCAAGGACGACGTCAATGAGGTCAAGTCAGGCACCGAGTGCGGCATTGGCGTCAAGAACTACGACAATGTTCAGGTTGGTGATCAAATCGAGTGTTTCGAGCGCATTGAAGTCGCTCGTACGTTGGACTGATGCCTCGCGAGTTTTCACGAAATCAGCGCCTGGGCGCGCAGATATTGCGCACGCTCAGCGAGCTGCTTCGATTCGAGACCAAGGACCCGCGCCTTACGGGCGTGTCGTTGACCTCGGTAGATTTGTCGCGGGATCTCAGCGTAGCCCGTGTCTATTTCAGCGTGTTGAATCCCGACGATCGCCCGGAGGCTGCGCTAGAGGGTCTTGGCAAGGCCGCCGGATTCCTGCGCGCGAAACTCGGCCACGCCATCAAGGTTCGGCATGTGCCGGAACTCAGATTCGTTCACGACGATAGTGCGGAACACGGCGCAAAGATCAGTAAATTGATCGACAATGCTCTGCACCCCGACGACCACGGATAATTGTCATGAGTCGCCGAGCGCACAGTCGATCCGAGCAGATCGACGGATTATTGCTTCTGAACAAGCCAGCTGGCCTGACATCGAATCAGGCCCTGCAGAAGGTCAAGCGACTGATCAACGCCCGCAAGGCCGGCCACACCGGCAGCCTGGATCCTGCCGCTACTGGCATGCTGCCATTGTGTTTTGGCGAGGCGACAAAAGTCTGTGCATTTCTGCTTGATGCGGACAAGACCTACCGCGTGACGGCAAAACTCGGCATTGGGACGGATACGGGCGACGCGGACGGCAAGGCCGTTGCCACGGCAGCGGTGCCTGAGCTGTCGGCTGAGGAATGGACCGGAATACTGGAAGGATTCCTTGGCGAATCGACGCAGGTGCCACCGATGTACTCTGCACTCAAGCAGGACGGCAAACGGCTGTATGAGCTTGCTCGCAAAGGTGAGACAGTGCATCGGGAGCCGAGACGGATCCGGATTGACGAGATCTGCCTGCTGGAAATCGCCGGCAGCCGGCTGGTTTTTCGGGTGCATTGTTCGAAAGGGACTTACGTACGGGTGCTGGTCGAAGATATCGCTAAAAAGGCGGGTACAGTGGCCCACACGGCCCGTTTGCACCGCGAAACGGTTGGTGCGTTCCAGGCCTCGGAGATGCTCGATCTGACGCGTATCGAGGCTGTGGCCGCATCAGGATCGGCGGCCGTGCTGGCCCGTCTTCTCCCACCGGACACGGCGTTGGAAAGCATGCCCGCCGTGCACCTGGATGCGGAGACCGCGGCGCGGTTTTCGGCCGGCCAGGAGGTCGAAGTGCCTGCGCAGAACTCATGGGGCCTGGTCAGGGTCTACGGCGCGAGCGCTAAATTCACGGGCGTGGGCGAATTGTCAGTCGAAGGCAGGCTTGCGCCGAGGCGGGTGTTCCGCACGACTGAAAAAAACGGCTAGATATTGGTTTTTGACTGTTAATAGGCCTGCACAGGCGCTAGAATGCGCGCTGCAAAAAAGGGCCAAAATAGAGAAAGATCGAGGTAATTGGAAATGTCACTGTCAAGTGAGCAAAAAAGCGGCATAGTCGCTGAATATTCCCGCGGTGACGCGGATACGGGATCTCCCGAAGTACAGGTAGCACTGCTGTCTGCACGTATTGCAGAACTCACCGGGCATTTCGGTGAGCACAAGAAAGATCACCACAGCCGTCAGGGTCTGCTAAAGATGGTCAATAAACGGCGTAAGCTGTTGGACTATCTAAAAGCGAAAGATCAGGATCGGTATCGCGAGCTGATTACCCGGCTCGGTCTTCGTCGTTAACCGACGAGTCATTCTGGCAAGGGCTAAAGTCGTGCCGCTCCCGGGAAGGGATCGCAACGGCTTGCTGTTGCCACATTCATCTTCAAGTAGAGAAATATTGTGAAATCAGTAACTAAATCGTTCCAATTTGGGGAACATCTTGTCACGCTCGAAACCGGGGCAATTGCTCGTCAGGCGGACGGCGCGGTCCTGGTCGATATGGCCGAAACTCAGGTGCTCGTTACAGCCGTGGGCCGCAAGGCAGCCGACCCGGGCCGGGATTTCTTCCCGCTGACGGTCAACTACCAGGAAAAAACCTACGCGGCCGGGAAGATTCCCGGTGGTTTCTTCAAGCGCGAAGGGCGTCCGAGCGAGAAAGAGGTTCTTGTCTGTCGCCTGATCGATCGCCCGATTCGTCCGCTTTTCCCGAAGGGCTTCAAGAACGAAGTTCAGGTCATCGCGACGGTCGTGTCATTAAACCCGGACGTTGATCCTGATATTCCGGCGCTTATTGGCGCGTCCGCGGCACTTGCCATTTCGGGAATGCCCTTCGCAGGACCGATCGGTGCTGCAAAGGTCGGCTACCGCAATGGTGAATACGTTCTGAACCCAGGTCGCGAGGCGCTGGAGAATTCGACCCTCGAACTGGTTGTTGCCGGTACCAAGGATGCCGTACTCATGGTTGAGTCCGAGGCTGATGGCCTCGCTGAGGACGTGATGCTGGGCGCGGTCATGTACGGCCACGAGCAGATGCAGGTCGCTATCGACACGATCAATGAACTTGCCGCAGAAGTCAGCAGGCCAGCATGGGATTGGGAAGCGCCTGCCGAAGATCAGGACCTCAAGGGTGCAGTTGCAAGCCAGGCTGAGGCAGGATTGACGGCTGCATATCAGATTACTGACAAGCAGGAACGCCAGGGTGCCGTCGGTGATGCCAAAGCAGCTGCCGTTGCGGCTCTGGCTGACGGCGAAGATGCCCAATGGTCCGCTGAAGACGTGAAAGGTGCGTTGTACAAGCTCGAAAAGAGCATTGTTCGCAACCGCGTTATCAGTGGCCAGCCGCGTATCGACGGCCGTGACCAACAGACCGTGCGACC
Organism: uncultured Gammaproteobacteria bacterium; assembly: GCA_963711285.1. Classification (GTDB taxonomy): domain Bacteria; phylum Pseudomonadota; class Gammaproteobacteria; order Steroidobacterales; family Woeseiaceae; genus UBA1847. The sequence goes on along the minus strand of CAVQDJ010000006.1, from coordinate 124,117 downwards.
GATCGATGTGAAAGTCAGCGTACTGCCGCGCGCCCACGGTTCATCCATATTTACACGAGGTGAGACGCAGGCGATCGTTACGACGACGCTGGGAACAGGGCGTGATGCTCAGATCATCGATGCAATCGAGGGCGAGCGGAAAGAGCCCTTCATGCTGCATTACAACTTCCCGCCGTTCTGTGTCGGCGAGACCGGCTTTGTGGGTTCTCCGAAACGGCGTGAAATCGGCCACGGCAAACTGGCCAAGCGCGGCATTCAGGCCGTAATGCCTGATTTTGACGACTTCGGCTACGTGATTCGCGTCGTCTCGGAAATAACAGAATCGAACGGGTCCAGTTCGATGGCGTCAGTCTGTGGCACCAGCCTCGCACTCATGGACGCAGGTGTGCCGATCAAGGCCCCGGTTGCCGGTGTTGCGATGGGACTGGTCAAAGAAGGCGACGACTTTGCCGTACTCACGGACATCCTGGGCGACGAAGATCACCTCGGCGACATGGACTTCAAAGTGGCCGGTACGGACGACGGCATTACGGCGCTGCAGATGGATATCAAGATCCAGGGCATAACCCGGGAGATCATGGATAAGGCGCTTGCTCAGGCCCGCGACGCACGCCTGCACATCCTGGGCGAGATGAACAAGGTCATCAGCTCGCCGCGCGAAGAAATGTCCGAATGGGCACCGTCGATCATCACGTTCAAGATCGATCCCGAGAAGATTCGCGATGTCATCGGCAAGGGCGGATCGGTGATTCGTGCGATGACCGAGGAGACCGGTGCGACGATCGATATTGATCAGGACGGCACCGTGCGTATCGCTTCTGTAGACGGTTCCTCAGGCAAGGAGGCGCTCCGTCGAATCGAGCTGATTACGGCTGACGTCGAGGTCGGGCGCATCTACGAGGGCAAGGTCGCAAGGCTCATGGACTTCGGTGCATTTGTCACGATCTTGCCGGGCAAAGACGGTCTCGTACACATTTCGCAGATCTCCAACGAGCGTGTTGAGAAGGTCAGTGACAAGTTGTCCGAGGGCGATGTCGTCAAGGTGAAGGTTCTCGAAGTCGATCGTCAGGGTCGTGTGCGGCTCTCGATGAAGGAAGTCGAGGCCGCCTAGGCCTGGTTAGAGCTGTTCCTCGAGAAATCCGAGTATTCGCCGTGGCAGGTAGTACCGTGGCCGCCACGGCGTGCCTCCCTCTATAAAGCCGACATGGCCCCCGGCATCTGCAATTTCCAGTGATACGCTGGCAGAGAGCCGGTCGCGGTGTGGAAGGACTCCGGGCGTCATGAACGGGTCATCGAGCGAGTTGATTATCAACGTCGGCTTGGTGATGTCCCTTAGAAACTGCGTCGAACTGCACTTATCGTAGTAGTCGGCCATGTTCTTGAAGCCGTGCAGTGGCGCCGTGACCGCATCGTCGAACTCGGCAAACGTCTCTGCCTTCATGGCGCGTTCCCAGTCGAATGCGGCCGTCTCTCTGTCAAATTTCCGGCGCACCGACAATTTCATGTTATTTATTAAGTATCGTTGATAAACCTTTGAAAAACCAATATTTAACGCTTCCGAACATTTGTAAAGATCGAGCGGAACACAGACCGCTCCTGCCGCAGTGAGCCGCGAATTGTCGCCGGACTCGCCGAGGTTCTTGAGCAGAATGTTGCCGCCCAGCGAGTAGCCAACAGCCAGCATCGGACCGCGCTGGCCGTTATCCTGCAACCGCCGCAGGAAATAGCGGATATCCCCGGTTTCGCCAGCGTGATAGCGTCGTGGCAGGGGATTTCTGTAGTCCCCACAGTCTCGAAAATGCAACACACACGGGCGCCATTCACGTTCGAAGGCGGCCTGCATGAGCATGCGTGCATACGAGGATTCAGCCGACCCCTCGAGTCCGTGCAAAATCACCAGCAGCGGCGCGGACTGCGGCAGCTTGTCGGCGTCGGCCAACCAGTCGACTGCGGTGGCATCGCCATCCGGCAATTGCAGAACTTCTCGGCGCAGCGCCGGTCTCTGCCGCCAGGCCCACGGCAACGAGGGAAATATCGTCTGCAGATGGCGGTGTTTCAGCCAGCGCGCAGGCGTGAAGTTGCTGCGTATTATGCGTTCGTCTGTCGTGTTGGTCGTCATTTTTAGGCAAAAAAAATGGCCCCCCGCTTGCGCAGGGGGCCCGCCGTGGAGTGTAAACTCCTTCAGGCATTGCAACAGGGGGCGGGGGAGCGTATCCCCGTTGCAGGGTCCAAGCTAGGGCATCTAAGGCCCTGATGTCAAGGAGTTTTTCGTCCGATCCGGGAATGGGCTGGCGACACCTTTGTCGGGTGGGTTCTGTGTTTGGGCCATGAATTCCCTGAGGCTTTGCTCGAGATGTTTGGCAACAGAATCCGGCAGAACGTTGCCGTAACAGCAGATGATCCGCGCAAGAAATCCTTCGCTCAGGACCGCCGCACCGTTTTGCTCCTGGTCGCTGATCACCTGCAGCAAAATCAGTCGCGTAATGTCACGGCCGTCCTTTTTATCGACAACGATGAATTCAGTCTTGTTGAGTACCAGGCCCTTGATATCGGCAAGCGTGATGTAGCGGCTTTCTTCAGTGTCATATAATCGTCTGTTCGGGTACTTCTTGATTATTCGGGCTGTACTCATTTGAATCTCTTGTGGCAGGCGTTGGCCCGAATTCTCATGGCTACGGGCAACCGAATGGCGCCTACGATAGCCCATTTTCGTTCTCAGCCAAAGCATAAGGACCGGCAGGAATCTCGATAGCACCCTTGAGTACCTCGATATTCCAATTGTCGCGGGCCCACGCCCAGATTTCAGACAGTGAACCGCTGCGCAAGTCTCGTGGGAGTTCCTGCCCGAGCAGTTCGAGTGCAGCGGCCAGCGTCGTCGTCCTGCGCTCGTACGATACCCCTTTCGCGCCGTGGCCCTTGCTGAGTTTCTGGCCCTGCTCATTGACAGCAACTGGAATGTGGCAGTACTCGGGGGTCGGGTAGCCAAGAAGCTTCTGCAGCCATATCTGCCTCGGCGTGGAGTCCATAAGGTCAATGCCGCGGACTACGTGGGTGATTCCCTGCAAGTAATCGTCGACGACCACGGCTAGCTGATAGGCGATCAGGTCGTCCCGCCGCCGCACGATAAAATCCCCTGATTCGGATTCAAGGCGCTGGGATTGTTGGCCTTGAAGGCGGTCCTCAAAAGCAACGGGCGCGTTGTCTGTAAGGACTCGATATGCCGCTTCGGCCGTGTTGCTGCCGTCGCGACAGGTGCCGGGATAGATGATACCGAGCGAGCCACGGGGCGCCGCCGCAAGGTCTCTGCGAGAACATCCACAGCGATACAGATTGCCGGCGTCTGCCAAAAATTGCACAGCGGCATCGTGGGCATCGCGGCTGTCACTCTGATAGCTGACCGGGCCATCCCACTCAAAGCCAAAGCCGTCGAGCGCAGTCAGAATGGCGTCAGTCGCGCCAGGCTGTTCGCGTGGCGGATCAATATCCTCAACGCGAAGCAACCACTGACCGCCGTGCTTGCGAGCCTCCAGATAGCTCGCAACGGCGGCTAACAGCGAGCCGAAGTGCAGGGGGCCGGTTGGCGACGGCGCGAACCGACCAATGTAAGGGTTGGAAAGCGACTTGTTACCGGTAACGATCGTCCCGATCTCGGAACTGACGTTCCGCGAGTTCACGTCGCTCCTGAGCTTCCAGGCACAGCGTCGCGACCGGACGCGCCTCAAGACGCTTCAAGCCGATTTCCTCGCCGGTTTCGTCACAGTAGCCGTAGCTGCCATCATCGATGCGACCCAGTGCCTCGTCGATTTTTCGCAGCAGCTTGCGCTCACGGTCTCGCGTGCGCAGTTCGAGCCCGAATTCGGATTCCTGCGTCGCGCGATCGTTCGGGTCCGGAAAATTCGCGGCCTCGTCTTGCATGTGATGCACGGTGCGATCGACCTCGAACATCAGTTCCCGTTTCCAGGAACTTAGAATTTCATTGAAATGCTCGAGTTGGGCGGCACTCATGTACTCTTCACCGCGCCTCGGTTTGTACGGTTCGATGCCGTGGATGGGTCCCGAAAGCATGTCGCCCCGCGATCGGGCACGGCGAACAGGCGCCTTGCGAGCGGCTTTCTTTCTCGCAACAGGCCGTTTCTTGCTTGCGGCTTTCTTCCTTGGTGCAGCCTTTTTCTTGCTTGCGGCTTTCTTCCTTGGTGCAGCCTTTTTCTTACTTGCCTTCCTGGCCGTCTTCTTTTTGCTCACCTTTTTCTTGGCGGCTTTCTTTCTCGCTGACCTTCTTCTTGCCCTTTTCTTGCACCTTCTTCTTGCCACCTTCTTCTTCGCCACCTTCTTTTTAGCCGCCTTTTTCTTGGTGGCCTTCTTCTTTGTCACCTTTCTCTTGGCCACCTTCTTCTTGCTGGCCTTCTTCCTGGTGACTCTCTTCGCCGCAGCCTTCTTTCGAGAGGCTGGTGCTTTCTTCCGCTTCTTGCTTGCGGTCTTTCTTGCAGCCTTTCTTGCGGCCATTGGGAACTCCTGCCAGATCGAGAAAAGGGCGGGATTATACATGGCTTGGGGCGGCATGGAAGCCTATTTTTTTGGGCAAATATCTTCGTTCGGGCAGGGCGCCGAAAGCAAGGTAGAGCGGGGTCTGCGGGGCAATTGCCTTTTTCCCGCGACAATCGTTTTATTGCCTGAATTCCATTACACTAGCCCGATTTGACGGGCCATTGGCGTCTTACAGCACATGCGATTAAGCAAAATCAAGCTCGCCGGCTTCAAATCCTTCGTCGACCCCACAACTATCACCTTCCCAAGCAGCCTTGTCGGCGTTGTCGGGCCGAACGGTTGCGGCAAGTCGAACGTGATCGACGCCGTACGGTGGGTGATGGGTGAGAGCTCTGCAAGCCGGCTACGCGGCGATTCGATTACGGACGTAATTTTCAACGGCTCGAGCACACGCAAGCCAGTTGGGGCTGCTTCGGTCGAACTACTGTTCGATAACACTGAGACGACGCTGGAAGGGCAGTACGCCAAGTACGCTGAAATTGCGATTCGCCGTGAAGTTACCCGAGACAGCATCTCAACGTATTTTCTCAATGGCACGAAGTGCCGCCGCAAAGACATAACGGGCGTCTTTCTTGGCACGGGCCTGGGGCCGCGCAGCTATTCGATCATTGAGCAAGGCATGATCTCGCGGCTAATTGAGGCCAAGCCCGAAGAGATGCGTGTATTTCTCGAAGAGGCTGCTGGAATCTCCAAGTACAAAGAGCGCCGCCGCGAGACGTCGAACCGGATCAAGCACACCAAAGAGAATCTCGATCGCCTTCTGGACGTGCTCGAAGAGGTCGAGAAGCAGATCAAGCATCTTGATCGACAAGCAAAAACGGCCGAGCGATATGGAAAGTACAAGGATCAGGAGCGTCGTACGGCCGCGGAATTGCTGGCACTGCGGACCAAATATCTTGATGATCGTGCCGATGACGCAGATCGGCATCTGGCCGAACGCAAAACGCGGCTTGAAGCGGCGATCGCCGAGCAGAGAAAACTTGAGGCAAAGATCGAAGAGTCTCGGGTGCAGCAAAGTGGACGCAACGACGAATTTAACGAGGTGCAGGGCCGCTATTACAAGATAGGGTCCGAAATTGCGCGGCTCGAACAGACCATCGAGCACGCACAGGAATTGGATGAGCGGCAGGCGAAGGACCTCGAGCAGGCAGCGTCTGGCGCCCGCGAGATCCGCGAGCATATCGACAAGGATCAGACCGAGATTGCGCAGCTCGAACTGACGCTGAACGAGCTGGTCCCTGGCCTGGAACAAGCGCGCAACAGCGAAAAGGCATCGGCAGAATCGTTGCAGCGTGCTGAGGCTGCGTTGCGCGACTGGCAACAGCAGTGGGAGGAGTACACAAACAAATTCAATGAGGCGCAACAGCTGCGCAATGTTGAGCAAACCCGCTCCGAACAAATCGAGTCGCGAATTCAGAGTTTCTCCGAACGTCGCCAAAAGCTCGACGAAGCAAAGTCTGGCGCCAGCGCTGACGAATTGAAGTCGAATTTCGATGAGCTGACCTCGCAGGAACAGCGCAAACGACAAGCGCGCGACGAGTTTGACCGGCATCTTGCTGACATCACTGACAAAATCCGCAAGCTGCGTGAGCAGGATACGAAGCTGACACGGCTAGTTGAGGAGCGGCGAAATGCGCTGCAGATCGGGCAGGGCAAGTACGCCTCGCTTGAGGCCTTACAGAAAGCCGCATTGGGCGAAGGCGACGAAGGTGTCAATGAGTGGTTGGAGAGTGCCGGTCTGGATACCAACCGCAAAGTTGCACAGGCTCTCGATGTTGCTGCGGGTTGGGAAAAGGCCGTTGAAACCGTCCTTGGTGACTACTTACAGGCAATCTGCGTCAACGACATCACATCGGTAACAGAAAGCATCGCAAAGTTAACCAGCGGCAATGTCACGATTCTCCAGGAGCAACTTGGCAACCCCGAGTTGTTCGATGTATCGGATACGTTGGCTGCGCAGGTTATCGGCGCGCCGGAATCTGTACACAGGCTTCTGGCTCAAGTGCGAGTTGCGGACTCGCTGAACAAGGCCCTGGCGATGCGCGAGTCTATCGGTGAGGACCGGTCCGTTATTACGCAAGAGGGCATCTGGCTGGGCAAGCAGTGGCTGCGGGTCTCGCGGGACAAAGACGCCAAAGCCGGTATTTTGTCGCGCGAGCATGATATGCGCCGTCTTAAGACTGACAACCGCGAATTGCAGGCGCGTTTCGAAAGCGCACGCAAGCTCGTTCAAGATGGCCGTGTGCGGCTCAATCAGCTTGAGGAGCGTCGAGAGACGGTACAGAAAGATGCCGCTTCTCTGCTCAATGAGTTCTCGGAGGTAAAAGCGGCGCTCGATGCCGCAAAATACCGTATGGATCAAGCCAACGCTCGTCAGGCCGCGATCGCCGAGGAAACCAGCGAGGTCGACAATTACCAGATATCGGCAGAAGAACAACTGCGTGAGTCGCAACGATGTGCGACCGAGGCGATTGAGACTCTCAAGGAACTGGACGTGCAGCGCGAGATTCTCGAGACGCGGCGCGAGGAATTGCATGGCGAATTGCAGCGGGTGCGGGACCAGGCGGATGAAGACCGGCAAACAGTTCAGAACATCACTATTCAGTTCGAAAGCCGACGGACCAGCAAAGAGTCTGCCACGCAGAATCTCGATCGCATGCGGTCGCAGCTGGAACAATTCCAGAATAGAGAGGTTGAAATCCGCGGGCAGCTCGAGCAGCGTCAGGCACCCTTGGCTGAATCGAAAAAGTCGCTTGAGGACCACCTTCGGACTCGTGTCGAGGTTGAGGAACAGCTTGGTGCTGCAAGACGTCTCGTCGAGGAGATTGAAGCCGAGTTGCGCGAATTGGACCAGACACGCATGCGCATTGACCAGTCAGTGAATGAAGCGCGCAATGAGGTCAACGAAGCTGAAATGGGACTTCGCGAAGTGCGTGTGCGCAGGGAAGGATTTGCCGAGCAACTTGCTCAAACGGATTTTGATTACGACAGCCTGATCGACGAGATGGACGAAGCGGCGACGATCGATGATTGGGAGCAGAAGCTAGAGAAGGTTCGCCGTCGTATAGATAGACTGGGTCCTATCAACCTTGCCGCCATCGATGAGTTCAAGGAGCAATCCGAGAGGAAGGAGTACCTCGATGCGCAACTGGATGATCTGAACAGTGCTCTGGAAACACTCGAAGGCGCGATACGCAAGATCGATCGCGAGACACGATCGCGATTCCGCGAAACTTATGCGAACGTCAACGCAGGGTTCCAGAAGTTGTTTCCCAAGCTCTTTGGTGGCGGGCACGCCTACCTTGAGCTTACCGGCGATGATCTTTTGTCGACGGGTGTCACAGTGATGGCGCGCCCGCCCGGCAAACGCAACAGCAACATTCATCTTCTCTCTGGCGGCGAAAAGGCACTGACGGCTGTTGCGCTGGTCTTCGCAATATTCGAGCTGAATCCTGCGCCGTTTTGTCTGCTCGATGAGGTCGACGCGCCACTCGACGATGCTAACGTCGGACGTTTTTGTGACATTGTTCGCGAGATGTCGCAGAAGGTGCAGTTTGTGTTCATCACGCATAACAAGGTGACGATGGAAATGTCGCGACAACTGACGGGTGTCACGATGCAGGAACCTGGCGTATCTCGGCTGGTATCTGTCGATCTCGATGAAGCAGTGAAAATGGCGGCGAGTTAGGTCATTGAGAAATGGACGGATTGCGCTGGTTGCTGTTGTTCTTTGGACTCCTGGTAATCGCCGGTGTGTATTTCTATAGCCGGCGTGAGCGAGACCGGCCAGAACAGGAAAAGATCAAAGGTCCACGCGTTGCGCCAACCCTCGGTGACGAAGAAGCTGAGCTGACGGAGCTTGAGCAGGACGCGGCTGCGGTCGATGCCACTACGACGCCGGTGGATGAGCCGGCAGAAGAAACGCCGCAAAAGATCGTCACGTTGCGATTGATTGCCCGTGATGGAGGCGCCTTTCGCGGCGACGACCTGATACTCAGTTTGCGTGGAATCGGGTTGCGGCACGGTAAGTTCGGCATATTCCACCGATACGATGGCAATGACGAGGACAGAACTATTTTCAGCGCCGCGAGTCTCGTTGAACCGGGCAGCTTTGATCTTGCCAACATCAAAGAGCAAGAAATTCCTGGCATTAGTTTGTTTCTCGTTTTGCCGGGACCGGTGGATGGTGTCGAAGCATTCGATATGATGATGACGGCCGCGCGGGCGCTTGCGCAGACACTCAATGCTGAATTGCTCGATGAGTCCGGTAGTACGCTGAGCATTCAGCGCGAACGGTATATGCGCGAGGAAATCATTCAATACCAGCACAGCAATCTGGTTGCCTGATCCAGGCGCCAAAGATTCCGCAATGACAGCGTCGGCCGCTACCCGAAAGAAGATCGATTCCCTCAAGGATCAGATTCGACACCACAACTATCGCTACCACGTTCTCGATGATCCCGAGATTCCGGACGTCGAGTATGACCGGCTGATGCGGCAGCTGCAGGCATTGGAGAAAGCGAACCCGGAGTTGATTACCGACGACTCGCCGACACAGCGCGTCGGAGACATGCCCATTGCTGCATTTGGCACGGTGGAACATCAGGTGCCGATGCTGTCGCTCGAGAATGCGTTTTCAGCCGAGGAGCTTCAAGAATTCCATCGCCGGGTCGCTGAGCGACTCGAGTTGGAAGATGCTGCGGATTCGCTGCTATATGCAGCAGAGCCGAAACTGGATGGCGCTGCGGTGAGCATGCGCTATGAGGGTGGCAGGTTGGTGCGTGCCGCGACACGCGGTGACGGAAGCACCGGCGAGGACATCACGCACAATGTCCGAACAATCGAGTCAGTGCCGCTGCGTTTGATTGGTGAGGGCTACCCGTCAACGCTGGAGGTCAGGGGCGAGGTCTTCATGCCAAAGGCGGGCTTCGAGGCATACAACGAGAAAGCTCGTGCGGCGGGGGAGAAGACCTTTGTTAACCCGCGCAACGCCGCGGCAGGCAGTTTGCGCCAGCTGGACCCGAAGCTAACGGCCGAGCGGCCATTGGACATGTACGTTTACTCTGTTGGCAGGGTGGCCGGCGGCGATCTGCCGGACAGTCACAGCGAGATACTCGACCAACTGGAAAACTGGGGACTGAAGACCTGCCCGGAGCGGAGCGTGGTCAGAGGCGTCGATGGGTGCCTGTCTTTCTATGAGGCAATGGGCGCGAAGCGGGATTCTCTGGGGTACGAAATTGACGGGGTGGTCTATAAGGTCAACAACCTGTCACAGCAGCGCGAGCTCGGATTCGTTTCCCGCGCTCCGCGCTGGGCGATCGCTCACAAGTTCCCGGCACAGGAGGAGCTTACGACCGTCGAGGGCATTGAATTCCAAGTCGGCCGTACGGGCGCATTGACGCCAGTCGCGCGCCTGAAGCCTGTTTTCGTGGGTGGCGTGACCGTTAGCAATGCGACACTCCACAATATCGACGAGTTGCACAGAAAAGATGTCCGCGTAGGGGATACCGTGACGATTCGTCGTGCGGGCGACGTTATTCCAGAAGTCGTTGGGGTCATAGCCAGCCGCAGGCCAAAAAGAACCCGGCGGGTACAGTTGCCCAAGACCTGCCCGGTATGTGATTCCGCCGTGACAAGAGACGACGGCGAGGCGGTTGCTCGATGCACGGGTGGCCTTTACTGTTCAGCACAACGAGCTAATTCGCTAAAGCACTTTGTCTCGCGAAAAGCGCTGGACATCGAGGGCCTTGGGTCAAAACTTATTGACCAGCTCGTATCCGCCGACCGGATCAATACTCCCGCCGATATTTTCAGGCTGGACAAAGATGAACTTGCAGCGATGGAAAGGATGGGCGAGAAATCCGCCGAGAATCTGTTGTCGTCAATCGAGTCGAGTCGGTCGACAACACTTTCGAGATTCCTTTTTGCATTGGGTATTCGTGAGGTCGGAGAAGCCACCGCTGCCGCGCTTGCAGCTCATTTCGGTAAGCTCGCGAGCATTATCGACGCGACAGAAGAAGACCTGCTCTCGGTAAGCGATGTCGGCCCTGTCGTTGCATCGCGAATTCGGGCCTTTTTTGACGAGTCGCATAACCGTGATGTGATCACCGCACTGCAGAAGCTCGGTGTGCACTGGGCCGAGTCTGAACCGCAACAGAAACCGGCCGATGGCCCGCTATCGGGCAAGACATTCGTTATTACCGGGACCCTGTCGGGTATGACCCGGGACGAGGCCAAACAGAAAATCCAGGCTGCGGGGGGCAAAGTGACGGGAAGCGTATCGAAGAAAACAGACTTTGTTGTCTTCGGCGAAAAACCCGGTTCGAAGCTGGCAAGAGCGCAGAAACTGGAAGTTGGCACAATTGATGAGGAGCAGTTAGAGAAGCTCTTAAGCGGTCCATAAAGCCCAATTAGTCGATAATTCCAGCTCAAAAATGCGGTTAATTGCCGTATTTGTGCCTATCGACCCCACATAATGTTTCGCCTGAAACTTGGTATATTTTTCCCAAGTTGACTATTTCGTTAGTAAACAGGCGTCGCGCGCCATATATTTTCCGCCCATGCGAAACGACATCCAACAACAAATTCTCGCCGCATTTCTTATTGTTCTGCGTCCGATCGCAAGAATCCTCCTTCGATTCGGCATCGGCTGGCGTGAATTTTCCGAAATATCCAAAACCGCTTTTGTAGAGGTAGCCACAAAAGAATATGGCCTTCGTGGCAGGCCAACGAACATCTCTCGAGTGGCGGTTATGACTGGGCTCACTAGAAAAGAAGTCAGACGAATAAGAGAGAAGATAGAGAAAGGCGATCAGTCCGTCGTGGTCAAAACGACACCACTAAGTGAGATTCTCCATCGTTGGCATGCGGAAATCGAATTTCTTGACGAGTCTGGTCGACCAGCGGTACTCCCTTTTACTGGCGAGTCTGGTTCATTTTCCAATTTGGTTCGTCGCTTTGGTGGCGACGTTCCTGCTGGGGCAATGAGGACTGAATTGAAGAGAGTGGGGGCCGTTAAAGAGGACCAAGACGGTAATTTGGTCGCTATCAGTAGAATAATTCACCCGGAAGGCCCGCAAGAGAAACTAATTACGGCATTAGTCCATGCAGTTTATCCGCTGATCGCTACAGTGGCACATAACGTCGACCCGGAAAGACGGAGCGACGGTTGGGCGCAGTTAAGTGCATTTAGCCAGTCGATTCGTAAGACAGATCTACCGCGACTTCGTCGAATAAGCTTTGATCGTTTATCGGAAGTCACAGAGTCAATTGATGACCTATTTATGGCCTATGAAACTTTGCAGGAAAAAGACGACTCTGGAGTTGAAAAGAACACTGTAGCAGTTGGCGTATTCTATTTTGAAGAAGAAGACAGATCGATGATTGAGCATTGGTAAATAAATCGTCGGTGGTACTAAATTCCAAATCTACGCAATTAGGGCATGCGGCCACTTCGCGCAGTGAAACCCTCTCGCTCAGAGAAATTTTAACCAGTCCTGGTCCGAGTGATAGTTCTTAATCGTGTTCAGCGTAAAATTGTGTCCACGGGAAAGTCAGAACTAGAGGGTCGCGCAAAACAGCGCAATTCCTGACCGGTATTCGAAAACAGAGTGACACGTCAGAATTCTGTAAGTTATTCTTGCGAATCTCTATTTTCTTCGCGACGGCCCGCCAATCAAACAATTGGCCGATTTTATTTCTCAAATAATCAGTAGGTTAGAGCCCGTATCTTTATTGGTCCGATTTTTCCAATTACGTCACTTTTTACATAATATTGCCAAAGCCGGCAGATACTTGTGGTGACTAAACAATAAGATACAGTACCTAGTTGATTCTTACATAAAGCCAGATTACTTTACATATTGCCTCGGAGTCGAATCCCAACATGGGACAAAACGTAAAAGAGCACTTAAGGCTCTCCTTGAGGATGATGCTGAAGCCGCTGGTGAAGCTTCTTGTCAGTCAGGGGGTGTCACATGGGGATTTTTCAGAGGCGGCGAAGGACGTATATGTCGAGGTTGCTATTCGGCATTTTGATAAGTCGTCTAAGGTAAACCAGTCACGAGTGGCGATATTGACTGGCTTAACACGCAAGGAGGTCAAGAACGTAATAGATCGCGCAATGAGGGCGGAGCCACACACCAAGAACTTCTCTAGACCGAGCAGAGTTCTGGCTGGTTGGCATAGCGATCCACGATTTCTAGGTCCATATGGGGTGCCGCTTGAAATTCCATATGAGGCGCCTGTCGACGGGGGGGTACCGTCTTTTGTCGATTTGGTGAGGACTTACAGTGGGGACATGGCTCCAAGACCAATGCTCAAAGAACTTATGCGTATTGGCGCGGTCGTGGAATCGGAAAACAAAACATATAAGGTCGTGAGGCGCGATTTTATCCCAGAGGCGCTGTCGGGTGAGCTCGTCGAAAGACTGGGTGAGGTAACAAACAATTTTTTCTCAACTGCGGCACGAAATATTGAGAAAAGGGGTCCGGATGACGGTTTGTTTGAACGAATCGTTTTTGCCGAGAACGGAGTGACGCCGGACACCGTTGGGTTGTTCGACCAGTTTGTGAAAAAAAGAGGGCAAGAATTTTTGGAAGAACTTGATAATTGGCTCGTCGCACGAGAAAAAGTTGACAAAGATGTGCCAAGAACAATTCAGACTGGCTTCGGCATGTACCACTACATTGAGTCGCCAGATGAAAAGAAGACTTTAAATGATCTATTGATCGAGCGAGGGTTGGAAAGCCAGGGAGAAATTGAGTAGAAACTGGCAAGAGAAATCGTTAGCTTTGACGGACGCATAGCTAACAAATTCTTAGGTGACCACAGGATGTGAATCACTTAAGAGACAAAAGGAGCGATAAACAATGGCTAGCGCAAAAAGCGCCAAGGCACAACGTGTCCTGGGAGCGTCGCTTGTTGCGGTTTTGGTATCACCGTCAGTGTTCGCAGCCATCCACGGTAGTGGTGCGGAGGCGATCCATGGCAGCGGTACTGACGCGATCCATGGCAGCGGTACCGAAGCAATTCATGGCAGCGGAATCGACGCGATCCATGGCAGCGGTACCGAAGCAATCCATGGCAGCGGAATCGACGCAATCCACGGCAGCGGAATCGACGCAATCCATGGCAGCGGAATCGACGCAATCCACGGCAGCGGTACCGACGCGATCCATGGCAGCGGCACCGACGCGATCCATGGCAGCGGCACCGACGCGATCCATGGCAGCGGAATCAACGCGATCCATGGCAGCGGTACCGAAGCAATTCATGGCAGCGGAATCGACGCAATCCACGGCAGCGGAATCGAAGCTATCCATGGCAGCGGAATCGACGCAATCCACGGCAGCGGTACCGACGCGATCCATGGCAGCGGTACCGACGCGATCCATGGCAGCGGAATCAACGCGATCCATGGCAGCGGTACCGAAGCAATTCATGGCAGCGGTACCGACGCGATCCATGGCAGCGGTACCGAAGCAATTCATGGCAGCGGTACCGACGCGATCCATGGCAGCGGAATCGACGCAATCCACGGCAGCGGTACCGACGCGATCCATGGCAGCGGTACCGACGCGATCCATGGCAGCGGTACCGAAGCAATTCATGGCAGCGGTACCGACGCGATCCATGGCAGCGGTACCGACGCGATCCATGGCAGCGGTACCGACGCGATCCATGGCAGCGGTACCGACGCGATCCATGGCAGCGGTACCGACGCGATCCATGGCAGCGGTACCGACGCGATCCATGGCAGCGGTACCGACGCGATCCATGGCAGCGGTACCGACGCGATCCATGGCAGCGGTACCGACGCGATCCATGGCAGCGGCACAGAGCTACTTGCCGGCCCGGTGCAGTCCATCGATCGTCAGAACGGGACCTTTGTCTCCATTGGCCAAACGGTAGCACTTGCTGGTGGGGATCTGGCTTCGTTGCAAGTTGGTGACTTCGTCACAGTCAACGGTGTATTGGCCGGCGCAGGTGTGATCAACGCGACGGAAATATTGGTTTCTCCGGAGATATACGTGCCGGGTTCCACCGAGGTATTCGTGACGGGTATTCCGTCGTCGATTGACCTTCGTTTTGGTACCGCAAGGATTGGAGAGTTGACGGTTGATTACACATCGTCGCTTGGTGGTACCGGGTTCGACGGCATTGGTGCCGCAATCACAGTCATTGGCACGCAGCCGGCGCTCGGCGGGGCCATGCTTGGTGAACGCGTCATCGATAAGACGAGCCTTTTCCTCGGAGACAAATCGCTTCGATAAACGCTAATCGGAGTGAGACAGGGACGTCCGTCTCTACGAGGTTCTATGAAGAGAAGGCCGCAATTGCGGCCTTCTTTGTGTCTGGGGATTGGGACGAGTTCTCCGGGCATAAAAAAGTCGGCGTCCCTGCCGACTTAGTTCTCGTATCAACCATTAAGGGAGATGCGAGGGTTGGAGAGGCCGCTCCCGAGCGATTAGGCGCGACCTCGAGGCAATACTAGGATCGTTGTTCGAGTGGCGATGTGATTGGCTTCACAAAACAATCCCCGAAAAGAAAAAAGGGCGCCAAAGGGCGCCCTGGTTCCGTCGATTTGCGGATTAAGTTAAGTCAACTACTGTTCGTGTGATCTGCCCGCAGTTTCTCGATGTAATCCTGAAACTTCGTTTGCTCGACGCGCTGCTTGATGACATCACGGACACTTTCCAATGTTGGGGGCTGATTCTCACGAGAGTCTTCGCGTAAAATCACGTGCCAGCCAAACTGCGTCTGCACGGGCTCACTGGTGTGTGCTCCATCGCTCAGCGCCGCAACAGAATCCGAGAATGGCTTCACCATCTGCTCCGGAGAAAACCAGCCAAGGTCGCCGCCGTTTGGACCCGTAGGGCCGGTCGAATTCGCTTTGGCTAACTCCGCAAAGTCTGCGCCGTCATCGAGTTGAGATATCAGATCTGCGGCAGCTGACTGAGTCTCCACCAGAATGTGGCGTGCCTTGAACTGTAAAGGTGGCGACATTTTGGTCTGGGACTCGTATTCAGCAAGTATTTCTTCGTCGGTGGCCGCGTTCTTGGCGAAGAAGTCCGCAGCTACGGCTTGCGCGATCACACCGCGAGACTGAAGTTCGATTTGAGCCTTCACCGCCGGGTCGTCTGCAAGTGCCTTGACGCCAGGTTGGGTCGTCAGCAAGTAAATGTCAGTTAGTTCTGTTATTACCGAATCTCGTTCTGCAGGTGTTGCGGCTGCCGCGGGCTTTTGCGTCCGGCTGGAGAGGTACAGATCGACAAGCGTACTATCGATGGCGACGCCATTGACGGTCGCCACGGTTTCGGCATTTGCACCGGACGCGGGCGACAGCGCCACTGCGGCAATCGCGGCAATGGTCGTGGATGTCCCAATGATTCTGGAACGAAGTGAGTTGGCCATATTTAGGGTCCTCAGTTACTCAAAATCTTTGTGTAGAAGCCTGGATTAGCGCTCCGACGGTGAATATGCGTTGATTTGCAATGCGTGAATATCGCTTGCCAAAAAGTTGCCAAGCGCATGATAAACCAAACGGTGTCGTGCAACCCGACTCAGTCCGGCAAATTCCTCTGACACAATGGTCACCTCAAAGTGCCCTTTACCTTCCTTTGCGCCGACGTGACCGGCGTGCAGATGACTCTGGTCTTTCACCAGAAGCTCATCCGGCGACAGAGCCGCGGTCAGCATGCTCTCGATTGTTGCCACGCGCCCCTGAGTCATGGCAATACGGGTTTGAACGGTTTGACCGAGACACTTCGATAGACGCCGGCCTGCACATACGGATCTGCGTCGGCCCAGCCCTTGGCGTCTTCAAGCGAAGGGAAATCGACAACAACCAGGCTGCCGGAAAACCCGGCTTGCCCGGGGTCTTCCGAATCTACTGCGGGATGCGGCCCGGCAACAAGCAGCCGTCCCTGAGAGACTAGCGCGGTTAATCGGGCCAGATGTGCCGGTCGCGCAGCGGCGCGCAGCGGTTGGCTGTTGTCGACATCTTCACTGAGGATTGCGTACCACATCGGCATTACTCCGACTCTTTTTCAAACGACTCGTTGTTGTTCATCGTACGCATCAGCCAGGCTGTCTGGATGATCACAAACGCGAGTGTGAGTCCAAGCATGCCGAACAGTTTAAACTTGACCCACGTGGGCTCACTAAACGAATAGGCTACGTAGAGGTTGATCCCGCCTACGGCCACGAAAAAAATCACCCAAATCAGATTCAGGCGCTGCCATTGTTCGTCTCTGAGCTTGGCTGCTTCCCCCATCATCCGCTGCACAAAGGGCTTCGCGCCGATGAATTGGCTGCCGAGAAATGCCAGCGCGATCGCCCAGTTCAGAACGGTTGGCTTCCAGTACAGGAATAGCGGGTTATGGAGTAGCAATGTAGCACTGCCGAGTAGCAGTATCAGGGCCGTCGACGCGGCGTAGATCCTGTTCAGTTTCTTCGTGATTACCCACTGGACGACCAGGATGATCGGCATCACGACCATCAGCACCGCGGTGGCGAAATAGATGTCCTCGTAAAAGTACGCACCGAAGAAGATCAGTATCGGCAGATAATCGACGAATAGTTGCATAGAGCCCGTACGTTCCTTTCTAAACGGAGCGGCATAATACAGTGTTTTGCAATCTTGCGTCTCGTGCTTACTTCCCTACAATTCGCGCGTGGCCAAGCTAATTGAAATTCATCCGACCGACCCGCAGCCGCGCCGTGTGGCAGCGACCGCGCAGATCATCCGCAGCGGCGGCCTGATTGCGTACCCAACCGATTCGAGCTATGCCTTCGGTTGTCATATCGGCGATAAGCGGGCAATCGAGCGAATTCACCGCATTCGTCGCACGGACAAGAAGCATAACTTCACATTGGTTTGCCGCGACTTGTCCGAAATCAGTATCTACGCGCGTGTCGACAACTGGGCCTACCGCCTGATCAGATCGCTGACGCCGGGACCGTACACATTCATTCTGCCGGCGACACGGGGCGTGCCGAAGCGCCTGCAGAACCCCAAGCGCCGCACCATCGGTCTTCGCGTTCCGGATCATCCGCTAGTACGCGCCGTACTCGATAGCCTCGGCGAGCCAATAATGAGTTCAACCCTGACATTGCCCGGTGACAGTATGCCGCTGACGGAGCCGGTAGAGATCGAAGAACGTATTGGGCATCAGATTGACGCCATCATCGATTCAGGACCGGTCGGAATCGAGCCAACCAGTGTCCTCGATCTGACCAGCGGCTCGGTGGAAGTCCTGCGACAGGGCAAAGGCGATGTGAGCGACTTTCTCTGACGCGAAATCGAGCGCGGTGATGGAGTGCCGCCCAGCCGTATTTTTGCGCTAGAATGCTTGCATACCGCTGCGGAACACCGATGAAACCCGACCTAAAAGTCCTTCGACCAGAAGACGCACCCAAGCCTCCTCAGGACGAGAAGCAGAGCCCGGCGCAATCAGAAATGCCGTTCGCCATTGTTGATGGCGAGCCGATCACGGCGCTGCCGCAGGACCTCTATATTCCGCCATACGCGCTGCAGGTATTTCTCGAAGCATTTGAGGGGCCTCTCGATCTGCTGCTGTACCTGATTCGACGTCAGAATATCGACATTCTCGACATTCCGATTGCCGAAATCACGAAGCAATACGTGCAGTACATCGAAATGATGAGCGAGCTGCAGCTGGAACTGGCTGGTGAGTATCTTCTGATGGCGGCCATGCTTGCGGAAATTAAGTCGCGAATGTTGCTACCTCGACCGCCGTCAGAGGACGAGGATGAAGAAGATCCGCGGGCCGAGCTCGTGCGCCGATTGCAGGAGTATGAGCGCTTCAAGAAGGCGGCTCAGGACATCAGCGAATTGCCGCGGCTCGAGAGGGACACTTTTGTTGTCAGCGTTGACGCTCCGGAGCGCAAGGTGGTTGCGCAGCTGCCTGACGTCACGCTCAAAGAATTGTTGCTCGCTTTTCACGATGTGCTGAAGCGTGCGGAGATGTACTCGAACCTGCATCTGCAGCGGGAACCGCTGTCGGTGCGGCAACGCATGTCCGAGATTCTGACGCGCATCAACGCCAGTCAGTTTACCGGCTTCGCGGATTTGTTCGATCCGGAAGAAGGACGTATGGGGGTAGCGGTCACTTTTATCGCGATTCTCGAGCTGCTTCGGGAAACGGTAATCGAGGTTGTGCAGGCCGAGGAGTTTTCGCCGTTGCATATTCGCGCCGCTTCCTCCGTGCGCCTGGTCGCGGACGACGGTGAGGTTAACATCGCAGATATGGACTCAGCCTAATAAAGAGATGCATTGTTGATGGACGCAAACGAGATCAAATATTTTATTGAAGCAGCGCTGCTTGCGGCGGGCCGGCCGCTGAACATTGATCAGCTACAGAAGCTGTTCGATGGGCGAATGGCGCCGGAAAAATCAGAGCTTCGACAGGCGATCGCAGCGCTGAACGAGGACTACGACGCTCGAGGCATTCTGGTCAATGAGGTTGCGTCCGGGTTTCGGATACAAATCAAGGCAGGTATGGCAGATCAATTGCAGAAGCTATGGGAGGACCGGCCACCCCGTTATTCACGCGCGCTGTTTGAGACGCTCGCCCTGATCGCCTACCGGCAGCCGGTAACGCGCGGGGAGATTGAAGAAATTCGTGGCGTGTCAGTAAGTTCGAACATCGTACGCACACTGATCGAGCGCGAGTGGGTGCGCGTGGTTGGACACCGCGATGTGCCTGGCAGGCCAGAGATGTTCGCGACGACCAAGCTATTTCTGGACTATTTCGGGCTCAAGAAGCTCGACGATCTCCCGCCGCTGGCTGACTTGTCGGACTGGGAGAGCCTGCGCATACAGCTCAATCTCCCGGAGGTCGAGGAGGACATACCGGCAGACGAGCCGCCTGCGGTTACGGATCTGCCAGTGCTTTATCCAGAGATAGTCGACGACGTCGGCGAACCGGCCGAGCAGGTTGCGGCGTCAGGCGAACAGCCTGCAAAGGACGATAATCTCGAGCTTCCGCCGCGCCCTGACGAGATCCTGCCGGACGACGATGAACTCATGATATCGGAGTGGCCTGATCCGGTCGAAAGCGGGGGCTGAGGCTGCCCCGGTGTCTGAGCGCATTCAGAAGACACTCGCGGCGGCGGGCCATGGTTCGCGCCGCAAGGTCGAGCAATGGATACGTGATGGCCGACTAATGATCAACGGCCGTACGGCCGAACTTGGCGATTCTCTGGCCGGCGACGAACAGGTTTTTCTGGATGGCCGCCGTCTTAGTCTTCGCGGCCTATCGCAGCCGCACCGGCACATTCTCTACAACAAGCCTGGCGACGAGATCACCAGCAGGGACGATCCGGAAGGCCGAAAGTGTGTATTCGACGCGCTGCCGGGCCTCAAGGGTGCGCGCTGGGTTGCTGTTGGGCGGCTTGATATGACAACGACGGGGCTGCTCATTTTCACGACCGATGGTGCGCTTGCCAATGCGCTAATGCATCCGTCGGCCGAAGTCATCCGCCGTTACGCGGTTCGTGTGCACGGTGAGCCTACAAATCGCGAACTTGCCCGCCTGCAGGAGGGCGTCGTGCTCGATGACGGACCCGCGCGTTTCGACTCGATAGAAGCAGGCGGCGGCGATGGCAGGAATCGCTGGTTCAATGTCGCATTGCGAGAAGGGCGCAATCGCGAAGTGCGCAGACTATGGGAATCCCTTGGCTATGAGGTGAGTCGTCTGATTCGCACCGGGTACGGGCCGCTGGAGTTGCCGAGAAGGGTCCGCCGGGGCAAATACGAGGCGCTGAGCCCGGCGCAGGTTCGGTTGTTGTACTCCGCAGCGGGTCTGGAGTTGCCGGACGAGCTCAGGCGGCCTGAAAAGAAGAAAAAACGATATAAAAAACATTAAGTTATGAAAAATACTTAATGTAAACTATTACTGTGCATCCAGACTTTGACCGGTCACATCGCGGCTGTCGGGTCCCAGCAGATACATGTATGTGGGAAGTATCTCCTCGGGCCGTTTCAGTGCGTCACGATCTTCTGCGGGGAAGGCCTCGAGTCGCATATTCGTTCGCGTCGCGCCCGGATTGACGCAGTTCACCCGCAAGTTGCCGCCGCGGTGCTCGTCAGCCAGCACCTGCGACAGGCCCTCTGTCGCGAATTTCGACACCGCGTACGCGCCCCAGAACGCCCGACCGCGGCGCCCGACGCCGCTGCTCGTGTAGATGATCGACGCATCATCGGATTTATGCAGAAGCGGCAGGCACACCTGCGTCAGAGCAAAGGCAGTCGTCACATTGACGTGCATGACTTGCTGCCACGCTGCGGCATCGTACTGTTCGATCGAAAAACGGTCTCCGAGTATGCTCGCGTTGAGTACCAGCCCATCCAGCCGGCCGAATTCGCCTGCAAGCCCGTCGGCCAGGGAGCGATACGCATCGCTATTCGCCGTCGCCAGGTCCATGACTGCAATTGACGGCCTCGGCGCATCGCGCAGCGCCTCAATCTCGTCATAGACTTTCTCCAGCTTGGCGACATTTCGCCCGTGCAAAATGACCTGCGCCCCATGCTTCGCGGCATGCAGGGCAAGGGCTCGCCCGATGCCGTCGCTTGCGCCGGTTATCAGGATGACGCGGTCGCGCAACAGGTCCTGCGGATAGCTGTACGCCTGGTGGTCTGCAGCCAACTCGGTGTCCTTTCGGTGTCCCTATTACTGAAGGGTTTTGTCGTTAGGATTCGCAGCGTTATCCGACACATCGTCCTCGTCGGTGCCGCTTTCGATCATCGTCCGGGGAACCGGATCCAGCGTCTCGAGCTTCTCAATGTCTTTCTTCTCGTGCACGCCAAGCTCGACGAACTTGCGTGCGCCGGGCAGAACGCTGCGCTCGAGCGACCCGACCGCCTTGTTGTAAGTTTCAACGCTGCTCGCAAGTTGCCGACCCATGCGGTTCATGTGCCCTACGAAGGTCGCCAGCCGGCCGTACAGACTCCTCTGCCAACGCCCGAATTTCCTTCGCATTGTCGGCGAGTGCGAGCTGCCGCCAGCCATAGGCAACGGCCTTGAGCAACGCCACAAGGCTGGTCGGCGTCGCCAGGATGATCTGCTTCGAGAGCGCGAACTCGATCAGGTCGGGTTTTTCGTTCAGCGCAGCGCTCAGGAACTGGTCGCCGGGTATGAACAGGATGACAAACTCCGGGCTTTCATCGAACTGATCCCAGTACGTCTTGGACGCGAGCATTCGAATATGGGCATGGACGTTCTTGGCGTGGCGTTCCAGTCCGAGTTTTCGCTGCGCATCGTTTTTGGCTTCTGCAGCCTCCAGGTATGCGTCGAGCGGTGTCTTGACGTCGACGACGAGTACGCGCCGATCCGGCATGCGGACGATCATGTCGGGCCGAATGATCTGGCCCTCTCCGACGCTGTGCACCTGCTCCTGAAAGTCACAATGTTCAACCATGCCGGCCAGTTCAACCAGCCGGCGTAGCGTAATTTCGCCCCAGCGCCCGCGAACTTCGGGACGCCGCAGCGCGTTGACCAGATTCTGCGTTTCCTGTTTCAGCGATTTCTGGCTGATCTGCATGGCTTCGAGTTGCGCGCGGATGCTGCCGTAGGCCTCACTGCGCGATTTTTCCAATTCTGAGATTTGCCTCTGTGCCGCGTCTAGCGAGTCCCGAATCGGCTTGACGAGATTTTCAACGGCTTTTTCCCGTTCTCCAAGTTCGCGTTTGGCTCTCTCTTGCTGGGTACCGAGGTTCTGTTCGGCGAGTCGCAGGAAACTCTCGCTGTTGGCTTGCAGGGACTGATTTGCAAGTTCGGAGAACGCCCGCGTGAGCTGGGCATTGGCTGCCTCGAAAGCGATTTCACGCTCCTGCTGCAACGCCTCCTGGTTCTTGATTTGCGTCTCGAGCTGCTTTTGTCGGCGGCGATAGACGAGCCAGGTCAGCAATATGCCAAGGATGAGTCCGCCCAGCATTGCCGGCGCGCCGATCTGCAGGTACAGGGGGTCGATCGTTACGGACATCATCAGGAGTCCAGATTAACCGCTTTGCGTACGATTTTGGCAAGTTCCTCGGTGTCGCCAGCAATTAGATCGGCTCCCCAGCGCTCGGGATCGTCATCTTCTGTAATGTAGCCGTAGCCGGCCGCAATCGTGCCCATGCCGGCTGCCCGGCCGGCATCGATGTCACGCGACGCATCGCCGACGTAAATGGAGTCGCGTGGGTCGACGCCAGCCAGCTCACAGGCATGCAGCAGAGGTGCAGGATGCGGTTTTCGCATGGCTAAGGTGTCGCCGCTCACGGAGCAGGCTACGCGCTCGGCAAGCTGCAACGCTTGCAGCAGCGGATCGGTTAGAAAGGCTGGTTTGTTAGTAACGACGCCCCACGGAATTTCCGCTATGTCGAGATCGAGCAACAGCGACTCCAGGCCAGCAAATACAGTTGAGTGTTCACATATGCCGGCTGAGTAACGGTCGAGATAATCAACCTTGAGTTCCTCGCGCAAGTCGTCATCGGCGTCAGGAAATCCGATTCGCAGCAGGCCAATGGCACCATTCGAGACATTTGACCGGCCGAGGTCATAGCTTAAAGGCGAGATGCCACGGTCGCGTTGCAGTGCTTGCAGGATCCTAACCATGTCCGGAGCCGTATCGACCAGCGTGCCGTCGAGATCAAATAGGATGGCACGGTGGCTGCCATTACGTATCTGACTCAATGGACTACTCCGCCTCTGGGCGGCGGAAGTACATCAGATAATTCACGTCGACGTTCGGTCCCAACGAGTATTCTCGGGTAAACGGGTTGTAGAGCAGGCCAATGCTCGACTGAAGTTGCAGACCTGCGGCACGAGACCAGGACTCGAGTTCGGATGGCCGAATGAACTTCTGATACTCGTGCGTGCCCGCCGGCAGCAGTTTTAGCACATACTCCGCGCCGACAATGGCGAAGAGAAATGACTTCGGGTTGCGATTGATGGTCGAGAAGAACACGTGCCCGCCAGGCTTCACCAACTCAGTCACAGACTCGATCACTTGCGGCGGCGACGGGACATGTTCGAGCATTTCCAGGCAGGTAACCACGTCGAACTGTCCCGCTTGCTTTGTGGCCAGTTCCTCGGCCGTCGCTTGCAGGTATTCAACCTTGGCACCAGACTCGATTTGATGCAGGCGCGCAACTTCGAGCGGACCCTCTGCCATATCAATGCCCGTGACATCCGCGCCGGCCGCGGCCATGGATTCGGTGAGGATTCCGCCACCACAACCGACGTCGAGCGCACGGCGTCCGTCCAGCTCGACATATTTTCGAATCCAGTCCAGGCGCAGCGGATTGATCTCGTGGAGCGGCCGGAATTCACTATTGGGGTCCCACCAGCGTGAAGCCAGGGCATCAAACTTGGCAACTTCTGCCGCATCGACATTATCCCGCCCGCTTGTCATTGATCACTGCTCCGTGATTCGGGTATTGAATCCTGACCAATCCGCCGCCGCCACTCCTCAACGCGCGCCAGCAGATCGGGTGTATCGATCCCGGTAAGCCGTCCGGCATCCAGTTGCTGTCTACCGGCAACCCAGACATCGCTTACCTGGTCGGCGCGAGCAGTGTATACGACTTGCGACACCGGGTCGTAGACCGGTTGACTGTTGCAACGACCGAGATCGATGCACGTCAGATCCGCAGACTTTCCAGTCTGGATCGAGCCGATCTCGTGGCCGAGTCCCAGCGCCCTGGCAGCGTCAAACGTAGCCATACGCAGCGCGTCCTCGGCGCTAAGAGCAGATGCATCACGCGATGCTGCGTTCGCTATGAGTGCGGCAATCCTGAGCTCATCCAGCATGTCGAGAACGTTGTTACTTGCAGCCCCGTCGGTGCCGATGGCCACATTAACGCCGGTCGCACGGTATGCATTGAGTGGCGCGAATCCGCTGCTGAGTTTGAGGTTCGACTTTGGGCAATGCGCGACGCTGACGCCGGCGTCATGCATTTTCTCGATTTCGTCGTGAGTCACGTGCACGCCATGGACAGCAAGAAGCGAGCTATTGACGAGACCGAGGTCGGCCAGTCGCTGCAGCGGGCGCTTACCTGTTTGTGCAGTGGAATGCGCGATTTCCGCCGCAGTTTCGTGGAGGTGAATCTGTATCGGGATGTCGAGCTGATCGGCGATTACGCGTAATTCAATGAAAGACTCGTCCGAGAGCGCATCCGTCGAGTGCGGTGCAAAGCAGGTCGAGATCAGCGGATGATCCGCGTAGGGATCGTGCACAAGGTCGGAGCCCTTACTCAGGTATTCGGCCGTATCTGCAGCCCAGGATGTCGGAAAGTCGACTACCGGCGTTCCCACAACGGCCCGCATATGCAGGTCGACTGCCGTTTCGGCCACGATTTCAGGGAAGAAATACTGGTCCGAGAAGCAAGTTATGCCGCCGCGCAGCATTTCAGCAATGGCGAGTTCCGTGCCGTCTCGCACCATCTCGGCACTGACCCAGCGCTTCTCGGCGGGCCAGATGCCGTCTCGCAGCCATGACTCGAGGGGCAGGCCGTCGGCCAGGCCCCGAAACAGCGTCATTGCCGCGTGCGTGTGGGCGTTGATGAGGCCTGGCAGAAGCACGTGATTCGGACGCTCGATCGTAATGCTGGGCTGGTACTTTGCACGCGCCTGGGCGACCGGCACGACGTCAGCAATCCGGCCGTCAGTGACGGCCACGGCGACATCGGTCAGAACCGCTCCACGAGGCTCGATCGGCACGCACCAGCCGGGCAAAATCAGGGTGTCACAATGCTGCATCGTCAGACCGGTCTGCCGCATTCAGAGGCTTGAAAAGAGTGCGCAGTATACCGCCACGGAATCCCAGTACCAGTCAGGGTTTCAGGCCGTGCAAAACGGCTCGAAACGCTGCTGTCATTGGCCTTAGTGTGGTACAATTTCCGCTTGGAACCGGTACTGCAAAACGCCCGTTTCGATCCAGGCAAAAACCAGATTATTTTCCGAATACTACCCAGAGATATTTCGTGTTCCGGATTCCGATCGTTGACCGGAATCATGCTGAGATTGTGAGTTTTTATGGCTGAAGTTGCGCAGGAACTGTTGTCCGTCAGTCTCGAAGAGGAGATGCAGCAGTCCTACCTCGACTATGCGATGAGTGTCATCGTCGGACGAGCTCTGCCGGATGTCCGGGATGGCCTCAAGCCCGTGCACCGTCGCGTGCTTTTTGCGATGCGTGAGCTGGGCAACGACTATAACAAGGCATACAAGAAGTCGGCCCGTGTCGTCGGCGATGTGATCGGTAAATACCATCCACATGGCGATTCGGCGGTCTACGACACGATCGTGCGCATGGCACAGCCGTTCTCGATGCGGGCACTGCTCGTCGATGGGCAAGGCAATTTCGGATCCGTGGACGGCGACGCACCGGCAGCGATGCGCTACACCGAGGTGCGGATGTCGCGCGTGGCGCACGAGTTGCTGGCCGACATAGACAAGGAAACTGTCGATTTCGTCGAAAATTACGACGGTTCCGAGTCCGAGCCGTCCGTCATGCCCACGCGACTGCCGAACCTTCTCGTCAACGGATCTTCGGGCATTGCCGTTGGCATGGCGACCAATATCCCGCCACACAATCTTTGTGAGGTCGTGGATGCCTGTGTGGCCCTCATCGACGATCCGAGCATCGATATCCCCGGGCTCATGGAGCATTTGCCAGGGCCCGATTTTCCGACGGCCGGCATCATCAACGGTGCCGCCGGAATCTATTCTGCTTATCGCACAGGCAGAGGACGCGTACACGTTCGCGGACGGACGGAAGTGGAACAATTCGGCAGCCGTGGCCGTGAAGCAATCATCGTCACCGAGTTGCCGTACCAGGTAAACAAAGCGCGCCTGATTGAAAAGATTGCCGAACTCGTACGCGACAAGCGTATCGAGGGGATCAGCGAATTGCGCGATGAATCGGACAAGGACGGCATGCGCATCGTCATCGAGCTGCGCAAGGGCGAAGTCAGCGACGTTGTCCTGAACAATCTTTACAAGCAGACGCCCATGCAGAGCGTCTTCGGCATCAACATGGTTGCCCTGCACGAGGGTCAGCCGAAGTTGATGAACCTCAAGCAGATTCTGGAAGCATTTCTCGCGCATCGGCGCGAGGTCGTCACCCGGCGCACGATTTTTGATCTGCGCAAAGCACGGGACCGGGCTCACATTCTCGAAGGACAGGCGGTTGCGCTCGCGAATATCGACGAGGTCATTGCGCTGATCAAGGCGTCGCCGTCGCCGGCGGAGGCCAAAGAAGCCTTGATGAGCAAGTCCTGGGAGCCGGGTACGGTCACAGCAATGCTGCAGCGGGCCGGCGACACAGACACGAGCCCTGATGGTCTCGAGGAAGGGCTGGGACTTGTCGATGGGCTTTATCGATTATCGCCCGTGCAGGTACAGGCCATACTCGACCTCAGGCTGCACCGACTGACCGGTCTCGAGCAAGAAAAAATATATAATGAATACAAAGAGATATTAATAAAAATTAAAGAATATTCGAATATTCTGGCGAATCCAGATGAGTTGCTGCAGGTGATTCGCAACGAACTTGCGGAGGTTCGCGAAGCGTTCGGCGACGAACGGCGTACGGAAATAGTGCAGGATCACAGCGATCTCAGTGTCGAAGACCTGATTCCGAGCGAGGAAGTCGTTGTCACGCTCTCGCATGGCGGTTATGCCAAGGCGCAACCCATCGGTGACTACCAGGCACAGAAGCGCGGTGGCCGTGGGCGGTCCGCGACCAAGGTCAAAGACGAGGACTTCATCGATAACCTGTTCGTGGCGAATACGCACGACACGATCTTGTGCTTCTCGAGTCGCGGCAAGATGTACTGGCTCAAGGTCTACCAGGTGCCACAGGCGAGCCGCGGATCGCGCGGCAAGCCAATCGTCAATCTGCTGCCGCTGGATCAGGGGGAGCGCATTAGCGCCGTTTTGCCCATTCAAGACTACGCGGATGAAAGTTTCGTATTCATGGCAACGTCGGGCGGTACGGTGAAGAAGACGCCGCTCAGCCAGTTTTCGCGGCCGCGCTCCAACGGCATCATCGCGATTGACTTGCGAGATGACAGGCTCGTGGATGTCGCGATCACGGACGGACAGGCCGAAATACTGCTCGTTGCGAGTTCAGGAAAGAGTATTCGCTTCAGCGAGTCGGACGTGCGACCGATGGGACGTGGTGCCGCTGGTGTTCGTGGCATCAGATTATCAGCGGGGCATGAGGTCATCGCGCTGACGATCATCCGTGACGGTCTGATTCTCACGGCGACCGAAAACGGCTACGGCAAACGCACAGCCGTTGAGGACTTTCCGTTGCAGGGTCGTGGTGGACAGGGTGTGATCGCGATCCAGACCAGCGAGCGCAATGGCCGAACCGTCGGCGCAGCCCAGGTCGGTGACGATGACGAGATCATGCTGATCAGTTCGAATGGCACGCTCGTCAGGACGGCTGTCGATGATATTTCGATACAGGGCCGTAACACACAGGGCGTTCGGCTGATCCGCGTTGGATCCGATCAGAGACTCGTCGGTCTCGCCCGTATAGAATCGATCGAAGAGGACGCCGAGTAAGTCCTCTCACAAGCTATTCCATTAGTTCCCGATTGCAAGGATCCCAGCGACATGTCTCGCGTTTATAACTTTAGTGCCGGTCCCGCCGCACTGCCGCTCGAAGTTCTCGAAATCATTCGTAAGGATATTCCTGACTGGCAGGGTACCGGTATGTCTGTCATGGAAATCAGCCATCGAAGCAAGGAATTTATCGCGGTTGCCGCGCGCTGTGAGGCTAACCTGCGCAAGCTAATGTCGGTCCCGGATGATTACAGCGTGTTGTGGACACAGGGCGGCGCCACGTTGCAGATGGCGATGGCGCCACTCAACCTGGCCGGACCGGACGATACTGTCGACTACGTGGTGACCGGCAGCTGGGGCAAGAAGGCCGCAGGTGAGGCTGCCAAGCAATGCAACCTGAATGTTGCGGCCGACAGTTCGGAGAAGAACTTTACGTACATCCCCGACGAATCCGGTTGGCAACGCAACGATGGCGCCAAGTATCTGCACATCACGTCGAACGAGACGATCGCCGGTGTCGAGTTTCATTTTATGCCGCAAGGTGACGTGCCGATCGTTGCAGACATGTCGAGTTCGATACTGTCACGGCCAATCGACGTCGGCGCCTATGGCGTTATCTACGCGGGCGCACAAAAGAACATCGGTCCCGCAGGCATTACGCTGGTGATCGTGCGCAACGACCTGCTCGAGCCTGCGCGGGAGAAACTGCCGCATTTGATGATGTGGAAGTCGTACGCCGAATCGGACTCGATGACCAATACACCGCCGACTTTTGCCTGGTATGTCGCCGACCTTGTCTTACAGCATCTGTTGCGCATCGGCGGCCTTGATGTCATGGCGGAAGTCAATAAGCGCAAGGCGGAGAAGCTCTATGCGGCGATCGACACCTCGGATTTCTACAGCAATCCTGTGCAGGTTGACTGTCGGTCACGGATGAACATCCCTTTCATACTGGCCGACGATAACCTCGATGCCATGTTTCTCGAGGAGACGCTGGCCGCGGGGCTTACGAACCTGAAAGGGCACCGCTCGGTCGGTGGGATGCGCGCATCGATTTACAACGCGGTCCCGGAAGAAGCCGTGGATACTCTAATAGAGTTCATGGCCGAATTTGAACGCACTAACGGATAACACGATGTATAAAATTCTCACGCTCAACAACATCGCCGTCGAAGGCCTGCGGCATTTTCCGCGAGAACGGTACGAAGTCGCCTCGGAGATCACGCACCCCGACGCAATCATCTTGCGCTCCTACAACATGCACGACATGGAGATTCCCGAATCACTGTATGCCGTTGGCCGAGCAGGAGCGGGCGTGAACAACATTCCGGTCGACGCGATGAGTGCGCGCGGGATTCCTGTATTCAACGCACCTGGCGCGAACGCGAATGCCGTCAAAGAGCTGGTTATCGCCGGGTTGCTGATAGCGGCACGCAACCTCTGCGACGCTCGTGAGCACGTCAAAGAACTGCAGGAAACGGGTGAAGCCCTGAACAAGGCCGTGGAAGCCGGCAAGAAAAAATTTGTCGGTTTCGAGTTGCCCGGCAAGACGCTTGGCGTAATTGGTCTTGGGGCAATCGGCGTCGAGGTGGCTAATGCGGCACTTGCGCTCGGTATGAAGGTGATCGGCTTCGATCCGAAAATCACAGTGCGCCGTGCCTGGCAGCTGTCGGCCGGCGTCGAGCACGCAGAGAACATTGAGCAGCTGTTCCAGCACTCGGATGCAGTCACATTGCACGTGCCGCTCGTCGATGAGACGAAGAATCTGGTCAATCGCGATCGTCTCGCGCTGATGCCGGCGGGTGGTGTGGTCGTTAACTTTGCCCGCGGTGGCGTCGTCGACGACGACGCAGTACTAGCGGCGCTCGACAGCGGCAAGTTGCAAGCCTATGTGACCGATTTCCCGACCACAGAGACGATTGCGCATCCTCAGGTGGTCGCGTTACCACACCTTGGTGCGTCCACAGCCGAAGCGGAAGAGAATTGCGCAATCATGGTCGCCGAAAACGTCAAGGACTACCTTGAGAATGGCAATATCCGCTATTCGGTCAACTTCCCTGAGGCCCGCCTGCCGCGACTGGATGCCTGGCGCATTACGGTCGCCAACGCCAATGTGCCGAACATGGTGGGTCAGATATCCACGGACCTCGCGAATGCAGGGCTGAATATCGAAGACCTCCTGAACAAGTCGATCGGGGGTCTCGCCTATACGATCGTCGATGTCAATGGGCCGGTCTCGGACGAGACAATGGACGAACTGCGAGCGATAGAGGGTGTACTGACGTTGCGAAATCTCGGTAAGCCTGTAACCTGACTACCGCCATGGCGTCCCGTGAAGATAAACGCAGCGATACGCAAGATCTCGCCGAGATTCGCAAGCGCATCAACAAGATTGACGAGCAGATCCAGGCACTGATCAACGAGCGCGCCCGATTTGCGCAACAGGTCGGCGTTGCGAAAGGTGAATTGGCCTCCGCAGTCGACTACTACCGGCCCGAGCGCGAAGCAGAAATTTTGCGCGCCATCGTCGACCGAAATGACGGCCCCCTGAGCAACGAAGAGATGCTGCGGCTGTTTCGCGAGATAATGTCGGCCTGTCTTGCGCAACAGGAGCCGCTGAAGATCGGATTTCTCGGACCCGAAGGCACGTTCACGCAAACCGCGGTATTCAAGCACTTTGGTCATTCGGTCAGGGCGTTGCCGTTCCATACGATTGACGAGGTCTTCCAGGAAGTCGAGAGCGGTGTCGCAGACTTCGGCGTCGTGCCGATTGAAAACTCGACCGAGGGCTCCGTCAACAACACGCTGGACATGTTTTTGACCTCGCCGTTGAAGATTGCCGGCGAAATCGAACTCCGAATAGAACAGCACCTGTTAGGGCGAATGAAGGGACTCGAAAACATCGAACGTATCTGCGCGCATGAGCAGTCTTTGGCGCAGTGCCGAGGTTGGCTGCGGGAGTATTTGCCGCATGTCGAGTTGATTGGTATGTCGAGCAATGCGGCAGGCGCGCGACGGGCACGCGACGAGGAAGGAACTGCGGCAATCGGGCCGGATGTCGCTGCCGATGTCTACGATCTGAAAACACTGGTCAGCAGTATCGAGGACCGCAGCGATAACTCGACGAGGTTCCTCGTGGTCGGCCGCGAACTGCTTGCATCGAGCGGCAACGACAAGACGACGTTACTGGTTTCGACTAGCGACACCGGTGGTGGCGCCGGAGTTTTGCACCAACTGCTGCAGCCGCTCGCCAAGCATAACGTTGTCATGACCTTCATCGAGTCGCGGCCTTCGCGGCGCAAGAACTGGGACTACGTGTTCTTTATCGACATTGAGGGTCATGCCGATGAAGCGCCGGTGTCCGACGCATTGAAAGTTCTCGAGAAAGAAAGCTCATTGTTCCGCGTCCTGGGCGCCTACCCGAAAGCGGTCGGCTAATACGCAGCCCCGCAATTGTCGAGATGGACTTTTTCGTAAATCCCTCAACCGTCAACAACGCGACGGTCTCGGTGCCGGGCGACAAGTCCGTTTCGCATCGAGCGCTGATGCTCGGAAGCATCGCCAAAGGTCAAACCCGTATCAGCGGATTCCTCGCCGGCGACGATTGTCTTGCAACACTTGCGGCGATGTCGACGATGGGGATACGAATTGAACGGCTGTCGCCAACTGAAGTAGTTGTTCATGGTCTTGGGTTGCACGGCCTTAGCGAACCCGATGGGCCGCTGGACCTTGGCAACTCCGGCACGGCAATGCGCCTGATGGCCGGTCTCCTGAGCGGTCAGCGCTTCACATGCCAATTGACCGGGGACCCGTCGCTGACCAGCAGGCCGATGCGGCGGGTCATCGATCCGCTGGTTGAAATGGGTGCGGTGATTGATAGCGACGGCGGTCGTCCACCGTTAATCGTTCACGGGCGCTCGCCATTGAACGCAATCGACTACGACTTGCCGGTTGCAAGTGCGCAAGTGAAATCGGCGATCCTGCTTGCCGGACTCTACGCCGACGGCGATACAAGCGTCACCGAGCCGGCGGTGACCCGCGACCATACCGAGCGCATGCTCGGATCCATGGGCGTGAGCGTAAAGAACGAAGGCAATCGCGTATCGCTGCATGGCGGACAGACGCCACATGGGTGCCATATACAAGTTCCCGGCGACCTGTCGTCTGCCGCATTTGTAATCCTCGCCGTATTGCTTAGTCGCGATGCCGAAGTGCTAATCGAGAATGTGGGTGTCAATCCGACACGCACCGGCGTCATCGATATTCTGCAGGCGATGGGCGCGGATATCAGCCTCGAAAACCCGCAACTTCTGGGCCAGGAGCCTGCGGCCGATATTCGCGTACGGGCGTCGAAACTGCGCGGTGGCCCTGTGGATCCAGCGCTGGTATCGCTGGCTATCGACGAATTTCCAGTGCTCTTCGTTGCGGCGGCTGCGGCCAGCGGCAAGACCGTGTTCTCGGGAATCGGCGAATTGAGGGTGAAAGAGAGCGATCGCATTGCCGCGATGAGCGCGGGTCTGCAGGCGCTCGGCATTGATGTCGAAGAGTCGGAAGACGGTGCAGTCGTTTGTGGCGGTCAGCTGCGTGGTGGCACGGTTGAGAGTTGCGGTGATCACCGCATCGCAATGGCGTTTGCAGTCGCGGCCTCGATTGCCGACGGGCCGGTAACCGTGTGTGATGTGGCGGCGGTCGATACATCGTTTCCGGGCTTCGAAAGCGGCATGCAGTCACTTGGCGTGGATTTGGTGGCGGCGCATGCCACGACAATTCCGGTCATCGCGATCGACGGTCCGAGCGGCTCGGGTAAGGGAACCATCGCGCGGCGCGTGGCTGAAGCGCTGGGCTGGCACTTACTCGATAGCGGAGCGTTGTACCGGCTGGTAGCCATTGCGGCAGAGCGGGACGGGATCGCCTTGGATGACGTGGAGGCTCTGGCGGAGCTTGCGACGAGGCTCGACATCCGCTTTGGCAGCGACGCGCTTGGTGAGGAGCAAATCTGGCTTGAAGGTCGGGATGTGACGTCCAGGATTCGCACCGAGGAAGCCGGTTCCGGGGCTTCTGCGGTGGCCGCTTTGCAGCCCGTACGCGACGCTCTGTTTAACCTGCAGAGGGGCTTCCGGAAATGGCCCGGGCTGGTCGCCGACGGGCGCGATATGGGCACTCATGTGTTTCAGGACGCCGGCCTCAAGGTGTTCCTGACCGCAAGCCCTGAGGAGCGAGCGAGAAGGCGCCATAAGCAGTTGAATGACAAGGGTATTGATGTTAGTCTCGCGGCCCTTTCGCGGGACATAGAAGAGCGCGACAGGCGGGATTCCGAGCGATCGGTGGCTCCGCTAAGGCCTGCAGAGAACGCCAGAATACTGGATTCCTCAGGCCAGTCGATCGAGGACGTCGTACGCGCACGGTGCTGGATTGGGTGTCAGAACTCTAGATATTTCCGCGAAGGTTATTGGTGTGGAGTCGGACATGAGAGTCCGATTCTTCTTTTTATGCCGTCTACCGCAGGAAGCGGTTTGGCGTATTGGGTGAGAGCCACAAGGTTCTCTTGGTTAATCATAATGTCTGAAAGTTTTGCTGAGTTATTTGAAGAAAGTTTTGCCAGTCAACAGATAAAACCCGGTGCAATCATCACCGGAATCGTTGTCGCGGTAAATGACGATGTCGTAATCGTTAGTGCCGGTCTCAAGTCCGAGGCCGTCATTCCCATCGAACAGTTCAAGAACGACAAGTCGTGAGGCGGTTGCCGTTGGCGATAAGATCGAAGTCGCGCTGGATGCCGTTGAAGACGGATTCGGCGAGACCA
This sequence comes from uncultured Gammaproteobacteria bacterium, assembly GCA_963711285.1. Lineage (GTDB taxonomy): Bacteria > Pseudomonadota > Gammaproteobacteria > Steroidobacterales > Woeseiaceae > UBA1847. Next base: position 90,187 of record CAVQDJ010000006.1, on the reverse strand, counting down.
AGCTGTCGCGAGAGAAAGCGATTCGTGCCCGTACCTGGATTGATCTCGAGAAAGCGTTCGAAGATTCCGCGGTCGTCGAAGGAATCATCAATGGACGCGTCAAAGGCGGTTTCACGGTCGAAATCGACAACGTCCGGGCGTTCCTGCCGGGTTCGCTGGTCGATGTTCGTCCGGTACGCGATCCTGGTTATCTTGAAGGCAAGAGCCTCGAGTTCAAGGTCATCAAGCTGGATAAGCGCCGCAACAACGTCGTTGTATCGCGTCGTGCGGTCGTCGAGCAGGAATACTCCGCAGAACGCGAAGCGCTGCTGGAAGGTCTGCAGGAAGGCAATACCATCAAGGGAATCGTCAAGAATCTCACTGACTATGGTGCCTTTGTGGACCTTGGCGGAATCGACGGCCTCCTGCACATCACGGACATGGCCTGGAAACGAGTCAAGCATCCATCCGAAGTAGTTAACGTCGGCGACGAGATCGACGTCAAGATTCTCAAGTTTGATCGTGAACGTCAGCGCGTATCGCTCGGCATGAAGCAGCTGGGCGACGATCCGTGGAAAGATCTGGCTCGCCGCTATCCGCAGCAAACTCGCATGTTTGGCAAGATCACCAATATCGCCGACTACGGCTGCTTTGTTGAGATTGAGGATGGTGTCGAAGGTCTGGTTCACGTTTCCGAAATGGACTGGACCAACAAGAACGTCAATCCGGCACGTGTTGTGTCGGTTGGCGACGAAGTCGAAGTCATGGTCATCGAAATCGACGAGGAGCGCCGCCGTATTTCTCTGGGCATCAAGCAGTGTAAGTCGAATCCTTGGGCAGAGTTTGCCGCGACTTTCAACCGCAACGACAAGGTATCGGGCCAGATCAAGTCGATCACCGACTTCGGCATATTCATCGGTCTGGACGGTGGTATCGATGGCCTGGTTCATCTGTCGGACATCTCCTGGGAGGTGCCCGGCGAAGAAGCGGTCCGCAATTACCAGAAAGGCCAGGAAATCGACGCTGCGGTACTCGCGATCGACGCCGAGCGTGAGCGCATCTCTCTGGGCATCAAGCAGCTTGAGAAAGATCCGTTCTCCGCCTGGCTTGCCGAGCATCCGAAGAATTCGATCGTCAAGGGCACGGTAACCGAGGTGGACGCGCGTGGCGCGACTATTGACCTCGGCGATGGCGTACTCGGTTCGCTGCGAGCCTCGGAGCTGGCACGCGGTCGGGTAGAGGATGCGCGTACGATGATCAAGATGGGCGAAGAGATAGAGGCCAAGTTCACCAATGTAGACCGCAAGAACCGAACCATCGCATTGTCGATCAAGGCCAAGGAGGTCTCCGAGGAGGCCGATGCCATCAGCAGCTACAAGTCTGATGCGGGTGCTGCCCCTGTCGGCACGACGCTCGGGGAGCTTCTTAAGGAAAAAATGTCCGGCGGAAGCAAATAATACGTAAAAACAGTAGCCCAGACCGGTTGGTCTGGGCTATATTGTTAGTATTATCCGTGGGTTACGGGCTGCAGAAGAAAAAGCGAAGCGAAAGATGACCAAATCAGAACTAATAGAAGTTATCGCGCGCAAGCAGAAGCACCTTCCGGCGAAGGACGTGGAATTGGCAGTCAAGCACCTACTGGACTTGATGAGCGATTCTCTGGCAAAGGGTCAGCGCATAGAAATTCGCGGGTTCGGGAGCTTTTCGCTGCATTTTCGGCCGCCGCGAATAGGGCGTAATCCCAAGACGGGTGAGGCTGTCGCTTTGTCCGGCAAATACGTGCCGCACTTCAAGCCGGGTAAAGATCTTCGTGAACGCGTCAACACCTCACGCCATTTTCCGATCAAGAGTTAAACAGCCTGCGACCCATCGATGCGCGCAGTTACCATCTTGCCGGTAACTGCAATAAACTCTTTGTAACGGGTCAGACTGCTCTGTGGGTATGATGGCCCTGATGCACTGGTGAGTCTCTTCGGAGTGAATGCATGTTCAAACGTGCCGGACTGATCATTCTCGTTGTTATCTTGTTTGCCGTGATGTTCACCTTTACGGCGCTAAATACCGGCCAGGTCGTGTTGGATCTGGGTTTCTTCCAACGTTCCTATCCAGTATCAATTGCTTTCGCCGCGACGTTTGTGCTCGGCATACTGTTTGGTATGTTGTGCATGACTGCATTTGTTTTTCGTCTGATCAACGAGCGACGCGTTCTGCGGCGCTCGTTGCGAGTGTCCGAATCGGAAGTGAGTTCTCTCAGGAACCTGCCACTATCCGATGCCGACTGAGTCGACATTCCTTCTCGCGGGGCTTTTCTTGCTGCTTGCGGCAGCAGGTTGGGCGCTCGGGCGGTTTGGTGAACGTGACGAAGAGGATCCGGCACCGCCACTGAATATTGATTACCTGAAGGGTCTCAACTTCCTGCTGAACGAGCAGACTGACCAGGCTCTTGAGCATTTTTTGGCCATGGTGCGCGTTGATGACAAGACAATCGAGACGCACTTTGCCCTTGGCAGCTTGTTCCGTCGCCGCGGTGAAGTTGACCGCGCTATTCGAATACACCAGAACATAATTGCGCGTCCTGACCTCGCGGCTGAGCAGCGAGACCAGGCGTTGTTCTCTCTGGCCAAAGACTACTTGCACGCAGGACTACTGGACAGGGCGGAGAAACTCTTCGTGCGTCTGTCGCAGGGTTCGCGCTATCAGGTACAGGCACTCGAGAATCTCTGTGGCATTTACGAACAGGAAAAAGACTGGGAGAAAGCGATTGACGCCGGGCAAAGGCTGCAAAGTCTCGGTGGCCGTTCGCTAGCGCTGCAAATTGCGCACTATTACTGCGAGCTCGCTGAAGCGGCTGTCGCGGCAAATGACTTCGCGAGTGCGCGCCGGCATGTGAAGAAAGCACAAGCTGGCAGGCCCCGAACGTTGCGCGGGGCGCTCACTCGAGCGCATATCGCACGACAGTCAGACGATAACAAAACGGCACTTCGTCTGTATCAACGGATCATGGACGAGCACACATATCTAATCGCTGAAGCGCTGCCTGAGATTGTTGCAGCCCATGAGCGTGAAGGTTCGACCAGCAGCCTGGATCGTGCGTTGACTTCCATGATTAAGAAGAACCCGGATATGAGCGCGCTGGTCGCGCACACGGCGATCGTGAATGATATTGGCGGTATCCCGACCATAGATCAATGTGTGGAGCAGTACATTCTCGAGGAACCTACGTTGGCTGAGTTTGTCGACCTGCAGCAATTGTCGGCGGCCGGAGGGGACTCTCGCGCCGAGGCGCTGGTGAAGATACGAAGCGCACTGTCAAAGCTTGCGAAGGCCACGCCTCGCTATCAGTGCCAGGAGTGTGGATTCTCGAGCCAACGACTGTTGTGGCAATGCCCTAGTTGTCGCAACTGGGAAACGCAGCGACCGGCATCCCGGGTCCAGTTCGAAACAGTCCTGCAGCACAACATCACGAGCCGCTAGCACGAGGTCCGTAACGGGTCCATCGGGCGATCGATACAGACTCATTCGACGTGGCGGTCAAAACCACGGAAACGGGGCAGATTCGTTTGCTGTAAGTGCTGTGTTACTTGCCTAAGCTTCAAACGTGTGCCGCTCAGAAGCGGCGATCGATTCACGTCAAATGGAGCTTACGATGAAATCACCTATACGATTATTGGTCCTGCTTGCAACCTGTCTGCCGCTGTGGACATTTGCCGGTCCCGTCGACATCAACACGGCTGATGCTGAGACGATCTCGAGCGAACTGAACGGCATCGGTCTGGCCAAGGCAAAAGCCATTGTCGAGTACCGTGAGAAATACGGTCCGTTCAAAAACCCGGAGGATCTGTCGTTGGTCAAGGGCATCGGTGACAAGACTGTAGAGATAAATCTGGCCAATATCCGCGTCGCGACGACGAAGAAGAAATAGCGGCTGGATGCTGGCTGCCTGCGCAGCACCGGCGATCGTGACAAGCGTCATGACGCCGGTGTTTCTTATTGGCTATGATGGGTACAGAAGAGATTCTGTGGAGCATCCCATTGAGCATTAAGGTCAGGTCAGCGGTATTTCCGGTTGCGGGACGCGGTACCCGATTCCTGCCGGCGACAAAAGCGAGTCCCAAGGAAATGCTGCCCATCGTCGACAAGCCGCTGATTCAATATGCGGTCGAGGAGGCGATCGACGCCGGGGCAACGAAGCTGATATTTGTCACAGGTAGTTCGAAACGCGCAATCGAGGATCATTTCGATTCAGATCCGGAACTGGAGCAGGCTTTGTCCGAAAGCGGCAAAGACGATCTTCTCAGGTCTATTCATAACATCGTTCCGGACGGCGTTACGTGCATTTACATTCGGCAGGGCAAGCCACTGGGGCTGGGCCATGCGGTTCTTTGTGCAAAAGCCGCCGTTGGCGACGAACCGTTCTTCGTGCATCTGGCCGATGACCTGATCGCCGGTGACCCGCCATGCCTGACGCAGATGGCGAACGAGTTTGCGCGTCACGGCGGTAGCGTAATTGCCGTAGAGACAGTGCCCAAGCAGGACACTTCGAGCTATGGAATCGTTGCCGTGGACGAATCCAGTCGTATCACCGAGATCGTCGAAAAGCCGGAGCCAGGCAAGGCCCCCTCGAATTCAGCGGTTGTCGGCCGTTATCTGTTGGCGCCCGAGATTTTCGATAAGCTCGAGACGACAGGCCGCGGCGCCGGCGGCGAAATTCAACTGACAGACGCGATCGCAGATCTGCTCGGCGAATCGCCGGTCTATGCCTACTCATTCACCGGGCGGCGCTTCGACTGCGGTAGCAAACTGGGCTACCTGAAAGCGACAGTTGCCTATGGCCTCAGAGCATCCCGACACGGGCGAAGCATTTCGCGCACACCTGCGCCAAATCGTGAACGACTGATCGGCGCGGGCAATACTAGCCTGCCGCTGCGCAGACTTGTTCAGAAACGCCACGATCATACCAAGCAGTATCACTAGACAGGATGCCAGCGCCGATAATTTGCTTGAACGACCATGCTGCCCGGCAACGGCTGCACGACGTAGTAGATCATGTAGGTCGGCACGACGCGAGCAGTGCGATTGCGATGCCATAGCGCACACCCTGAGCAAGCCACGGCTTGTTTTCGCGACCTCGCTGGTAAATCCAGACAAACGCGCCGGCCATGATGACGTGCGCGGCAAGCATGTAAGGAAAATAAGCCTGTTGCGTATCGCCTTCGGTTCGATACAGGTTCCCGGGTAGCTGAGCGTACATATCTCTGAGCCACACACCGTGCACGGCAAAGCTGCCCGCCATCCACACGACAAAAATAACAACCCATGAGATCAGGAATTTCTTGTTCATAACAACCCCCTGTGCTTCACTCGAAATATTCTTATCGGTTGTGTGCTTTCGAGCCGAGCGATTATTTTACCGAAAAGGTGTCTCCCATGCGCATACTCGCGACAACGTTGATGCTGTTGATCCTCGCGCCCGCAATGGCACAGGATCGCTACCTGATTGACTGGGACGCGGTCGGGGAAGAATCGCTGCAGCACCTGGTCGAGCTAGTCAAAATCAATACGACCAATCCACCTGGAAACGAGACGCGGGCCGCGAACTACCTCAAAGCTGTGCTGGCGGCGGAAGGCATCGACTCGAAGCTCTATGCGCTGGACGCAGAACGCGCCAATCTCGTCGCACGCATCAAGGGTAATGGCTCAAAGCGCCCGATCCTGATCATGGGTCATACCGATGTTGTCGGTGTGCAGGCCGAGCGATGGAATGAAGAGCCGTTCGGTGGAGTAAGAAAAGACGGTTACGTCTATGGTCGCGGTTCACTCGACGACAAGGATAACGTCACTGCGGGGCTGATGCTCATGCTGATGCTCAAGCGAAACGCCGTCGAGCTTGATCGTGACATTATTTTTCTGGCCGAGGCCGGCGAAGAAGGTACCCCCGACGTGGGCATCAATTTCATGGTGGAGCACCATTGGGATGCGATCGCCGCAGAGTACTGTCTTGCCGAAGGCGGTGGCGGCGTCAGCGAAGACGGTCGCGTCAACGTATTCAGTGTTCAGACTACTGAGAAAGTGATTCGGCGTGCAACGCTGGTCGCGCGCGGCACGGCCGGGCATGGCTCTGTGCCACGTGTCGATAATGCGGTTGCGTTGCTGGCGCGTGCGGTGACGAGAGCCGATGCATGGCAAACCGATATGCGCCTCAACGAAACGACCAGGGTCTATTTCGAGCGCCTGGCCACGGTATCGTCACCTGACGACGCCTACCGTTATCTCAACGTTGAAAATCCCGACGAAACGCAGACTATTCAGCAGCACTTCCTGGAAAACTATCCGTATCATTACTCGATACTGCGTACTTCCGTCGTGCCGACGGTCATCGAGGCGGGTTTTCGTAAAAACGTCATACCGTCCGAGGCGTCTGCGATTCTCGACATACGAATGCTGCCCGATGAAGACGTGACCGGGTTTTACGATCAACTGGCCGAGGTGATCGACGATCCAAGGATCGAGATCGTCCCGGAACGCATTTACCGGCCAGCGGCGCCGCCGTCAGGAATCGACAACGCGATGTTCGAAAGCCTCGAACGCGTCGCAAATCGTATGTATCCCGAGGCGATCGTGTTGCCGACAATGTCGACCGGCGGTACTGATATGGCCCAAGTCAGGGCGAAAGGTGTGCCGGCATACGGTATCGGACCGACTCGAAGTATCGCGGAACGGAATAGCGGCAACGGCGCGCACAGTGATAATGAGCGCGTCGCAGAAGACGCGTTCGTTGATTTCGTGCGCTTTGTCTGGCTGACGGTCATCGATGTCGCTGCGACTGACTAGCCACTCAATGACCGCGGATCAATTGCTATCCGCCATGACGCTGAAGTACCAGGCATAAAGCCCGACCCAGAAGACGGCAAAGCGATGAAGGCGCGTTTGTAGCTGTGGATCGCGACCCAACTGATCAGTACATCGGGAACAATGATGAAAACGGTTGCTTCGGCAAATCCCCAGAACAAGGCGAGGGCGTTACACCGAATATGATTGGTTTTAGCCATAGCGCTGACGCTGGTCGTCTGACTCGGGTCCGAGATTGTCTGGTGGGCTAAACACCAGTCTAGCAGCGCAGCGAATGCAATCGTCTCAATTAAAGTGACAAAAAAAAGCCCTCACAAAAGAGGGCTTTTTCATAATTTGGCTCCCCGACCCGGACTCGAACCAGGGACCAATTGATTAACAGTCAATCGCTCTACCAACTGAGCTATCGGGGAATAGTCGAGCACCAACAGGTGCGGGCCGAGATTTTCGTCCAGCCCCCATCCTAAGTCAAGCAGACACGGCCAGTTTTATGCGCTGCACCGCTTCCTCGAGCGTCTGGCGGCGAACAAGCGAATGACAGCCGCAGATAGCCGGGCGCACCAAAGGCGCTGCCCGGGACTACGGCGACATTGGCCTCGTTGAGCAGATGCTCTGTCAGTTCCATGTCACTGCCGATACCGAGTCGCTCGAGCGCCCCTGTAACGCGGGGAAACGCATAAAACGTGCCCTCTCCGGGGCGGCATTCGAAGCCCGGAATCTCGTTCAGGGCCGCGACGAGATAATCGTGACGCGCCCGGTACTCGGCCGCCATCCTGGCAACGACACCCTGGTCCCCGTCGAGAGCCGCCTGAGCAGCTTCCTGCGACACGCTGCAGGGATTCGACGTGCTCTGGCTCTGAATGGTTTTCATGGCTCCAATCAGTTCCAGAGGTCCCGCCGCATAGCCAATACGCCAACCGGTCATTGCATAGGCTTTGGAGACACCATTTACGGTTACCGTGCGTTCGGCCAATGATGGGCAAGCCGTCGCAAAACTTACAAAAGGACTATCGGCCCAATGAATGGGCTCGTAGATATCGTCAGCGGCAATGACCACCTGAGGATGGGACTCGAGGATTTCACCCAAAGCTCTGAGTTCGGCTTCGTCATAACTGGCGCCGGTCGGATTCGATGGGCTGTTGAGAATGAAAAGGCGTGTGTTGTCGCTGATGGCCGCGTCGAGTTGGATGGGCGTAATCTTGAAATCCTCCTCGATGCCCGCTTTGATAATGACGGGTTCTGCTTCTGCAAGTAGAACCATGTCCGGGTATGAGACCCAGTAGGGCGACGGAATGATGGCCTCATCACCAGGCCCGAGCCGGCCCAGGCAGAGATTGAACAATGCTTGTTTCGCGCCGGCCGTGACAACGATTTGCGCCGGCTCATAAGCGAGATTGTTGTCGCGAAGGAACTTTCGCTGGATAGCAGCTTTGAGCCCGGCTGTACCGTCAATCGGCGTGTATTTGGTTGCCCCGGCCTCGATCGCGCTGATTGCCGCATCCTTGATCGCCTGCGGCGTGTCGAAGTCGGGCTCACCCGCACCGAGACTGATGATGTCGCGACCAGCGGCACGCAATTCGACCGCCAGTGCCAATACGGCACCAGTCGGCGAGGGCTTGACCCGCGACATGCGTTTTGAAACTGATAAACTCACTCGTTTGCCTCCGCGCAACTGACAAATATGGTACGTGAAACGACACACCTGCCAAAGAAAACAACAGCGGCCGACCGTGATCGCCTGACACTGGTATCAAGTTTCCAGCCGGCCGGCGATCAGGGCGGGGCGATAGCCAGCCTCGTCGAAGGCCTCAGTGACGGGTTGGCGCGCCAGATACTCTTGGGCGTAACGGGATCGGGCAAGACATTTACGGTTGCCAGCGTAATAGAGCGGCTGCAGCGGCCCGCCATCATCCTTGCGCCGAACAAAACGCTGGCCGCGCAACTTTACGGCGAGATGCGCGACTTCTTTCCCCGCAATGCCGTCGAATACTTCGTGTCCTATTACGACTACTACCAGCCTGAAGCCTATGTACCGAGCTCGGACACCTTCATCGAAAAAGACGCGTCGATCAATCAGCATATTGAGCAAATGCGCCTCTCGGCCACCAAAGCACTGCTCGAACGATCCGACGCCATAATCGTCGCGACCGTATCATCGATCTACGGGCTCGGAGATCCCGAGGCATACTTCAGCATGGTGCTGCACCTTGTACGCGGCGACAGGATCGATCAACGGACCATCTTGCGGCGACTTGCCGAGCTCCAGTATCAGCGCAATGAGCTGGACCTTTCCCAGGGCACCTACCGGGTTCGTGGCGACGTCATTGACGTATTTCCGGCCGACTCGGACCGTGATGCCGTGCGAATCGAATTATTCGACGACGAAATAGAGTCCCTCTCATACTTCGATCCGCTCACTGGCGAAGTAACTACTCGCGTCGCGCGGCTCACAATCTTCCCGAAGACGCATTACGTGACGCCGCGAGAGAAGCTGCTGGAGGCATGTGAGCTGATCAAGGTCGAATTGAAAGAGCGCCTCGACTATCTTAGAAATAATGAAAAACTACTTGAAGCTCAAAGACTTGAGCAGAGAACTTTATTTGATTTAGAGATGATAAAAGAGCTCGGTTACTGTTCCGGAATCGAGAACTACTCGCGCTATCTGTCCGGCCGCGAGGCCGGCGAACCGCCGCCGTGTCTGTTCGACTATTTGCCCGATAATGCGATCCTGGTCATCGATGAAAGTCACGTCACGGTCCCGCAACTGGGCGCCATGTACAAAGGTGACCGTTCGCGAAAAGAGACGCTCGTCGAATTCGGCTTTCGTCTGCCATCCGCACTCGACAACCGGCCGCTCAGATTCGACGAGTTCGAGAGGTTGGCGCCGCAGACCATTTACACATCGGCGACACCTGGCAACTATGAGTTCGAACACGCCGATAACCTCGTCGAGCAGCTTGTCAGGCCGACAGGACTTGTAGATCCGAAGGTTGAGATAAGGCCCGCGAAAACCCAGGTTGACGACGTTCTGTCGGAAATCACCAAGCGCGTCGCGGTTGACGAGCGTGTATTGATTACAACGCTCACGAAGCGCATGGCCGAAGATCTGACCGATTATCTGCAGGAGCACGGCAAACGTGTGCGTTACCTGCATTCCGACATCGGGACAGTCGAGAGAACCGAGATTATCCGCGATCTGCGGCTCGGGGCGTTTGACGTGCTGGTCGGCATCAACTTGTTGCGCGAAGGTCTGGATATGCCGGAGGTATCGCTGGTGGCGATTCTCGATGCTGACAAGGAGGGCTTTCTGCGCTCCGAACGAGCGTTGATTCAGACGATAGGCCGCGCCGCACGCCACCTGCATGGCACTGCTATTTTATACGCCGACCGCATCACAGGCTCGATGCAGCGGGCGCTCGATGAAACCGATCGCCGTCGTGAGCGGCAGGTCGAATACAATAAGGAACACGGCATCGAACCGGCAAGTATCGTCAAACAGGTCGCGGATATCATGGAAGCGGCGTATCCGGTGCCTGGCAGAGGTCGCCGGCGGATTGCCGAGGACGGCGCCCAGTACGAGAAGATGACGCCCGAACAGCTGATGAAGCGTGCCGTGAAGCTCGAGAAGCAGATGCTCAAGCACGCGCGCGACCTCGAGTTCGAGGAGGCTGCGCGCCTGCGCGACGAGATCGTCCGCATTCGCCAGCAGAGCCTCGGTTTGACGGACCGCAAAGCCGGATGACCGGCCTTGCGTGTGGCCGGTGGCTTGAGTATCTTATGCCGCCCTCCGGCACGGCGAAGGTATTGGGGAAGGGCGATTAGCTCAGGGGGTCGTACCGAGGGCACATTGATTCAGAAGGGCGATTAGCTCAGGGGTAGAGCGCCACGTTGACATCGTGGAGGTCGGTGGTTCGAGACCACCATCGCCCACCAAATTGGCAAGCTGCTGAAAGCGTTGCGGATTGGCCACAAAATGCCTGATTTTTTTGAGAAAACAGCCGCTTCCACGGTTGTTTCTTGCTATTCGGCTATATAGAATCGCGTTCCCGCTCTTGTTGCGACGCATTGATGCGAACGTAGCCGCGGGGACCTGTTGAGTATTGGAGGATTTAAGGATCGCAGCCACAAAGCGCGTAAGGCGTAATGAGGAAATCGACGCCCAGGAAGTCCGCGTAATCGATGCGGAAGGTGAGCAAGCCGGCGTAATGCCGCTGGCCGAAGGTATCGAGTTGGCCAAGAGTGTCGGACTGGACCTCGTCGAGGTTTCGCCAAACGCGGAGCCGCCGGTCTGCCGGGTGATGGACTTCGGCAAATACCTGTTCGAACAGAACAAGAAGGCTCAGACTTCCAAACGCAAGCAAAAGCAGGTCCACGTTAAGGAAATCAAGTTTCGTCCGGGGACGGACGAGGGTGACTACCAGGTGAAGCTGCGCAAGCTCGTGCAGTTCCTGGAGAACGGAGACAAGACCAAGGTCACGTTGAGATTCAGGGGCCGCGAGATGGCGCACCAGGACCTGGGCGCCAATCTGCTGGCCAGGGTCCGAGGGGACCTGGAAGAGTACGCCACTGTCGAGCAAATGCCGCAGATGGAAGGACGGCAAATGATCATGGTGATGGCACCGAAGAAGCATTAATTTTTTGCGTCGCGCGGGAATCGACAACTGCGCGATATGTATCCCGCCTGCATCGGCCGCTAATCCGGTACGTAGCACGGCCAACCAAAGTGGAGAAGACAATGTCGAAAATGAAAACCAACCGGGGCGCGGCCAAGCGCTTCCGGCGCACGGGTAAGGGCGGCTTCAAGCGAGCCCAGTCCCATCTCAATCACATTCTTACCAAGAAGAAGTCGAAGCGTAAGCGCCAGCTGGGTCTGACCGAGCAGGTTGCCGACAGCGACGTAAAGAGCGTGCGCCGCATGCTCCCTTACAGCTAAGAGGAGATTGAGAGATGGCAAGAGTAAAGAACGGCGTCACCGCAAAAGCCCGCCATAAGAAGGTCCTCGGCAAAGCTAAGGGTTACTACGGCGCGCGTAGCAAGCTGTACAAGACCGCGAAACAGGCTGTAATCAAAGCCGGCCAATATGCATACCGCGATCGCCGCCAGCGCAAACGCCAGTTCCGTGCGTTGTGGATTGCGCGGATCAATGCTGCAGCTCGTCTGCACGGACTGTCCTACAGCCGTCTGATCAATGGTCTGAATCTGGCCAATATCGAGGTCGACCGTAAAGTACTTGCGGACATCGCAGTCCGTGATCCCGAGGGATTTGGCGCAATAGCGGAACAGGCGAAAGCCAGCCTGGCACAAAGCAGCTAGCTTACCGAAGCCGGCGTGGCAGAGCCGCGCCTGATCGGACGAAACCTCATGCAGGCACTGAGCGAGCTGGTTCAAACAGCGGTATCGGAAATCGACGCGGCGATTAATCTGGCTGCACTGGATGCAGTCAGAGTTACTTACCTGGGCAAAAAAGGTGAGTTGACGGCGCGGCTCAAGTCGCTCAGCGACTTGCCCGCTGCGGATCGCCCGGCCGCCGGGCAGGAAATCAACGCGGCCAAGCAGCAATTACAGAGCCGCATCAATGCGCGCCGAGAATCTCTCGCAGCGGCATCCCTCGAGGCCAGGCTGGCCGGTGATGCAGTCGACGTGACCCTGCCGGGACGCGGTGTCGCCATCGGTGGCAGGCATCCAGTGTCCCGCGCAATGGCGCGAATCGACAAGATATTCCGCAATGCCGGATTCGGCATTCGTTCGGGTCCGGAGATCGAGGATGATTTCCATAACTTCACGGCGCTCAACTTTCCACCAGATCACCCTGCGCGCGCGCTGCACGACACGTTCTTCTTTCCGAATGGAAAGTTGCTGCGCACACATACTTCGCCGGTTCAGATTCGCTCGATGGTCGAGGAGGGCGTGCCGATTCGCATCATTGCGCCGGGTCGTGTGTATCGATGCGACTCGGACCAGACGCATACGCCGATGTTTCATCAGGTCGAGGGCCTCGTGATCGATCGCGGCGTCAGCCTCGCAAACCTGAAGGCCGTATTGCATCAGTTCGTCGAAAGTTACTTCGAGCGCGACGCCGAACTGCGCTTTCGAGCATCCTATTTTCCGTTTACCGAGCCGTCCGCCGAAGTCGATATCCTGTGGGAGAAAGGCAAATGGCTCGAGATTCTCGGCTGCGGCATGGTGCATCCGAACGTGCTCGAAGCCGCTGGAGTCGATTCCGAGGAATTCACTGGGTATGCGTTCGGCATGGGCGTTGAGCGCCTGGCCATGTTGCGCTACGGCGTGACGGACCTGCGCACTTTCTTCGAAAATGATCTGCGCTTCCTTGGGCAGTTCAGGTAATCGCCATGAAGATCGTTGAATCCTGGTTGCGTGAATGGGTCGATCCGGACCTCGATACCGAAGCTCTTGGACATCGACTGACGATGGCGGGACACGAAGTGGACGCTATCCAGCACGAAGGCGCCGGTCTGGAGGGCGTTGTCGTGGCCGAAGTTGTCGCGGTGGCAAAGCACCCGAATGCGGATCGCCTGAGTGTCTGCCAGGTTTCTGATGGCAGCGCCGCTGTGATTGAAGTCGTCTGCGGAGCGCCGAATGTCGTCAAGGGCATGAAGAGCCCGCTGGCAAAACCCGGGGTGAGCCTGCCGAACGGCATCAAGCTACGCAAATCGAAGATTCGCGGTGTCACGTCGAACGGCATGCTGTGCTCCGCCGTGGAACTCGGGCTCGGGGATGAGTCTGACGGCATCATCGCGTTGCCAACGGATGCGCCGGTGGGCGAGCCGCTGGCGGACTACTTGCAGCTTGCCGGACGCCGTCATCGATCTCGATCTAACGCCCAATCGCGGAGACTGTTTCAGCGTTTTGGGTATTGCGAGAGATGTCTCCGCCCTGACCGGAGCGGCGCTCAGGGAGACCGATATTGCACCGGTACCAGCGACGATTGACGATACGCATCCCGTGGAGGTGGATCTGCCAGAGGGCTGTCCCAATTTTGCGGGTCGCGTGATCCGCGGCATCGATCCCACGGCGGCGTCGCCGTTGTGGATGAGCGAGAAGTTGCGGCGCGCGGGTCTGAGGACCATCCATCCGGTCGTCGATGTCACCAACTACGTCATGCTCGAACTCGGCCAACCGCTTCACGCCTATGACTTGCAGCTCGTAAACGGCCCCATTCGTCCGAGACTGGCCAAGCAGGGCGAAAAGGTCACGCTGCTGGACGAAAAAGAGGTCTTGGTCAACGCGGACACACTCGTAATCAGCGACGACAGCGGCGCAATCGGCCTGGCCGGCATCATGGGAGGCCTCAGCACGGCCGTCACCGATGCGACCGTCGACGTGTTCTTCGAGGCAGCATTCTGGCCACAGGAGTTCATGGCGGGACGGGCGCGCTCATACGGACTGCACACCGACGCGTCACTGCGTTTTGAGCGCGGTGTTGACCCGGCGGGTCAGGCACGTGCTGTCGAACGAGCAACTCAGTTACTGCTCGAAATATCCGGCGGCGAGGCCGGTCCGTTACTGTTGCAAACGGCGCACGAATTTTTGCCGTACGCGGCGCGATACGGGTGCGTCGCACCCGGATTGCGACACTGCTCGGACTGGAGATTGACGACGATACCATCGTGAATATTCTGCAGCGACTGGGTCTCTCGGTGACTGCTGTTGACGACGGTTGGGACGTCACGGCGCCTGGCTATCGCTTCGATATCGAAATTGAGGTGGATCTGATCGAGGAAATAGCCCGCATCTATGGTTACGACGCGATTCCGGAGGCGACGGCAATCGCGGAAACGCCACTTGAGACAGTCACCGAATCCAGGGTCGATCTCGAGCAGGCTGCAACGACCCTGGTTGCGCGCGATTATCAGGAAGTCATCACCTACAGTTTCATCGACGCGCAGTCGAACACGCAATTTGACTGGCATCGAAGCCGGAACTGGTATTGAGTAATCCGATTTCCTCCGAAATGTCGGTCATGCGTGCGTCGCTTTGGCCCGGAATGTTGAGCGCTGCCGCATCAAATACGTCGCGGCAACAGGATCGAGTTCGTCTGTTCGAAATTGGTAAATCGTTTCACGGAGCGCTCGATGATCATAGCGAGGTTGTGCGTATCGCCGGTGTAGCGATGGGTTCCGCGCTTCCGGAGCAGTGGGGCGGCCAAAGTCAATCTGTTGATTTCTTTGACGTTAAAGGCGATGTTGACGCGCCTTGCTAAGCTTGCCGGCGACACGTCAAATATCGAATTTGTCGCGACCGAGCATCCGGCCTTGCAGCCCGGGCAGGCGGCAACCATCATGCGCGACGGGCAGAAACTGGGTGTTATGGGCAAGTTGCATCCACGTCATGTCGAAGTTCTTCGAACTCAAGCGCGACGCATATCCTGTTTGAGCTGGATGCGGCAGCGGCGCTTGCATCAGCAGCACCCAAAGCAGTTTCCGTGTCGAAGTTTCCATCGATTCGTCGTGACATTGCCGTGGTTGTCGACGACAAGATCTCGGCGGACGAACTCGTCGCGGCGGTCGCGGCGAGCTGCCCCCGATCTGATTTCAAGCGTCAGGATTTTTGACATTTATAAGGGCCCCGGCATAGAAGCTGGGCTAAAAAGCGTAGCTTTAGGCTTGATTTTGCAGGAAACATCCCGCACCCTTACTGACGATGATGCGGACGCCGCAATGGCCGCAGCAGTGCGAAAATTACAAGACAAATTTGGCGGCGAGTTGAGAGACTAGGAAGCAATGGCACTGACAAAAGCAGATATGGCGGAATCGCTGTTCAACGAGCTTGGTCTGAACAAGCGAGAAGCTCGCGAACTTGTCGACATGTACTTTGAGGAACTGCGAGCATCACTGGCAGTTGGGGAGCAGGTCAAACTTTCCGGATTTCGGAAATTTTGATCTTCGGGATAAAAAAGAACGGCCGGGACGTAACCCGAAAACGGGAGAAGAAATCCCGATCACCGCGCGACGTGTGGTGACGTTTCGGCCGGGACAAAAACTAAAGGCCCGAGTAGAAGCATATGCTGGAACCGGGGAATAACGACGAACTACCTCCAATTCCTGGCAAGCGCTACTTCACCATCGGTGAAGTAAGCGATCTTTGTGCCGTGAAGCCGCACGTGCTCAGGTATTGGGAACAGGAATTTCCACAGCTGAAGCCGGTCAAGCGGCGCGGCAATCGCCGCTATTATCAGCGTCAGGATGTCTTGATCATCCGCCAGATTCGGAGCCTCCTGTATGACGAGGGCTTCACGATCGGCGGCGCGCGTCAACGTCTGATGGGTGACACTGCGAAAACCGATGTCACGCAAAGTCAACAGATTATCAAGCAGTTACGACTGGAACTTGAACAAGTTCTGAAGATACTGCGGCGCTGATAATCCGCTTTCTTCTCTGCAAAACGGCAAGTATCATTGCCGCCCTCAGCGTTTGTCTGAAACTCGGTCGGGGCGTAGCGCAGCCTGGTAGCGCACCACAATGGGGTTGTGGGGGTCGGAGGTTCGAATCCTCTCGCCCCGACCAACTTCATCGCCAGATCGCGAGTGGTCCGCCAATCGGCGACGTGGCTAGCCAGGGATCGCCGCGGCATCAGCTTCCTGTCTTCGATCCCAAGCAGAATCGGCTGCGCCGTTTCGCGGTAGATATTGACCTTGGCGTTGTAAGCGACGCGTGACAGACCGTGTTTGTCCTTGATGTGCAATCGACGAATATTGAACTGTCCGCCGCCCATGTCTTCGCCGGTCAGATAGCACTTGATTGCCGTGACACGCTCGCCGGAGAATTCCATGCCACTCAGCTTGGCCAGGTTGCCCTGCGCACGTTGCAGAAATGTGACGGCGTCCAGGTTCGCCTGGGTCTGCGCCGGATCAACGTATTCGTCCGTGATGTCCGCAAGAAAATCCCCGACGAGTATCTGACCAGGCAGGGCCGCGTCGATCATGCGCGCGAGTTCGATCGTGACGTCACCGACGATAAAGTCGTGCATGGTCGGATTCAGGCCTTCGGCCTGATGGAATTCGTAACATGCGCCGACGTGAAAACAGGCGCGAAGGCGCGGCACGGCCTTCGATGTCGACTTGCTGCGCGCGATCGCATTGTCCGCAAGAACAATATGCATGAAGTGATACAGATTGACGTTGGCTTCGAGGCCGTCGTCTCGATTCCAGACATAGAACCCGTCGCCACTCGAAGAGCGGGCGAAGTTGATGCCGACATCCTGTTCGAGCATCTTGGCGTGCGCCGAATTCAGCGAGTAAGACAGGCTGTTGAGCTGGGTCATTTGCTCAAATGGTGTCAGCAGGCTGAAGCCCACGATATCGAACAGCGTCACGGCGCGACTGGCGACGTAGTTGATGCCGTAGCGGCGAATCATCTTTTCGATAATCTGTGTCTCGACGGGGTGCCCGGTCAGCGGCTGGCGCAAATTGAAGGACCTTTGGCTCAACATCGAGCAAGCGCGCAACCTTCTGCATCTGCGTCAACGACAGCTGTCGCTCCCCGGAAATCAACTCGGTGATAAATTTTGCGGAAACCTGCGCATGTATTGCCATCGGACTGCGGCGACGTGTACTCAGCGATGGCGTAGTGGGGCACCACCAGGATCAGCAGCCCGTCATCGAGCGGGGCCCAACTCAGGATGTTATTTTGACCGAGCGACCAGTGCTGGTGCAGGCACTGTTCCAGGTGGACGAGATTGCTGCGCTGACGCAGGCCCATCTCCTGCGCGAGGCCGGCCAGTTGATCCAGGTACGGCGAAAAATCAGCTATACGCCGAATTCCGGATTGCGATAGATCGTCAAGTTCCATGAGTGTGCCCAAAGCGACTTCCGTGCGACTGTTTTCTCTGCCACAGTTCGCACAGCCAGCGCCGGTATCGCTGTTGCGCCGATACCGCCAGTCGAAAGTAATCAACTCTTATGTATAGCGCAAGTATTATCAGGAAGTGCGTGTATCTATTTTATATTTCGGAGATTTCTTGAACGCAGGGTTTGGCCGATTTTACATAATGAACCGTCCGACGAGCGGGTTGGGCGACTATGACTAGGGGACCCCGTATCACAGAGATACAGGCCTTGCGGGATTCGCTGGGCTGCGACCTCATTCGCACTCCGTTGCTTCGCTGTGCCGCCCTGGAGGACCTGATGGGTAAAGGCACGAGGATCTTCGGCAAGCTCGAATTCCTGCAGCGCACCGGCACGTTCAAGGCGCGCGGTGCTCTTGCCGTGCTTAACAGTCTGAGTGAAGCACAGCGGGCTGCCGGTGTGACTGCCGTCAGTGCGGGTAATCACGCTGTGGCGACCGCCTACGCGGCTCAGGCTGTCGGCGCGACTGCAAAGATTGTCATGATCAGCACGGCGAATCCGGTCCGCATTGAGGCTTGCAGGATGTATGGCGCAGACCTGGTTCTGGTCGACGACGTGCACGAGGCATTCCGTGTCGCCGAGAGCATCCAGGAAAAGGAAGGACGGTTTTTCGTGCATCCTTTCGAAGGTGCGGCGATTGCGACGGGAACAGGAACAGTCGGGCTGGAGATCTGCGAGCAATGTGATCATTTTGATGCTGTCATCGTGCCGATTGGTGGCGGGGGATTGATTGCGGGCATTGCAAATGCGGTCAAGCAATTACGTCCGAACAGCAAGATTTTCGGCGTGGAGCCGAGCGGCGCGGACTCCATGCACAGGAGTTTCGACGCGGGCGAACCAAAGGCGATCGATACGGTGCGGACCATTGCCGATAGTCTCGGTGCTCCATTCGCAATGCCGTATTCGTTTGAACTGTGCCGGCAACATGTCGACCGGCTCGTTCTGGTTGACGACATCCAGCTGCGCAAGGGGATGGGCATGCTTTTTCAACGTATGAAAATAGCAGTGGAGCCTGCCTGCGCCGCGAGTACTGCCGCGTTGCTTGGTCCACTGCGCAATGAGCTATCCGGCGCAACGATCGTCCTGGTGTTTTGCGGTAGCAACATAGACTGGGACACTTTCGCGAGACAGGCGATTTTCGAGAAGCAGAATGCTGGTTGAGGACCTGAAGGCAATCGTTGGTGAAAAAGGCTGGTCAGATGATGCTGATGAGCTGGAGCCGCACCTGACCGAATGGCGAGGCAGGCTGCGCGGCAAAACGCTGGTCATGGTCGCGCCGGACACGACCGCCCGGGTGTCCGAAGTGATGTAAAGCCTGCGCGGCGGCGCACGTCGCGATCGTTCCGCAGGGTGGCAACACCGGACTCTGCGGTGGCGCGATTCCCGATGCCTCGGGTCGGCAGGTACTGCTGTCCTTGTCGCGACTCAATGCGATACGGGCGATCGATGCGAACGACTTTTCAATCGTTGTCGAAGCCGGCTGCATTCTCGCCGACGTGCAGCAGGCTGCGCGAAATGTCGATCGGTATTTCCCGTTGAGTCTCAGCGCTGAGGGCAGCTGTCAGATCGGCGGCAATCTTTCGACCAATGCCGGAGGGATCAATGTGCTGCGCTACGGCACAGCCCGGGAGCAGGTGCTTGGCCTGGAAGTAGTCCTGGCCGACGGCACCGTGTGGAATGGGCTGCGATCGCTGCGCAAGGACACGGCTGGATACGATATCAAGCAGCTGTTCCTTGGCAGCGAGGGAACGCTGGGCGTGATTACGGCCGCGACCCTGAAGCTGTATCCGGATCCGGGTGAGACAGCGACGCTCTTCCTTGCGTTGCCGAGTGCGAACAGCGCCGTGCAATTGCTTACTCGAATGCGTGAACGGCTCGCCGATCGAATTCAGGCATTCGAGCTGATATCCAGGCGATGTCTGCAATTTGTTGCGCGCCACATTCCGGACTCGGCACCACCGTTTGAGGAAGATTATCCATGGTATGTCCTGTGCGAAGTGATCGTCGCCGGTTCGGGATCCGAGATTGAGAGTACGCTCGCAAACGCGTTGGAAGAGGGACTGATCAGTGACGCCATAGTCGCGAAGAACAAAGCGGAAGCGGATCGATTCTGGCGAATGCGGCATTCGCTTTCCGAAGCGCAAAAACCAGAAGGAGCGAGCCTCAAACACGATATAGCGGTGCCCATCGGCAGTATCGGCGAGTTTCTGGAGCGTGGCGATTCGTTGCTCGAACGCATGTCGCCCGATGCACGCCTGGTTGCGTTTGGTCATGTGGGGGACGGCAACCTGCACTACAACGTTTCGCAGCCGATCGGTGCTGACGGCGATCGCTTTCTCGCCGACGGCGCCGAGCTGACCGTCGGCGATCTATGAACTTGTCCACGAGCTTGGAGGCAGCATCAGCGCAGAACACGGTATCGGGGTGCTCAAAAGAGAGTATTTGCGACAATATCGCGGCGGCACGGAAGTCGCGCTAATGGAGGCTGTAAAAGCAGCGCTGGATCCGAAGAATACACTCAATCCAGGCAAGGTAATTTGACGACCAGTTCCGCGTGTTTGCTTGACCGAACCGGTAGAATTCGATCAATCTGGATCAATCCGCAGTTGTCGCAGCGACACCAGGGTAACCAGCAGGAATCATGAACGCAGAATCGAACAAAATTCGCGAATCGCTCGTCGACCAGTTGTCGAGTTCTCGACGACAAGATCGACGACGTCGAAATGCTCGCCGAGATCCAGGCGAGCGTCGGGTGTCTGCTAAGCAATGGCGATGGCAGCGAAGCGGAAATCCGGCGCGTTTTGCAGGAGCGCTATGAGAGCGGTGATCTGCGTAAGGAGACGTTTCAGCTCGTCAAGTCGATGCTCGATCGCTATGTAACCGAGCAGATACCGACGAGCCCAGCGGTGCCGGAACCGACCGCACGGATGGAGCGGTCGATCCCGTTCGAGCCCTCAGCAGAAGGCGCTTCTGCCGAAAATTCGCTCACTTCCACGATGGTGATTCCAACTGCAGCCATGATCGAGCCGAAGTCGGCGGACGGGCATGTGCAAGTTGGGTCTGTGCTGCGTGACCGATTCATGCTGCAGGAGCGTGTGACAGGCGGCAGCATGGGCGTCGTTTATAAAGCTATGGACAGGCGGCTCGCTGAAGCAGGAACGGAGGCGCCCTGGGTGGCTGTGAAGATACTGTCACCGAAGCTGTCACAAAATGGCGCAGCGCTAAGAGCGCTGCAGCAGGAAGCCGCCAAAGGACGATGCCTGGTACACCCGAATATCGTTCGTTTCATCGATCTCGATCGAGACGATGAACTGTACTTCATAGTAATGGAGTGGCTCGAGGGCCGGACCCTGGCCGATATCCTCGATTCGCCGGACTCGGGGAGCATCGATACGGAGCGCGCATTCAAGATTGTGCGCCAGATCGGTAAGGCGCTCGACTATGCACATCGTTGCGGCATCGTCCACGCTGATGTCAAGCCCGGCAATATCATGATCGCACCTAATGGCGATGCGAAGTTATTTGACTTCGGTGTCGCGCGGGTGCGGCAACAGCAACTGGAGAAAGATCCGACCTTTGATCCGGGCGTCCTCGGACTGCTGACACCGGCCTATTCAAGCATGCAGGTGTTGACCGGAGAAAAGCCGGTTCCAGCTGATGACGTCTTTTCTCTGGCGTGTTTGCTGTATCGGCTCATTGCGGGCTATCGAGTGTTCGGACCACGCAATGCAGCGGAGGCTGCCGAGGAAGGCATGAAGCCGCAGCGACTGGATAAACTGAGTGACGAGAATTGGCGCGTCTTGAAAAAGGCGCTGTCGTACTCGCGAGTGACACGATTCGAATCAATGGCGGAATTCGTCGAGGCACTGGATGTAAAGGCAACAGGGGAAAAGATAACCGTCGATATACCAGCGCCCGCACGATTCAGTGAGCCGGCTGAGACGTCTGGTTCGGGCCGAGTGATTATTGCGCTATTCGTGCTGCTTGGGCTCCTCGGTGTGGCTGGCAATCAACTCGGTTGGTTTGATTCGCTCAAGGAGCGCTTCTTGATTCAGGAGTCTCAGGAGGTGCTGCAGGAGCCAGTCGTACAGGAAGCTGCGCCGTTACAGGAAGCGGAGGCCTTGCCCGAGGAACCGATGGTTGAGGAAATCGTCGATGAGGAAGTCGCCGAAGAGTTGGTCGGCGAGCCGGACACTGAAAGCGAAATTGTAGCTGCTATCGAACCCGTCGAGATAGCGGAGCCGGCGGTCATTGCTGTTCCGCGCGTCGATTTCTCGAAGCTGCCGCGAGCTGACGCCGAAGTTCGTATTCTGGTCGACCCAAACAAAACCGAGCGCGTTACCGTAAGACTTCGCGAGGATGGTGGATCCGCCACGGTGGACCTCGTTCGCGGTGACGTGCAATTCCCGCTCACATTGCGCCTGGAAGAGGCTGGCTTCAGTGGCAATCGCTCGCCGTGGGCCGCGAAGCAGTATGAGTTTTCGAATGATGGGTACCTGGACTTCCCTGTGGGTCAGGACCGTGCCCGCGTGACCCTGACGATGACGTCGGATCGTGTTCGAGAAGCGGATCAGCAATCAACGTTGCGTGTGCGTGAGTCGGACACAGCAACATCGGAGCTTGCGATTATCAATGTCGTGCTCGAGGACGACGATCAGCGAGCTTTCGAGGCCACATTGCCAGCCAACACAGTCGCGTTTGCGGTGAGTCAGGTTTCCGTGAACGAACAGGATCCTGCGGTCCAGCTCGACATTGTCCGGTTTAACCCCGATAACACATCCCTGGTCGTCGGCTACATACTCCGGGACATCACGGCGACGCAGGGTGAAGACTATTTCGCGCCCGGTGGGTTCACGATTGAATTCGGTCCCGGGCAACGGTCAACCAGGCTCCTGATCCCACTGGTTCAGGACTCGGAGTATGAAGACAATGAAGCGTTCAGTGTGGAGTTGTCGAACGCGGACTCCGGGGCGAACGCCAGCGTCTTTCGTCGCGTCGCCGTTATGATTCGCGACGACGATCAATAGGTCTTGACAATCGAGGCGCGTGGCGCTTCGCTGGGTCGCAATTCATTGCTAGACTGCCGCCCTTGACCTGACGCAGTGTCCGGTCCCTGCCAGCAGACTACAGGGCGATCACGATGGAAGAAAAAGAACTGCGGCGCTACTCGCGCGTCGTTGTCGATGGTGATGAACAGGCATCGAGCCGCGCGATGTTGCGTGCGGTTGGCTTTACCGACGACGACTTCCATCGGCCGCAGATCGGCATTGCCTCGACATGGGCGATGACAACGCCGTGCAATATGCACATCAATGACCTCGCGGCCGAGGCTGCAAAAGGCGCGGATGAGGCCGGCGCGAAGGCGGTTATATTCAACACCATCACAATCTCGGACGGTATTTCGATGGGCACACCGGGCATGCGCTATTCCCTGGTGTCGCGCGAGATTATTGCCGACTCGATCGAGGCCGTGACAGCTGGGGAAGGATTTGACGGGCTTGTAGCGATCGGTGGATGCGACAAAAACATGCCCGGCTGCATCATGGCCATCGCACGACTGAACCGACCCGCCGTGTTTGTCTACGGCGGCACGATCAAACCGGGTGCGAAGCGGCGGGATATCGTGTCCGTATTCGAAGCCGTCGGCGCGAAATCGAGCGGCAAGATCAGTGAGGCGGAGCTTCTGGAAGTCGAGCAGACCGCGATTCCGGGTCCTGGCGCATGTGGCGGGATGTATACAGCAAATACGATGGCATCCGCGATCGAGGCCCTGGGTATGAGTCTCGCCAATAGTTCCGCACAGGAAGCCGTGTCCGAGCAAAAAATCGACGACTGCCGCCGCGCCGGCGAGGCCGTCCTGAACCTCATCAGGAACGACATCAAACCGCTCGATATCATGACGCGCCAGGCGTTCGAGAACGCCATTGCAGTCGTCATCGCACTTGGCGGTTCGACAAACGCAGTTCTACACCTGATCGCAATGGCGCGAGAGGCGAACGTCGATCTCGAGATCGACGACTTCACGACTATCGGCGCGAGAATACCGGTACTTGCCGACCTGAAGCCCAGTGGCAAGTATCTGATGTCCGAACTGATCGAAATCGGCGGCATTCAGCCGCTAATGAAGCGCATGCTCGACCGCGGATTATTGCATGGCGACTGCATGACGGTTACCGGCAAGACCCTCGCCGAGAATCTCGAGGATGTCGCCGACTATCCGTCGGGCCAGGACATCATCCGTGACTTCGACAATCCCATTAAGGCCCGACAGTCACCTTGCGATCCTTTATGGCAATCTCGCGCCCGAAGGCGCGGTAGCCAAGATCACGGGCAAGGAGGGCCTCCGGTTTGAGGGCAGCGCGCGCGTGTTCCATTCCGAAGAGCATGCGCTACAGGCGATTCTCGATGGGGACATCAAGGCTGGTGACGTCGTCGTCATTCGCTACGAGGGGCCCAAAGGCGGGCCCGGGATGCGCGAGATGCTGAGCCCGACCGGTGCCATCATGGGCAAGGGGCTGGGCGCGGACGTTGCATTGATCACGGACGGACGGTTTTCCGGCGGCAGCCACGGGTTCGTTGTCGGGCATATATCGCCGGAGGCCGCCGTTGGTGGCCCGATCGCCCTGATCGAGGATGGTGATTCGATCGTAATCGATGCGGAATCCCAGCAGCTGCAACTCAAGGTATCGGCAGAGGAGATGGCTGCGCGCAGGGCAAGCGTGGCAGCGACCGCCGTCGCTGATCAAGAGCGGCGCACTGGCCAAGTATCGGGCCGAAGTGTCCTCAGCATCCGAGGGCGCCGTAACCATACCGCCCGTCTGGGACGACTGAGCCTGTCGGGGCTTGCGCCCGCCGCAGCCAGCGCTGGACCGGCCTGCGGACAAACGCTGCGGCTGGAGATCCGGGCAAGGACTTGACCTTTTCGATCCGATTCGCTCTACTTGATCGATGACGTTTTCTGTCACCCACGTAATGTGCCAACGCATCGAGTTAGTCGATGTGAAAAAACACATAAAACATATGGCGCGCCAGAGGTGCGTGGGTGCGAATGGCAATAGTACCGGCTAGTAATAAAGTCCGGACATTGTCAACGAACCCGCGAGGATTTTCCTGGCGGGTTTTTTTTTGCCAACAAATTTTGGTGATGATTGAGCAATCGCATGAACGAATCCATTACAGAAGCAGAATTTGGCCGCGGTGAAGCTCTGGGTTCGTCTGCCGAAGTCGCAGACTCCCCTTGGGTGGTGATGAAGTTTGGCGGCAGTAGCGTCTCAACGGCCGAAAACTGGAATACGATCGCCGGGCTTATCAGGAACAGACTTGCTGACGGATTGAAACCGGTCATCGTTCATTCAGCCCTCCACGGTGTCTCTAATGGACTTGAAGCACTCATGCGGACGGCGGCTGCGGGCGAAACGTCGCAAAAACTCGCGGACATACGCAATCAGCACTACGAACTTGCCGATGCGCTCGACCTGGATGGGCCGGCGTTGCTCGACGATATTCTTCACGAGCTCGAACAGCTCGTTGCCGGTGTCCGGCTTGTGCGTGAGGTCAGCGTGCGCGTAAGGGTTCGTGTGATGGCACTTGGCGAACTGATGGCAACGCGCCTTGGTGTCGAGTATCTGCAGACGTGTCGGACTGCCGATAGCATGGGCCGACGCCCGTGATCTCTTGACCAGCGTGGGTAGCAGTGGCGGCCAACGCACACAGGACTACCTGTCGGCGAAGTGCGAATGCGGACCCGGATCCATCGTTTCGGCGATACGCTTGATGCGATGGGCAAGGTCATCCTGACGCAGGGCTTCATCGCCCGCAATGAATGGGGTGAGACCGTACTGCTGGGCCGGGGCGGGTCAGATACGTCGGCGAGTCTATTTCGCTGCGCGACTGCAGGCACGCCGCCTCGAGATCTGGACCGATGTTCCAGGCATGTTCACGGCAGATCCCAAGGTTGTGCCATCCGCACGACTGCTGCTTGCGCTGCATTACGACGAGGCACAGGAGTTGGCGTCCGCCGGCAGTTCGGTGTTGCATCCGCGCTGTCTGTCTCCTCTGCGAGCGTGCAGCATCCCGTTGTTTATACGTTGCACGTCGTCACCGGATATTTCAGGAACGGTTGTGTCGGCAGTCACCGATGAGGTCGAGCCGCAGGTGAAGGGAATCTGTCTGCGCGATGGGTTGACGCTGATATCGATGGATGGAGTCGGAATGTGGCAGGAAGTCGGATTTCTTGCACGTGCGTTCGCTTATTTCAACGAACATGGAGTGTCGGTCGATCTCGTATCGACTTCTGAATCCAACGTCACGGTGTCTGTCGACACCACGGACGGCCAGTTGCTGCCCGACACGCAACGAGCTTTGCTCAGCGACCTGGAAACCCTCTGCCGGGTCCGTGCGATCAGCGATTGCTCAGCCGTGAGTCTGGTTGGCCGCAAGATCCGTACGATCCTGCCGCGGATGGCGCCTGCATTCGCGGTTTTCGAGGAAGAGAAGATCCATCTGATGTCGCAAGCGGCGAACGACCTGAATCTGAGTTTTGTCGTCGATCAGGGGCAGGGTCCGCGACTCGTGCGTAAGCTACACGCCTCGATAATTCGCAAAGCCGGAGACAGTCCGGTATTTGGCCAAAGCTGGGAGAGGCTCTTTCATGGCGATCAGGCAGCCGTGCAGGCACACGACGCTTGGTGGATGAAGAAACGTGAGCAGCTCCTGAAACTGGCTGACAAGCAACTCAACGCATACGTTTATGATCGCGACACCGTACGTGCTGCAGCTAGAAGCCTGCTGCAATTGAGCAGCGTCGATCGGGTCCTGTATGCGGTCAAGGCGAATTTCAACGCCGAGCTGCTGCGCGTTTTGGCCGAGGAAGGCGTCGATTTCGAGTGCGTATCGCCGGGCGAGGTCAAGTGGATCGAAGAGGTCATTCCGGACGTCGATCCAGGTCGGATCCTGTTCACGCCAAACTTCGCCCCGCGCGACGAGTACGAATGGGCGGTCAGGAAAGGAGTGCAGCTTACGCTGGACAATCTGTATCCGCTGCAGGCCTGGCCGGAGTTGTTCAACGATACGAAATTGTTCATTCGCGTCGACCCGGGCCAGGGTCGCGGGCATCACGAAAACGTCAAGACCGCCGGCAATCATTCCAAATTCGGCATTCCACGATTCGAGATCGACGAATTAAAACGCCTGATTGACGATGCGGGCGCTGATGTAATCGGCATTCATGCGCATAGCGGTAGTGGAATTTTCGATCCGGACAACTGGCGTTCGGTCGCTGTCGAACTCGTTCAGGTCGCGCAAAAGTTCCCGTCGGTCAAGTGGATCGATCTTGGCGGTGGCCTCGGCGTTCCGGAGAAACCAGGCGAAACCCCGTTTGATCTGCAAAAGCTCGACGATACGTTGAACGAAATTCGCGCGTCATATCCGCAGTATCGACTTTGGCTGGAGCCCGGACGTTATCTGGTAGCTCAGGCCGGTGTGCTGATCAGTCGCGTCACGCAGGTCAAAGGGAAGGACGGCATGCGTTACGTCGGAATCGGAACTGGTATGAATTCACTGATCCGGCCTGCGCTTTATGGCTCTTATCATGAAATCGTCAATCTCACGAAAGCCGATCAGGTGCCAACCGACACCGTAACCGTCGTCGGCCCGATCTGCGAAACCGGTGACCGGATCGGCAGCGATCGCTTGCTGCCGCTCTCAGAGGAAAACGACGTCATCCTGATCGCCAACGCGGGCGCATACGGCTTTGTGATGAGCTCACAGTATAATCGTCGCGACGTAGCACAAGAACTCGTCATCTGATCACAGGGAGCAGGCTATGAAACTGTTTTGGGCACCCCAGACTCGCTCGTCCCGTGCCGTCTGGCTGCTTGAAGAAGCGGGTGTGAACTACGAACGCGAGCACGTCGATATTCGCAGTCCGGACCGTCACGATACCGACGAATTTCGGGCTGCCAGCCCGATGGGTAAGGTACCCGCACTAGTGGATGGCGATGTGATGATGTCCGAGTCGGCCGCCATCGCTTTGTACGTTGCAGATCGCTATTGTTCGGGGACGCTTGCGCCTGCGCTGGACGATCCTGCTCGCGGCAAATTCCTCTACTGGATGATGTACACGCCGGCCGTGGTCGAACCGGCAATGGCGGAGAAATTTAGCGGTGTCGAAGCAAACCGTGGCCGCAACGGCTGGGGTGACTTCGACCTGATGATCGAAACACTGGAGAGCGCAATTCGCGACAAGATCTGGTTGCTCGGCGATCAGTTTACAGCAGCCGATGTCATGGTGGGGTCGAGCGTGGTCTTCATGCGGATGTTCAACATGTTGCCCAAGTCCGAGGTTCTCGATGCCTATGCGGACCGATGCCTCGCGCGGCCAGCCTATCAAACAGCGCTCTCGCTGGAGAAGACCGACTAGCCGGTATGTCGTCCCCGGAGTTCGTCTACCACATCCGCCAAAGCAACGTCCTGGTCGCGCAGCAACACGATCAGGTGAAAGAGCAGGTCGGCGGCTTCGTTGACTATTTCGTTGCGGTCACCCGTGACGGAAGCGAGCGCCAATTCCACAGCCTCTTCGCCGACTTTTTGAGCGATACGCTTCGGCCCCAGGGCAGCCAGACTCGCGGTGTAACTGTCCTGCGACGGGTTTTCGAGCCTGTCGACTACAACAGACTCGAGTGTCGCCAGAAAATTCAGTTCTGAGTTGCTCACATGCTTTGCCTTTGCGTTAGCTCGCCGGTCGGGTGTCGACCGCATTGTCAATGAGATACCTTTTCAAGTCGGCGATGTTGATTTCCGCACCATGGAAAACACTAGCCGCCAGGGCGCCATCGACGTTGGCCGATTGGAACGTGTCCAGAAAGTGGCTCATTGCACCAGCACCCCCCGAAGCGATCAGCGGCACGCAGCTGTTGTCGCGCATAATTCGAAGCTGTTTATTGTCATAGCCGGCGCGCACGCCATCCTGGTTCATGCAGTTCAGTACGATCTCGCCAACACCGCGATCCTGCGCTTCAAGAATCCACTCCACGGTCATACGCTCGGCGGCGGCCGTCTTGTCGGGATCGCCGGTATTCTGATAGACGTGGTAGTTGCCGTCATCTTCACGGCTGTCAACGCCGAGGACGACACACTGCGATCCAAATCGTCGCGCAAGCTCGTTTATTAGTTGCGGACGTTCAAGTGCGGGAGTGTTGATCGATATCTTGTCGGCACCCTTATTCAATACCTCCTCGGCGTCCGACACGCTGCGAATACCGCCCGCGACGCAGAACGGGATATCGATGACGGCGGCGACGCGGTCAACCCAGGAACGGTCGACGCTGCGTCCGTCCGGGCTGGCCGTGATGTCGTAGAACACCAGTTCGTCAGCGCCTTCGCCACAGTAACGTTGCGCAAGTTCGATGATATCTCCGACCACACGATGGTTGCGGAACTTCACGCCCTTGACGACGAGACCGTCACGAACATCGAGACACGGGATTATGCGTTTAGCTGGAATGACACCACCTCTGCCGGCGTAATCCGACCGTCGAGCAATGCACGACCGGTTATGGCCGCCGGGATGCCGCGTTCACGAAGCGCTTCGAGATCCTGCAGGTTTCGAACACCACCTGACGCCTGTAACTGGAGCTCCGGAAACCTCATCATGATGTTCGCGTAGAGATCGATGTTCGGACCGGCCAACGCGCCATCGCGGCTGACATCCGTGCACAGCACATGACGCAGACCCAGATCACGGTAACCCTCAATGCACTCATAGACAGTCGTGTTACTCGGGCGCGTCCAGCCATGCGTTGTGATCAACGGATTGCCATCCTTATCAATATTTGCATCTAGTGCCAGAACAATGTGGTCTCTGCCGTAGCGCACGAGCCAAGACTTTACGGCATCGGGTTCCGTGACTGCGAGGCTACCGATGACACAGCGAGTCACGCCGGCGTCCAGCCATGTCGCAATGTCGTCGGGATCCCGAATTCCCCCACCAACCTGAACCGACATGCCGGACTCGGCTGCTATCGCAGCGATGATCGCGTGATTCTCCTGCTTTCCCGAGCGGGCGCCGTCGAGATCGACTATATGGAGTTCGTGCGTCTGCAGCTTGGCAAACTGGCGCGCAACAGCGGCCGGATCGTCGCTATATTCGGTCGATTGCGCGAAGTCTCCCTGGAACAAGCGGACACATTTGCCGCCCTGAAGATCGATTGCCGGTATGACTCTCATCGTGGCATGCCAATAAAGTTTCGCAACAGTTGTTCGCCAGCAGCAGATGAGCGCTCCGGATGAAACTGCGCCGCAACGAAGTTCTCATAACAAATGACCGCGGAGAACAAATCTGCGTGCTGTGCTGTAGCAACCGTGTACGTCGATACCGGTACGGCGTAGCTATGCAGAAAATAGAAATACGTGCCGTCACCGAGCGCGCCGAGGACTTCATGCTCGGCAGTTCGCGTAATCGGACACCAGCCCATGTTCGGAACGGGGCAGGAGGTATTGCCGGGCAGTTTCTTCGCGGTACCAGGGATAATGCCCAGACACTCGACGTCCTCTTCCTCGGATGCATCGACGAGCAACTGCATGCCGAGACAAATACCGAGCACGGGTTGCGTCAGTTGCCTAATGACATCGATCAGCTGTCCATCGCGCAGCCGCGTCATCGCGTCTCGCGCCGCACCGACACCCGGGAGAATCACGCGATCCGCTGCGCTGATGAGCTCCGCATCCGTTGTTAACGTCGCCGTTGTTTTCAGACGTTTGAGCGCGTACAGCAGAGAGGCAATATTTGCGCCGCCGCTGTCAATTATTGCAACGTTTGCTGCCGGCATGTCAGCTCAACGATCCCTTCGTCGACGGCATTTCGTTGCCTTCGCGTCGAATGGCCTGGCGCAGGGCTCGCCCTGCGGATTTGAAGCAAGCTTCAACCATGTGATGTGCATTCTGCCCGTACACTTCGATGTGCACGGCAGCGCCCAAGGCGTCGGACAGCGAGCGAAAGAAGTGTTCGACCATTTCGGTCGACAGTTCTCCAACGCTTTCGCGCGGAAACGATCCGCGAAAGACGAAGCGGCCGCGCCCGGAGAGGTCAATGGACACTTTTGCTTCGCTCTCGTCCATCGGTAGCACGAAACCATAACGTCCGACACCGCGCTTGTTACCCAGCGCTTTGCGCAGCGCGCTGCCCAGGCAAATCGCTGTGTCCTCGACGGTATGGTGATCGTCGATCTGCAGATCGCCTTCGCACTTCAGCGACAAGCTGAAGCCGCCGTGTTTGGAAATCTGTTCCAGCATGTGATCGTAGAACCCGATTCCGGTCGCAACAGAAATCGGCTCGGAGCGATCGAGATTCACTGCCGCAGTGATGCTCGTTTCCCTGGTCACTCGCTCGACACTGGCCTGACGGTCGGCGTAGCACAATGCATCGACGATGGCGGGCCACGTCAGTCCCTGCCCACTGCCGGGGTCGAGCTGGAATCCCCGCACGCCGATCCGCTGCGCAAGCTCCATGTCCGTAGAGCGATCGCCGATAACCGCTGAGTTGTGCAGATCAATATCGGTTTCTGCCAGGTAAGCGGTCAGGAGACCCGCGCGCGGTTTGCGGCACTCGCAGCCTTCGTCCGGCATGTGCGGGCATATGAAGATCGCATCGAACGTGATCCCCTGTGACTCGAACAAAGCGAGCACGTGATCCTGGCAAATCGAAAACTGCTGCTCCGGGAATGCGTCCGTGCCGAGACCGTCCTGGTTGCTGACCATGATGAATCGATAGCCGCTCCTGGACAGTTCGAGCATTGCTGCGATGACACCGTCGACGAGCCGCACTTTCTGCAGCGCGTCGACCTGACAGTCATCCGGTTCCTCGATGAGCGTACCGTCACGGTCGATAAACAGGATTCTCGATCTCATGCTACGCCTCTTCGACTCTTGCGACGGTCTCGAGAAGACGGTCGTTTTCATGCGATGTTCCGACCGTGATTCGCACACAATCGGAGAGCACCCCGCCGAAGTAGCGCAAGAGCACCTTGTCGGTGCTGCTCCGCTGCATCAATAGCCCGGCATCTTTTACCTGCATGAGAAAGAAGTTCGCGGAGCTCGGCCAGATATGCTCCACGAATGTGGACTCAGCGAGTGCTGCGATGAGTCTTTCGCGTTCGGCTATCACCCGAGTAACCCAGCGATCGGCCTCACCGAGACTGTCCGCTTGCAGCGCGCCCTCTACACATTCGACGACGGGGGTAGCAAGTGCGTAGGGCGCCTGTACGGCGTCCAGCATGTCGATGACCTCACGCGGGCCGATGACCGAGCCACAGCGGGCTCCCGCAAACGCCAGGGCCTTCGAGAGTGTCCTGAGGATGATCAGATTGTCGTGTCGATCGAGAAGTTCGACCACAGACACCTCGTCGGCAAATTCGATATAGGCCTCGTCAACCACCACCGCGGACTGATTTCGGCGTCCTTCCAGCACCTCTTGCAATGTTGTGCGCGGCAGCGTGGTTCCAGTCGGGTTGTTCGGTGAGCATAAAAATATCAGCCGTGTCGTATCGTCGCATGCATCGAGTATTGCGCCAGCCGCGACCGCAAAGTCGTTTTCACGGGAAGTTGCGACTTCACGCAGCAGGGCACCCTGAACATTCGCGTAATGTCGGTACATGGAGAATGTCGGTCGCGTGGTAACGATACTGTCACGACCCGCTCGGCAGAAGACGCGGATCAAAAGGTCTATGGCTTCGCTCGTTCCCCGCGTTACCAGCAGACTCGCGGCATCACACCCGTAAAGACCGGCCAGTGCTGCGCGCAATTGGGCAGGGCGAATCTCCGGATAGCGGTTGAGCGGTCGGCGAAAGTGGTCGCCACTGCTGGTCCATGGCGCTTCATTAGCGTTCAGACGAATCGTGTCGTCGACCTGGACCGCCGCCTCATAGGGCTTGAGCGCCTGGATTTCCTCGCGGGCCAGTCTCGCGATCGTCATGTCGCTGTTCCAAGCCTGCACCTCACGGCGGCGGCATGTGCGCCCAGCCCCTCGAGATCGGCGAGTGTGATCACAGCATCGCCAAGGCCAGCGAGACCGTCTCTGGTCAGTTCCTGCACGGTCATCTGGCGCATGAACTGGTCAACGCCAAGTCCGCTGTAGGTACTGGCGTAGCCGTATGTTGGCAGTACGTGATTGGTGCCGCTGCAATAATCGCCCACCGACTCGGGCGACCAGGCACCGAGGAAGACCGAGCCGGCGTTACGAACGCCCGTCATGGCCGCGCGCGGGTTGTCAATCTGCAGGATCAGGTGTTCGGGCGCGTAGCGATTACTGATTTCAATGGCTCGATCGATGCTGTCGACAACGACGAGCCGCGAGTTTGACAGCGCTTCGCGTGCAATATCGGCACGCGACAAGGAATGCAGCTGCTCCTCGATTCTCGACTGCACCTGATTTGCAAAGTCGCTACTCGTTGTCAATAACACAACCTGAGAATCGGCACCGTGCTCTGCCTGCGACAGGAGGTCGGCTGCAACGTAATCGGCCGAAGCGTTAGCGTCGGCAATGATGAGGACTTCGGACGGCCCGGCTGGCATGTCGATGGCAGCCCCTGCAGGGTCGGTGCTGACAAGTGTCTTGGCGTTGGTTACCCAGGTGTTACCGGGACCGAATATCTTGCAGACCTTGGGCACCGTTTGTGTTCCGTACGCCATTGCAGCAATAGCCTGTGCGCCTCCGATTTTGAAGATCTCAACGATGCCGGCCCTCGAGGCCGCCACCAGCACTGCTGGATCGGCACTGCCGTCCGCTCGAGGCGGCGTGCACATGACCCGCACAGGACACTGGGCCAGCAAGGCTGGAACGGCCAGCATGACAGCCGCTGAGGGCAGTGGCGCCGAGCCTGCCGGAACGTAAAGGCCCACCGAATCGATGGGATGGCTTACACGTTCGCAGTGCACGCCCGGCATCGTATCCACCGCGATCGCCTGTGGCAGTTGCGGCTTATGAAAACGCCGTACGTTCTCGATCGCGAGGTCAATGGCTGCAATTGCCGCGTCGCCGAGTTCGGCTGTGGCGCGCGCCAGTTCATCCGCGGTGACACGAAGCGAACCGAGTTTTGCCCCATCGAACTGTTCGGTCAGCTCCCGGATTGCCGTGTCGCCACCATCACGCACGAGTGCGACGATCCTTGCGACCTCAGTGCCGATTTCGGCATCCGGGCGCAGGGCGGGGCGCTGCAACAATGCCGACCGGGCGGCGGCGTCGAGCTCACTCCAATTGCTGATGCGGGTTACCATGGATCAGGCCAGCATCTTTTCGACCGGCAGCACGAGCAAAGAACTGGCGCCGGCCGCCTTCAGGTTCTCGAGAGTCTCCCAGAAAACGTTTTCCCTGCAGACCGCGTGTATCGCGACTTTGTCATCTGTTCCATCCAGAGGCATGACTGTCGGCGCTTCGGAACCGGGCAACAGGTCGCGGATTTCAGCGAGCGCTGACCGGGGCGCATGGAGCATGATGTACTTGCTCTCGCGGACCTGCAGGACGCCATCGAGACGCTGCAGCATGCGATCGACCAGGGCCTGTTTGTCGGCACTCAGCGGGGCGCGAGTCTGAATGACAACCGCCTCGCTCTCGAGCAACACGTCGACCTCGGTGAGACCGTTGGCTTCCAGCGTCGAGCCTGTGGAAACCAGATCACAGATGTAGTCCGCTCTGCCTAGTTTGGGCGCAATCTCGACCGCGCCGGAGAAGTAAACGATCTCCGCCGAGACGTTATTTTTCTTCAAGTAATCTCTTAATATACCAACGTAACTTGTTGCAATCTTTTTATTATTTAATGACTTTTTGCCGTCATACAGAGTGCCTTCCGGTGCCGCGAGCGACAATCGACAATGGCCGAAATCGAGCTCGAAGACCTGCTTGAACATGGCCTCACGGCCGTCATGCAAGAGTGCCTGGCGCTTTTCCTCGACGATATTGCGTCCAACAATGCCGAGATCGCAGACGTCATCGCTGACGAGTCCGGGAATATCGTCGTCCCGCACCAGCAGCAGGTCGATCGGCATGTTCTCGCCATAGCAGAACAGCTGGTCCTTGCTCTGCGTGACTTTCAATCCGCATCGCTCGAGAAGATGCAGCGAGTGATCGGTCAGCCGACCGGTTTTTTGCACCGCAATCTTAATGCGCTGCTCCGAGGTGTCCATGTTGCTTTCCTTAGTGAGAGGTAGGGCTGTCTTGCCCGGCTGTACGATCGATTGCGGTGCGATATCCGCCGAACCCGTCGGTCAGGAAGCGCGCGACCCGGCCAATTGTGGTCACGCTGACGCCGCTAACGTCCTGAATCTTGCGATAAGTCAGGCCTTGTTCCAATAATTCAACGACTTGCCAACGGTCTACGAGGGCCTGCAGTTCGGCCGGTGTACACAGGTCGCGAAAGAAGTTGCGGCACTCGGTTTGAGTACGCAGGCTGATTATGGCGCGGAACAGGGCATCCTCTGCGGCCGTTTGCTGCGTCTCGCTGTCGTGGCGATTTGGTTTCATTTCTGTACCTATGTATTAACGCATTAGTACGCTATTACATTAGAACGCCAAGCGCAATAGCTGAGTCGATATTTCCGCGGATCCGGCTGAAGTCATTGATACTATTGGTTTCTGCTGTGACTAAATAAATGTGGATTGCGTCTTGACGGTGCGTGTGTGCCACCCATACACTCGAAACAACTCATCGAGACCGGTTGAGGGATAGGCCCAATGAAGCCGGGGCAACCTCCAGGACTAACCATCCTGAAAGGTGCCAACTCCTGCGGTGATTCGCCCGAAAGGGCGTAACCACCGAGAGATGAGAATCGTGGCAACACGCTGTTTGATCCTGAACAGGTGCAGGGCGCGATTCCCCTCCCTTACGGCCTCCGTAGGGTTCCGATGAGACGAAGTGACATTGGAACGCCATGGAGACCACAAATGACCTTTAGAGCTGACCCGGCAACTCGTGCTGTTCGCGCCGCAATCGAATCGGACACGCAGCACGGCGCCGTCGTACCGCCCTTGCACCTGTCGTCGAACTTCGCGTTCGCCGGCTTCGGCGAGAAACGTCAATACGACTACACGCGATCCGGCAATCCGACGCGCGATGCGCTCGCCGATACACTGGCCTCGCTCGAAGGCGGAGCCGGCGCCGTCGTGACATCCTCCGGAATGGCCGCGCTAACCTTGCTTTGCCATCTGCTCGAACCCGGGGACCTGCTCGTCGCTCCTCATGACTGCTACGGTGGCAGCTACCGGCTGTTTGAAAATCTCTCGGCCAAGGGTCATTTCGACGTGCAGTTTGTCGATCAGACCAATCGTGCCGCCCTGCAGGCTGCTTGCGAGCGCAAACCGACAATCATCCTTGTCGAAACACCGTCAAATCCACTATTGAGAATTGTGGATATCGCCGCCGTGTCGAGCCTTGCGAAGCAGTGTGGCGCTCTTCTCGCGGTCGACAACACCTTCCTGTCGCCTGCACTGCAGCAGCCAATATCGCTCGGTGCCGACCTTGTCATTCACTCGACGACGAAGTACATCAACGGTCATAGTGACGTTGTCGGCGGAACCATTGTCGGCGCCACGACGGAGCTGGCGGAGAAATTGGCGTGGTGGGGCAACTGTCTCGGCCTGACCGGCGCGCCGTTCGACAGTTATTTGACTCTCCGCGGCATACGGACCCTGCATACGAGGATGCGACAGCATGAGGAAACCGCGAATCTTCTGGCGAACGTGCTGGACGAACATTCTCTGGCAGACTGCGTGTATTACCCTGGTTTGCGATCGCATCCCGGCCATGACATCGCGGCCCGACAGCAAAGCGGCTTCGGTGGCATGATCAGCTTCGAAATCAACGGTGGTGAGGCCGCCGTGCGCGCGTTCGTCAATCATCTGCAGCTGTTCTCTCTGGCCGAATCATTGGGCGGGGTTGAGAGTCTCGTGTGCCACCCGGCGTCGATGACGCATGCGCCGGTAGCCGAGGCTGCGCTCGCAGACGCTGGCATTGGTCAAAACCTGATCCGCATCTCGGTGGGATTGGAGAGCGCAGAGGATCTTGTTGGCGATGTGCTGCAGGCGCTCGAGGTAGCTCGTGAAACGCCGCCGCTTAGCGTTGCTTATGGGTCCTGAAAAAGCTCGTTGATGATGCAATCCGTCATCGCTTCGGTGCTCAGAACCTGGTCGCCATCCGCCGCGATGTCGACCGTGCGGTTGCCGGCCACGATTGCCCGCGTGATCGCGTTATCGACCGCGTCTGCGTCATCGTGCAGTCCAAGGCTGTGACGCAATAGCATCGCGGCGCTCGCAATTGCGCCGCACGGGTTGGCGATGCCTTGGCCGGCGATATCCGGCGCCGAGCCGTGTATTGGTTCGTACAATCCGCGTGATGATTCGCCGAGCGATGCCGAGGGCAACATGCCTAGTGAGCCAGCCAGCATCGATGCCTCGTCGGTGAGGATGTCGCCGAACATGTTCTCTGTCACGATTACGTCGAACTCAGCCGGGCGGCTCAGCAAGTGCATGGCCGCCGCATCCACAAGCAGAGTTTCAAGTTCGATGCGCGGAAACTCGCTGGACATTATGCGATCGGTGACGTGCCGCCAGAGTCGCGACGTTTCCAGGACGTTGGCCTTGTCGACTGAACAGAGCTTGCCGCTTCGTTCCGCTGCAAGCCGGGCCGCCACCCGGACAATTCGTTCGATCTCGTAGCTATGGTATGTACACAGGTCACTCGCGGATGTCTCGTCGCGGGTCTTTTCACCAAAGTAAATGCCGCCCGTCAGTTCTCTGACGACAACCAGGTCGACGCCAGCCAGTTTCGCCGCTTTTAGCGGCGAGGCCGGCATCAGTTCGTTGATGACCTTGACGGGGCGCAGATTGGCGTAGACGCCGAGCAATGCGCGTAGTCTTAGC
Source organism: uncultured Gammaproteobacteria bacterium (assembly GCA_963711285.1). Taxonomy (GTDB): domain Bacteria; phylum Pseudomonadota; class Gammaproteobacteria; order Steroidobacterales; family Woeseiaceae; genus UBA1847. The sequence continues at coordinate 52,589 of CAVQDJ010000006.1, read as the reverse complement.
AAGCCCTGTTCGGGACGTACGGCGGCGTCTGGATCCGACCACTTCGGACCGCCGACGGCACCGAGAAATACCGCATCGCAGCGCTCACAGCTGGCCGTTGTTTCGGCCGGCAATGGATCTCCCCCTGCATCGATGGCGGCGCCGCCGATCAGACATTCGTCAAACGAAAATGTATGCCCCGACTTTGCGGCAACTTCCTCGAGAATGCGCCGGGCTGCTGCCGCAACTTCCGGGCCGATGCCATCGCCGGGAAGCAGTGTAATCAGGGCGTCCAGGAGCGCGCCTCTTCGAATTTCAGAATCTCGTCCATTTGCTGTCGCAAATAACCCAGCTGATCGATGCCTTCAACCAGACAATAGCGCGCGAAGTCGTCGATCGGAAATTCGACAATCCTGCCGTCTGGCAATGTCAGCGTTGCGCTGCGGACATCAACCTCAAGTTTGATGCCCGGGCTGCGCAGCAGGTACTCATGTGTGGCCTCGTCGACGACGATCGGAATAAGCCCGTTCTTGAGAGAATTATTACGAAAGATGTCGGCAATCTCGGTGCTGATGACTGCGCGAAATCCATAGTCCAGCAACGCCCACGGCGCATGTTCACGCGACGAGCCGCAACCCAGATTATTACCGGCGACGAGAATTTCGCAGCCGTCGGCCTCGGGTTTGTTGAGAACGAAGCTATCGATCACGCTGCCGTCAGCCGCGAATCTGAGGTCGTGAAACAGCGCTTGGCCGAGGCCTTCGCGTGATGTCGTTGTCAAGAACCGCGCAGGAATGATCTGATCGGTATCGATGTCTTTGGTCGATAACACAACGGTGCTTGACTGAAAATGCGTTATCGGCTGCACGTCAGGACCCTCATTGCAGATAGGGGCGCGGATCGGCAACTCGCCCTGATAAAGCCGAGGCAGCAGCCGTCATTGGGCTCGCAAGGATCGTTCGGGCCCCGATACCCTGGCGACCCTCGAAGTTTCGATTGCTGGTACTGACACTAAGTTGCCCATTGCCGACCGTGTCACCGTTCATGCCCAGGCACATCGAGCAGCCAGACTCGCGCCATTCTGCTCCGGCTGCTGCAAATATGCGATCCAGCCCGAGTTTCTCGGCATCTCTCTTGATCTGCTGCGAGCCTGGAACGACGAGCATTCTGACACCATCGGCAATTTTGCGACCGCGCAGAACATCGGCTGCCTGTTGCAGGTCGGACAAACGCGAGTTCGTGCAGCTACCCAGGAAGACGATATCGACGCTCGTGTCCGTCAGCGGCTTGCCCGTGGATATCTGCATATAGTCAAGGGCTTTCCTGAAACTCGGATCTGCCCCATTGTCCGGTACCGGATCATTAATGCCGACAACCATACCGGGATTGGTGCCGAACGTGACCATAGGCTGTAACTCGCTCGCATCAATCGTCATTGTCCGATCGAACTGAGCATCTCCGTCGCTCTTCAGATTCTGCCAGCGCAGGACTGCGGCATCCCAGTCTGCGCCCTCTGGCGATCGCGGCCGCCCATCGAGATAGGACAAGGTCTTATCGTCTGGCGCAATCATTCCAGCGCGCGCTCCGGCCTCAATCGACATGTTGCACACGGTCATGCGTGCCTCCATGTCCATCGCGGCGATTGCCGAGCCGCGATACTCGATAACGTGCCCTGTGCCGCCATCGACACCGATCTCTCCAATGATCGCGAGAATAAGGTCCTTCGAGACGACGCCGCGCGCGAGAGCGCCGGTTACGTCAATTGCGAGTGTCTTCGGTTGGCGCTGCAACAAACACTGTGTCGCAAGAACGTGGCCAACCTCGGTCGTGCCTATGCCGAAGGCCAGGGCACCGAAAGCGCCGTGCGTGCTCGTGTGACTGTCACCGCATACGATGGTCTTACCGGGTTGCGTAGCGCCGAGTTCGGGACCGATAACGTGGACGATGCCGCGGAACTCACTATCAAAGCCCAGCAGATCGATGCCGAATTCCTCGCAGTTCTGCTCCATGCGCCGAATCTGATCGGCAGCACTTGCGCCCACTACCGCGAGATCCTTGAAGCTCGACACCGGTGTCGTTGGCGTCGAATGGTCCATCGTGGCCAACGTCAGGTCGGGCCGCCTGACCTTTAGTCCCTGCGCGCGAAGCAGATCGAATGCCTGCGGCGTGGTTACTTCGTGAATCAGGTGCAGGTCGATGTAAATGACCGCAGGCGTCTTCGGCCGTTTCCGGAACCACGACATGGTCCGACCAGACCTTTTCAAACAGAGTGGTCCCTGAGCGCATCAAATCGTCGCCCGCCCCACATCGGCCGCCGGATCGGTTTCGTGACCTTGTCTGTGACGCCGCCGCAGAATGCGATTCATGACCTCGAGGCAGGCGCGACTACCGGCCTCGACAATATCGACACTCGTGCCATTGCCCCGGTAGCTCGCACCGTCGTGTTCGACCGTAACCGTCACTTCTCCCTGCGCATCTTCGCCTATGGACGCACTGTGCAATTCGAAGTTTTGCAGTGTCAGCGTCACGCCCGTGACATGTTCGAGTGCCTGAAATGCGGCAGCGATCGGGCCGTCGCCTTCGGCAGACGCTGTCGCATCCGTGCCATCCTCGCCCCTCAACACTACGGTCGCCGAGGCCGGAGATTCCGTACTCGAGCGCACATCGAGCGAGATCATGGACCAGGGTCCCGCCGTGGCGTTGTCCACATTCATGATGATGGCTTCGATGTCGCCGTCGTAGACGTCCTTTTTCTTGTCAGCAAGTTGCTTGAATTCCTGGAAGGCGCGGTTGGTCTCGAACTCGTCGAGATCAAAACCCAGCTGGCGCACACGATCGCGAAATGCATGGCGGCCGCTGTGTTTACCGAGAACGAGATTCGACTTGCTCAGGCCGACATCTTCAGGCCGCATGATTTCGTAAGTGGAACTGTGCTGCAGCATTCCGTGCTGATGAATTCCGGCCTCGTGCGCGAAGGCATTCTCGCCGACGATGGCTTTGTTTCGTGGCGGATGCATACCGGTAATGCTGGACACGAGTCTGGACGTCGGATACAGGCGGGTCGTGTCGATACCGGTCTCGAGCCCAAAGAACTCTGCGCGGGTCTTTATGGCCATGACAACCTCTTCGAGGCTGCAGTTGCCGGCACGCTCGCCGATGCCGTTGATGGTGCATTCGATCTGGCGCGCTCCGGCAGCCACTGCCGCAAGACTGTTTGCCACCGCCATGCCCAGATCGTTGTGGCAGTGGACGCTCAAGGTGATGTCGTCGATGCCGTCGACGTGCTTCTTGAGATACCGAAACAGTTTGTCGAATTCCGCCGGGACCGTATAGCCAACCGTGTCCGGTATGTTGACGGTTTTCGCGCCGGCTGCGATTGCCGCGCTGACAACCTCCGCGAGATAGGAAAGTTCGGTACGCGACGCATCTTCCGGCGAAAACTCGACGTCTTCACAGAGACCTCTGGCCATCTCGATCGCGCCGACGGCGCTCTTGATGATCTCTTCCTTGGCCATTTTCAACTTATGTTCACGATGAATCTGACTCGTCGCGACGAACACATGAATCCGGTGCCGCTCAGCACCTTTGACGGCGGCATGGACCTTCTCGATGTCGCCCGGATTGCATCTGGCCAGACCGCAAATGATCGGGCCGAGGTTCTCATCTGCGATCGCCTTGACCGATTCGAAGTCGCCAGGGGAGGCCGCAGGAAACCCTGCTTCAATCACGTCGACCTTGAGCTCCGATAGCGCTCTGGCCACTCGGAGCTTTTCCCGAAGCGTCATGCTGCAGCCAGGAGCCTGCTCTCCGTCCCGCAGCGTCGTATCGAAGATGCGTATACGAGTATCCGAGGTCTCGCCAGACATGGATTATTCCTCCAGCCAGTCCATTCGGCCGCGAAGGTCAGCGCCGACTTTTTCGATCGGATGCTCCAGATCAGCATTCATCATGCGGCGAAACTCGGGCATGCCGGCTTCATTCTCTGCGATCCACCGTGCTGCGAATGTGCCATCCTGGATATCGCTCAATATTGCCTTCATTGCCGCACGCGAGCTCTCATCGACGACGCGTGGGCCGCTGACCATGTCACCCCAGGCAGCAGTATCACTGATGAACTTGTGCATCTTGCGCAAGCCGCCCTCATGCAGCAAATCGACAATCAGCTTGAGCTCATGCATGACTTCATAGTACGCGACCTCCGGCTGATAGCCGGCCTCGACCAGCGTTTCGAAGCCAGCGACAATCATCTCCGTTGCGCCACCGCACAGTACGGCCTGTTCGCCGAACAGGTCCGTTTCCGTCTCTTCGGCAAACGTCGTTTCGATAACCCCGGCACGCGCACCGCCAATGCCTGCGGAATAGGCGAGGGCGAGCTGGAGCGCGTCGCCCGTCGCATCCTGATGCACGGCAACGAGGCACGGCACGCCGTGGCCCTCTTCATACTGTCGCCGGACAAGTCCGCCCGGTCCTTTCGGTGCAATCAGTACGACGTTGAGGTCATCGCGCGGCTTAATCTGCTTGAAGTGCACCGCGAATCCGTGCGCAAAGAGCAGCGTGGCGCCGTCCGCAATGTCGTCCACGACGCTTTGATACAGATTTTTCTGGACCATATCAGGCGTCAGGAAAGCAACGATCCTCGCACCTTTAACGGCATCATTTGGCGCTTTGACGGTTAGCCCGTCTGCTGCGGCCCTGGCCCAGCTGCCACCGTCCGGTCGCAGCCCGACAACTACATTGAAGCCACTGTCCTTGAGATTCAGCGCATGGGCCCGGCCCTGGCTGCCGTAACCCAGAATTGTGACCTGCTGATCGCTCAGGCAAGACGTGTCAACATCGGCTTCCAAATACATCTGCATAGTAGTGTGTCCCCGGCAAGTTGCCGTTTTCGAGGGTTGAGTTTCTGCTAAATCAAAACCTGATAATCAAAAAAAACCCCACTATCCGGTGCGGATGCGGGGTTCGCGATTTCCTTTGCCTGGATACGCGCTACCCGCCCTGTCTCCCAAGAAGAAGCAGTGCGAGCGGCAGAAGCACGAGGTTTAGCAATGATTCAACCAAAGCTTGTATGCGCGTCGGATTCATAGCCGCGAATCATGTTGCAAGCTCCTTCTGATGTCAATACTCGAAATATCAGTTACTTGTGATACTGAGTGATTGGCATTCTGACCTGCGAAACGGGGATCCCCTGGGCCCGGACTTATGTCGCTCTTGCGCTGGCGATCTGCGAGCCATATGTTATTCTTCCCCACAGGTACTAGGGGACCTGAAAAAATATTATTTTAATAAATGGTGGGGAAGCCGGAGCTAAGTGGCACCGGAATGCCAAAAATAAAAGAGAGAGAACTAAGGTTCCACAAAAATTCATCGCCGCGGCGAAGGTGGAGAGGGCCGCGTGCGCATGCAGATTCGCGATCAGCGTATTCTGTGTTTCATTTGTGCATGTATTCAACTGATACGTTGCATCCCTCTCCTTAACTATTACTAAAACAATCGACCTTTGTAAGGAGCGTTCATGAAACGGTGCATAAGCAGCAGTCGGCGCACAGGCATTGCATTATTTGCAACTGGCCTAATTGCGGCATCCGGCAGCGTTGTAGCTCAGACTGTCGACCAGATTCTGGAGGCCGAGAATCGTCGGCTGAATCTGGCTCAACAATCCCAGGAACGAGTCAACAGCATTGTTGAAGGGACTCGCTCGTTGGAAGACCAGTATCGGGCTATAAACAAAGAAACTGACGGCCTCAAGGTCTACAACCGACTGATGACAGCGCAAACCAGCGGTCAGGATGCCGTACTCGAGGACATTTCATTGTCGATGGATCAGGTCGATGTTATCAACCGCCAGATCTTTCCGCTGATGGAACGCATGATCGACGGCCTCGCGCAGTCAGTGAGTCTCGACGTCCCGTTCCTGATGGAAGAGCGCACAGATCGTATCGACAACCTGCGTGCGATCATGGAGCGCTCGGATGTCAGCGTGGCGGAGAAATTCCGCAAGGTGATGGAGGCGTACCAGATTGAAAACGATTACGGAACGTCATCTGAGTGGTATACGCAATCATTGACGCTCGATGGTGCGACGCGCAGCTACAACATTCTGCGTATCGGTCGAATCGGGCTGTACTTTCAGTCTGACGACTCCAAGATCACCGGACGTTGGGACAATGACAAACGTGAATGGGCAATGGACAACTCAGCGCGAAGTGATGTTCGAACTGGTCTGCGCATGGCGAAACAGCTAATTGCGCCGGAGTTGATCGTCATTCCGGTTGCAGCAGCAGCGGGGGGTAATTAAATGAAACGCTTATCACTCATAATTGCCGCCGGACTCCTGAGCCTTGGCGCTGGCGTGGCGAACGCGCAGGACGCCGCCAGCATGTCGGAACTGCTGAAACTCATCGAACAGGGTCAGGCGCGTGATTCGCAGGAAGCACGTCAGCGTGAGGCGCAGTTCACTCAACAGCGTAATCAGCAGCAGAATCTGCTGAACAAGGCGCGAGCAGAACGAACACGCCAGGAAAACGAGAGTGCGCGCCTCGAGCAGCTGTTTCAGGATAATCAAACAAAGATTATCGCCGCGCGCGCAGCTCTGGATGAGCGCCTTGGCGCTCTCAAAGAGCTGTTCGGCGTCCTGCAGACCGTGTCGGGCGACACGCAGGGCCGCTTTACCTCTTCTCTGACGAATCTGCAGTACCCGGATCGTGAGACGTTCCTTGTCCAGCTCGGCAGCAAGATGGCCAGTGCCACGGAGCTTGCCCAGATAGAGGATATCGAGCGCCTGTGGTTCGAATTGCAGCGAGAAATTACGGAGTCAGGCAAGATCGTCCGCTTCAATCACCTCGTGACCAAAGCCAACGGTGAGCAGGAAGAAATGGAGGTCGTCCGCATTGGGTCGTTTAACCTGGTCTCGGACAACGGCTATCTCGAGCATGATCCGAATGAAGGCTCCATCAGCGAACTGCAACGTCAGCCGCCGGGCCGATTCTTGAGTTCCGCAGGCGACCTGTTCGACGCAGAATCCGGTTATGTTGGTTTCGGTGTCGACGTTACACGTGGCGGAATCCTCGGACTGCTTGTCGAAACGCCGACGCTCGGCGAGAAAGTCGATCAGGGCGGCATTGTCGGCTACAGCATCCTTGCACTGGGTGCCGTTGGCCTGTTGATCGCGATATGGCGTTTCATGGGACTCAGCACTGCCAGCCGCAAGGTGTCTGCTCAGCTCAAGCGAGACACGGCGAGCACGGACAATCCGCTGGGCCGGGTACTTGCTGCTTACGAGAGCAACAAGGGCGCGGATACCGAGACCATCGAACTCAAGCTCAGCGAAGCGGCGCTCAAGGAAATGCCTGGCCTCACCAAGGGCTTACTGTTCATCAAGGTCATTTCGGTGGTTGCACCGCTTATGGGCCTGCTCGGTACCGTTACGGGCATGATCAAGACCTTCCAGGTGATCACGCTTTATGGTGCCGGCGATCCCAAGATGATGGCTGGCGGTATTTCGCAAGCGCTCGTGACAACGGTTCTTGGCCTCGTGGTCGCAATACCGATGGTTCTGCTGCACACGATTGTCAGTGGCCAAAGCCGCAAAGTCATTAACGTGATTCAATCGCAGAGTGCAGGCCTTATTGCTGAGCATTCCGAAAAGAACGGCTAGCGCCGTAAGGAGTCGCCATGCTTTGGCTGATTGACGCTATTGAAGCCGTTCGGGACTTCATGGGTCTCGGGGGGCCCGTGTTGCTCGCGATCGCGTTTACGATCTTTGTAATGTGGGTTCTCATTGTCGAAAGGCTGGTCTTCTTCCGCACAGGAATGAAGGCGATGTCTCGTGATCTCTACGAACAATGGGAAACGCGGCCCGAGCGGAATTCCTGGAATTCGGAGCAGATACGCGAGCTGATGATTTCGCGATTCAGTATCGCGACAACCAAAGGTATCGCAATGATTCAGACGCTTGTCGCATTGTGTCCGTTGTTCGGCCTGCTGGGCACCGTGACGGGCATGATCAAAGTGTTCGAGGTCATGGCCGTATCGGGGTCCGGCAACGTGCGCGCTATGGCCGCCGGCGTGTCGCAGGCGACTGTGCCCACGATGGCAGGGATGGTCGGGGCACTCTCGGGCGTTTTGCTTGTCACAATACTTAGCCGCCGCGCGGCACGTGAAGTGCAGTTCCTAGAGGACTCACTGACGATGGACCATTGAGGAGCTGCCATGCGTGATCATCACTTACTCGAGGTCGCGGAGGAGGAACAGAACGAAATCAACCTCACGCCGATGCTCGATGTTGTTTTCATCATGTTGATCTTCTTCATCGTAACCGCTTCCTTTATCAAGGAAGCGGGTCTCGATGTAAACCGCCCGGATGCGCCGGTTACGGAGTCAAAGCCAGAGGAACAGAATATCCTTGTGGCAATCAGCGCCAATGATGAGATCTGGATCGACCGACGCCTGATCGATCCGCGCGCCGTTCGCGCGAACATTGAACGGCTCCATGCCGAAAACCCGCAGGGTTCCGTCGTGATTCAGGCTAACAGGAAGTCGACCAACAAGATGCTCGTCACAGTGATGGACGCCGCACGGCAAGCCGGTGTCTACAACATTTCGATTGCGGACAATCGCAACTAAGGACTCAAGTAATGCGAAAGAAAAGACGTGCGATGGGTGCCGAAGAGGAAGAAAATGAGATCAACCTGACGCCGATGCTCGACGTCGTGTTCATCATGCTCATTTTCTTTATCGTGACCGCATCTTTCATCAAGGAAGCCGGTATCGATGTAAATCGCCCGGACGCATTTACCGCGGACAAGCAGGAAGACGCCGCCATCCTGATCGCGATCAGTGAAAACGACGAGATCTGGATCGACCGGCGCATGACGGACCCGCGAGCCGTGCGGGGCATGATTGAGCGCTTACACGCTGAAAATCCGAAGGGCTCGATCGTCATACAGGCAGACAAGGAGTCCACCAACGATGCGCTCGTCGTCGTGATGGAAGCCGCAAAACAGGCGGGTGTCGCCAACGTCGCAATCGCGACGGCGACCCAGTAAGAAGCATTTGGATCGCGACCGAGGTCGCTGAGGAGAGCTGAAACATGATAGGCCGATACGCGTTTTCCGTTGTGATAGGTGTCATCGTCACATTGAGCCTGTTGTTTGTCATGCAGTTGCTGATCGCAAGCGGCAAGTCGGCGCTTACGAAGCCGCGAGATCGGACGAAGCTCGAGTTTGTCCGGGTCAAGCGGAGCGAGAATCTGAATGTTGAAGACTTTACGCCCGAAAAACCGCCCAAGCCGCCTGAAACCCCGCCCGAAACTCCACCGCAGGACATGGACAGCATGGATCCGGACGCGCCGACGATAAACGTTCCACCGCCAACCATGACCGCTGAAACGAACATTGGCGGGCCCGGTGGCATGAATATCGCCGAAGGCGATTATTTGCCGATTGTTCGTGTTGCGCCCGTCTATCCGGCGCGCGCACTGTCACGCGGATTGGAAGGCTACGTTGATTTGTCATTTACAGTGACGACAGCCGGTACGGTGCGCGATCCTTTAGTGTTGTTTTCGACCAGCAGTCTTTTCGAAAGAGCGGCGCTACGTGCTGTATTGAAGTTCAAGTACAAACCTCGAGTAGTCGATGGCGTGCCGGTTGATGTACCGGACGTCAAGACTCGTATCTCATTTCAAATTGAGGATTAGCGACCCGGATGGGTTTCTGGTTATCGAAGAGGATACAAAACGATATGTACAGTTTGAATCGATTCTCTCTTAAAATTTGCCTGGCACTCGTATGCGGCGTGTTGGCTGTGGGTCCCGTCGCTGCGCAGGACGACGAAGATGCCGCCAAGCGCGAGTCTGAGAAGCAAAAGACCAAACAAGCGCAAGCGGTGAGTAAGGAGGTCTACGACCGAATCACCAAAGCGCAGGAAATGGTCGATGCCAAAGACTATAAGGGCGCATTGAAAAGCCTGAATAGTCTGTATAACCCGGACAAGCTCACGGAGTACGAGCAGGCAAACGTTCTGAACTACATCGGTTTCGTTTACTACAACATGGACGACACGCAGAACGCCATTCGGACCTACGAACGGATGGTCGCGATACCTAGTCTCGAAGAGCAAATGAAGAAGCAGACGACGTATACGATGGCGCAGTTGTACACGATGGAGGAGCAGTATCCGAAGGCGCTGTCCACGTTGGACAAATGGTTCCAGTTGGAGACAAATCCGGCACCTGAGCCCTTCATCCTCAAGGCACAGAATCTTTACCAGGTACAACGCTACTCAGACATGATCGAGCCGATCAAGAATGCCATGCGGGTTGCCGAGAAGCGCGACAAGCCGGTCAAAGAAGACTGGTACGTGCTGTTGAACTTTGCCTACTTCCAGCAGGAAGACTATCGCCAGGTACGCGATATCCAAAAGATCCTGCTGCAGAACTGGCCGAAAAAACGTTACTGGTTTTCCCTGGCCGGCGCTTATACCGAACTCGGCGAAGATGACAAACTGGTAAATGCGTATGCGGCGGCGTTCGACCAAAAAATGCTTGAAAAAGAATCCGAGCTCGTAACGATGGCACAGCTCTTTATGCAGCGAGAGGTTCCTTACAAAGCGGGACAGCTTCTCGAGAAAGAGATGGCAGCGGGTCGCGTGAGCAAAAATGCCAAGAACTATCGCTTGCTTTCGCAAGCCTGGCAGTTGTCGATGGAAGATGAGAAAGCGATACCTGCACTCAGGGAAGCGGCTCGACTTAGCACAGACGGTGAACTCGATGTTCGATTGGGTAACGCCCTCTTGAATACTGGGGAGTACAAGGACTGTGTGACTTCAGTGCGAAACGGGATACGCAAGGGTGGGCTCAAGAGCCCTGATAACGCACAGATTTCACTCGGCATGTGTCTTTACAATCTGCGGCAATACCGGGACGGGATCAATGCTTTCCAGGCCGCTTCGAAGACACCGCGTTCACGTAAAGTGGCCAATCAGTGGATCAATGTTATTCGAGCGGATATCGAACGCAACGAACAGATCCGTCTGGCTGAAGAAGCGGCCCGTAAGAAACGCAAGGAGATCGACGAGCGCCTGAAGAAAAGCGGCCGTGCCTGAGCTAGACTCAAACCATTCTTAATTGCACGACCAGGGGCGTTGACGGATTGCCGTCAACGCCCTTAAAATTTCGCGCGGCCAATGAGAAGCAATCGATCGATGCCAAAGATTACATACATCACCCCAGACGGTAACCATCACGATGTCGAAGTTCGAGAACGGTTATTCCGTCATGGAAGGTGCAATCAACAACGATATCCAGGGAATCGTGGCTGAATGTGGCGGCGCATGCGCTTGCGCCACCTGTCACAGCTACGTGGACGAAGCCTGGCTGGATAAGGTGCCGGCTATGGACGACATGGAAGACAGCATGCTCGATGCTGCATTCGAACGTAAAGACAATAGCCGGCTGACCTGCCAGATAGAGGTGAATGACGAACTCGACGGCCTGGTTATCCATGTTGCGGACAACGAGTACTGATGCGCATTCCCAATAACGAGTTAGGAGAGATATGATGTCGATACAAGCCGGCGAAAAAATGCCCGCAGGATCATTCGGTGTAATGACCGAGACAGGGCCGGGGGCCCTGTCCACGGACGAACTGTTTTCTGGCAAGAAAGTCGTTCTCGTATCGGTGCCAGGTGCTTTTACGCCGACGTGCTCGATGAACCACCTGCCTGGATTCGTTGACCAGGCCGATGCATTGCTTGCGAAGGGCGTTGATACGATTGCCTGCATGGCCGTCAACGATGTATTCGTCATGCACGCCTGGGGAAAGGATCGCGGTGTTGGCGACAAGGTGCGGATGCTCGCTGACGGCAATGGCGACTATGCACGGGCCCTTGGCCTCGAACTCGACGGAACCGGTTTTGGAATGGGCATGCGCGGACAACGCTTCGCCATCGTGGTCGATGACGGAGTCGCCACGCACGTTGCCGTAGAGGAGCCCGGTCAGTTCGAGGTCAGTAAGGCCGAAGCCATACTCGAAAACCTCTGATCGATCACAGGGCGTCGGTGAGCTCCGGCACGACTTTAAACAGGTCTGCTACGAGGCCGATATCGGCCACTTCGAAAATTGGCGCTTCTTCGTCTTTGTTGATAGCAACGATCGTTCCGGCGTCCTTGATGCCGGTGAGATGCTGAATTGCGCCCGAGATGCCAATTGCTATATACAGATCCGGGGCGATGATCTTGCCGGTCTGCCCAACCTGCATCTCATTCGGCACATAGCCCGCATCGACAGCGGCACGCGTCGCGCCTACTCCAGCGCCAAGTTTGTCGGCGAGCGCATAAATCAGATCGAAGTTCTCTGAGCTGGCCAAGGCACGGCCACCCGCCACTACTTTGGCAGCAGTTTGCAGGTCGGGACGATCCGACGACCCGGCCTGAAGTTCAACAAAGCGCGTATGTGTCGGCAGTTCGACGTCGACATCGACTTTTTCGATTACGGCTGAGTTTCCGCTGCCGACAGCCTGGTAGGAAGCGGTTCGTACGGTCGCAACCAGTGGAAAGTCTTTGGGAGCTTCAACGGTCACAACTGCATTGCCCGCATAGATGGGTCGTTTGAAAATATGGGTGCCTTCGACACTCATGATGTCACTGATCTGGTTGACGCCGAGCAGGGCAGCGACCCGGGGCATCAGATCCTTGCCAAATGTCGTTGAGGGCGCAAACAGGTGGCTATAGCCTTTTGCCAGCGCGACGATCTGCGGCGCCAAAACCGCTGCAATGGCGTCTTTGTTGGCCACATTCTCTACGGTAAGCACTCGCTTTACGGCGTCGAGGGCAGCCGCTTGTGCGGCCACCGATGAGGCCGATTCGGCCAGCACCAAAACATCGATTTCGGCGCCCTCGATCTCTGCGGCGCAAGAAACGACTTTGGCAGTGCTCGGATTGAGTACCGAGCCATCGTGTTCGGCGATAAGCAGTACTTTTGACATCACGCGAGTCCTTTGTCTTTTAGGGCCGCAAGCAGACCCTGAACATCGTCGACCATAACGCCTTTCGCGCGCTCGGCCGGTGGTTCGAACAAGGTTTCATTGAGCGGCGGACTCGGATCGATTCCGAGATCCGCAAGCGGTACCTCGTCGAGCGGTTTCTTCTTCGCTTTCATGATGTCCGGCAACTTGACGTAGCGCGGCTCGTTCATTCGCAGATCCACCGTAAGGACCGCCGGCAGGTCAACGTCGATAATTTCCAGGCCGACGTCAACCTCTCGGGTAACACGTGCTAGCTCACCGTCGAGTTCGACATGCGATGCGAACGTAGCCTGTGGGCGGCCCCACAGCGCGGCGAGCATCTGCCCGGTCTGGCTGTTGTCGTCATCGATCGCCTGTTTGCCTAGAATGATCAACCCGGGTTTTTCCCGGTTGGCGATCTCCAGTAGCGCTCGTGCACGACTCAGGGCATCGATTGAATCATCAGTCTGGATAAGTATTGCCCGATCGGCCCCCATCGCAAGGCCGGTACGCAATTGCTGTTGCGATTCGGCGGCCGCCAATGGACACGACGATCACCTCGCTTGCCGCACCACGATCCTTAATACGCAGCGCTTCTTCGAGGGCGATTTCGTCAAATGGGTTGATGCTCATCTTGACGCCGTCGGTTTCGACACCGCTGCCATCGGCTTTGACGCGCACGCGCACGTTGTAATCTACGACCCGCTTGAGGCCGACCAGTATTCTGTCCACGAATTGAGTCCCTCAGTGCTCCAGAGACGAAAAAAAAACGGGCGATACCCGCTCTGTAGCGTTATTGTCTACGAGACCAAGGGCCTGTACAAGGCCGAATGTGCAACGTGATCGGGAGTGCGCTGTGTCTGATTGCAGCCCATTGATCAGCGTAGAAGACCTACAGCAGGCGATTGGCAGCAGCGACCTGCGAATTGTGGATTGCCGGTTTGATCTCATGCAGCCGCTGGCAGGGCGCCGCGACTACGAGGTAGCCCATATACCGGGCGCCGTGTATGCCGATCTGAACACGGATCTTTCTGCCGCAATAGGGCCCGGTAGCGGGCGACACCCGCTGCCAGAGCCGGACGAACTTGCTCGCACCTTCGGCAGGTTGGGTATCGGCGCGAATAGTCGTGTGGTGCTCTATGACGACCGGAACGGCGCAGTCGCGGCACGGGGTTGGTGGCTGCTCCGATGGCTCGGCCACCATCGCGCGGCCGTGTTGAATGGTGGGTTCGCGCGCTGGAGAGTGCTGCGGGCTCCCGTTGAAAAAGGGACCGTCGAAGTTGCGGCGCAGAACTTTTCGCCCAGACCAGATTATAAGAAGCTTCTCGAAACCGGGGAGATAGTCGCGGCAGGAGAGAATTGCCGCGACCTGCGGCTCGTCGACGCACGTGAAAGTGCCAGATTTCGCGGCGAGGCAGAGCCGCTGGACAGGGTCGCAGGGCATATTCCGGGTGCTCTGAACCTGCCGTTTTCAGCGAGTCTTGACGGTGACGGCTGCTGGAAGGAGCGAGCCGAGCTCAAACGCACTTGGGGGATGGTCCTGGGCGGGAATCTGGAGCCTCCGTGCAGCGTAATGTGCGGTTCCGGGGTGACGGCATGCCACCTGGTCATTTCCGCGCTTCTGGCGGGTCTGAGAGAACCCAGGGTCTACGTCGGCTCCTGGAGTGAGTGGATCGCGGATCCTTGCCGGCCAGTCGCTACCGGTGAGTCCTGAACGGGTCGAAATCGACGATAGTTCACGCGGAAGCCGCGTGAACTTAATACAGATTGCGTGGGTCGGAATAAACTGTGGAACATGTGGCCAAGTACCGTTCAGTTTACTAAACATACTTTATTGTTCATCCATAAAATGAAGATAAAACAATATTTTATAGCGTTTATTTCATGTTATTTAGTAGCCTGTGCGGCGCCTGGTGAGGCCGTTGACGCGGGTGACAAACAGGCCGAATCGAGAGCCCGCGATTGCATATCGCAATCGTCTATCCGAGACTATCGAGTCTTGGACGACAGCAATCTGATCGTCACGGCCGGAGTCAAACGGAAATACCACGTTGCCCTGGCACGACGTGCATTCGGGTTGCGCTCGACATGGAATATCGGATTCCGGTCACCCACGGGAATGATTTGCCCGATGTCCGCCGAGGTGATTGTTGACGACGGTTTCGGGCCTGAGCGGATAAACATACGCTCGATCCGGCAACTGAGTCCTGAGGATCTGGATGACCTGCTGATCCGGTTTGGCAAGAAAGAACCGGAAATTGAACAAGCCCCGGCGACAGAGGACGTGGAAGGCGCCGAGGTAGAAGAGCTGGACTGAATCGTCGGCCGGTTCCCGGTAAAACGATTTGGTCACGCAATCCGCAATCTCCGTGCGGACCCGCCCGGCCAGCCGTAAGGTTGGCCGGGTTTTATATTGCCTTTAAGATGTCCGCATGCAAAAAGAACTCGTGACGAGCGCCGCGCTGCGCGACGTCAAATATGAAATTCGCGGTCAGCTGTCGAATCGTGCCTACGAACTGGAGAAGCGCGGCTACGAGGTTATCTCGCTGAACATCGGTAACCCGGGGCTGTTCGGGTTCCGCACGCCCGAAACCATGCGGCTCGCAATGATCGAGAATCTGGGTCAGGCCGAGCCTTACAGTCACCAAAAGGGCATATTTCCTGCGCGTGAAGCCGTTGTCATGCAGCAACAGGATCGCGGCATTCAGGGTGTCAGCGCCGAAGAGGTGTTCATCGGCAATGGCGTTAGCGAACTGATTGACCTCTCGCTACGGGCACTGTTGAACCCGGGCGACGAGGTGCTCATACCAAGTCCTGACTACCCACTTTGGTCGGCGGCTGTATCACTTAATGGAGGAACGCCGCGTTACTACGATTGTGACCCGCAGCGCGGGTTTCAGCCCGACATGGCGCAAATCGGCTCGCTTGTCGGGGAGCGCACCAGGGCCATCGTCGTGATCAACCCGAATAATCCCAGCGGCGCCGTTTACAGCCGGCAGCTTCTGGAACAACTTGTTGCGATAGCCGAGACGCAGGGGATTATCCTGCTTGCCGACGAAATCTATGACCAGATGGTGTATGACGACGCTGAGTTTATCCCGCTGGCAACGCTCGTTGATGACGCGATCTGCCTGACATTTTCCGGGCTGTCGAAGGTATACCGGGCCTGCGGCTATCGTGTGGGCTGGTGCGTCTTCAGCGGTGATCTGGAGCGGGCAGAGGAGTATGTGCACGGTATGGAGTTGCTGGCAGCACTGAGGCTCTGCAGCAATGTACCCGGACAATGGGCCGTCCAGACCGCGCTCGGTGGATTTCAGAGCATCAAGGATCTGGTGTGCCCAGGCGGGCGTCTGCATCAGCAGCGTGAAGTGGTAATCGAACGCGTCTCCGCAAGCCCGTACCTCAGTATGCAGCGGCCGATGGGTGCGATGTACGCGTTCATCAAGCTCGACGATCGATTTGCCAAAAAGCTCGATGACCGCCAGTTTGCGCAGGAACTTCTTGAAGATCAGCACGTGCTGGTGGCGCCAGGCAGCAGTTTTAATACGCCGTATTCGGATCACTTCCGCATCACGACGCTGCCTGACAGCGAAACGATCAATCTGGTTTTCGACAAAATCGACTCGTTGTTGCAGCAACGCACCTGAGCAATGTATGCGTGGCTGAATGAAGCGCTGCGCGAGTCATCGCATGTAGTCACTGCAAACCAACGGCTTGCCCGCGTTCTGACGGCCGAATTTGCGCGACAACAGCTTGCGCTCGGGCACTCTGCATGGCGCACCCCCGCGATTCGATCATGGCAGAACTGGCTGGGCGATTTGCTCGCATCGGCGGCTTTTTCGCGATCGATGCCGACTCGCATCAACTCGCATCAAAGCAAAGTGTTGTGGGAGCGCTGCCTGCGCAGAGAGGTCGCCGATCCGCTTCTGAACATGGCGATGTTGGTCCGGCAGGCTCGAGAAGCGTGGGCACGCATGCACGAGTTTGCCGCACCGCTCAGCGCATGCGCCGCATCTGCCATCGGCAGAGACCAGCATATCTTCGCGCGCGCCGCCGGGAGCTATCAGTCTATTCTCGCCAATGAGAATTGGGTGGATGAGGCCGGAGTCGCCGGACACGTGGCGCAGCTGATCGAAAACGCGTGTGTTGAATTACCCAAAAGCGTCACGTTCGCCGGCTTCGATCGCCTGTCGCCACAAGTAAGCGCAATCCTGGATGCGCTACGCGAGGTCGGTGTAGTTGCTGCGGAGGCGCCCAGGCCGGCCGTGGCTGGCAAGGCCATTATTCACCGCTACGAGAACCCGGACGCGGAATTGCGTGCCGCAGGTGCCTGGGCGCGCAACAAACTGCAAGAGTCGCCTGATCAGGTGATCGCGATCGTCGCAACTCACCTCGAGCAGAACGCAGAGCGCTGCACCCGATTGCTCAGGGAGGGACTGGCGCCGGGATGGCAACATGCAGGCCCTGAGCATCAAGCGACCGTCAACGTGTCTTACGGCTGCCGCTTCAGTGAGTATCCAGCCATTGCAATCGCATTGCTGGCCCTGCGTTGGTTGCAAAACGATCTGAGCGGCCGCGATGTCAGCCTCCTGCTGCGCACGTCGACTATTGGCAGCCACACTTCCGGCGGCCGCAGCCGCCTAGAATTGTCGTTGCGTCGCGTTCCGGACCGCAACTGGTCACCTTCGATGTTGCTGGGAATTCTGCATGGCTGTGACGATGCTCCTGACGCGCGGGATTTGCTCAGTCGCGTCAAGACATTTGGCGAACTGCGCGCGAACTTGCCGCGTCGCGCCGCGCCGTCTGCATGGGTTGAACTGATTGATGACACACTCGGCAAGCTCAACTGGCCCGGGGATCGGTCACTCGATAGCCAGGAATTCCAGCTCATCAATCGTTGGCGAGAATTGTTGAATGACCTGGCTCGATTGCAGCTGGTCAGCTCTTCGATGACGCTTGCCGAGGCCTTACAGCGACTCGGGACGATGGCGGCGGAGACTGTATTTCAGCCCGAATCCGATGGCGCGATTGTGCAATTGCTTGGTCCCCTCGAAGCCGCTGGCATGCAGTTCGATCGGCTCTGGATCAGTGGCCTTAGCGCAGCGAACTGGCCGCCATCGGGACGACCGTCGGCGTTACTCTCACGCGAGATACAACGACGCTACGGGATGCCGGATGCCGATCCTGATGACACGCTGGATTATGCGCGTCGAGTCCTTGCGAGGCTCGTCGCATCGGCAGTACATGTCGAAGGCAGTTGTCCGCTTACTGACGGTGATGCCGAGCAGACCGAAACCGGCTTGCTGAGTGACATGTCGACGCAAGGCGAGGCAGACACGGCAGATCCGGGATGGCATGCAACAGATCTTGTCAGCACTACGAATCCGGTATTTGGCGCCCAGGACCCTGTTCCGCCCGTTTCGGAGGACGAATCGATTTCTGGTGGGGCCACGACGATCAATTATCAGTTGCGCGAGCCGTTCTCCGCATTTGCGTTCGGCCGGCTGGGTGTTCGTCCGCTGATCGGGATTAGCAGCGGACTCGCAGCAAGTCTGCGCGGCAGTCTGATTCATGATGCGTTGAGCAATCTGTATTCCGAACGCCCGTCCCAGACTGAAATTACGTCCTGGGACCAGGCGAGCCGGCAGGAACGAATCGAGTTGTCTCTGCAGACCGCGTTTGCGCGGCACGAACGCTATGCCGATCCGGTTTTGGGTGCTTTGCTGGAACTGGAGCGGCAGCGCGACGCCGAATTATTGCGGCAGGTCATCACACTCGACACCGCGCGGAAACCGTTCAGGATCGCGCAGGTAGAAGCAGCGACGGATGTCCTTCTTGATGGCATCAGGCTGGGATTGCGCATCGATCGTATCGATCAACTCGACGACGGTGAGTTAGTAATCCTCGATTACAAGACGGGTATGCGCAAAGTGTTCCGCCGCAGTGATGGCATCCCGAACGATATGCAACTTGTCGTATACGCATTTGCTGTCAGCGAACCAGTAGCTGGATTGGGACTGATAAATGTCGACAGCCGATCGGTAGATATCGATGCGGCAGGAACAGAGTTCACTCCGGAACTCGACTGGTCAGAGACGTTGTCCCAATGGAAACAAGCGGTGCTGGTCGCCGCGCGTGATTTAAGGCGCGGCGATGTCCGAATCAATGGATTGTTGGATAGGCAGGCCGCAAGGTCATTGAGCTTGCTAAGCCGCATCGCGGAGCTGCGCCGTGAGGTCTGACGAGCAGCTACTGCAGGACGATCTGGTTGCGCGCGCTGCGGCCCTGGACGTGTCGCGGTCTTTTATTGTCCAGGCGCCCGCCGGATCCGGAAAAACGGAACTTCTGATTCAACGCTATCTGAAATTGTTGCCGACGGTCGACCACCCCGAAGAGATTCTGGCGATTACGTTTACCCGCAAGGCCGCGGCTGAGATGCAGCTGCGCGTTTTGCAGGCGCTCAAACAGGCCAGCGGTGGGGCCAAACCAGATGAGCCCCACGAACGCGTTACCGTTGAGGCCGCAAGAGAGGCACTGCGATGCGACGAGCAGCGAGGCTGGAGCCTGATTGAGAACCCACGTCGCATGCGTATACAGACACTCGACTCACTGAACGCATCGATCGCACGAACCCAGCCGTTGACTTCCACAGGCGGCGGAGCCGGCAGCGTCATCGTTGCGGATGCGTCAATGCAATTGCTGTATCGCGACGCTGCCGCATTGACGCTCGACCAGTTGGCGGAGGCGGGCGACATGCAACAGACGACGAAGCAAGTCTTGCTTCATCTGGACAACAATACGGCGCTTTACGTTGGCTACCTTTCCCGCATGCTCGCAACGCGGGATCAGTGGCTGCCCTTTGTCGGCAGCGGTCTCATCGACGCGCGCGAGGCGAGCGAGCTGCGGCACAGGTTCGAAACAAATCTCGACAATGTCGTCGCAAGACATCTCGTCAACACGACCAACGCTATTCCGGCATCGCTGGTCGACGAGATAACACGACTTGGCGCATATGCGGCGGAGAATCTGCCCGGGGCCGCGACGGCGGACAACCCGATTGCAACGCTGTCGGCGTGCGTCGGCCTGCCACCCGCGCTAACGGACGCACTGCCGCAATGGCTGGGTCTCGTCGAGATACTTCAGACCAAGCAGGGACAATGGCGCAAGCGGGTTAACAAAAACCAGGGTTTCCCGCCGGGCGATTCGGGTCAAAAAGATGCGCTACTCGACTTGCTCGATGCATTGCAAGACGAGGACGAATGCCGCCGATATCTACACGAGATTCGTGTTCTGCCGCCACAGACGTACAGTGACGAGCAATGGTCTGTGTTGTTGGCATTATTTCGTCTGCTGCCGCTTGCGGCAACGGAGTTGAAACGGCTGTTTGCGGAACGAAGTGTGAGCGATCACATCGAGGTAGCTCTGACTGCAAGCGATGCGCTCGGCACCGCCGATGCGCCCGGCGAAGCCGCCTTACTGCTGGACTACCAGGTACGGCATTTGCTTGTGGACGAGATGCAGGATACCTCCAGCGCGCAGTATCGGATGCTCGAAGCTCTGACCGGGGGATGGGAGAGTGGCGACGGTCGCAGCTTGTACTGTGTTGGGGATCCGATGCAGTCGATTTACCGCTTCCGCAATGCCGAGGTAGGGCAGTTTCTACTGGCCAAGCATTCGGGAATTGGCGATGTACAACTGCACACGCTAACCCTCAGACGTAACTTTCGCTCCGGCGAGAAACTCGTTGAATGGTTCAACCAGGTTTTTCCGCGCGTGTTGCCACCAAGAGACGATCCGCAGCGCAGCGCAGTTTCCTACTCGGCGGCAGTATCTGTACCCAGGTTCGAGGGCGAGGGGTGCTGCGTCGTGCATCCTCTTTTTGTCGGTGACGCAAAGATCGAAGCGACGACCGGGCTGCATGTGATTCAGGAAACGCTGGCTGCGAATCCGGACGATGACATGGCTGTGCTCGTGCGCAGCCGAACGCACCTTCCGGCACTGCTGTTTCGATTGCGCCAGAACGGTATCCCGTATCGTGCCGTGGAAATTGACCGTCTCACTGATTTGCCGGAGATCATCGATATTCTGGCATTGACGCGTGCGATTTCTCACCAGGGCGATCGACTCGCATGGTTGGCGCTCTTACGGGCGCCCTGGCTGGGTCTCGACTGGATCGACCTGCAGGCACTGGTCAAGAATGACGTGCGCAGCAGCATCTGGGAACAACTGCACGACGACAACATTGTCGCGCGGCTCTCCGGGTTTGGTCAGGCTGCTGTTGCGCGATTGCGCGACAAGCTTGCAGATATTCTCGCCTATTCTCGCGTCGAGTCGCTGCGCTGTCGCGTCGAAAGGGCATGGTTCCATCTTGGGGGGCCGGCAATCCTTCCGGATCCGCACGCGATAGACAATATCTACCGGTACCTCGACGTGATCAGCAAGATGGAAGTTGCCGGTTCGATACCCGATGTTGCGGATCTGGAGGCCGCACTCGACACGGAACACGTCTCCAGCGACATTAGTGCGCGTTTACAGGTAATGACGATGCATCGCGCGAAAGGCCTGCAGTTCGACCATGTTCTTTTGACCGGCCTTGGTCGCGTGCCCCGCTCTCGAGAACAATCCGTTCTGAGCTGGTTCGATATTCCTGATGAACATGGCAGATCACAAAAAGTCATCAGCCCCGTGGGGCCTCGGGCAGAACTCGACAGGGATCCCGTGCACAGCTATATCGGCAAGGTAGAGACGGAGAAGGACAAGAACGAGTTAGGCCGATTGCTGTATGTAGCGTGTACACGCGCGCGCAAGTCTCTGCACTTGCTGGGTAATGCACGGGTATTGCAGAGGGGCCTGCGACCGGATCCGCGAAGCCTTTTGAACCTGCTCTGGCCGATGGTGGAGGACCATTTCGAAAGCGCCTTCGACCCTGACGCACACCACGGCATCGACGGCATGGACGACGGTTGGCTGATGCCCGAGCTCACGCGCTTCGATCCTCCCTGGACGACACCCGAGGCACCGCCAGTGCCTGTCAGGCGCGAGATCGGTGGTGCGACCGACGACCATTCGCGGGTGCAGTTCTACTGGGTTGGAGAGGGGGCGAGGTTCGCCGGAACTCTGGTGCATCGCTGGCTGCAGCTGGCCGCAGCAGGGCGCGTGGATCTGTGCTCGGAGCCACGTCCGCAGATTTTGCAGACGAGTGAACGGTGGCTTCACGAAGCCGGTATCGATGCCGATACGGCGGCACCGGTCGTCCGTCGCATCGACGAAGCGCTGCAAGGGATAATCGGTGACGAAAAAGGCCGCTGGCTGCTCGAGGGGGAAGGCCATGCCGAGTTGGCGTTGAGCGGCGTGCTCAATAATCGCATCGAGTCTGTCGTACTGGATCGCGTTCGAATCGACGATGACGGTACCCACTGGATCGTCGATTACAAAACGAGTTCACATGAAGGTGGTGATCTCCAGGAATTCCTGTCTGCCGAGACCGATCGCTACCGCCCCCAGCTAGGCAAATACGCGCAGTTGTACCGAAACTATGCCGACGTCGACATTCGTTGCGCGCTGTACTTCCCGCTACTTCGTGAATTCGTAGAAGTACAGCTGTAGGAGCGCACTAAGTGGATGTGCATGACCTGCCCACGGTGGATGGTCTCACTCTTTGCGCTCCTACAGCTGACCCTCGAGCCTGAGTTCGTGCTGACCACGCTCGTTTGCGGAGCCGAGAAACTGCATCTGCTGACGCACGCTCTCCGGCGTGTTGCTCTTGGCCGCCAGCTGGGCGATGAATCTGTAACTGCGGTCGCTAGACAGTTGCAGGCTGCCAGCGAGATCAATGACGCCGTCCGTGTCCTCGATGCTGGCCATGACGCCCGCCTCCTGGGTGAAGAACTCGGCCCGGTATCCCCCTATCGAAGAGCGATAAACGAGCGGCACGGTCAGGTCGGCCACCTCCAGTACGCCATCTGCCGCGACCGGAAGATCACCGTCGAGAACGATTCGTTCGAATTGCAGATTGACCTTGCCACGAAGTCCCGGAACTTCAACCGCACGCTGCAACGCTTGCAGCGGCAGCGACGCCTTGACGTCCGTCAGGGTGATTTGCCCGCTAAGGCCAACCCCAACCAAGGCATCGACAAAGCCCGATGCAGGGCTCGCCTCGACGACATAGGCCAGCTTTCCGGTGAACAAAGAGAACGGCCTGAACCGCCAGCGCAAGTCGCGCACATAAATACCACGGACGCTTGCTGCACGCGCCTGACCGCTCCATATCGAGCCGTTGATTCCTGCGACAGAGATCGTATCTGGTGCGAACCACTGATAGGCGACGCGCGCAGGGAAGAACACCAACAACCCAACGAGTAGCGTGATCGAGCCGACGGTCAGCAGACGTGACCTGGCTTGCATCAAAGGGCGCGCTCGAGGGTGAACGTCGCATTGACGCGGCCAGGACCGGCCCTGTTTGCGGTCGATATGCTTCCTGCCGCGACATGCATGGCGTACCCGGTGCTGAGATCGTCGAGCCAAAGCACGAGATCGTCAAAAGCGACGGCCTCGAATTCGACCCGAATCCCGCTGCTCGTCGTCGGTTGACTGCGTTTCAGAGAGCGGCCGAGGCCCCGCGCGCGCAAGGACCGATCCACGATGACGACGGGCGTTTGGTTCGAGTTTACGCCGGCTGACTGGCCTGCAGTGCGACCGGCTTGCTGCATTCCTTTTAGTGGTCGCAATTCGGCCAGTGATCGCTCCCAGGCGGCAACGCTCGATTCAAGAGTCTCGTGACCCTTGTCGAGCGGTAACCATACGAAAGCATAAAGTACTGCGATCAGAGCCAGAGTGCCGCCACTGATGACGAAAATCTGTTCCCGCCCGTCCAGGGTTTCGAACCAGTCTTTCATGCGCCGGACTCCCGAATCTGTATGCGGCTGCTCAACTTGTCCCCGACCTGGTCGGTCGATTCAATTGACGCGCTAAATCGACCGGAACTGCTGACCATTTTCTGAATTTTATCGAGCGTCGCAACATCAGGGGCGGTCAAGCGAACATCAATGACGCCGGCTCGATAGCTGATGGCCTCGATGTCAGCCGTGCCGCTCTGCTGCAACGCGAGCCCGAGTTGCTGCAACGATGGCAAAAATACCTGTGCCGCCGCCGGGCCGCCGAAGCCGCGACGAACAGAATTGACCATGCCAACCGGGTCTATGATTTCGCGCGTATCGTCGGGCCGAATCTGACGATACTCCTCGGCGAACTGCTGCTTGAGAACACTCTCTTCCTGGCTCAGCCGATAATAGTCGACTGCCTTGCCGCCAATACCGACCACGCCTAGCGCGAGTAGCAGAATTGCGGCATATCGCCAGGGTCTGAACAGCGCGCCAATTTCAGCCTTTGCGCCGTATCGGCCCTGCAACAAATTAATGCCGCGGCCACTGGCGACCGTAACGGCAAGTCGCGGCAAGACGCCGTCCGGGAGCAGGTTTATATCGACGCTTGCGAGTTCGTGGCGCAGTGCAATCCAGTCATGCCGGAACCGCTCTTCGTCGCTGGGCTGGCAATAGACGATCAGATGTCCGCCAGATCCGTTACCCCCGGAATCCTCTGTCGCTTCGGCGGCGGTATCGTCCAGCGCGCCTGCGACGGCCAGCACATCGCTCGGCTTGACGCCCTGCATGACGAACTCATTGTCGCCACCGTCATTGAACATTATTTCGTCGTCGGCAACGAGCAAACTGAGCGTCCCCGGTATCCGCGCAAGACCATGGTTTTCGGGCACGAGTCTTGCTGCGGTGATTCCAGCTTCCTCCAGGCGATCGAGCCACTCCCGCATTTGCTCATGCGCGACCACGGCGACCGGCATCAAACCATTGTCACGGCGTGTACCGGCAGCGAAGTGCAGGTTCTCGACATCCTCCGCAACGTGTTCCTCCAGCGCGAAGGGCAGGGCGGCGAGTAGTCTTGAGCCGCCCCGGAGCGGGATATCAGCGGTTGTTGTCAAAACAGTCGTGGCCGGCACCAGCACAATGACCGCGCGCTCTGCGACATCTTTCGAGGCTTCGCTGAGCGGTCCCGTGACAGGCGGACTGACACGGCCGCCGTTGCTGTCTACAGCAATCCAGTGCGCCGCTTTGTCGCGGTCTGAATCGATTCGTATGACCAGATACTCTGCCATCGTCAGGTCGTCCCGAGGCTGCGCAGGATAGGCGATGTATCACCCTGCGGGCCGCGCTCCAATAAAGTGAAATACGTGATGCGCACGGTATCAACACGCACGATCACCTTCAATTGAAAAAACTCGCTGGTTTCCGCGAGTTGGTTTAGGACTTCCGGTGTGACCAGCGACGAAAAGGAGTTTCCGAGGTCGGCAAACCCCGCTTCCTCCCGCTCTGCCAGAAGCCCCTCGACAGCTGCTGCCGACATATTCTCGTCCAGCGACTGCAGTACCGGGCCTGTCGCTGTGTTGACATTGATGCCCGTTCGTCCCGGCAAGGCCGTGATATGTGGCAAAAGGGTATCCAGCGTCGCTTTGTCCATTCCCTCCAGCGCAGCCAACTCACTGGTGCTGGACAACACCTGATTCGCCGTCCGGTAAGGGGGAACCATGCCAGTGTAGATCGAATCTTCCGCACCGTCCGGGAATCCCGCATCAAGATTTGCGTCGATCCAGTCCGCCGCGATGCCGGCGAACCGCACGTCAAGACCAAGGGCAATGAGCAACCGTCTGAATTGTTCAAGCGATGCCTGGTCAACCTCGCCCTGCTGGTCGATCAGGTTGTTGATGTTGAAGCGGCCCTGCAGGTCCTCAATCTGACCGTAGATCTCGCCCTGGATCGTGTCGCCCTCGGCGCCCAGCGGCAAGACAGGCAGGTCACTGGCCCATATTTCTCCGAGGTGATCTGTTTCGCTGTCTTGTGCATCCTGCTGCAACAGGATGCGCACCCAACTCTCGGCGCCCATGGCTGCCTGAATTGCCTCTTCGCGATACATCGACACGTAAGTGCGACGCAAATCCAGCGAATTATCCCATTCGAGACTGAATGTCAGCGTGGTAACGAGCGCCATGATCAGAATGGCGGTAATCAACGCGACACCGCGCTGCCGCTTCACGGTGCGACCTCGAGGAGCCGGCGAATTTCTCCCTGATCGGCAAGGGTCAGTACTATTTCCACGGCGCGCGGCCGCATCCGGAGTGCCCCGCCGCCTTGTTGCGCCAGAGGCGGCCAGATTTCCGACACTTCACCGTCAGCCTGGTAGTAACGAAAGTACAGGCTTTCCACCTGATCCAGCAGCACTGTTCCGATTGGCTCGTTTGCAAACGTGCGGTCGAGCACTGTCCAGTAATAGCGAACCAGTTCGTCCTCCTCGAGACGATACGCGACGCGCTGCAACGTTCCACGGGGCAATCCCGCCGGGTTAGTCCAACCGCCATGCGTCAGTTCCAGCAGTATGTCGGAGCTCAGACTCGTCTGCAGCGCCGGGCTGAAACCGTCGCCGAGTTCGTTGCGAACCGGACGTGGCGCGGTTTGAATAAGATCGCTGCTGAGGTAGCGTATCGTCCGCTGCACGGACTGCAGCCGGTCCATGCGATTCGACAGGTATTCCGCATTGGACAGCGTGGACCCGAGTGCGGCATAGGCCAGCATGGACATGATGCCGAATACGGCGAGCGCGACGAGCACCTCGATCAGCGTGAAAGCTCTGCTGGCAACTCTGGTCATTTGCCTGCGCCCGAGTTTTCCGAGCCTCTGTTCCAGGACCGATTGCTCTGACCCGGTGGAACCGGCTCGCCAATGAATCCTGTGACGCTGCGAATCACATCGTCGTCGTTTTCAAACGAAATCGAAACATCAACACGAAAGAGATTGTCAATGCCGCTCTCGGATATTACCGCTCGCCAGCGCCACGTTGTGTTGGCGTAGTCAACTTCACCGCTGGTCGCCGTGACCTCCGGAACGACATTGGCCAGTCGCAGTTCGGTGATTTTGTTTTGTGCAATCCAGCTCGCGTAGGTTCGCTCACGCATGGAATTCGACGTGTCGATCATGCGCCCCATCTTGGCGCCCACAGCCGTCAATGAAAGCGCGATGATGGCGAGCGCGACCATGACCTCGACGAGCGTAAATGCCTGAATGCGTTTGCGGATCATGCCCTCTCAGTCCTCATTGTCGGCGAATTTGATATCGCCGAGAAGGTTGCTTTCCAGAACAACCCTCTGATCACTGCCTGTGCGCAGGATGTGAAGCTCAAACGGCGTCATGTCCCCACTTGAAAAAATCAGAATGTGTGGCGCGTAATTCTCGGAAACATCGCGACGACCTGCTTTTTCAGGATCGTCGAATTCGGCTGGCTCGAACTCGAGCAACACAGGCTGGCCCTCCAGAAACAGGCCGAACTCAACGTCGTCAGGCAGCTGTCTCATTCGCAGCGTGTCATCACCGATCAGATCACTCCATAAATTCGTAAGCGGATCGTACTCGACAAAGCGATACGCGTCGGTCATGACCTCCAATCCGAATTCGCGTCCCTGCATGATCGCCTCATCCTGGGCAACCTGAACCAGCGCGATCATACGCCGCCCTTGCTTCTGTACTTCACGGTCATCGCCAAGCAGTCCGAGTGACAACAGCGCGATCGACATTACGATGCCGACGATCGTAATGACGACAAGGAGTTCGATCAGCGAAAAACCGACTTTACGGCAAGGACCGTTCATCAAACCGGATCGATGCGTCGACAGACGTATCTTATTCGAGGTTCCAATTGCCGATATCGGCATCGATGCCTTCACCGCCGGGACGCCCATCGCGCCCGAGCGTGTAGATATCGATTTCGCCCTGGTTGCCCGGATTCAGATACAGATACGCGTTACCCCACGGATCATTCGGTACCCTCTCCAGATAACCGCCCGACTTCCAGTTCTTGACGTTGGGATCTGCGGGCTTCGTCACGAGAGCCTCAATACCCTGCTCGCTGGATGGATAGGCGAAGTTATCGAGACGATAGAATTTCATCGCATTATCGATGTTCGCAATCTCTGCTTTGGCCTTGGTGATCTGGGCATCGTCGACACGGCCGATAACGTTCGGCGCAACAATGGCCGCCAGAATGCCGATTATTATCACGACGACCATGATCTCGATCAGCGTAAAACCCCGGTGGTGGCGGGGGGTAGGCCGAAGCCTGACGGAATGACTCACAGGAACTGCTCCACGACGGCGGCGCGCCGAAATTGACTCGATTACTGAATAAACGTCAGTATACCAAACATGGGGTTACGCAAAGGCAACTCAAGTCACCTGTATCATCGCTCGCTAGCGGACTGGCGGCTGCCTGCTGCCGCGGTCGGCATTGCCGGAGTTCTCGCGTTGTTCGGCAATGCAGGGCGCAGCTGGCTCAGCTTCGATCGGCCAGCACTGGACGCAGGAGAATTTTGGCGCCTTTTGACCTGTCATTTCGTGCATCTGGGCGTTTCGCACCTGCTATTGAATGTCCTGGGATTGCTTCTGATCTGGTACCTGATCGCCTCATCCCTGAGCCAGGCACACTGGCTATTCGTAACGCTGTTCGTCATCGTGGGCATCGATCTCGGCCTTTGGTTTCTGGAACCACAATTGGTCTGGTACGTCGGTCTGTCAGGTTTGCTGCATGGGCTTTTGGCGGCTGGAATCGTCGCGGGATTCCGCTCCGGACGCATCGACGTCTGGATTCTCGGCGTCGCGCTGGTCGGCAAACTGGCCTATGAACAGATGGTGGGGCCGCTGCCGGGATCCGAGCAATCTACCGGTGGGGCGGTAATCGTTGCGTCGCACCTGTATGGCGCGGTCGCAGGACTGGTAGCGGCTGCGCTGGTGATGATTAGGGTACGTCGGCCTGCGTCTATATAATTCGCCGGCAGTACTAGCTCAATAGTTCGGCTCAACATAGGAGAGCGGTTTGACCATAGCCATGGTATTTCCGGGACAGGGGTCGCAGTCGCAAGGCATGCAGGCAGATTTGGCTGCGGCGTACGACAAAGTGCAGCAGACCTATGCCGAAGCCAGCGAAATTCTGGGCTACGACTTGTGGCGGCTCGTGCAGGACGGACCTTCCGAGCGACTCGCCGAGACCGTGGTGACCCAACCGGCGATGCTTACGGCCGGCTATGCGGCCTGGCTTGTCTGGCAGCTGGAAGGCGGTACGACCCCGTCGCACATGGCCGGACACAGCCTCGGCGAATATACGGCGCTGGCCTGTGCCGGCAGCTTGAGTTTTGCCGACGCTGTCAAGCTCGTAAAAAAACGGTCGGAACTGATGCAGGCGGCCGTTCCCATTGGTGTCGGCGCGATGGCAGCCATCATCGGATTGGATGACGATGCTGTCTGTGCCGTGTGTGAAGACGCATCCGGTATCGGCGTGGCCGAGGCAGTCAACTTCAACTGCCCTGGGCAGGTCGTGATTGCAGGCCACAAAGACGCGGTAGACCGCGCGATATTTCTCGTGGAGGAAGCCGGCGCCCGCCGCGCCATACTTTTGCCTGTCAGTGTTCCGTCACATTCATCGCTGATGATCGAGGCTGGAGAGAAGCTTGCCGAAGAGTTGGCGTCTGTCGAAATCTCTGTCCCGGATATCACTGTCATCAATGCGACCGACGCGTCTCCCTACACCGATGCAGACGACATCAGGCTGCGGCTGTCGCGCCAGGTGCACAAGCCCGTACATTGGGTCGCGACAATTCAGGCGATACTCGAAGCCGGCGCGACTTCGATAGTCGAGTGCGGGCCCGGCAAGGTGCTCGCCGGACTTTCTCGCCGCATCAATCGCGCTACCCCGGTGGGGACGATCGACTCGCTGGATGGGCTGCGCAAAGCGCTCCAGACCTGAAGCAACTTTTTTCACACAGAGGAAATAACATGGCTAGTTCGTTCAGCAGCAATGCACTTGAAGGTCAGGTCGCCCTGGTTACGGGCGCGTCGCGCGGCATCGGCGCGGCAATTGCCTCGGTGCTTGCAGCGGCTGGTGCGATAGTCGTTGGCACAGCAACCAGTGAATCAGGCGCGCAGGCCATATCGGCGACGCTTGGCGGCAGCGGCGCGCCGGGCATAGTACTCGACATCGCCGATGACGAATCTGTGCAGGCCGCGATCAAGGACATGCAAAACAACGAGGGCAACCCGACGATTGTGATCAACAACGCCGGGATTACGCGGGACAATCTGCTGTTGCGTATGAAAACAGACGAATGGGACGATGTATTGGCAACGAATCTGAGCGGCGTATACCGGGTTAGCAAAGCGTGTCTGCGCGGCATGATGAAAGCAAAGAAGGGCCGCATCATAAACATCGCTTCGGTGATCGGCGTGATGGGTAACGCCGGGCAGTCCAACTACGCTGCCGCCAAAGCCGGCATCATCGGCTTCTCTAAATCACTGGCACGCGAGATCGGATCGCGGAACATTACCGTCAACGTCGTTGCGCCCGGCTTTATTGACACGGATATGACGCGTATTCTGCCCGCGGAGCAGCGCGAGAACATGCTTGCTCAGGTGCCGCTCGGGCGTCTGGGCGAAGGCGATGACATAGCTAATGCGGTGCTATTTCTGGCATCGGAAGCCGGTGGCTATATCACTGGCGAGACACTGCATGTCAACGGCGGCATGCTGATGGCCTGATTTGGTCTGTATTGTGTGTAGATTGCCATGGGCGATTCACATACAATACCGTCCCACGGTCAGGTTGCTCCTTGAAATAACAGGGACTTATAGCCTTTTTGGGGGTTTTTTGCGGTGCATTCAAGCGCCAACTTGGGGCCTGCCGTGTAACATTTTTGATGAGTCTTCTCAGGAGAAGGGACCACTATGAGCAGTATCGAAGAACAAGTTAAGAGCATCGTTGCCGAACAACTTGGCGTCAAAGAAGACGAGGTAACGAACGATGCTTCCTTTGTCGATGATCTGGGTGCCGATTCACTCGACACGGTTGAACTGGTAATGGCCCTCGAAGAGGAATTCGAAACAGAAATTCCTGACGAGGAAGCAGAAAAGATCACGACGGTGCAGCAGGCGATCGACTTTGTAACCGCTCGCCCAAGCAAAGACTAGGTCCGATAGCGCGGCGTCGATGGCCGCGCCTGACTCTTCACTGCAAAGACGGCAGTTCTGCCACTCTCAACGGAAATACCTTGAAAGAAAGACGCGTCGTAATTACTGGCATGGGCATCGTCTCGCCGGTAGGTAACGGGCTGGATGAGGCCTGGGATAACGTGTGCAATGGCGTTTCAGGTATTGCTCTGATCGATGATTTCGACACGAGCACGTTTGCGACGCGCATAGGCGGCATGATCAAGAACTTCGACGTCACGGACTACCTCTCGGTTAAAGACGTGCGCAAGACTGATCCTTTTATTCACTACGGCGTTGCCGCGAGTGTTGAGGCAATCAAGCATTCCGGGCTCGAAATCACGGAAGAAAACGGCCACACAATAGGTATTGCGATGGGTGCCGGCATTGGTGGCATCAAGACTATTGAAGACAATCACAATAAATTTGTGACTGGCGGGGCTCGCAGGGTTTCGCCGTTTTTCATACCCGGCAGCATTATCAACATGACGTCCGGTTACGTCAGTATCTATGAGCACATTACCGGGCCGAACGTCTCAATCGTTACCGCTTGTGCGACCTCGACACATTGCATCGGCTTTGCCGGACGAATGATTGAGCACGGTGATGCCGAGGTCATGCTCGCGGGAGGGTCGGAGTATGCGACGACACCGCTTGCAATTGGAGGTTTCTCCTCCGCCAAAGCGATGTCGACGCGCAATGACGATCCGACCCGGGCGAGCCGGCCATTCGACATTGACCGTGACGGATTCGTCCTGGGGAACGGGGCAGGGTGCGTCGTGCTCGAGGAGCTGGAGCATGCGAAGGCGCGTGGGGCAACGATCTATGCAGAACTGATTGGCTTCGGAATGAGTGGCGATGCGTATCACATCACGACGCCACCGGCGGACGGCGAGGGTGCGCGCAAGGCCATGGTTGCGGCGATTCGCGATGCCGGCATCGAACCCGGCGACATCGACTATCTGAACGCTCACGGTACGTCCACACCGGCCGGAGATATCGGAGAAACCGTAGGCATCCGCCGTGCTTTTGGTGACGCTGCCGATTCGTTAGCGGTCAGTTCAACAAAATCGACCACCGGACACCTGTTAGGCGCTGCCGGTGTGGTTGAGGCAATTTTTTGCGTACAAGCAATTAACAAGCAGCTTATTCCGCCGACGAGTAACCTCGACAATCAGGATCCCGCCTGCAATCTTGATTGTGTGCCGAATGAGGCACGCGCAGCGACGGTCCGCACGACCATCTCCAACTCATTCGGTTTTGGCGGCACGAACGGAAGCCTGATTCTTCGCGCTTTTGACTGATTCTTCAGCCCCGCGCAATTTCGCGGCGACGGTCGAAACCAAATGCTCCGACGCTTGATACTGACGATCGACAGATCTGCGGTAACATGAGCAGCGTGTCCATCTCCACGAAAAACGCATTAGCCAAGCCGACAGTTGCATACGGCGGTGCGGGCATAATGCAAGTCGCGACCATAAACAGCGTTGCGGAGCCTGCAGCTTGAAACGTCTGTTAATCCTAGCTGCAACAGCCGCCGCGATCGTGCTCGTCACGGCGACGTTTGCCGCAGTACGCATTAACGGTTTTCTGCATACGCCAGTAGCCGTTGACGATGGCGGGGCCGAATTTGAGGTTGTGTCTGGCGCGTCTTTTCGTGCGGTCAGCGACAAACTCGCGCAGCGCGGAATCATCGCGCATCCGGTAATGTTTCGGCTGTACGCCCGATGGACGGGGCAAGCAGCGGCGATTCAGGCCGGCGACTACCTGATTAAAAAGGGTACGACCCCTGCTCAATTGCTAAAGCAATTCACGAGCGGCGCCGTTCAGCTTTACTCCTTCACAATCATCGAAGGCTGGACTCACTGGGACCTGCGCGAAGCATTGCACGAGCATCCAGAGATCGATGCAAGTCTGACCGATGAAGATTGGCCAGCTCTGCTCGAAGAACTTGGCGCCGATGCGGGTCATCCGGAAGGCCTGTTTCTGCCCGAGACCTACCGGTTTCCGCGCGATACGGCAGACAGAGATGTGCTCGCGCAGGCATACCGGTTGATGCAAACCGTACTCGCAGAGGAATGGTCCGGGCGTGCGGATGAGATTGCCGTTGCGACGCCTTACGAGGCGCTGATTCTTGCCTCGATCGTCGAAAAAGAGACTGCCCGACCAGACGAGCGAGCTCGGATTGCAGGCGTATTTACTCGTCGCCTCGAAAAGCGAATGCGGCTGCAGACGGATCCAACCGTGATTTACGGCATCGGTCGCAACTTCAATGGCAACCTGACCCGCAAGGATTTGCAAACCGATACGCCATACAATACCTATACGCGCCGCGGGCTGCCCCCAACGCCGATCGCTCTTCCCGGTCGCGCCGCGATCAATGCGGCGCTGCATCCGGCTGATGGTGAGGAGCTCTACTTCGTCGCGACCGGCCTCGGCGACGGCAGCCATGCGTTTTCAGCAACGAAAGAGCAGCATGACGCAGCTGTGGCCGACTATCTCAAACGCCTGCGGCAAAAGCGCCAGTGAGACAACAACATGGAAACTGCTAAGTTCATCACGTTCGAGGGCATCGAGGGGGTCGGCAAATCGACCAACATCGCCCATTTGACCAACGCGCTGGAGAGGCGCGGTCATCGGGTGCTCACGACGCGGGAACCTGGCGGCACGCCGATGGCCGAGCGCATACGTGATCTTGTCGCCGAACACGGTGACGAAGCGATGCCGGATATTGCCGAACTGCTGCTGGTCTTTGCTGCACGTGCGCTGCACGTCAACAACGTCATTCGGCCCGCACTGGCCGCGGGCACCTGGGTCGTCTGCGATCGGTTTACCGATTCCAGCCGGGCCTACCAGGGTGGCGGGCGAGGATTGCCGCAAGAAGACATCAATTGCCTGGCGCAGTGGGTCCACGGTGACCTCATACCGGATGTGACGATACTCCTCGATGCGCCCGCCGAGATCGGCCTGAGCCGCGCGGGACGCCGCGGTGACCCAGACCGATTCGAATCGGAGCGCAGCGAGTTTTTTTCGCGCGTCAGAGAGACCTACCTGCAGCTCGCTGAAGCCGAGGAGGACCGTTTCATCGTGGTCGATGCCGCGCAGGATCTCGATGCTGTGCGGCAGACGATCGAGCTGATTGCAGCCGGCCTTTGAAATAATAAATGACATTAGTAAAATAGAATAAGATATTGAAAAGTCAAGTAATAAGTTGGCTCGACGCGTTCACAAAGAACTGGCTTGATCGAATCGCGCATGGCCGCTTGCCTCACGCAGTGCTGTTGACCGGTCCGCGTGGCGTCGGCAAACGGGCCGCGGCGTCCTGGATCGCAGCTCAGAGACTCGGGGTGGTCGACACGCGCAGCAGGCCGGTCTATCCGCCGCCGCCGCTCGAGCGCGCGGATTTGCATTGGATTTCACCGCCAGACGACAAGGAGGCCATCGGCATCGGCCAGATTCGCGATCTGGTCGCCGAGTTCTCCCTGACGAGCTACGAGGGCGGCGGCAAAGTTGCGGTTATCGAGCCCGCCAACGCAATGACGACAAACGCTGCGAACAGCCTCCTGAAGACACTCGAGGAACCGTCCGGCGACGCGTTGCTCATACTGATTGCAGATCGGACCGGGCGATTGCCCGCAACCATTTTCAGCCGTTGCCAGCGCATAGCTGTTGCGCCACCAGCCGAGGCTGAAGCCCTGGCCTGGCTCGAACAATACCAGCCAGGTGCAGCCTGGTCGGAGGCGCTGTGCCTGGCTGGCAATGCGCCTTTGGCGGCGATAGCTGCGCTGGAGCAACTCGATACGCACCGGGCAATGGCGCGGGAATTCGCCGATGTCGCCTGCGGCAGGGCCGCGGCACTTGAAGTGGCCGCGCGCTGGTCACGACTCGACGCGCCTTTTGTTCTCGATTGGCTGGCTCGGCAGGTACAGCAAGCGATCCAGACGATAGCGGGAGGGCGGCAAAATGGGTCTGCGACCGCAATTGACGAATCTGTGCTCAGGCGCATGGACAGGCGAAACCTGTTCTGTTATCTAGACATAATCAACCGGTTGCGAGGCCAGCCAAGTGGGACGTACAACGTCCACCTGACTTTGGAGAGCCTGTTGATCGACTGGGCCGACGGCCTTGCGAACTGCAACCAGCATCCCTATCAAGCAACGATGCGACTGCTGGCGGAGAGGAAGTACGAATGAGCAAACCGGGACTATTGACGCTGACCATCAAGGACAAGAGTGCTTTGTACCTGGCTTATATGCCATACGTGATCAATGGCGGCCTGTTCATCCCCACCAACAGTTCCTACCGCCTCGGCGACGAAGTTTTCATGCTCCTGAATCTGATGGGTGAGGAAGAAAAGATCCCGGTCGCGGGTACTGTGATCTGGATGACGCCTAAAGGTGCTCAAGGAAAACGTACTGCCGGAATCGGCGTGCAGTTCTCCGATCAGGATCAGGGTAATACGCAGAAGAAGATCGAGAATTATCTCGCTGGCGCCCTCGGCGGAGACAAGGCAACGCACACGATGTAATTCGGCTACAGCTTACTTATGTCGGCGCTGAGTAAACTGATTAAAAGCTATATGCCGTTCTTGTTGATTCCGCCTCGAAGCACGTATGCCTGATAGCCGCGTTCATTGAGAATGTATGCGCCCGCTGAACTGCGTCTCCCCGTATCGCAGCAGACGACATACTTGCGGTCGTGCTCGAGCGTACTGATTTTCAGTCGGATGAAATACAGCGGAATGTTGATCGCGCCTTCCATATGTTGATTGTCGAACTCACTCGGCAATCTCACGTCGAGCCATTGGCCGCCATTCGCGACTATCCGCTCTGCTTCCTCCTGCGTCAGCCAGTCCAACATCGGCTCATTGAGCAGCGTCTTGAAGTCTTCTTTGCCCAGGCGCATGACCGAACCATCTGAGGTCATTGTGACAGTAGCGTTGCGCTTGGCATCGGAGATCAGAGCCTCTTCGCCAAAGGTGTCACCAACCTGCAGCTCTGCGAGCTTGATACCTTCCTTGGATAACGGTGTCTCTCGCGTGACAACCGCCGAGCCGCGGGTCAGGACGTAAAAATAGTCACCCTCCGCGCCCTGTTTTAGGATGACATCGCCAGACTTATAGTTGATTTGCTGCATGCGCATGAAGATTGCCTGAATGTTGGCAGGCGGAATCTTGTGGAATGCCTTGGTCTGCAGCAGCATTGTCATCCAGTCTTCGCCGCCATCGTCGTTTCCGCCCTGAAGCTCTGAGACTTCGTATTGACCGGTCTGATCCCAGGTCAGCATGACGTCGAGCAAATCGCTGTCAATTGAGATGAATTTGACACGGTCGCGTGCACGCGCAGAAACGCGGCGTGGATAAATAGGTGCGACCGGATTGCGCGCGAGCTCCGACCCTCCCGCGACTGTGCCGACGACCTTGCCCTGATCGACGAGCTCCAGGATACCCGTCGCAATGTAGAACGTCCGTTTTTCGGTATCGCCTTCTTTGAACAACACCTGGCCGGGCGACAGTTCGCGCAACTGCACCTTGCGCGCAAGCGCCGCAAGGTTGTCGCGCTTCAGTCCATCCAGAGGCGAAAAGCTCTTGAGCAGTTCCACATTTATCTGCTCAGCCGTCATTCGTCATCCCGTTCCCAAACAATTTTTCGATTGCGCGGTATTCTACCTTCAATTCAACAACTTCCGATACTCTCGGTCGCGCGCAGCGTGAAACGGCGCACAGTTTCCCGGGCTTTTGCGTGACAGGCAACGCTTACAGGTCAGACCAACCCGGATGCGGCGCAAATCGCTCCCCATGGGTCCGGGCCAGCTCTTCGAGGCGCTGTACAACCGTTTCAATGCCGCGCTCGCGCGCATAATTTATTGGACCGCCACGGAACGGGGCAAAGCCGGTACCAAAGATCACGCCCGCATCGAGCAAATCCGCATCGCTGACAACCCCGTCCGAGAGGCATGCCACGGCTTCGTTGACCATCGGCAGTATGAGCCTGTCCTCGATATCGGCAGGTGGCGGTCTCGTGGCATCCTGCGGCTTCTGAGCCTTGCCATCCTCCCAGGAATAGAATCCCTGACCTGATTTGCGGCCCAGATGACCTGCCTCGACCATTGCTGCAAGTTTCTCCGGCACTGGCCCGTGCATTTTTGCGCCGAGTACCTTTGAGACATGCAGCACGACGTCGAGGCCTACGCTGTCGACCAGTTCGATCGGGCCCATCGGCATGCCGAACGCCTCGGCTGTTCGGTCGACCGTGGTCAGCGCAACGCCTTCCTGTACGAGGTGCATCGCCTCGGTCATGTAGGGAGCGAGAATTCGATTGACGACAAAACCGGGCGAGCTAAGGCATTCGAGCGGGAACTTGCCGATGCCTTTGACGAACGCAAAGCTCGAATCGAGAACCTCCCGGGCAGTATCTTCGCAACGCACGATCTCGACCAGGGGCATTTGTGCGACCGGGTTGAAGAAATGCACGCCAACGAATCGATCCGGATCACGCAGGTTGCTGCGCAGTTCCTCAAGACGGATGCTCGATGTATTGGTCGCAAGCACCGCACCCGGCTTCATCTCTTTTTCGATGCTCTCGTAGAGTTTTTGTTTGGCTTCGAGGTTCTCGAAAATTGCCTCCACAATCAGGTCGGCCTCGGCGATTCCTGCTCCTTCAACGTCGGCTTTGAGTCGTTTTTCGGCTGCTGCGCGATCCCCTTCGTCCCTTACTCGCTTGGCGAACAGTTTCCGTGCCCGCTTGATAGCCGGATCGATGTATTTCTGTTCGCGGTCTTGCAGGGTCACCTGCAGTCCTCGAAGGGCACACCAGGACGCAATATCGCCACCCATCACACCTGCACCGATAACATGCACGTGCTGAATCTTGCTGGCCGGCTTGCCGCCCTGACCCTTGAGTTTGTTCTGCAGGAAAAACACTCGGACCAGATTTCGAGACGTGCTCGTGCACATCAGTTTGGCAAACGATCGTGCTTCTGCCTCGTAGCCGGTCTTTGCAGACGCGCCGAATCGGCTCCATAAATCGATTATCGCGTAAGGGGCAGGGTAGTGGTCGCGGCGCGCTTTGGACGCGACCTGCTTGACCAGCATCGCCTTGATGAAAGGGCGCACGAACGGCAAATTCAACATCCGCTCGACGAGTGGCGCGCTCTGTTTCGGCCGTGCCGCGGCGATCATTTCTTTCGCCGCCTGCCGCCAATTATCTTCGGCCGCTATTCTGTCGATCAGCCCAATGCGGCGGCCCTTTTCGACGGTTATCGGGTTTCCCGTCAGCATCAATTGCATGGCGGGCCGCACACCACAGATCTGTACCGCGCGAACTGTGCCGCCGAATCCCGGATGTAACCCGAGTTTCACTTCCGGTAATCCAAGAACGCGCTTCTTGCTCGAAAGGGCAAGTCGATAGTCGAACGCCATCACGAGCTCGAGTCCGCCGCCCATTGCAAAGCCGTTTATCGCCGCGACCGTTGGGCAACTGAGTCGTTCAATTTTGTCAAAAATCTCTTGCCCGAGGCGCGTGACTTCGTAAGCGCGCTCCGGCGATTCAATGGACGTAAATTCCGTGATATCGGCTCCCATGATAAAGCCGTTATGCTTGCCGGAATAAACAACCAGGCCTCTGGGCGTAGCCTGGCCCAGCGAATCGACATGCGCATTGAGCTCGGCCATAACCTCGGTTGAGAGCACATTTGCGCTGGAGTCAGCCTTATCGATGCGCAGCCAGGCAATGCCGTCATCATCAGTTTCCAATTTCCAATGTTGCGAACTCACTCTCTAATTCTCCTAGGCAACTTCAAAGTCGCAGACCAAGGGTAAATGGTCTGATAGCTTAAACTGCGGTACCTCGAATCCGGTCACCTCGATCCCTTCCTGATAGAGGATGAAATCGAGTTCCTTGCGCGGAGCCCGGCTCGGGTAGGTGGGGATCCCGCCGGGATTTGCGGATGTCAGGCCGGCGGCGCGCATAAATAGATAGATTTCATTCTCGCCCCAGAAAGTATTGAAATCGCCGGCCACGATGACGGGCTTACTGGTCGCGTCGATCAAATCGTAAAGATGACGCAGCTGCAGATGGCGGTGCCGATATTTGAGCGAGAGGTGCACGAGAAATACCGCGTATTTCTTCATTTCGAGTTCGATGATCAAGCGTTTGATGCCAGTGTCGAAGTAATGAAATTTCTCGCCATGAACGCGTCGTGAGGCCATGAAGGCGTTGCCTTGTTTGCGCACGATCGGCAGCATCTTGTTGAATGATTTGGAACCATATTTAGTCTCGTATGAGGTGTTCATACCGAGATCCGCGGCAATTTTTTCGGCTTGATTCACTTTGCGGCTGCGGATCGAGCCCGTATCGACCTCTATCAGGCCGACAATATCCGGATCGACCGACTTGATGAATCGCGTTATTTCGGGCAGGACGTTCTGATTGCCGAGAACATAGCCCGCCCCGGGCAGCGGCATATGCATGCTCGCACCGCCGCCGACGGCGTATCGAATATTATACAAAAGGAGTCGCATGACAGGTGCTCGTACGATACCGAATCGCAGTTTACATGGGAACTATTCCACCAAATGACACTGCAATGGGGCGACAATGCCACGAATTAGATAAACTTGAGCAATGGCGAAGACTTAAGGGGAGCCTGCAGTGTCCGAAGAGAATCCGATCCGGGTGTTTGTCGCTCATGCGTTTCACGAAAGCGACGACTACCTTCGCGTGTTCGAGTTCGTCGAGAGTGTGGACCGCTTCTACTACCTCAATGTCAGTAAGCCCGAGAATATCCCATCCGAGGGCGGCCTCGAAGCCATTAAGGACGAGTTGATCCAGCAGATCAAGGCATCCGAGGTCGTCATCATCGTATCCGACGTATATGGCCAGAAAACCGACCTCGTCAAATACATGATGGATGTGGCCGAGGCCAACGGCATCGGCATGATCGCGATCAAGCCCTTTGGAGGCATGACCGAGACAGCACCGGACGTTGTGGCGCGGGTCAACGAGCATATCGAGTGGAACAACCGTGAACTGGTTGATGCAATCAAGCGCCAGGGACGCGGCGAGGACACGGCGCGTTGGGAAGTCATCGATTTCCCGGGCTTTGACGCGGATGGAGAGAAAGAGTAATCAGTTACTTATGAGGGTTTTCTAGAAAATACCTGAAAATGCGACCACTGATTATTGCGCACCGGGGCGCCTCCGGCTATTTGCCCGAACATACGCTCGCAGCGAAGGGGCTCGCCCATGACATGGGTGCCGATTACCTCGAGCAGGACGTCGTCGCGAGTCGCGACGACGAACTCGTCGTTCTGCACGACATTTTTCTCGATCGCGTCACCGATGTCGCTGCGGTGTTCCCCGGCAGGGAGCGCGGTGACGGTCGGTTTTACGTGCGTGATTTTGACTCTGGAGGAGCTACAGGCCTTACATGTCTGGGAACGCATGAATCCCGACGGTAGCCCTGTTTATCCGCAGCGATACCCGGCCAATAGCGGTAACTTTCACATCAGCACGTTACGCGAAGAGCTTGCCTTTATTCAGCGCCTCAACGAGCAGACCGGCAGAAGTGCCGGGATCTACCCGGAAATCAAGCGCCCTGCATGGCACAAAACGGAGGGCGTTGATGTCGCACCACTACTGCTGGAACAGCTGGCCGAGTTTGGCTATGAGAACCGGGACGATCCGGTGTTCCTGCAGTGTTTTGACGACGCTGAACTGCGACGCCTGAAACAGGAACTCGAGTGCCCGTTCAGGCTCGTGCAGCTGATTGGCGAGAACAGCTGGCGCGAGGCAGAGACCGACTTCGACGCGCTGCGGACGCCGCAAGGCATCAAGAGCCTGGCGCAAACGGTCGACGCGATTGGCCCGCATTTATTGCAGCTCTATCAATTGCCGGAGGCCGGCGCTGCCCCGGTCGATACTGGCCTCGTGAATGAGGCTCACGAGGCAGGATTGCTCGTTCACCCCTTCACGTTCAGGGCCGACGAAATACCCCCCGGATTTGCGTCGTTTGCGGAGCTCGTGCGCTATTTCGTCGTGGATCTTGGCGTCGACGGCCTGTTCACCGATTTTCCGGATCAGGTTCTGGCGCTAAGATTTTCTTAAGAAAACTACACTATACTGGCGTGTATCTCCCAGCGTAATTCGACATGTGCTAAATGCATAAATTCCTTGGTTGGGTTGGACAATGGAAGATCGTTGCCCGTACGTCGTTGTCGGGACAAAAGTCCTGATGCGGCGACTGGCCACTATCGCGTCAGCACTGCTGTCCTGTCGTTGCAAATTGCCGGCGCTGCGCCCTGTACTCGGTTCTATCGATCTGGCCGACCACGCGGGCAAGGTCGTCAGTCGTCGATTTCTGGGCTTCCTGGTGTGTGCCGTGCCGTCGATCCTTCCCGTGGCTCAATGCCATGCATGACAAATACGCCGACCAGGGACTCGTCATCGTTGGTGTCAATCTGGACCAGGAACGTGTCCTGGCCCAGGAGTTTCTTGCGCAATATCCGCCACGGTTCAGTGTCATTTATGACGAGAGCAAAGAGCTTGCCCGGGAATTCGAAGTTGTCGCGATGCCAAGCTCTTACCTTATCGGGCGCAACGGTGAGATACGCCGGCGACACTTCGGATTCAAGGTAAAGAAACAGGAAGAGTACGAGGCGGCGATTATCGAGGCACTAGGTGAACAGGAGTAATTCCATGCGACATGGCTTTTTGGCTGCGGGTTTGATTCTGCTTGGGACGGTTTCCGGCTGCTCTTCGATGGGGGTCGAACCATGGGAGCGCGATGTGCTTGCCAAGGAAGAGATGCAGCTGACGACAGATCCGATCGAG
Source organism: uncultured Gammaproteobacteria bacterium (assembly GCA_963711285.1). GTDB lineage: Bacteria > Pseudomonadota > Gammaproteobacteria > Steroidobacterales > Woeseiaceae > UBA1847. The sequence goes on along the minus strand of CAVQDJ010000006.1, from coordinate 10,690 downwards.
GCAGCCACCGACGATCATATTTATTTCAGCAAGGAAGCGTCGAGCGGCGGCCGCGGTTTTGGCGGCGGCGGCTGCGGCTGCAACTGAGGTCCACAAGATGAAGACCGGCGACAAACGATCGATCACTACCGCACTGGCGGCCGCAACATGCACATTGCTGGGAAGCGGCACACCTCAGCCTGTGCAAGCCCAGGAGGAGCCAGGCTGGGACTTCAACACGGCGCTGCTGTATTACGGTGAGGACAACGATCGAGTGCAGGATCTCAGCCTGAATGTCTTGACGCGCCGGACATTTACTGACGACCGTTTTCTCACGCTGGGACTCACGTTCGATACGCTGACCGGCGCGACGCCCAACGGTGCGTTGCCGCAGTCGGTGGCGCAGACGTTCACACAGCCCTCCGGCCGACGAACCTACACCACAGCGCCGGGCGATTTTCCGATCGACGATACGTTTCAGGATTCGCGCGTCGCAATTACGGCTGCCTGGCAGCAGCCGCTCGGCCGGTTGTCCACGATTGATATTGGCCTCAGCGCGTCAGGCGAATATGACTACACCCATTTGGGGCTGAACGCGAAGATGTCGCGCGACTTCAATAAACGCAACACAACACTTTCGGCGGGGCTGGCGTTTGCGATGGACGATCTGGACCCCGTGGGTGGAACACCGGTCGGGCTGACGCCGATGCGCAATGCCGACAATGACGACGAGGATGAAGGTGGGAACAGGGGACCGACCGAGAGCAAGGATATTCTGGACTTTGTATTCGGAGTGACGCAAGTCATCTCCAGGAATCTGCTCATGCAGGTCAACTACTCATACAGTGACTCAAGCGGATACCTGTCTGATCCATACAAGATTCTGAGTGCCGTCGATGCCGTAACGGGGGATGTTGTGCCCATTGCGCAGATGCCGGGCATCGACGGGCCGTCTCACCTCAACTATTACGAGCTGCGGCCGGATTCTCGACGCAAGCACAGCCTGTACACCCAGGCCAAGTACTATATGGACGGCAAGGTACTCGATGCTTCCTATCGCTACATGACCGACGATTGGGAGATCGACTCGCATACTCTGGATCTGCGCTTTCGTTGGCCGCTAGTCGGGGTCCCGGTACCTGGAGCCGCACCTGCGGCTTCTACACTCAGAGCGCCGCCGAATTCTATCGGCCGAGTCTGATCGATGGTGATCCGCTGCCCGAGTATGCGTCTGCCGACTATCGCCTTGGCGATTTTGACGCCATCACGGCAGGCTTGAAGTACGGCTGGAAGACAGGTGGCGGCAATGACGTGAGCGTGCGCCTGGAGCTGTATCAGCAATCCGGCAGTGTCTCGTCCAGCCAGCTGATCGGCAATCAACTGAATCGTGATAGCTACCCAGACCTAAACGCCATCATCTTTCAGTTTGCTTATCGATTCGGCCTGTGATCGCTGATGCCGGCGGATCGACCTGAACGCAAAATCAGCGTCGAGCGCGGTGATGGATACTGGCGGGGGCAGTTTTTCGCGATGGCCAGCCCATGCGAAGTGTTGTGTGAGACTGACGCTGCGGAAGAGGCAAGACGGCTCACAGAACTCGCGGCGGTTGAAGCCTGGCGTGTCGAAGACAAGTTCAGCCGCTATCAGCAAGGCAACATCGTCGACCGCATCAATGAGGCCGCAGGTGCCGCTATCGAAGTCGACACTGAGACGTCACAGCTCATTGATTTTTCAGTAACTCTTTACGAAATCAGCGCCGGACGCTTCGATATCACGTCGGGCGTTCTCAGGCACGTCTGGCGTTTTGACGGTAGCAGCAATATCCCGTCTGCAGCATCGATCGAAAAGCTGATGCGGCACGTTGGATGGGACCGAGTCACGTGGGAAGCACCGATTCTGCGAATGGGGTCAGGCATGCAGATCGACTTCGGCGGGATCGGCAAGGAATACGCCGTGGATCGTGCAGCAACGCTTGTACGTAAGGCAAGCGGTGCAAGCTGTTTGTTGAACTTTGGTGGCGACCTCGTCGCCATAAGACGACCGCGCAGGCAGGAAACCTGGAAGGTCGGTGTTGAAGCCGCAGACGCGTCAAATTCGAATGCCGAAAGACTGCTTAATCTCGCGGTAGGCGGATTGGCGACGAGCGGCGATGCCCGCCGCTATCTCGTCAAGAACGGAATCCGCTACAGTCATATCCTGGACCCAACAACCGGCTGGCCGGTGCCCGATGCGCCGCGATCGATAACGGTTGCGGCCGACACGTGCACGCAAGCCGGCATGCTAAGTACCCTTGCCATGCTCGAAGGAGCGCAAGCGGAGGCCTTTCTCGACGCGCAGCAAGTTCGCTACTGGTGCAATCGAGGCGCGGCGGGACCAGCGGCAACAGCCACCAAAAACGCATGATATTCTTATGAAAAAAGAGATATAACTATCTGTTTTTTATACTGTTATAGACCTTCTAATAGACCATCGATTCGCGCTCGCGGCAGAGCAGACCTGTGCGTAGCGTTGCCGGATTGAGAACTCCGTCCTTTTCTCAAATTCAAAAGCGCATAATCTAACGCGATGTTCGTCGATATTTCTCAGGATCTTATTCTGTATACGGCAGGGGCCTTCTTGCTCGGCTGGTTGCTGTCATCGATCTTCGGCGCAATCGGCTCAAAATCCCGAGCCAAAAAACGCGATCCGCGTGATGTTCGGATTCGGTCGCTGGAAGCCGATTTGCGCGTCGCGCAGACCGATCTGCAAAAGGTTCGTGACAAAGCAGAATCGCTTGAGAAAGACCTCGGGGAAATAACCGAGGATATCGAAAAGCGGGACAACGTGATCTCTCACCAACAGCTAAAAATGGACGAGACAACGCGAGACCTGAAAGAGTCAGTCCTCAAGACCCGCGAACTGCGAGCCGAACTTTCCGATCGCGCCACCGAAAATCTCAAGTCGGAAGTGAAATTGCGTGAGGTCGAAACAGAGCTCTCAGTGGCGCAAGCTTCGACTGATCTGATCGCGACCGGCGTACTCGACTACTCGCTGACCCAGGTCGACGAAGCGGGAGAGAACGACGACGATGAGTTGCTCGAGCAGGCCGATATGACAAGGTCGTCCACCTGATTTGCCTTTCGCGCCAGCCTTCCTGAGGCAGGTACAATTCCATTTTGCACTTTCAGGCCTGTTTGCGTGATTCTGCGACCGCTCGTAGCGCTTCTGATAGCCACTATCATGGCGGCTTGCAGCGAACCGCCCGCCAATTTGGCGATTCCGTTCGCGCCCGTGTTCGGTGCGTGGCCACTTGACTGCGCCGATGACGATAGCGGGCCGAAGCTGACCGATCTGCGTTTCTACGTGTCGGATATAAAGCTCATCACCGCTGCTGGTGAGGCGGTTGATCTGCAACTCGAGCCGGACGGTATCTGGCAACAGAACGACCTGGCGCTACTGGATTTCGAAAACGGCGCCGGTGCCTGTGAGAACGGCACGACCGCTACGAATGTCGCAGTGCGCGGCAGCGCAAAGCCAGCCGACTACCGCGGCCTCCAGTTCGTGATAGGCGTGCCATTTGAACTCAATCACGCCGATCCGCTACAAGCTGACGCTCCGCTCGGAGACGCGGCGATGCACTGGCACTGGCGTGCCGGGTATAAGTTTCTTCGTGCTGGCGTACGCAAGCCGGACGATGGTTTCTGGATTCACCTCGGCAGCACGGGATGTCAGGGGACCGTCCAAAACATCACGAGCTGCCGCGCCCCGAACCGCGTTTTCGTCAGGCTGGATGAATTCGTTCCGGGACAAGATGTGGTCGAAATCGATCTGGGCGGGCTCGTAACGACAGACGACCTGGCAGACGCAGTGAAGACAGATTGTTCGTCGAGTCCCGCCGAAACCGCGTGCGAAGCGCCGTTCCGGGCGTTCGGACTCGACCTGGCTTCGGGCGCTGTCGTTGACCGGCAGCGCGTATTTCGCCGCCGAGCCTCCAAATGAAACACGCTGCTGCATGGCTGACCGGATTCGCGTTATTGGTGGTCGGAACCTGGCTCTGGATGGCGGATCGCGGCTACGAGTGGTCGATTGACCCGACGCTGCCGCTTCCGAGCGTGCCGCCAGACAATCCGATGAGCGAAGTCAAGGTCGAACTCGGCCGGTGGCTTTTTTACGATACGCGACTCTCGCTGAACAACACCATGTCCTGCGCAAGCTGCCACATTCAGGCGCTTGCGTTTACCGACGGCAAACTGCGCTCTGTCGGCGCCACGGGCGAGCTTCATCCGCGAAGCTCCATGACACTCGTAAACGCCGCATATGCAAGTCGGTTGACCTGGGCAAACCCGCTTCTGGACCGGCTCGAAGATCAGGCCTTGACACCGATGTTTGGAGAGAATCCCATCGAAATGGGCATGGCGGGAAAGGAACATGAGATCGTCGAATTGCTCAAGTACGATAAGCGCTACGTTGAGCTTATGCCCTTGGCATTTCCGGGCGACGAAGATCCGTATTCAGTGCTCAACGTCATACGCTCCATTGCCGCGTTCGTAAGGACCATGATCAGTGACGATTCGTCTTACGACCACTATATGCGCGGCGATGAGACTGCTCTGGGCGACGATGCAAAGCGCGGTATGGAACTGTTCTTTTCCGAACGACTCGAGTGTTTCCATTGTCATGGCGGTTTCAATTTCACGGACAGCACGACGCACGCAAACTCGACGGTTGAACGGATTGGTTACCACAACACCGGGCTATACAATACCGACGGTGCAGGCGCATACCCGGCGGACAATACCGGCCTCTATGACATGACCGGACAGCGGCGCGATATGGGTCGGTTCAAGGCGCCTACACTGCGCAATATTGCTGTAACGGCGCCGTACATGCACGATGGCAGTGTGGCGAGTCTCGACGCGGCAATTGCGCACTATGAACGTGGGGGGCGGCTGATCGAGGAGGGCGCTGATGCCGGGGACGGCCGCCGCAGTCCGTTCAAGTCCGAGTTCATTCGTGGGTTCGAGCTGGCAGATGAGGAGCGTGCCGATCTGATCGCATTTCTCGAGTCGTTGACGGACAGGAGCTTCCTGCAGAATCCGTCGCTTTCTGACCCTTTCAGAAATCAGGACCGTTGAGTCGACACTGACGTATCGAAGCCGGTAACACGCCAGGCGTAGTAAAGCGCCAGGAAATAGCATTGCATGACGACAAATGCGATCCACTCGATACGATTCTCGGACGAATCCGCGTCCTCGAGAACACGCTTCAATACCATGTTCAGAATCCCTAGCGCGACGGCACTCGCACAAAGACCCAGGATGATCCGCGCGGCAGTTACGAATTGCTGTTGCTGCGAATTCCGAGATAGGCGTCGCAGGACCACGGCGGATATGATTTGTGCGATTCCGGTGCCGAGAAATCCGAAGTAGATGCCAAAGCGACGCATGAACTCGTATATCGGTTCTTTCGTACCGAGAAAGGTCACGTAAATCACTATTGCGGCCGCACCAACAATCCCGCTGGTGAGAATTGAAACCGCCGTCGCGCGCCGCAAATTCGGCTCAAGAGAACGCAACCACAACACGCAATAGAACCAGACGACAACAAGCAGGACGGGTTGCGACGCCATGACCGACCGAAACAGGAAGCTGCCAGGTGGTTTGCGCCCCGTTGCGCTGATCGAGATGCACCCGTCCAGTGGTGGAAAGCAGCTTGGCAAAACATCATTGGCCACGCCAATCCATAGCGCACCAAACACGGCGGCCAGCGGTACAAGTCCTGTGATCAGCGGCAGCAGTCGAATCACCATAGTTGTAAAAACATACTACAATAGGAGACGAAGCGAAAAAAAATTATAAAAAACAGGGGATTAACATGAGCATTGCAGATCTTTGGCTTCCCATTCTGGTTTCCGCCGCCGTTTGTTTCGTGATGAGCGCCGTGATCTGGATGGCGTTCAAGTATCACAACAGCGACTACAAGCAGACCAACGACGAAGAAGCTGTCCGCGCCGCACTTAGGGGCAACAAACCCGGGTTCTATCTGCTTCCGTATTGCATGGATCAGGCGGAACTCAAGAAACCGGAAGTCAAACAAAAATACGATGACGGGCCGCTCGCGTACATCACGATGCTGCCAAATGGCCTGCCATCGATGGGACCCAAGCTAATCGGCATGTTCGTGTATTTTGTCGTTGTCGGCGTGCTGTGCGCTTATTTCGTGACATTTGCGGTAGCGCCGGATGCGGACTATCTGGCTGTATTCCGCGTTGCGGCCACTGTGGCCTTCATTGCCAACAGCTTCGCACTGGTTCCTGAGAGCGTCTGGTTCGGTCGTCCGTGGGGCATGACGGCCAAGAACTTCATCGATGCGCTGATCTACAGCCTGCTGACGGGCGGTGTGTTCGGCTGGCTCGTCTGAGGACCGCCGTCAGGCATTCAAGTAGTTAAGCACCGGGTAACGGCCGCTACGGGAGAGCAGTTCCTGCCTGTCGAAGCTGCCGCCTTTGCCAGCCGGTGCCTCGGTTTCGAGACGGCGCCGAATTCGCAACAGGCGAGCCTGCAACTCGCGCATGGACTGCTGCACCAATAGCCTGCAGTCGCTGTTGTTGGCGCTGGCCACGTAGCACTTCATGGCAAAATAACGCGCAAAGGTCTTTTCGTATTCGTGCAGCAAATGAGTGCTAATCGCATCGTCCATGACGTCGATGATGTGATCTGTAGATATTCGACTAGACACCGCAAGCATATAGTGTCGGTGCTCGGCCAGTACGGCATCGTCATAGTCCAATGTGTTGTGGAACAGGCGAAAAAGTCGCCGCCGCTGTTCGCCGCGCACCTCTTGCGCCTGCAGGTATTTGAAGAACGCACGTCTATGCACGAGGTGTACCTTCGCGTTACGCAAGGCCACAATCTGCCGTTTCTTGAAGCTGTGCCGGGCAACCGGTAACAACAGATCAGCGTGCCGAGACTCCCATTCACGATATTTTTGGTTGTCCTCGAGGACGGTCGTCGCGATCCGTGAATCACGCGGGAGCGATGACTCGGCAGCGTCCTGCAACGCAAACTCGGACGCATCCATCAATCGTTTATGTCTGGAAGAACTGTAGTGCAGCATTCAGGGAATCCGATCCACGTTTTTTTATTGTTTCTAGTTTGTTAAGGGGCTTTCCTGAGCCTTCCTTGAGGTTATGGCGAATTGGATGTGGGATCAAGCCCCCAAATGTAGGGAACAGGGTTTAGGGGCGCTGAATGGTGTTGATTTAACATAATATACATTATACGCATATAAGGGTGGGCCTAGCGCTCCTGGCCTATTAACGCATCCAGTGGAATCTCGAGGTTTTCATGCAGTGACCGGATCATTGCCAAGGACAGCCCTCTGCGTTTGTTCATTACCTCAGATACGCGCGCGCGCGATCCCAAGAACGGCTCAAGATCTTTCCGACTCAATCCCATTTGCTGCATGCGAAACTTGATAGCGTCCACCGGGTCTGGCGCATCGATTGAAAAACGTTCTCGCTCGTACGCGTCAACCAGCGTCGCCAATACGTCCAATTCGTCGCCTTCTGCTGTACCGTTCTGCGCCGACATGAGTGCCTCGATTCGTTTCAGAGCACTCTCGTGGTCGCTGGAATTGCGGATTGGTCGAATAGTCATTCAAATGTGCTCCGGATCGATACGATCATATTCAGCGTGCGTCCCGACGAATCGAATGTACAAAATCCCAATATCGTAATTGACGTGGACGATAAGTCTGTACTTGTTGCCTCCAATATTGAAAACAACGCGATTACCCTTGATAAAACTGGCATGCCGGTATCTGCATTTGATGTCCTCAGGGCTGTCCCACACCGCCTGTGCTGCTTCCCGATACCAGGATTTTAGCGGTTGCTCTGCCCGGGCCGTACGCTCCGCTAGTCAGCCGGGGCTAGCTTCTGCACCACGATGCCGAGGATGATCGACCCTATGATCGTGTAGATCGCCGCATCGATGCCCCACCATATCCAGATCTTGCTCGGCAGGTTGAATACGCCCGACCAGGCAGCCATCAGGCATGCGCCCCACAGCCACATGGCCACGCCGAACTTGAGGCCACGCTGCCATGCAGGTCCGTTCAGCGCGCCGCGAAACACCATGTAGATCCCGGCGAGAATAAAGGACGTAAGGATACCGGTCGTGATCCACATGGGCATCAATGTGGCCATGTCGGGCGGATTCTGGACGAGTTCGGGCCGCCAGAAAGACTCCGTGGCCTGATAAGTGGCGTCAAGGACACCTTCGTGAATGAACACACCGCCCGCCATGGACACGACGAATGCGGTGGCGTAGTAGGCAAGGCCACCGAGAATGACAGCTTTCCAGTTCATGACTTACTACCCCTCTTATTTTTTTGTTGCCTCGTCAAAGCGTAGTACCTGGCCGCGTCAGCGTCCAGTTCAGGTATGGTGCTAACCAACGACCTGCGTAGCCGCCCCCAGTTCTCGAAGACGAGAACCAACGGTCTGAACGGCCGCTCGCCCTACTCCATATAGGAAATCTTAACTTCTGACACTATCTTGGGCGCTAACTTTGGCGAAGAGCCTGTTACCCCTGACCTCAAACCACCCGTGAAATGGCGGAAACAGGTCCGATATTCCGCTTTTTTACCAACTTTTTGCCGCCCCAGAGGTATATTTAGGTAGGACAAAAAATACGAAACTAACGGAGTAGCCCGCGAACGCTGACTGCAAGGCTTTTGACGCTTTGTCGGTTGGCCTCCTGATAGGCCTGGAACGGTTAGGGGAGACTGAAGTGCAAGAGGCTGGACTACCGAAAAACGAGGCGAGCAGAGTCGCGACGCTGCACGGCCTGGGTATTCTCGATACACCACGCGAAGATCGTTTTGATCGGTACACGCGCATCGCTGCGCGAGCTTTCGAGAGGCCGATTGCGTTAATCAGTCTGATCGACCGAAGACGGCAGTGGTTCAAATCCGCCGTGGGCATCGACATTGACGAGACACCTCGGGAAATTTCCTTTTGCGGACATGCGATTCAGGGGGACGGTGTATTCGAGATTCGAAACGCACGGCTCGATCCGCGGTTTCGCGACAACCCCCTGGTAGTGGGACCGCCGCATATCCGCTTTTACGCGGGCGCGCCGCTCAAGGCCCCCAACGGTCACAAGCTCGGGACGTTGTGCATCATTGACAGCGTACCGCACCAACTGAGTGACGATGAGAATACGACGCTGACAAACCTTGCCGACATGGTCGTCCGTGACATGTTGCGGCGCGTCGATGCAGATACCGATCGGTCTGATCGCGCAATGCACACGATTGCGGGGGCGAGTTTCTTTAAGGCTATCCCGGACGAGCGTGGACTTACGGTGCTGCTGTTCGACATTGACGATGTGTTGGCATCGCACGATGACGAGAATTCAGGGTTGTCGCCCGGGGAGATTTTTTCACAACTCCTGCACGATTATTTTCCGACAGCGCGATCGATTGCGCATATCGGGGATTATCACTTCTGTGTATTGCTCCGGCTGGATGAGACTCATGACGAAGTGCGGGCGATCAACCGACTTTGTTCGGATGCGAGGAAATTGCTTTGCTTTGCCGATGGTCATGAGTTCCTGTCGCCCTTCGTCGGACATCTCCAGTACAACCCGGACAGGGATGCGTCCGTCGACGACATGCTTTTCGATGCTGAATGTATGTTTCTCAGGCATGAGAGAGTGCCGATCCCGGATGGGCCTGACATCAAACAATTCCTGAAAAATCTGGTTAGCCCGCGCAAGACCATTTTTTGACGAGATCGCGCACTGCGGCCTTTCACCCGGTGTCAAATTGCGTCTGCCCCAACGAATGCCGAGATTTTAGCCGCTGACTCCTGCCAAGCGCTCAGTGCCCTCCTCCCCCTTAAACGACCTCGGGAGGTAGTGTCAGCTCCGATCGAAATAGGTCTCAAATTGTGCGATCCGTCATATTTCATAGTCCCTGGCGCGTCCATACTGGCACTAACAGGAAAGATCTTCTTATCCTGCATCAGGAACAGGCATGGGCACTTCGATTCTTGAAACAGCGATGGTTGCAGTTGGAGGCGGCGTTCTGGGCGTCGCTTGTGGTTGGCTAGTTCATGCCATCATCAGCAAAAATCGCATCGACCAGGTGTGCACCGCGGCCCAGGCGAAATTGGACGACGTCACTACTCAAAGAGACCGGTTCGCCAACAAGTATTCTCGATCGCGAGCAAGAATTGAGTCCCTTCAAGCTGCAAACGCTAAACGAAGCGCAGAGTTTGGGTCTGTACTCAAGAAATCAAAGTTGTTGGCCAAGAATGTACTCACGCTTCGTACCGAACGTGAGAACACCAAAATCAAGCTTAGCACCTTACAAAATGCCCTGGGTTCATTTAGACAACAGACTTCCGCGTTGCAATCGTAGTTCGAAAAAACCCAGGAGTTCTACAAGCGCGAACTGGCAAAGTCGTTTGAAAAGCGCAAATTGCTCGAGAATGAAGTCAAGGAAGCACGATCTGAGCAAGAGTCGTTTGCCAAACTTGTAGAATCGGCCAGTCTGGAACACGGATCAGACGAAAACATGATCGTCGCAGTTCAACTCAGATTAGGGCAGCTGCAAGTGCTAGAGCGAAACGTGAGTAAGCTAGAGGCTGAAAACGAGGACCTTAATCGTGAAGTCTTCTCATACGCACTTAATGTGTTCTGGCCCGTGCGCGGTATTTCCTGCC
>CAVQDJ010000005.1:0-10675 GCA_963711285.1 uncultured Gammaproteobacteria bacterium | reverse complement strand
AGCCGCACGCTTCGCGAGCGGTGGAAGGGGGAAGCAATGCGCAATATCAAAATACTGATTCTGATTTCTCTGTTCGCCAGCGCTTGCGAGAGCGAAAAACTCAACTCACAAGAAGCCGTGGTGTCGGCAGCTGAGGCGTTTCTGACATCAATAGATCAAGGCGATTATCGGGAATCTTGGTCAGACGCTGCCGCATTAGCGCGTAGCGAAGTAGAACAAGACGATTGGGAGCTTTACGTAGGAAACAAACGTCGGCCGCTAGGAGTCCTGGGTCATCGAGAAGCAAATACAATCGAGTTTTACGAGTCGTTAGAGGGGGTACCGGATGGCAAGTACGCAACTCTGACATTTGACAGTTTTTTTCCAGACAAAAGGAGAGCTGCCGAAGTAGTCGTACTGACATTAGACGCCGACTCTACGTGGCGAGTCATCGGATATTACATTCAATAGCTCGTCAATGATTTCGCGTTTCGTCTCGATCCTGAATGACCGCTTGTGGCCGAAAGGGGACGGTCGGCAACCGCGATTTTGCAACGTCTGAACGACCGCTTCGGACAAATGCGGACATTTGTTCCCTCGGAGCGGCCAATCGAGCGGCGCGCTGACTATTTCAACCGAATTTCGATGTCTCGGCCGGAGCGCCAGGCGGCTCGCCGATGAAATCCTGCCAGTCGGTGTCGAGTGGCTTGGGCGTCAACAGACTGACGACAACGAGTGTCGTTACCGACACGATCACGGCCGGAATGGCGATGTAGTCCGTGTCCATCGGGAAGGTGATTCCCAGGACCTTAGTGCTGCTTTCCTTGAAAACCGAATTCAACACCGCGATCGTAATCACCGTCAGCATGCCGGATGCGATCGATAGCACGCCCGCAATCCTCGTCACCCGTTTCCAGAAGAACGCGGCCAGGAGCGCCGGCGCGAGTGATGCGCCGATCATCGTATAGGACATCAGGGCCATCTCGAGAATCGTCTCGAACTGGCTCATCATGAGATAGGCAAGCACACCGATACCAATGATACAGCCACGCTGCAACCAGACGATCTGCGACGGTGTCGCATTTTTGTAGAAGAACGCCTGGAAAATATCGCGCGTGACATTCGTCGACGTCACCATCAGGAACGTATTGCCGGTCGAAATAACGATCGCAGCGCCAGCAGCCAGCAAAAGAGAGCCGACGATGACTGGCAGTTGTTCGAAGCCAACGCGAAGAATGATTTCCTCAGCCATGGCCCGATTCACGCTGCCGTCCGCCATGAAAAAGCGCGGATCGTCTGCATAGATCGCAAATCCGACGAGCGCGATCAGCATCATCAGGGTTTCGACGAGCACGACGCCGATGAACATACCCATAACGGCACGCTTGGCGTTGTGCTCGTTGTCCGCCGACGAGAACTTCTGGTACATGCTCGATTCGCTCATCAGTAGCAAGAACGTCGGCAGTGCGATGCCTATCACCCAGAGGAAGTCGTGCCCGCCCATCATCGAAAGGTGGCTGGGTTCATTCTGCTGGATAGTCGTGATGACGGCATCGACGCCACCATGTCCTATGATGGCAACTGGCAGAGTAACGATCATCGCCAGAAGCATGATGCTGCCGTTGAAAATGTCGATGGAAACGATGGACACCATGCCGGCGAGCACTGTGAATCCAATGATCAGCACGGCAGCGATAATCATGCCGGTCTCGGGCGTTATGGAGCCGTCTGCGAGAATCGAGATAAAACGGCCACCGCCTTTAAACTGGTAGCCGGCGATTACCATGTACGCGATGATGATCGTAATCGTTCCGAGTACCTTCGCCAGCTGACTGTAGCGTTTCTCGAGCAGATCGGTCAGGGTGTACTTCGCTATGCGCCGGACGCGGGCGGCGATCATGTAAACGACGAGAATTCCAACCCACGCACCGGCCGAGAACCACAGCTCCGAAATCCCGGTCCGAAAGGTCAGGCCCGCGGTCCCGAACAAGCTGCCAGAACCGATCCATGTGCAAACCAGCGTCGCGACCAGCATGTAGACGGGTACGCCGCGGCCGGCCACCATGAAATCCTCGTCGGACTTGATCGTGCGACTTTTGTAGACGCTGATGCCGAGAAGCATCAGCACGTAAATGCTCACGACGGCGATATAGATCATCAGGCGACTCTCTTATTGTTTTGTCAGTGCCGATCTAGCGCGCCTAAGCTAGCATAAAGCCGCCTATTAGGTTCAGCCGCAGGCGCAGCGACGCGGGAGCGTCGCGAGCAGCGGTAAGGGCAATTCCTGGCCCCCCGCATCCGATACTAGAATCGGTAGCCGATCCCGATCGACAAAACCAGCGGATCGACATCGACATCGCCAACCGTCTCCGACTCCATGATCAGTAAGGCCATGTATCGTCCCTCGATTGTCAGCGTCCACGGACTATCGGCCGCAAATGACCAATCCATACCGCCCTTAACGCCGAGACCGTAATCCTGATCATAGTAGCGGTGTTCGGTCCGGTTCAGTTCGGGAAACACGTGATCAGTAGGGTCTACATATATCCATGGCACGAATCCGCCGAGCGACCATTGTGTGCGACCCTCTGAACTGAAATGGTAGTTGGCACCTACCGAGAATGTACGAAAACGCGTGGAATCAGTTGCAGCGAATGTACCAAGGTCGTTTGATATGACCATGTCTGAGTCATGCGACGACATAAATGCAGCAATCTCGATGCCAAAACGCTCGTTCCACATATATTCGACACCAAAGCCAAATCCAGGGGCGCCTGCAATGTCCTGGAAAGTTGTTTCCTGTCCCAACGGCGCTGGCAGCGTTGAAATTACAGGCGAATTGTCGGATGCAGTCGAAAAATACGACGGGATGACACGAACAACCCATTCTCTATCCTGAGCGAAAGCGCTATTTCCGGTCAGCGATAATAGAAAGAATGTCACCAGCCCTGCGGACTTAGTAATTGTGTTCATAATCTGGCTCCTGGATTTGGAGTGGCCACTTCTGATTAGACCGCTTCGACTCGGAAAAGCGGTCGAAATCGATAGCTGTTTATTTGCAGCGGACCAGAAAGCCTCATTTCGACGAGGCTTTTTGCGTCCAGATGACAGGATTCCGACCGGCAGCCAACGATCCAAGCGGACATTGCCTCTTACGTAGTTGTCCGCATTGAAGTGATCTTCCTTTTGCCGCATATGGGAAGGGCAGATCTGACAAAGATAGGCCCTACATACGGATGAGATTTGCGGTATGGGCAGGAAGTACAGAATCGCGTGGTTGCCTGGTGATGGCGTCGGTAAAGAGGTCATGGAGGCGGCGCGAATAGTGCTTGACCGCGTGGGCCTCGATGCGGACTACGTGCATGGTGATATCGGTTGGGAATTCTGGTGCAGCGAGGGCGATGCCTTTCCGTCTCGCACTGTTGAGCTCCTCAATAATGTCGATGCCGCCATGTTTGGTGCGATCACCTCCAAACCTGTTCGGGAGACGGAAAAGGAGTTGGTGCCCGCCCTGCAGGGGAAAGGACTGACGTACCGCTCGCCCATCGTGCGCATGCGGCAACTCTTCGACCTTTACGTGTGTTTGCGGCCTTGCAAGGCCTACTCGCAGAACCCACTCAACTACCACGAGGGTATTGATCTCGTCATCTTCCGTGAGAACACCGAGGATCTTTACTGCGGCGTTGAGTTCAATCCCGTTCCAGACAAGTTGCGAGACGTACTGTCGGAATTGGCGCCGGCCTTCAAGGCGTTCGAGGAGCTGCCCGGTGATCAGTACGCGGTGTCCTGCAAGATCAACACCTGGAAGGGTTCTGAGCGGATCATTCGCGCAGCCTTCGATTTCGCCCGCAAGTTCGGGCGCAAGAAAGTTACGGTAGTGCATAAGGCCAATGTCGTACGCGCCACCGACGGTCTGTTCCTGGAGGCGGCGCGCGAGGTGGCGAAGGACTTCCCGGACATCGCCATGGACGATGCCAACATAGACGCCATCACCATGTGGCTGCTCAAGAATCCGTTCAACTATGACGTGCTGGTGGCGCCCAACCTTTACGGAGATATCGTTTCCGACCTCTGCGCCCAGATGGTCGGCGGGCTCGGCTTTGGCTGCTCCGGCAATATTGGTGAAAAGCTCGCTGTGTTCGAGCCGACGCACGGATCCGCTCCCAAATACGCAGGTATGTACAAGGTCAACCCGATCGCCACCATCTTGACTGCCAAGATGATGCTTGACTGGCTGGGCGAGACGGACCGGGCGCAGCGCATCGAGGATGCCGTCGCCGCGGTCGTTCGTGAGGGCGAAGTGCAGACCTACGACATGGGCGGATCTGCTACCACGCTTGAGATGGCAGAAGCCATAGTGGGCAAACTGTAGGAGGGACTCTCAATGACACAAATCGTTATCCATGAGGTTGGTCCCCGCGACGGATTGCAGATGGAGCGTGAGGTCGTTCCGACCGAGACGAAAGAGGACTGGATTCGTCAGACCATGGAATCCGGTGTCGACATCGTCCAGGTCGGCTCCTTCGTCCACCCGGTCAAGGTCCCGCAGATGGCCGACACCGATGAACTGGTCCGGCGACTTGTAGGGAACAAAAGATCCGGCGTGACCATTGCAGGTCTTGCCCTTAATGAACGGGGCCTGGAGCGCGGACTTGAGTGTGGCGTCGAGATGTTCTGCCTGGGGGCCTCGGCCAGCGAGACTCACAGCCTGAAGAACACGGGCATGCCAACGCTGGAAGCTACGCACCGCATCATCGGCGCGGCAGAGCAGGCCGTGGCCGCGGGAAAAAGGGTGCAGGTGTCGGTGCAGTCGGCCTTCGGCTGCGGCTTCGAAGGTCCGATCCCCGAGGAACGTGTACTCGAAATGGTGGGCGCGTATCTGGAAGCAGGGCTGTACAACATCAGCTTGGCCGACACGGCCGGCCACGCCTACCCGGCGCAGGTCGAACGGTTGTTCGCTGCAGTGTTCGACCTCGACCCCAACATCCTGTGCACCTGCCACTTCCACGACACCTTCGGACTCGGCATGGCGAACATAATGGCCGCGCTGCGCGCCGGCGTAACCTCATTCGAAACCTCGTTCGCCGGACTCGGAGGCTGTCCGTTTACGAAGGTGGCAGCAGGAAACGTGGCTACCGAGGACTTCGTGAATGCCTTGCAGTTGCAGGGACTGCGCAACGATGTGGATCTGGAGCGGCTAATCGACGTGGCTGGTGACGTTGCCGACTATTTTGAGCGCGAGATGCCTGGTTGCGTTTACAAGGTCGGATCAATCTGCAAGCAGGTGGCGGCATGAGCGAACAGATGCTGAAGGGCGTCAGGGTCCTCGACCTCACGAACGTTCTGGCGGGACCCTTCGCAACGTTGCACCTCGCGCTCCTGGGCGCGGAGGTCATCAAGATAGAGCGGCCGGGAAGCGGTGATCTGGCGCGAAAGCTGGGTACGCTTACCGAGCTGAACGAGCAACTGATGGGTACCAGTTTCCTGGCGCAAAACGCGAACAAGAAATCGGTGACTCTCAACACGAAGTCTGCCGAGGGCAAGGAGATATTCTTAAAGCTGGTGAAGGACGCGGACGTGCTGGTCGAGAATTTCCGACCCGGGGTCATGGCTCGTCTTGGACTCAGTTATGATGTTCTGAAGGAGATCAACCCGGGATTGATCTACTGCGCCATCTCGGGATTCGGGCAGACCGGACCCGATGCGCACAAGCCAGCCTACGACCAGATCATCCAGGGCCTTAGCGGCGAGATGGCCGTCAATGGAGACGAGCGGCTGAATCCGTTGCGTGCGGGATTCCCTGTCTGCGACACGGTGGGCGGCCTAAACGGTGCCTTCGCCATCATGGCGGCCCTTTACCACCGTGAGCGTAGCGGCAAGGGACAATTCATCGACATTGCGATGCTCGATTCCATCATGCCCCTTATGGGCTGGGTGGCCGCGAACCTGCTTATCGCGAAGCAAGATCCGGTGCCAATGGGCAATGACAACTTCACGGCGGCGCCATCCGGGGTGTTTCGTACCAGGGACGGTCATATCAATATCGCTGCCAATAAGCAGGAGCAGTGGGAGTCGGTCTGTGACGTCCTCGACCTGCCAGAACTGAAGACCGATACACGCTTTCAGGAGCGCGACCTCCGCAAGCAGAACCGCAAGGAGTTGACGCCGCTTCTGGAGGCAAAACTGGCGGAACGCGCAACGACGGAATGGGTAGAGCTACTCAATGCCAACGGTGTACCGAGCGGCGCGATCCTGAGCCTCGAGGATGCGCTGAAGCAGCCACAGATCAGGCACCGCGAGACTCTGAAGGACGTGCCGGTCGAGGGCATTGGCACAGTTCCGCTGTTTACACTCACCGCGAAATTCGAACAGACGCCGGGGAACATCACCTCGCCGCCGCCGCGCCTGTCGGCGCACACCGCTGAGGTATTGACGAGCATTGGCATAACGAAGGACGAACTGTCCGCTTTGAAGACCGGGCATGTTATCTGACAGCCTTTGAGAGAAGGAGATTGATATGGGCATGACGTATGTACAGAAGCTCATCGCCCGGGCGTGTAGTAGGACAGAAGTGGAAACCGGGGAAGTCCTCGAGCTGCCGGTTCACCTGGCCATGTCGCACGAGAACGCCGCACTCGTTATCAACCAGTTCAACGAGATCTTCCGGGACACCGGGCGGGAGCCCCGAGTGTGGGACCCTGACCGGATTGCGATCATCTTCGACCACCGCGTGCCAGCAGAGTCGGCGAAGACGGCGACAAATCAGAAGAAGATCCGCGATTTTGTCGCGGAGCAAGGGATCTCCCGGTTCCACGACATCCGGGGTGATGTGGGCGGCATCTGCCACCAGATTCTCCCCGAAAACGGTTACGTGCGGCCGGGCCAGATTCTGGTGGGCACCGACAGCCATACGACCACGCACGGTGCACTCGGTGCCTTTGCATTCGGCATCGGGGCCACGGAGATGGCCGCGGTCTGGGCCTTGGGGAGTATTCTCAACGTCGAGGTGCCGGGCACGATCAAGGTAGTGGTCAACGGCGAGATTCCGAGTGGGGTCTACGCCAAGGACCTGATCCTGCACCTGGTGGGCCAGCTTACTGCCGAAGGCGCAAACTTCAAGATGATCGAGTTTCACGGGGACGTAATCCGCAGCCTGCCGACTTCGGGCCGTCTGGTGCTCTGCAACATGTCGGTGGAAGCCGGCGCAACTGGAGGCGTGGTGCCGCCCGACGAGGAAACGCGACGTTACCTGCGAGACGAGGCCGGTGTTCATGACGAAACGGACCTGCTCGCTCCGGACGCAGACGCAGTGTACGACCGGGTGGTGGAGATCGACGCCACGCAACTGGACCCGCAGATCGCCTGCCCCCATGCGGTGGACAACGTCAAGCCGATCGGCGAAGTGAAGGGCAAAAAGATAGACCAGATCGTAGTGGGCTCCTGCACCAACGGCCGTCTTGATGACATCGAGATTGTCGCGCGGACTCTCAAGGGCAAGCACGTGGCGAAGGGGACGCGAATGCTGGTGTTCCCCGCCTCGTGGCGCATTTACTCCGATGCGCTGAACTCGGGTTACCTGAGCGACTTGATCGCGGCCGGTGCGGTGATCTGCAATCCCGGCTGCGGGCCCTGCCTGGGTATTCACCAGGGGGCGCTGGGCGACAACGAGACTGCACTTGCCACCACGAATCGCAACTTTAAGGGTCGGATGGGCAACCCAGGTGCCGAGGTGTTCCTGTGCTCGCCAGTGGTGGCAGCGGCGAGCGCATTGACCGGCTTCATTTCCGACCCGCGGGAGATGGACTGAAATGGCTAACGGCAAAGTCGTACTGAAGCTCGATAACGATATCTCGACGGACATCATCTACCCGGGCCGATACATGGCGACGGTGCTGCCGACGGAAACGCCACAGTACGCCTTCGCGGACAACGTCGAGTTCAATCAGGCGCTCAAGGAGAAGCAGTTCCCCGCAGGGAGCTTCATCGTGGCCGGGGATAACTTCGGCTGCGGTTCCTCACGCGAACAGGCCGCCTCGTGCCTAAAGGGCTACGACCTGATCGTCGTGGCCCGCAACTTCGCGAGGATATTCCTGCAGAACTCAATAAACGTCGGTCTGCAAATGCTCATCTGCCCCGGTATCGAGGTCGACCAGGGCGATAGGCTGGAGGTCGGGGACAACGAGGTCCGGAACCTGACCTCTGGTAAGTCCTTCGCGATCGAACCGTTGCCCAGGGCCCGTCAGGCCATTATCGACGCGGGCGGGCTGATCCCCTACACGCGACGACTGCTGCTGGAGCGCAGAGCATAAGGTCAGCACCGGGACGACCGCGAACAGGTACAGGTTCGTACCGACGATAGTCCGGGAGCGGACATACTTTGGCGGTATTCGATGGGCGAGCAACCTCCACGGGATCGTCGCGGCCAGTGCGAGGATCGACGTCGCTTGCACCCGGACCGCGATCAGGCTGCAACGGAAACCATGCCTCAAACTAAGCGCCGCACGAAGTGCGACCGAGTTCTGACGGTTCTAAAGGAAATCATTCCTATGCGTTCTACGTTGCATGGCATGATATGTAGAAGCTGACAGGGCTTTTACTAGTTAGGTGTCGGAGAGATCGTGTCAAATCTGGAAACACTAGCCAACTACGCGGAGATGCTGGGCGGCTTGTCGGTTATCGCCGGAATCGGCTTTGCCATTGTCCAGTTGCAACAGTTTTGGAATCAACGCCGGGACCTTGCCGCGGTTGAACTGATCAGGGGCTGGCAGACGCCAGAATTCACCAAGGCGCTCAATACGCTGCAGATGCTCCCTGAGCGCGCGCAGTCCGAAACACTGCGCGACCAGGGCGAAGACCTGGAAGAAGTGAACAGGAACAAAGAGCGCCTGATAGCCGGTTTCTTCATATTGATGCTGAGCAGCAGCGCATGGTCTCAGGGTGCGGGCGAAGCCTCTATGCAGATTGAGCGCAGCACCGAGTTCAAGGCCGAGGGGCAGGAATTTCAGAAAAAGGTCGGCGTAACGCTCGAATATCAGCAAAAGGGCTGCGCCGCGACACTCGGCCTTGAGTACTACCAGAAAGGCCCGCACGCGCACGTGAAATCGACACTAAAAAACGAGCAGTGCGCGGCCTCGTCAGGATCCTATGTTCTTCGCGTTCGCTATATTCCGGACGAAGGCGAGATGGGCGATGTCGAGTTCGAAGAGACCTGGGCGCGTGACGACGATGCGGATGTCGTCACCGTAAAGGACTACTACGTGGGTAATGATCTGGAGATTCGTCGCGTTACCTCGGCCAGGTTGAAATGCGAGTGCACAGAAGCACAATCGCAGGAGCAGTCGCCGGCCAGTAAACCACCACGGTACAAAGACGGGGGTACGTAAGGATAGACTATTGGAGTTTGGTGCCGTCCGCTCCTGTCTTAACGTCTGCTTTACCCCCGATACCGGACACCAGGCTAGAATCGTAGAAATAGTCGGCTAATGACCCATAGCGGACGTTAAGTACATCCCCGAATTGACGCGATACCGCGCGCCCTGCAGTAATAGGCGTCACATCCGATAAAGGCAAACCTGACCAATGTCAGGGACGCAAAGCCACGGGTCCTCATTTCTTCGGCGCCGTCTTATCGCGACGAATGACACAAGACAGCCGGGCTGTCGATACTAATAAGGAGTCAACCAATGAGAAAAAAATACTTTTTGAGCTTTCTTCTATCCAGCTGCATGGCAGCCGCTTACTCGCCGGCAGCAGCGGTAGCCGGCGGTGTTACAGAGGCAGACGTTGGCGACCCAGATTCCTTCGGCCGGGCCCAAACGTATTTGGGTGTCACTCAGGGTGGGGTAATATTGCGGGCTGATTGCTCTGGCTTCCCGCCGGAAGCCCACTGCATCGAACTGAATCCGGCGCCGGCAACCACGTTCGTCGACGAATCTGATCTTGCCCTGATCAACCTGCCCGGTAAAGCCACGAATTCGCTACTCTGCTTTACGTTCACTCCGTTCGCAAACTGGAATTGGTTCAACGGCACTGGCACTCAGCAGGAGGCGCAGATGTTCCTTCGCCCGAGGGTCCGTATTGAGAGCGTAGTGCTGGAGGATCCCAGCCTGATCGATCCCACTACCGGATTGCCCTTTGCCGGCGTGCTGTTCGACAATCCCATAAGCACATTCTTACAGAATCGCACGCTCGACGACGGCGAATCCGATTTCCAGTTCAGGGCCACGACGCGCAGCTGCACGGGTGGGCTCGTGAATAAACGGACGCTCAGGGATCTATACGGTCTTTCCGACGCCGTGATCATAGAATTCTTCAAGCAACCGATCACAGTTAGTTTTGGTGTGCTCGGCAGCGTATCGATGGTTACTGACGCGAACTACAGCGTCGGCGTCCGTCTGTACGGTGATTGAAAATTCCTCATCGGTCGAGTGTTCGTTAAGAGGGGGTCGGAGGAGATCTGGCCCCTTTCTGACCCGAGGAACTCTGACGCTCCCGGCTGCAAAAAAAACAGACGTGTCGGCTATTGGCTGTTAGCTGCCCCTCATTTCACTGGATATCGCTTAATTTGAAAGACCGCTATCGGCGAAATCAGACATTCGGAATTGGCTGATTGAAAATCTGGTTCTGGATCGTCCGCTATACGCTCCAAAGCAGACATTAGGCTAGTATTGGGCTGAAGGGCCGTTAGTGACCCAAT
>CAVQDJ010000004.1:0-124124 GCA_963711285.1 uncultured Gammaproteobacteria bacterium | reverse complement strand
TCTCCAGAGGCACCGTCCTCACCGTCTAGGAGTTCGCTCCTGCCGGCGAGCAATTAAAAAAACCGGCCGAAAAAAAATCGCCGGAATGCGTCTGCAGAGGTGCAGCGTGTCCGCCTGGCTTAAGACCGGTCATTCGAAACAAGGCAGTTTAACCGCCAGGACAGTCTGCTAGCGGCCAGAAGCAGACATCAGGACTTAACTCAACTGTCCACTAAACCCGGGCAAGACCATTGGGTCATTAGCGGGCCTTTCGCCAAGCACAAAACTCCCGCCTCGAGGGCGAGGTTCTTCATTTCGCAAATTCAACGACAGCGCTAAGGGAACGTACTGTTCTTCGGCACTACCGAACCTTCTGGGACTAACGCCCCAGCCGTAATTGTGGCGCCTTTTTCGATTGTCACGTTGTTTTCAATAGTCGACGCGGCACCGATGACTACATCTTTGGCTATATTCACGCCATCACCAATCTGCGCGCCGTCGCCGATCTGAGCATTCTTGGCAATGGAAACGTTGCTCCCGATGGAGGCGTTATTGCCAATCTCTGCGTTCTTACTGATCGTTGACTGGTCTCCAATGGCAACGTTGTCGCCTAGAACCGAGTCCTTCGCAATATCGACGCTCATGCCGAGAGTGACATTATCGCCTATGACCGTATCTTTGCCTATAGAGGTACCCAACCCAATAACTGGATTGTTGCCGATACTCACGCCTCTTGCGATAGCGGTATCAGATGGCACACAAGCGTCGCCAAAGCCGTCCACATTCGCGTCGAGTTGATCGGGATTGAAAACGGTCGGGCAGTTGTCCATATCGTCTGCGATGCCATCACCGTCCATATCGGGTAGGAGTGAGAAAACGTAAACGGAGCCCGAATCGTTGCCATTGTCATCGTCGCGTGCGGAGCTGATCATTGCAGTTTTGCCGCTAACAGACACCAAAGCGCCGAATACGTCACCGGCAGCGCCGTCGCTAGCCAGGAGCTTGGCCGTCTCGGTCACTGTCCCGCTGACTCCAGTCAGGTCAAATAAGTAGGCGGATCCCGAGTCGTCACCGTTGTCATCGTCATGTTGAGCACCGATCACCGCCGTGTCGCCACTCACCGCCACCGCGGCGCCGAATATGTCGCCAGATGCACCATCGCTTGGCAAAAGCTTGGCAGTCTCGTTCACCGTGCCGCTGACCCCCGTCAGGTCAAATACATAAGCGGAACCCGAGCGGTTGCCGTTGTCATCGTCAAGTAATGATCCGATCACCGCTGTAGTGCCGCTCACCGCCACCGATTCGCCGAACAGGTCTCCAATAGCGCCGTCGCTTGCCAGGAGCTTGGCCGTCTCGTTCACCGTACCGCTGACCCCAGTCAGGTCAAATACGTAGGCGGACCCCGACTCGTCGCCGTTGTCATCGTCAAGATAAGATCCGATCACCGCCGTGTCGCCGCTCACCGCCACTTCGACGCCGAATACGTTGAAAGATGCACCGTCGCTTGGCAAAAGCTTGGCAGTCTCGTTCACCGTACCGCTGACCCCAGTCAGGTCAAATACGTACGCGGAACCGGAGAATTCGCCGTTGTCATCGTCATATTGAGCGCCAATCACCGCCATGTTGCCGCTGATGGACACAGAAATACCAAAAAAATCGCCGGCAGCACCGTCGCTTGCCAGGAGCTTGGCCGTCTCGGTCACTGTCCCGCTGACCCCAGTCAGGTCAAATACGTAGGCGGATCCCGACAAGTCACCGTCGTCGTCGTCGCCAAATGCACCGATCACCGCCGTGTTGCCGCTCAGCGACACAGAGATACCGAATAGATCGCCAGTAGCACCGTCGCTTGCCAGGAGCTTGGCCTGCTGCGACCAGCTCGCGCCACTGCGGACGTAGACATACGCTGAGCCCGACGCGCCGTTGGTCCCTTCAGCGCCGATCACAGCGGTGTCGCCGTCCACGGCCACCGAAGAGCCGAACAAATCTTCGGCAACACCATCGCTGGCGAGCAGCTTCGCTAGCTCGTTCTCGATGGTTGTTGCGGCTGGAACGATCGCTATGCGCCCGACAAGGGCGCCTGTGGAAAGTGACGCTCGGTTGCCGGTGTCGACGTCCACGCGGATGATGCCAAGTGGATCCGAAATGATGATGTTGCCGTCCGATTCGATTCCGAGTCCGGCGGGCCCTATGAAATCCGGGCCAGCACCAACGCGATTAATACAGTTCGCGCCGAAATCGAGTTCGCATCCGGAGACAAGTGAACGATCACCAGTAACCGGGTCAACCCGGAGCACGCCGGTGGCCCGCAGACTGGGACTGAATTGCGAAACGAGAATGCTTCCGTCAGTCTCGACGGCAAGTTGGGTTACAGTCCAGAAATCTAAGCCGTCGCCGAGGCAGCCGAACAAACAAGCCCGGGAAACGACTGTGCGATCGCCAGTGACCGGATCGATGCGAAGTAAGGACTGACTGAACGAACCGGAATGGAAAAGAACGCTGCCGTCTGCTTCTAGCGCGAGAGGCGATGCTCCGCGAAGGAAACCGTCACCCACCGTGCTCGAAGCGACAATGGTTCGGTCCCCGGTAACAGGGTTTAGACGAAACAAAATGGGGTCAGTCCCACGTCTCGCGTCTAGCACCAGGATGTTGTCATCGGCTTCAACCGCGATGCCCTTCACATTCAAAAAGACACCGTCTCCCGGAACAGGTTGATCTCCCGCGCCCACAATGGGGCAGTCCACAGATCCGGAATTGTCAGCACAGCCCGAGACGATGACCCGGTCGCCGGTTGCGGGGTCGATGCGGATCACGTTGTCAGCAGCGTTGTTTGTCACAACGATATGGCCGGTGGACTCCAACGCGATATCGTCTACTCCGACTAAATCAGGGCCGGATCCAACTAACGGCAGGCCGGGGAAGGCACCGGAAACGACCGTGCGTTCTCCTGTTACAGGATGAATTCGCACGACAGACCCTCCGTGACCAACAAGAATATCGCCGCGTGCGACTTGGCATTCCAGGGACAAACATACGAAGGTTTGGGCTGATGCGCCGGTGGCTGCAAGCATCGCAACCGCAAGAAATGTGTGCGAAAAGAGTCTCATGGGAAATTCTCCCGGAAAAATCATTATCGTGACTACTCTCGGTAGCCCGGCGATCTTAGGGTCCTTCGGGAGGTCTTCCGTGGCTTCTCGGAGGAAGCGAGGACCAGTGGCTTCGCGTCCCTAGCTTGGCTAGGTTTGCCTTTTTCGGTGCTGTATACCAAGCGTAGTACAAATGGGCATGTTGTCCAGTAAGTTGCGTCTGCCCGACGACTTTTGGCCAGTCAGCGAACGTCCGCTTCAGAGCGTAAAGCGGACAATGGACCTGATTCTGGCATTGCGCTCGAATAGTGTTTCGGTCTATTGGTGATAATATCCGTGTTGTCACGCGGAACGGTTCTAACGGTTTAGAATCCCCGCATGTTCGAGAATCTGACCGGCAGACTTTCGGAGGCGGCACGCAGCCTCAGCGGCAAAGGCCGCATTACCGAAAGCAACATCAAAGACACCTTGCGCCAGGTTCGGCTGGCATTGCTCGAGGCCGATGTCGCGTTACCCGTCGTCAAATCCTTCGTCGAGGGAATTCGCGAAAAAGCCGTCGGTGAGGGGGTCAGCAAGAGCCTGACGCCAGGGCAGGCACTCGTGAAGATCATTCACGGCGAACTCGTCAGAATTCTCGGCGGCACCTTTGCGCCGCTGGATTTCAAGGCGCAGCCGCCGGTTGTGGTGCTGCTGGCAGGTCTGCAGGGTGCGGGCAAAACCACCACAGCGGCCAAGCTCGCGAAAAGACTGATCGAAAAAGAGAAGAAGCGCGTGATGCTGGTCAGCGTCGACGTGTACCGCCCGGCGGCGATCCTGCAGCTCGAGACACTGGCCGGCGAGGTCGGTGCGCTACATTGCCCAAGCAGCAGCGATGAGAAACCCGCAGATATTGTTGATCGTGCGTTGGATGATGCAAGGCGATCGCATGCCGATGTCTTGATCGTCGACACGGCCGGCCGGCTGCACGTCGATGACGACATGATGCGGGAAGTCATCGAGGTGCACGCCAAGTCCGGCGCCAAGGAAACGCTGTTTGTCGTCGACAGCATGGCCGGGCAGGACGCCGTCAATGCAGCGACGGCTTTCAATCAGGCTCTGCCGCTCACAGGCGTGGTGCTGACCAAGGCAGACGGTGACGCCAAAGGCGGTGTCGCTTTATCGGTTCGTGAAATCACGGGCAAGCCAATACGATTTATCGGTGTCGGTGAAAAAGTCGACGCGCTCGAAGCATTCCACCCCGACCGGATGGCATCGCGCATTCTTGGCATGGGCGACGTCTTGACGCTTGTCGAAGAGATAGAAGACAAGGTCAGCAAGGAAAAAACCGAGAAGCTCGCGAAGAAGCTCAAGAAAGGCCGCGGCTTCGATCTGTCGGATCTGAAAGATCAGCTCGAGCAGATGATGAACATGGGCGGCATGGCGGCAATGCTCGAGAAACTGCCGATTCCGGGCAATGTGAACCCCGCTGCACTCAAGGATAGTGCCAACGAGCAGCAGCTCAGGCGCCAGGTCGCGATTATCAATTCGATGACCCCGGGAGAGAGGCGCTTCCCGAAGACGATCAACGGCTCCCGGAAAAAACGCATCGCCGTAGGCTCCGGACTGCAGATTCAGGACGTGAATCGCCTGCTGAAACAGTTCACGCAAATGGAGAAAATGATGCGAAAAATGTCCCGCGGCGGCATGAAAAAGATGATGCGTGGCATGCCAGGCGGTCGAATGCCTCCAGGAATGCGCTAAGCCACGGAATTTCCTGGGATTATTCGGCGCGAAAACGCTTCACATTTGGGGCGAAACCGGTACAATGCGCAACCTACTCGGGCTTGGCTCGACTCCAGGCGTGTCCGCCTGTCACGTACTTTATAACGGAAAAACAATGGTTAGTATTCGTCTTTCGCGCGCGGGCGCGAAAAAACGTCCTTTTTATCACCTCGTCGTCACCGACAGTCGCAACCGTCGGGACGGCCGATACCTCGAGCGCGTGGGTTTTTTCAACCCGGTTGGCAAGGAGCACGAGGAAAATCTGCGCATCGACGTAGAGCGTGTGGATTACTGGATTGGTCAAGGCGCACAACCGTCTGACCGTGTGGCATCGCTGTTGAAGTCACACCGCAAGGCCCAGGCGGCCAACTGATAGAAGAACCGCAACAACCGGTAATTCTGGGCCGCATATCCGGCCTGTTTGGAGTAAAGGGCTGGGTCAAGGTGTTTTCCTACACCCAGCCGCGCGAAGCAATACTCGATTACGAGCGCTGGTATGTGCAACGCCGGAAAAAGTGGGAAACGGCGACGGTCGTTGAAGGCCAGCGACATGGCAAATCGGTCATCGCGCACCTCGACGGAGTCGATGACCGGGATCAGGCGATCGAATGGGTCGGCTGCGATATTGCGATCCGGCACGATGATTTGCCCGAAGCCGAGGACGGTATTTATTACTGGGCAGACCTCGAAGGAATGCGGGTCGTACACCGCGACGGAACGGAACTCGGTCACGTCGCGTATTTGATGGAGACCGGCGCTAACGATGTGTTGGTGACCGAAGGAGAGCGAGAACGGTTGATTCCGTTTATCGCCGACAAAGTAATTCTCGATGTGGATTTCGCTGAAGGAGTCATCCGCGTCGACTGGGAATGGGACTGACATCATGCAAATCGCGGTTGTCACCCTGTTTCCGGATTTGGTAAGCCAGGTTGGCGAGTATCGGTGTCGTCGGGCGGGCAGTGGAACGGAAGGTATTGTCACTGCACTGCGAAAATCCGCGCGACCATGCCGAGGATGTTCATCGCACTGTCGATGACCGACCCTACGGGGGTGGTCCCGGCATGGTTCTGAAATATGAGCCCGTGGCCAGGGCCATACGTGCGAGCAGGGACAGATTGCCAGCGGGCAGCCCGGTCGTTTGCCTCTCGCCGCAGGGCAGGGTGTTCGATCAGGCGGCGGCCAGGCGTTTTTCCGGCCTGCAGGGATTGATCTTGCTGGCTGGCCGATACGAAGGTATCGACGAACGCTTGATCGAGAACGAAGTGGACGAGGAGTTGTCACTGGGTGATTTCGTCCTGTCCGGCGGCGAAATTGCTGCGATGGCGGTGGTTGATGCCGTGGCGAGGTTGTTACCGGGAGTTCTCGGTGATGACGATTCGGCGACACAGGACTCGTTTATGCAGGGTTTGCTGGACCATCCGCATTACACGCGTCCGGAGATGGTAGCAGGACAGCGTGTACCGGCGGTGCTGTTGTCGGGAGATCATGCGCGCATTGCGCGTTGGCGTTACAAGCAGGCATTGGGGCGGAGCTATTTGCGGCGTCCTGATCTGGTGAAGAAATTGGATTTGGATGGAGAGCAACGCAAGTTGCTCGATGAATTTTTGAAGGAGCAGGGCGAGCGCTGAGCGCAGCCCGGATATCGAGACATGAGCAAAATAATCGAAGCGATCGAACAGGAACAAATGGGCAAGGAAATCCCCGAGTTTTCACCGGGAGACACCATCGTTGTCCAGGTCAGGGTCAAAGAGGGCGATCGTGAGCGTTTGCAGGCCTTTGAAGGTGTCGTGATTGCGAAACGCAATCGCGGCCTGAATTCGTCTTTCACGGTGCGCAAGATCTCACATGGCGAAGGTGTTGAACGTGTCTTTCAAACCTACAGCCCTGTCGTCAGTTCTGTTCAGGTGAAGCGTCGCGGCGATGTACGTCGTGCCAAGCTCTACTACCTTCGCGGACGCACCGGCAAGGCCGCGCGGATCAAGGAAAAAATCTAGCGCAACTGGGGCCGCCGGCTGCAAGTGTGGGATACTCGGCCTGAACTAATGCTCCCGAGGCAGGTCTTTCGAGGCATGAGGCCTATTCCGCTAGAACCCCGAATTGCAGCCGCGCTGCTATTCATTACCGCATCGACACTGAGCGGTTGTGCGTCGTTGATATCGAATGCGGCCAGCGGCCTGGCCGATAACCTGACCAGCGCAATTCTCAATCAGGATGATCCGGAGACGGTTCGCGCGGGCATGCCGTCCTACATGCTCCTGATGGACAGCTTCGTAGAAGGCAGCCCCGACGATCCGGCGATGCTCGGCGCCGCCGCAAATCTGTATGCATCCTATGGCGCCGTATTCGCTGGTGATGAGGCAAGGGCCGCGCGTCTGACAACCCGAGCGCGCAACTATGCGTTGCGTGGCATTTGTCGCAGCTATACACCTTCGTGTAACTGGCGGGACCTGAATTATGACGACTTCGTCGCCACGCTGGGCGGGCTGAAGCCGGCGCATAGTGAGGAGGTCTACCTGTATAGCTTCGCTACGCTGACGTATTTGCGTGCCCATGCCGAGGACTGGAATTCGCTTGCCGAGTTGCCGCAGGCGGAGGCCCTGATCAGGCGATATTTCGAGATCAGCGGGGAGTCGGTCAAAAGCTCGGCGCATATGTACATGGGAATAATCCTGACTTTGCGACCTCCGTCACTTGGCGGCAAGCCGGAAGAGGCCAGAATTCACTTCGAGAAAGCTATTGCGATGTCAGGCGGCAAGGACCTGAGCGCAAAAGTGGAGTTTGCGAAGGGGTACGCCAAGCTGCTTTATGAGCGGGAATTGCACGACAAGCTCGTAGGTGAAGTACTGGATGCGAGCCCCTATGCAAATGGGCTGACGCTAATGAATGTTCTCGCGCAGGAAGAAGCACTGCGACTGCGTGCTGAGGCCGACGACTATTTCTAATCCGGATGGATAATCGATGAAGAAACTGGGATTGATTCTTCTTGCGCTGCTGGCCAGCGGACTGAGCAACGCGACTGTGCTGAAGATCGCCACGGTTACGCCTGAGGGCTCGGCGTGGATGAAGGCGATGCGAGACAGTGCCAAGGACATTAAGCAACGCACCGACGGCAGGGTCGAGATCAAGTACTTTGGCGGTGGTGTCATGGGCAATGACGCCAAAGTGCTGGGCAAGATTCGCATCGGCAATCTTCACGGCGGCGCTTTCACGCCATCTGCGCTGCAAAATATTTACCCCGAGATCAGCCTTTACGGTCTGCCGCTGGTATTTGATTCGGAAGACGAGGCGAGCTTTGTGCGAAGCCGCCTCGACCAGAGGTTAATCGACGGTCTGGAAGCAAAAGGCTTCGTGACTTTCGGCTTCGCCGCAACGGGCTTCGCTGTCATCATGTCCAACCAACCTGTCAAGGGCCTTGACGATCTCAAGGGTAAGCGCGTATGGGTACCTGAGGGCGATACGATCAGTTACGCATCCATGGAGGCTTTGTCGCTGTCACCGGTGACACTGCCTATGACCGACGTGCTGACAGGCCTGCAAACCGGTCTCATCGACATTGTCGCCGTGTCACCGATCGGTGCACTCGTGCTGCAATGGCATACGAAAGTCAAGTACCTCACCGACATACCTCTGGTTTACACAATGGGTTTCATGGCACTGGACAAGAAGGCTTTGAAGAATGTCGATGCGGCTGATCAAGCCGTCGTGCGGGAGGTCATGACCCGAATGTATGCGCACTTCGACAAGGTAAATCTCGAGGATAACCAGGAGGCGCTACAGGCACTTTTTAACAGTGGCATTAAGGGTGTCGCGCCTGACGACAGCGAGTTTGCGAATATTCGCAGCGTCTTGTTACAGTCGAACCGTGACCTGGCAGAAAAAGGTCAGTACTCGGTCGAACTGTATAACGAGATGATGCGGTACGTGCAGGAGTATCGTATGCAGAACGGCAGCGTAGCCGGGCAGTAGGCGTGTCGCCGGGTCTAATTGCCGCTATTCATCGACTCGACCGGTTCGGCCGCCTGCTCGAAAATCTAAGCCTTGTCGCAATGCTGAGCAGCATGATCGTGCTGGCCGTCGCTCAGATTGTTCTTCGCGAGGTATTCAATACCGGCGTCATCTGGGCGGATGAACTACTCAAGCTAATGGTGCTCTGGCTTGCAATGATCGGCTCGATTGCTGCCTGTCGCGACAATCGTCACATACGAATCGACGTGCTGTCTCATGTGTTGCCGGGCTGGCTTGTAAGAGCATCGCGCGTGCTCGTTGATCTGTTTGCGGCTGCCGTATGCGCCGTAATTGCATGGCAAGCCTGGCGTTACCTGCAGCTTGAGATCGAGTTCGAGGACCGGGTTCTCGTGGATACGCCGGCGTGGATTGCGCACATTGTCATTCCGATCGCCT
This sequence comes from uncultured Gammaproteobacteria bacterium, assembly GCA_963711285.1. Taxonomy (GTDB): domain Bacteria; phylum Pseudomonadota; class Gammaproteobacteria; order Steroidobacterales; family Woeseiaceae; genus UBA1847. The sequence continues at coordinate 114,900 of CAVQDJ010000004.1, read as the reverse complement.
TTGCCCTGGTTAGCTACCGTTTCGTGATTCTCGCTGCCAAGGACCTTGGCGAGATCGTGACCAGAAGCGAGGAAGGGGTGGTGGAGTGATTGCGATTGGCCTCATCCTGCTGCTGTTGGCATTGCTGGGCGCGCCGCTGTTCGCGATTATCGCAACGAGCGCGATGCTGGGTTTTCATCGCGAAGAAACCGACCTGATGAACATGGCGCTCGAAATTCAGAGTATCGCGGACTTGCCGTTCCTCGCGGCCATACCTTTGTTTACGTTTGCGGGCTATCTCCTGAGTGAGAGCGAAGCGCCGAAACGCCTTGTGCGACTGACAGGGGCCTTGCTCGGCTGGCTACCCGGAGGACTTGCGCTCGTGGCGCTCGCTGCGTGCGCTTTTTTCACAGCGTTTACGGGTGCGTCAGGCGTCACGATCATCGCGCTGGGCGCCATTCTGTACCCAGCCCTGAAGCACGACGGTTATCCAGACAAGTTCAATCTTGGCCTCGTAACATCGTCGGGAAGCCTGGGTCTGCTTTTCGCGCCGTCATTGCCGCTGATTCTCTATGGCGTCATCGCCGAGGTGCCGATCGATGACCTCTTTCTTGCGGGCATTCTGCCGGGCATGCTGATGCTGGTGATGCTGTCGGCCTGGAGCCTGTGGGTTAATCGCAGTAATCGCAAACCATTGTCCAGTTTTTCCTGGCGCGAAACTCGTGCCGCATTGCGCGAGTCGGCGTGGGAGATACCGCTGCCGTTCGTTGTACTCGGCGGCATCTATTCAGGTTTTCTCGCGGTCTCGGAAGCGGCCGCCGTGACCGCACTGTATGTGATCATTGTTGAAATCGTCATACATCGTGAGATTCCGCTGAAAGAACTGCCGCAGATCATGCGTGCATCGATGGTACTTGTCGGTGGAATCCTGATAATTCTCGGTGTTTCTCTCGCATCGACAAACTATATGATCAGCGCCGGCATACCGCAGATGCTACTCGAATATGTGTCGAGCCTCGTCTCGAGCCCGGCATCGTTCCTGATACTGTTGCTCTTGTTCTTGCTCGTCCTCGGGGCAATTCTGGACATATTTTCGGCAATCGTACTGGTCGTGCCGCTGATACTTCCGATCGCCGCCGGGTATGGCGTGCATGAGGTCCACCTGGGCATCGTATTCCTTGCGGCAATGCAGTTGGGATACATGACGCCTCCGGTTGGTCTAAACCTCTTTATCGCGAGTTATCGATTCGAAAAATCCATCATGCACGTGTACTCCGCGACTTTTCCGTTCCTGATAATTCTGACCTTATCGGTCATACTGATCACGTTCTGGCCTGAGCTGTCACTCTGGTTGGTACCAAGCCCATGAAATTGAGAGGTGAGATGTGAAACCAATAACAGGTTTATGTCTAATCTGCTGTTTGCTGGCTGTCACGACGAGCTTCGCCAAAGATGTCGATCTTGACAATATCGAGCTGCCGCCAGGCTTTGCTATCGAAATCTATGCCGATGTCCCGAACGCCCGATCACTTGCATTGGGCGACCACGGCGTAGTCTTCGTATCCAACCGGCGTGCCAGCTCGGTCTATGCGATTGTTCCACATGGCGATGCAAACCCGCAGGTTATCGAGTTAGCCACCGGGCTCTCGACGCCAAACGGTATTGCGTTTCATGACGGCGACCTGTACGTCGCCGAGATCAACCGGATTCTGCGCTTCCAAGATATCGCGGGCAGGCTGAAGGACAAGCCCGTACCGGAAGTTCTGGCCATCGAGTTACCTGCGGAAAGACATCACGGCTGGCGTTACATTGGCTTCGGACCGGATGGCAAGCTCTATGTGTCGATTGGCGCACCTTGCAACATCTGCGATCGGGGCGGGGAGGGTTTCGCACAGATCATTCGTATGAACCCGGACGGATCACAGCGAGAGACCTATGCGGAGGGCATCCGCAACTCGGTTGGCTTCACCTGGCATCCGGTTACCGGCGAACTCTGGTTTACCGATAACGGCCGCGACATGATGGGTGACGATATTCCGCCCTGCGAATTGAACCGCGCAGCCGAACAGGGACTGCATTTCGGTTATCCCTATTGTCATGCGGGCGATATCCCCGATCCGGAATTCGGCGAGGGCAGGAATTGCGGCGATTACATGCCCCCGGCGCAGAAGCTCGACGCGCACGTCGCTCCATTAGGCGTCAAGTTCTACACGGGAGACATGTTTCCGCCTGAATATCAGGGGCAGATCTTTCTGGCCGAGCACGGCTCCTGGAATCGTAGCAAGAAAATCGGCTACCGCATCAGCCTCGTTCGTCTGGAAGACGGTGCACCTGCCGGCTACGAGGTGTTCGCCGAGGGCTGGATGCAGCGAGAAGAAGTCTTCGGCCGACCGGTTGATCTGCTCGTGCTCGACGATGGGTCGATGCTCGTGAGTGACGACTATGCCGACAAGATTTACCGAATTAGCTATCAGAAGTGAGGAAGACGTGAGCAGGAAAGGTTCGATCGCCAGATTCTTATCCGCCGTATGGCACGGAGCAGACGGCTTGCGCAAGGTCCTGCACCTGGTGCTGTTGCTGTTTGTCTTTATGGTTTTCTTCGGCGCGATTTCCGGCAGCGTGCCGCCTGCGCTCCCCAAGAAAGCGGCACTGGTCATCCAGCCCTACGGTTTCCTCGTGGAACAGCTCGAGGGCAACCCGCTCGACCGTGCCGTTGCCGAGCTGGCGGGCGATGGCAAACCGCAAACGCTCGTGCAGGACATTGTCGACGCGCTGGAATACGCGAAAGATGATGACCGTATCGAAGTGGTTTACCTCGAGCTGAGCAACGTGCTCGGCGCCGGGCTAAGCAAATTGCAGCACGTCGCGGCGGCGATTGCGGAATTCAAGTCGTCGGGAAAGAAGGTCATCGCCAGTGCAGACTATCTGGGTCAACAAGGCTATTACCTTGCGGCGCATGCCGATGAAGTCTATCTGCATCCTGAGGGTTTTTTGCTCATGCAGGGTTTCGGCCGCTTCCGGACCTACTACAAAGATGCAATCGACTTGCTGCGCATCGACTGGAACGTGTTCCGTGTTGGCACACACAAGTCCTTTGTCGAGCCCTACACGCGTATGGACATGTCCGATGAGGATCGCGAATCGACCAGGCGTTGGATCGATCAAATGTGGTCGCTTTACCAGCTCGATGTGGAAACCGCGCGGGATCTTGATGAAGGGACGATCGACGCGTTCGCCCAGAATTATCTCGCGAACGTCGAGGCAACCGGTGGCGATATCGCTATGGCTGCACGGGATCACGGGCTGGTCGACGAACTGCTCACCCGAAACGAGATCCGGGATCTCCTGATCGACCACGTCGGCACAAATCCGGATGAAGAAGATACGTACAATGCGACAGGCATGTACGAGTACCTGGAGCAGATGCGCATGCTCTCCGGTGCCAAGGTCAAGTCCGAGAATGTAGCGGTGATTGTCGCTGTAGGGGACATCCTTCCCGGGCTCCAGTCGCCCGGCAAGATCGGCGGTGATTCCATGGTGGCGCTGTTGCGCGATGCTCGCAACGACGAGTCGGTCAAAGCTGTTGTGCTCAGAGTCGACAGCGGCGGCGGTAGCGCGTTCGCGTCCGAGATCATCAATGATGAGATACAGGCCATTCGCGATGCGGGCAAACCCGTCGTGGCGTCGATGGGCAGCGTCGCCGCGTCCGGCGGGTACCTTATTTCGATGAATGCGGATCGGATCTTCGCGAGTCCGTCCACCATTACCGGATCTATCGGCATCTTCGGCATGTTCCCAACCTACCAGCGAACGCTCGACGCAGTCGGTGTTGCGACGGACGGTGTCGGTACGGCTCCATTGGCGGACATGTTTCGCCCGGATCGCGCCATGTCCGAGGAAGCAAAGCAGCTCTTTCAATTGTTCATTGAGGACGGCTATGACGATTTCATCAGTGGTGTAGCGTCGAGCCGCGAGATGGACAAGAGTTTCGTTGACAGGATTGGTCAGGGTCAGGTCTGGACCGGCCTCGACGCGCTGAACAATGGTCTCGTCGATGAACTCGGAGGCCTTGACGCTGCGATCGCATCTGCTGCCGGGTTGGCCGACCTGGCCGAGGATGAATACGGCATCAAAAACATTCGGCAAAAGCTGTCAGCGACCGAGAAATTACTGGTCGATCTGCTCGGGGCCGCCGCGAATGCCGGCCTGGACCTCAGCTACTGGGCAGGTCAGCCGTCGGTATTGCGAGAAATTGCAAAACAGGCAAGCGAGAAAACAGAGTTGCTGCTGCGCTTTGACGACCCCAAGGGCCTGTATTCGCACTGCCTTTGCGATCTCGGCATGTAGTGGCTCGTCAGGCCGCCCAATTGAGAATGATCTTTCCGGACTGACCCGATTCCATCAACTCGAACGCGGGCTGGAATTCGTCAATATCGAAGTGGTGAGTGATGATCGGGCTGATATTGAGGCCGCTCTGCAGCATGCTCGACATCTTGTACCAGGTCTCGAACATCTCGCGGCCGTAGATACCTTTGAGAATCAGTCCTTTAAAAATGACCTGATTCCAGTCGATGCTCATTTCGTCCGGCGGTATACCGAGAATCGCGACCTTGCCGCCGTGATGCATCGTGCGGAGCAGGTCCTGGAATGCTTGCGGATTCCCTGACATTTCCATGCCGACGTCGAATCCCTCTTCCATGCCGAGGTCACGCATCGTGTCGTCGATCGATTCGCGCGTCACGTTGAGCGCCCGCGACGCGCCCATCTCCATCGCAAGTTCGAGCCGATAGTCGTTGACGTCGGTAATCACGACATGTCGGGCGCCGGCATAGCGGGCAATTGCGATCGCCATGATGCCGATCGGGCCGGCGCCGGTGATCAGCACGTCCTCGCCGACAAGATCGAATGACAATGCCGTATGGGTCGCGTTGCCAAGCGGGTCCAGGATCGAAGCCATGTCATCGCTGATTGTGGCCGGCAGTTTGAAGACATTGAATGCAGGGACCGCAAGGTACTCGGCAAATGCGCCGGGTCGATTGACACCGACGCCGATCGTGTTCATGCACAGATGGCGACGCCCGGCACGGCAGTTGCGGCACACGCCGCAAGTTATGTGGCCCTCGGCTGAGACGCGGTCGCCGACTTCGAAACCCTTTACCTCGCTGCCGCACTCGACGATTTCGCCGCAGAATTCGTGGCCGACGGCAAGCGGCACGGGAATCGTTGCCTGCGCCCAGTCATCCCACTGGAATATGTGGATGTCGGTGCCGCAGATTGCGGTACGCCGGACCTTGATCAATACATCGTTGTGGCCGACCTGTGGCATCGCGATATCTTCCATCCAGATACCGCGTTCGGCGTTTAGCTTTTACTAATGCTTTCATCAGCTTATAACCCCTAGTTCACGTCCTACATCAGTAAATGCACTGACCGCCTGATCCAGCTGATCGCGCGTCAGCCCGGCGGACATTTGCGTACGAATGCGTGCCTGGCCTTGCGGCACGACCGGAAACGAAAAACCAATCACATAAATTCCGCGCTCCAGCAATTTGTCGGCCATCGTTGTCGCGAGCTTTGCGTCGCCGAGCATGACCGGAATGATCGGGTGTTCGCCAGGCTTGAGATCGAAGCCACGCTCGGTCATCTTGCCGCGGAAGTAAGCAGCATTCTCATGCAGGTGCTCCCGCAGCGAGCTATCCCGATCCAGCAGATCGAGAACCGCGATTGACGTGGCGGCGATAATCGGCGCTACCGAATTCGAGAACAGGTAGGGGCGAGATCGCTGCCGCAGCCAGCCGACGATCTCCTTGCGACCGGAGGTAAAACCGCCCGACGCGCCGCCGAGCGCCTTGCCGAGCGTGCCCGTGATGATGTCGACGCGGCCCATCGACACCACGGTACTCGTGAGTGCCGCGGCCCGTGTCTCCAAGAAACCCCGTTGCGTGGCAGTCGTCGATCATCGTCAGTGCATCGTGCTGCTTGGCCAGGTCGCAAATCGCGTTCAGATCCGCGATCGTGCCATCCATCGAAAAAACGCCGTCGCTGACGATCAGCCTGACGTTGGCGTCGCTGGCAGCCTGCAGTTGAGCCTCCAGGTCCTGCATGTCGTTGTGCTGGTAGCGGAATCGCTGCGCCTTTGACAGGCGGATGCCGTCAATGATGCTGGCATGATTCAGCGCATCGGTGATGACCGCATCCTCATTGCCCAGGATCGTCTCGAACAGGCCGCCATTTGCGTCGAAGCATGACGGATACAGAATGGTATCTTCGGTACCCAGGAACTCGCTGATGCGCTGTTCGAGTTCCTTGTGCAGCGTCTGCGTGCCGCAGATGAATCGCACGGACGCCATGCCGTAGCCATACTCGTCGAGCGCCTTGTGAGCAGCGGCGATGACCTCGGGATGATTGGCCAGGCCAAGATAGTTGTTGGCGCAAAGATTGATAACGTGCTGCACGCCGCCGTTGCTGCGGACATCGATCTCGGCCTGCTGTGGACCCGCGATCAGACGTTCGGTCTTGTATAGCCCCTGTGATTTGAGGGCCTCGGTTTGCTCTGCGAGGGACTGGAGAAAGGTGGTGGGCACGAGGCGTATCTCACGGGTTCTAAAGGGACCAAAGTATAGCAAGGCGCCACGACGCAGAAAGCAATGTCGCAGGCCACGTTGATACCCTATAATCGCCCGCCACGGCGTTACCATACGTGATTATTCCTACTGGGCTGACGGTGCCGGCAATGCGTCTTGCGAATCAACCAGCGGCAAATCCTGACACGATCCCGCACATCAACGACCTCTATCTCGCGGAGGAAAAAGCGCTGGTGCGCGAATTGGCGGATGCGGCTGATCCGGGCGACGTCGGGCGCGATCGAATCCAGGCAACGGCCGCGACGCTCGTCGATGCCGTGCGGCGCAACAAGGCAAAAGAAGGCGGCATTGACGCGTTTCTGCAGCAGTACGACCTTTCCTCCGAGGAGGGCGTGCTGCTCATGTGTATCGCCGAAGCATTGCTGCGTATTCCTGACGCGGACACGGCTGACAAACTCATTGCCGACAAGATTACGTCCGCACAATGGAAGGATCACCTTGGCGAGAGCGATTCGCTTTTTGTCAACGCGTCAACCTGGGGTCTGATGCTAACGGGTCAGCTGCTGCAACTCGACAATGCGGCGGTCAGGAATCCGGTCAAGGTGCTGGGAAAACTTGCGAGCCGGGCAGGTGAACCCGTCGTGAGAACAGCGATGCGCCAGGCGATGCGCATCATGGGTCACCAGTTCGTCATGGGCCGTAATATCGACGAGGCGCTGCAACGCTCGATCAAGAAAGAGAATAGACCATACCGCTATTCGTTCGACATGCTCGGTGAAGCCGCTCTGACCGATGCGGACGCGGCCCGGTATTTCGCGGCGTATCGCGACGCGATAGACAGCATTGGCGCGGGCCCGCAGGGACAGGAGAGCGACATTTTTGCGACGCACAGCATTTCGGTGAAGCTGTCCGCCCTGCATCCACGTTATTCCTACCTGCAGCACGATCGTGTCATGGCCGAACTTGTGCCGCGGGTTGGCGAGCTTGCTGCACACGCGAAAGCGGCCGGCATTGCTTTGACTGTCGACGCGGAAGAGGCAGAGCGCCTCGATATCTCGCTGCAGATTTTCGAGCGTGTGTACAGATCCAAGGGGCTTCGCAACTATGAGGGCCTCGGGCTCGCCGTGCAGACCTATCAGCGGCGTGCGCGTGACGTTGTCAATTTCCTGACGAATCTGGCGAGCGACGTGGGTCGCCGTATTCCGGTGCGGCTCGTCAAAGGTGCGTACTGGGACACCGAGATAAAGCTGGCTCAGGAACAGGGACTGACGAGCTATCCCGTATTCACGCGCAAGGCGCACACCGATGTGTCGTACCTGGCGTGCGCGCGACAGGCTTTGTCTGCAGGGGGAGCGCTGTATCCGCAATTCGCGACACACAATGCGCACACTCTGGCGAGTGTTCTTCACTACGCCGGTTCGCGCCGCGACTTCGAGTTCCAGCGACTGCACGGTATGGGGGAGGAACTCTATGCCGAGATCATCGATCCCGACAAGTATGCGCGATCCTGTCGCGTCTATGCGCCGGTCGGCAGCCACGAAGATTTGTTGCCCTACCTGGTCCGCCGCCTGCTCGAAAACGGCGCGAATACCTCTTTCGTCAATCGGATCGTCGATGAGACCATCGACATCAAGGACATCGTTGCTGATCCGCTGACGACGGCGCGAGACACTGATTTTTCGCCGCATCCGGCCATCGTTGCTCCAGAGAATCTGTTCGGCGCTGAGCGCCGTAACTCGAAAGGTATCAACCTCCCGGATCCGGGCATCCGTGCCGAATTATTGGCCGACATGCAGGCCGCAATTGAAAAGCCACACGCTGCGTATCCGATCGTCGCAGGCAAGGCGATGCAGGGTACCGAGGAGCCGTCGGTCAATCCCGCCAATACTCAGGAAGTCGTTGGCATCTGCAAGCTCGCGAGTCGGGAGCATGTCGATGCCGCCCTCGACGCGGCCATCGCCGGGCAGCTGGCCTGGGATCGCGTGTCGGCAATAGACCGTGCCGTCATCCTGAATCGCGCCGGCGATTTGTTCGAAGAACATGCGGCGGAGTTGCTCGCGCTGTGCGTCGCGGAAGCCGGCAAGACCGTGCCCGACGCAATCTCGGAGCTGCGGGAAGCTGTCGACTTTCTGCGTTACTACGCAGCGCAGGCGGCAGAGCTTTTTGCTGAACCCGACACGCTTCCGGGCCCGACGGGGGAGAGGAATACGCTGGGTATGCGTGGCCGCGGCGTTTTCGTATGCATCAGCCCGTGGAACTTCCCGCTTGCGATTTTCACCGGGCAGATCGCCGCTGCATTGGCGGCCGGCAACGCCGTTCTGGCCAAACCCGCCGAACAAACACCGCTGGTCGCCTTTCGTGCGGTGCAGCTTCTGCTCGAGGCAGGAGTTCCGCCCGCGGTCCTGCATTTTCTGCCAGGCGATGGCGCGGCGATCGGTGGTCGGGCCGTGGCGGACAAGCGAGTCGCCGGAGTGGCGTTTACGGGCTCCACCGAGACCGCACGCCTGATCAACAAGGCGCTGGCAAATCGTGATGGCCAGATCGCGGTACTCATTGCGGAGACGGGTGGCCAAAACGCGATGTTCGTCGACAGTTCTGCGCTGCCGGAGCAGGTCGTTCTCGACAGTGTTTATTCTGCTTTCAACAGCGCGGGTCAGCGTTGCTCGGCATTGCGTTTGCTGTGCCTGCAAAAAGAAATTGCGCCACGCGTTATCGAAATGCTCATCGGGCACATGGAAGAACTCGCGGTCGGCGATCCGTCCCTGTTGTCGACCGACGTCGGTCCCGCGATTGATGAAGATGCGCTCGCCTTGCTCAATGCCCATGTCACGAAGATGCAAAAAGATGCCAAAATCGCACATCGCTGCACGCTGCCAGAAGAGGCGTCGAATGGGACGTTCTTCGCGCCAACGCTGATTGAAATCGATAGTGTTGATCAGCTGCAGCGCGAAGTGTTCGGTCCGGTCCTGCACGTGCTTCGTTATCGTGGCAAGGATCATGAGGCCATGATCGATGCGGTCAATGCGACGGGCTACGGACTGACGATGGGCCTGCACAGCCGTATCGACTCGAGGGCCCGTGATATCGCCGCGCGCTCTGGTGCGGGCAATGTATACATCAATCGCAACATGATCGGCGCTGTCGTTGGCGTGCAGCCGTTTGGCGGCCGTGGCCTGTCGGGCACAGGACCAAAAGCCGGCGGGCCGCATTACTTGCCGCGATTCGGCACGGAAATCACGGTAAGCAATAATATTTCGGCGGTTGGCGGCAATGCGAGCCTGCTGTCGCTCGAGTCGGACTGATTATGGCCGTCATCAGCATTTTCGACATTTTCAAGATCGGTATCGGGCCGTCCAGTTCGCACACGGTCGGACCGATGAAAGCGGCCCGCGCTTTTGTGCTGCAGCTCGAGCCTGTCGCGGAGCAGGTCCGGAAGATCGAGGTGACGCTGTACGGGTCGCTGGCCTACACGGGCAAGGGCCACGGCACCGATTCAGCGATCGTGCTCGGTCTCATGGGGCTGCAACCCGAAACAATCGATCCGGATGCGGTCGAGGCTCTGCTTCGAGCCGTGCACAAGAACAAGATGCTAAGCGTCCTGGGTGCGGGCGAAATTTCATTCGACCCGGAATCCGACCTGCGCTTCGAACTGGGCGAAGAGCTCCCGCGCCACACGAACGGTATGCGTTTCATTGCACGCTCTGAATCGCACGATGTACTTGCGGACGACAAGTACTACTCGCTCGGCGGTGGTTTTATCGCGCACAATGATGATCCGGAAGCGTCCGAGCAGCAGGGCGAGCCCCCGTACCCCTTCGATACCAGTGCGTCCTTGCTGCAGTTGGCCGCCAACAACGGGCTGACCATTGCCGAACTTGTTTATCAAAACGAGAGACACTGGCGAGACGCAGATGAGATTGAACAGCGTATGGCAGCTATCTGGGATGCAATGCAGTCCTGTGTCGAGCGCGGGCTCAGAAGTGACGGTGTACTGCCGGGCAAGCTGTCAGTGTTGCGGCGTGCCGCCAAACTGAAGCGTCGCCTTTCGGCACGCGGCGAACCGTCGGCTATTGACGCGATGGAATGGGTCAATGCTTTCGCTATCGCGGTCAATGAAGAAAATGCCGCTGGTGGTCGCGTCGTAACGTCCCCGACCAACGGCGCGGCAGGGATTATTCCGGCTGTGATGATGTATTACATGCGTTTCGTTCCGGACGCATCGTTTGACGGCATACGCACAATTCTGCTGACAGCTGGAGCGATCGGCATTCTCTATAAAATCAACGCGTCGATATCGGGCGCCGAGATGGGCTGTCAGGGAGAAGTCGGCGTTGCGTGCTCGATGGCTGCCGGTGGCCTCGCCGCTGCCTTCGGCGGGTCGAACGATACCATCGAGGAAGCCGCCGAGATCGGCATGGAGCACAACCTCGGCCTGACGTGCGACCCGATAGGCGGCCTCGTGCAGATTCCTTGCATCGAGAGGAACGCAATGGGCGCCGTCAAGGCGATCAACGCGGCAAGGCTCGCAATGCACGGCGATGGCACACACAAAGTGTCGCTGGATCAGGTTATCGAGACCATGCGCCAAACCGGCCTCGATATGTCATCGAGCTATAAGGAGACGTCGAAAGGCGGTCTCGCCGTCAACGTGCCCGAGTGTTGAGGAAGCATGCCTCGCCAGGGCCCCGACGAGGGTCTATTTGGTCCCCGTCGGGAACCCGATTCGCGGTGCTGCTTATCGCCCGTAACGGTCTGACTGAATCTATGGCTGTTGGATAATCAGCACGAATCCGCCGCTAAGGGTGATGACGCCGTCAGCCGGTATCGTCCATACACCGTTATTTTCCACGGTCTCGGAGATCGTGAAATCGAAGATCACGCCACCCGGAGCGTTGCCGCCCAGGCCACCGAAGCCGATTTCGAAGAGGACGCCGGTATTGAAATCGACAGTCTCCGTGTAATCCTGCAGAGTTACCGTGCCGTGGAGCAGTTCTTCATCGTCCGCGCTCCAGCATTGATTGAACTCCCAGCTGAAGTCATCGCCGTCCGAGAGTTCACCGGAGCCGAGCCAGGTGATCGTGACCTCGCCCTGCGGCAGGACACCGTCCGGTGGGGCGCCCGTGAACATGTCGCACGTCTCCACGAACGGATTGTTGAACGTGATGAGTTCCAGTCCATCGAGAATGTCGGCCACGTTGAAGAACTGCTGGATAATGAACTCGATAGCACCTCCAGCCAACGAAGCCCGACGCTGCCAGGTCTCGTTTAATTCGTCGTCCAGTAGATCCGTGAATTCCTCCCAGGTGTAATCGATCGGCGCTTCGCCATTGAGCGCAATCTGCACGCCGTTGGCCAGTATCGTCACGGTGACGGTCTCGGCCGGCGTCACGACGTTGAAACCTCCGCTCGTGGGGGCGTCGTCAATCAGAGCATTAACTTCCGCAGTAAAGTTGACCGCAAAGGTGCCGTCCAGCGGAGATCCCTCTGGGCTCGTCACGGTCATATTGATGCGGTTGTCCGCGCGGAGGAGGTACGACAGAAACGTCACGGTATTGCTTGCACCGACGTTGAGATCCAGGTTGCCGACAAGCAGGCTGTCGATATCGATCGATACCGTGAACGCATCACCGACAACTGCCGTAAATGGCGCACCGTCAGTCAGATTGTCAAGGAAGAAATTGTAGTTAGGTAGTATGACCAGCGGCGCCTCGTCGTCCCACCGCCGTTACCTCCACCACCGCCGCCACCGCCGGTCGCAATTATCGTCAGCGCTGCGACAACAGCAACGGGAATGAGCCACAGCACGCGCCATGGTCGGGCATCGTCATATCGTTTGTTCATGATCGATCTCCTCGAAAGTACATGCGGACCAGCGGAAACGCGATGGCTGCGCCGAGTGCTATCGAGAGAATATCCAGCGCATCATAGGTACCGCGGGTGAAATAGTCGGTTGTGATCCGGAGCACGGGCAGCGTGTCGAACCAGGCAGGCACGATGGCCACAACGTAGCCGTCGAATGGCGCCATCTGAGCGAACTCGAACAGGCACTCGATAATGAACCATGTGGCGCAGATTGCTGGCAGCAGTCGCGCCCAGGGCCGCAGGACCGCGGCCGTGATCAATATGAATACCAGGGTGTGCAGAAACGTGGGCAGGTGATTGCCGAGCGGACCGAATACAGAGGTTGGGGCTGGTGCGGTTGTCCAACCGGCAAGAAAATACACCGCGCCACCACGATCGAGCGCGTATACGGCGATACCCGTGGCCAGCAGCAGTGTGGCCAACAAGAGCATGCCGACTTCCGGCCGGCGCTGTCGCGCGGGCACCAACACCCAAATACTCCCAACTCAGGTTGCCGTGATCCGTTAGCAGCAACCATGGCGACATGCTGTCAAATAGGAGTGGCGCGGACCATAGGGGGCATTACCTAGTGGCTGCGAGCCAGCGTGTCGTCGTGGACGCTATTTCCGCTTTTTCGGGTATTTGTGCAGTGCGAGTTCGGTGGCAGGACGGTCGTACACCATCCATTGGTCGCAATCCACGTTCACGAGATGATGCCCGATGCCGGATTGCCCGTGATGCCTGGCACTAGAATGAAGCTAGGGCCGGTTGCGGCCGAATCGGTCGTGCGCCTCGACCCATTCTTCTGAGGCGATTGCGCCGCCAAGCGACAGCTCACCGCAGAGAACGGTTGCGGCGACGATTTCGGCGAACTTCGATACTTTGCCGGCGCCATAACAGCCGAGCAGTTCAAGGCACTCGCGCTGCGTGGTGAGCCCGGTCCCGCCTCCATACGTTGCGACAATCAGCGACGGGATCGTGATCGAATAGTAGTAGTCGCCGTCTGGCATGAGTTCGGCATAAACGGCTGCGGCCGACGATTCCACGACATTGGCGACATCCTGGCCGGTCGCAATGAACATTGCAGTGATTGCATTCGGTGAATGGGCGCCATTGTTGTTGACACCGGACAGCATGCTGGCCAGGTTGATAATTTGCCGGCCACGATAATACTTATGCACATCGCTGCGCATGATCTGCTGCATCAGTTTGGCCGGAATGACAGCCTCCGCCGTAACGTGCTTGCCGCGAGTGTGCAGCAGGTTAATCTGCGACGCCTTCTTGTCCGTCGCAAAATTCGATTCCAGGTAATAGTGTCGGACCTTCGGATGGACTTCACGGATCCAATCGCAGGCGACCTTCGTGGCCTTGCTGACCATGTTCATGCCGGCGGCGTCTCCGGTCGTAAAATTGAAACGCAGGAACAGGAAGCGGCTGGCAGCGTATTGCTCGATATCGATCAGCTTACCGAATCGGGTTGAGGTTTCCGCGTGCTCTTTGATCGCAGCGAAGTTTGCGGTGATCCACTCGCCGAATTCGCGGGCGTCGCGTGCATCATCGAAAATAAATACCGGTGCGCGCTGCATCGCATCGTCACTAACCGTTGTCGTAACACCGCCGGCTGCATGGAGCAACTTCATGCCGCGGTTGTAACTGGCTACGAGCGTGCCTTCGGATGTCGCAAGTGGCACGTAGAACTCGCCCTTGGCGTGTTCGCCATTGATCAGCAAGGGGCCGGCGACGCCGAGCGGAACCTGTGCAACGCCGATAAAGTTCTCGATGTTTCCGGGCAACATGGAAACGTCGAGGGAATAGTGACTGACGTTATCGAGATGCGCACCGGTTTGTTCCTTCAGGAATTTGCGGCGCGTTGCGGCCATCTCGTCGGTGTAGTCGTCGTTCTTTGAACGGGGAACGGATCGGGACACTAGGAAGCTCCTGTCAACATTAGGCGGGTTTCCGCTTTGTCTTTGGTCGTTTCTGTTTGGGCGTAAGCTGCATTGCAGATTCGAGTTCGTCCAGCGCCGAGACCAGATTGGCTGCGATGGGCTCGAGATCCGGGATCGCGCTGTGGCCGGCGACGATGCCGGCGTGCACAGTGTCCTTGTAAGTATACAAAGTGATGTTCAGTGCGAGACCTGGCGCGATCGTCGATATGGGGTAGAGCGCTACGAGCGGCGCACCGCAAATATAGAGCTGCTTTCTCGGGCCGACGAGGTTCGAAATTACGACATTGCCCAGCGGCGGCATGATGGCGCTGGCGCCAATGCTGTCGGCGAGCTGTGCGACGCTCTGCATCAAAACGGTGTAGGCCTCGGCGGTCGCCGGCGTCATAGCACCAAATTCGTGTTTCACGTCAGCCGCATGAGCATGAATATCCTGAAGTCGACGTATAGGATTGTCTTGTTTCGAGCCAAGTTCGAGAATCGCGATCGTTATCTGGTTGCCCTGTTCGACGTCGGGGCGCCTTAGCGAAACCGGCATTTGCGCGACAAGAGGCTCATCCGGTGCGCCCCCATGAACATCCAGGTAGGCAGTCAATGCCCGGTCGCAAAGCTCGAGCAAAACGTCGTTTACGGTTACGGCGGCGTGCTGCGCAATGTTGTGGATGCGATCGAGCGGCAGGTCAACGACGGCGATGCTTCGCCGGGGGGTCAGCGGAGTGTTGAATGCCGTCCGGGGTGCCGTGAACGGCACCGGCAAATCGTCGCCGCCCAGATGCAGCATGCGTAAGCCGTGCTTCAGGCCGAGTTTCGCCAGCGCCGGCAACACCAGCGCGGCCCTGCCGGCGCTCTTTGCCGTACCAAACAAGTCGCTCATCAGGTTCTCTCGGACCTTGTGATGCTCAGTACCGTCGGCTCCCCAGAAGGTGCCAATTTCGCGATGGCTCCGCTTCTCACTCAGCGCACTCATGGTCCGCTGCGACAGGCTGATACCGTCCATATACGCGTGATGGACTTTGAAATAGACCGCAAAACGGCGCTCTTCGAGGTGCTCGAAAATATACAGCTGCCACAAGGGACCGGAACGATCGAGGTCTTCGGCATGCAGTATCTCAATGCGCTCGAGCAGGGCCGCCATCGTGTGCGGTTCTGGCACTGATTCGCGAAAAATGTGGTCGTCGAGATTGAGATCATCGGCCTCAACCCATTGCGGCATGCCAACCATCCGCGATCGGAGCTTCTGATTGAACGGCGGTTCCGGCTTGACGTCTTTTATTTTATGCACGAGCCTGGCGACGAAATCGGCGGCCGCAGCTTTCGGTAGCTCGAAGATCTGCAGTCCTGCTACATGCTTGGGGCTCGCCTCGCTTTCGAACGCGAGAAACGCATAGTCAAGAATAGGGACGTCGGTCATAAGCTCGCGCCGCCGCAATATCCATGCAGCGAAAATTCTCCGGATACTCGGATAATATTTACGCTACTGCGAAAACGGGGCAACGGGCATCGTGTGCCACCGGGATCTGTTAAGTACTTATCCCAATTGACAAAAGTTGCCGACCGGCAGGCGCTCTTTCGCTGCAGGTTGATCGTCTGAGCACCCGCAGGGCCAGGCGAGAGGCGTCGACTTTCAACCGCGAAGCGGACATTGAGCTTGTAGGTTCTTGAACAACGACAAATGACCACTGGCGAACATCGCTACGGATTTTCTCTCATTGAATCCAGCTTCCGTTGCCCCCAAGCAAATAGGCGATAAAGGCAAATCTGACCAAAGTCAAAGACGCATAGCCACGGGTCCTCGCTTCTTCCGGAGAAGACATCGAAATCGCCCCGAAGGACCCTGACACCGCCGGACTGCCGACAGTTTACGATGCATAAGGAAACCGTAAAGGAGACGGCCATGACCACACTTTGTTGTCATATGCTGCAGCGCGCAGCTACGTTTGCGCCCTTTTTGCTTATTGTGGGTTTTGCGATAACGGCATGCCAGGGCGATGATTCGCGACGCAGTCAGACCCCTGAGACCGCGCAAATTTGTGCGGTCGTCGACTACATTCCGGCCTCTGACCCCAGTTCAACTTTTGACGTCGAGTTACGTGATTTGGATGATCCAAACCGGGTCGAAACCATTGTGATTCCTGACGGCCGTCCGATTTACGCGCTCCTGGTAAGCGGCTTTCATCAAAACCGCAATCTCGACATGTTTCACTTTTACAACTTCGCCAAGAGCCTTTTGGAAAACGGGGCATATGTTCACTATTCCTGGTGGAACAATCTCCTGGCGCCCTACATGGAGAGGCCGCTTCACAATGATGCCTCGGTGCCTAGCACGGGGCCGATTCCTTACGGCGACATTCTTAGCCCGCCCGTATTTCCGCCAATCAACGCCAAGGCGGTTCCCAATGATGACTATCAGTTCCAGCACGATGCACTTACCCTGCTGACTGCCATCCGTGAGCACAATCCACACGCGGCCATCATACTCGTCGGCCACAGCATGGGCGGGGACGCGGTCGCCAGACTCGCCAATCTTGCTGACAATGCAGACATCGACATAGCTCTGCTTGCCCCAATTGACCCGGTAGGAAACAGAAGCTGCATATTCAACCCGGATCCTCTTTTCGGCCCCCAGTTTTGCAGTGGTGTGTTCAATTTCACCCGCTGGCGGGCGACACACCTTGAAATACTGGATACGCCAGGCGACTGGGTTCTTTTTAATCCGCCGCGACGATCCTTTAGCGCGAATATCAACTATCTCTATCACCGCTGGCAGCAAGAGGGCTTGCCACCGTTCGACTTTTCATGCCCTGGCGGAGGAAGTTCGCTCATACCCTGTGCGTCATTTAAGCCTGATTCCGAATACCTGTTCGAGCATCCCGGCCAGCTTATGTTGAGCATCTACGGCGGCAGCACCAATGTGCAATCGGAAGTTGCGACTAGTCTATTGTCGGGCCTTGAGATTTATCCACCGCCATCGGTCTATAACTCGGGTGGGTGGATTGACGGCCACGGGGAGATTGTGGGTTTTCGGGGTGTTGTACCCCTTTCTCTGGACGCTGAATCGTATCCAATGGCGCTCGGAGCACAAGGCGACTGGCCGTCGGGACTGGCTGAAGATGACAAGAACGACCGCGTAACGCATATGCAGGCCTGGGAAGCCGATCCGGACTATCTTCGTGACAATGGTTTCGAGCCATTGAGTCCCGATCTCTGCAAGGTCTCAGGCGATATGAGCGAGATCCTGCGTACCGCCGTAAATTTGCAGCCTGTCGCCGATGCCGGGCCCGATCAGATAGTCATGTGTAGTGGCCTGACCACAACGACGGTGACCCTGGATGGATCGCGATCGACCGATCCCAATCAAGACCCCCTTACCTTTACATGGGAAGGCCCGTTTGGAACCCTGATGGGAGAGAGTATCAATCCGAACCTCCCTTTGGGGGAGCACTCGATCACTCTTACCGTGGATGATGGCAGAGGAAAAACAGGCAGTGATACTGTTGTTGTCACGTTGAAGGATATTTAGTACGAGCATTGAGAATCCAGCGATTGACAGCGGCCACGGTTGTGCCGTCGGTTTTATTGCGTCAGTTTGTCCCGCTCGTGGGAGGCGTGGTCCTATTGCTGCTTTTTCGGGTAGTCGTATACGACCAATTCAGTCGTCGGCCGGTCGTAAAGCATCCAGTCGTCGCAGTCGATGTTCACTGAGATAAGGCCTGCCGTCGGCAGGTTGCCCGTGACGCCCGGCACCAGATAATTTGCGAAGTCCGTCATTCCAGGATTGTGGCCAAACAGCATCAGGTTATTGAAGCCAGGATCCTGAGTCGCGACGGCGTCCAGCAGGTTGTCCAGCGACGCAAGATATAGACCGTCTTCGCGCTGCAGGAACTCGACCGGGAAATTAAGTGCTTTCGCGAAGACCTTTGCGGTGGTCCACGCGCGCACTGCCGGGCTGCTGATGATTTGAGACGGTCGCAGGCCGGCTGCCGCGGCTCGTTTGCCCATAATCGGCGCGTCGCGTTCGCCGCGCTTGTTGAGCGGCCGCTCGCGATCGCTGAGCCCGCTGTCTTTCCAGCTGGATTTGGCGTGGCGAACCAGAGTCAAGGTCTTCATGGAACAGAAATCTAACCCCGTAAGGTCTCGCAGTCTACATCAGTCCCGTTTGCAGCCGGGCTTCGTCCGACATCATGCCCTGATTCCAGGGCGGGTCAAACACGAGTTGTACGCGAACATCAGAGACCGTCGGGATGATCGCAATTTTTTCCTGCGCGTCCTGCACGAGAATCTCGCCCATACCGCAACCGGGCGCGGTCAAGGTCATGTCAATCTCGACTGATCGATCGCCATTGCCAAGGGGCCTGACGTCGCAGCGGTAGATAAGTCCGAGGTCGACGATGTTGACCGGTATCTCCGGGTCATAGCAGGTCTTGAGCTGCTCCCAGATTACGGCTTCGATGTCGGCATCGGAGGCATTCTCGGGAATTGCCGGCGGTGGTACCGGCTCCTTGCCAAGCGCGTCAGCGTCGATGCCCGCCACGCGAAACAAATTACCCTCGACATACACCGTGAAGCTGCCGCCGAGGGCCTGCGTGATGAATCCGCTCGTTCCTTCGCGCAGCAGCAATTCTTCACCGGCCGGGATGATGACGGCTTTGACATCGCGCGCCAGTGAGAAGGGTTCGTTAGTGTGGCCAAACATTCTCGCTCACTCCGTTGAGACCGGCGCAGATTCGCCGTGTATGGCTGAATTCAAAGCATGCCAGGCGAGCGTCGCGCACTTGACGCGTGATGGAAACTCCCGAACGCCATCCAGTGCCCGGATCTTGCCCAGTTCGATTGCTGTGGTTTCATCGCTTTCCGTTTCCCGGCCCGCCAGGCGCGTCGTGACCGCTGTGAAGTACTCGAGTGCCTGCGGTACCGGCAAGCCGACGATCGTGTCGGTCAACAGGGACGCGGAGGCAACCGAGATTGCGCATCCGGAGCCCTCGAAACTTGCATCGACGATGTTGTCGTCGTCGAGACGCACATAAAGTCGCAGCTTGTCGCCGCACAGAGGATTGATGCCCTCAGCTGTATGCGTTGCACCGTCAAGTTTGCCGAAATGACGTGGGCTACGCGCGTGGTCGAGGATCAGTTCGCGGTATAGATCACGTAACTCATCGCCGTTGTGAATGCTCACGGCGCTCACGTGAATATCCGCTTCGCATTGGTGATCGCATCGATCAGACGATCGACGTCATCAGCGTTGTTGTACAACGCGAGTGACGCCCGAGCCGTGCCGGGGACGCCGAAGAAATCCATTACGGGCATCGCACAATGGTGACCCGTGCGGATCGCTACACCCTGGTGATCGAGGATCGTGCCCAGGTCGTGCGGATGTATGTCGTCGACAAGGAAGGACTGCACGCTGGCTTTTTCGGCAGCCGTGCCGATCAGTCGAATGCCGTCGATCTTGCCGAGTTTAACCATCATGTAGTCGAGCAGCTGCTTTTCGTGCTTTGCAACGCGTGCCATGCCGACCGATTGCAGGTAATCAATGGCCGCGCCGAGACCGATGACGCCGGAAATATTGGGCGTGCCGGCCTCGAACTTATACGGCAGGTCGTTGTAGGTCGTGCCGTCGAAGGACACTTCGAGGATCATGTCGCCGCCACCCTGATATGGCGGCATGGCATCCAGCAGTGCCTCGCGGCCGAATAGCACGCCGACGCCCGTTGGGCCAAACATCTTGTGCCCGGAAAATGCGTAGAAGTCGCAGCCGAGGTCCTGGACGTCAATCTGCATGTGCGGAACGCCTTGTGCCCCGTCGAGCAGCACCGGTATGTCACGCGACTTCGCTTTGGCGATGATGTCTTTCACCGGGAGTACCGTACCGAGCGCATTCGAGACATGGGCAATCGCAATCAGTCGAACGTCATCTGCCAAGAGCTGATCAAATGCCTCGACGATCAGTTCGCCCTTGTCATTGACAGGCGCAACGACGAGTTCGGCGCCGGTCTGCTCGCACACGAGCTGCCACGGAACGATGTTGGCATGATGCTCGAGGTGGGTAATCAGAATCTTGTCGCCGGCGGAGAGCCGTGGGCGGCAATAACTCTGCGCAACCAGATTGATCGATTCGGTGGTGCCGCTGGTCAATACGATTTCGCTGCGGCTCCCCGCATTGATGAAAGACTGGATCTTGTCTCGGGCCCCCTCGTAGGCATCGGTGGCCCGGTAGCTCAGCGTGTGCACGCCACGATGCACGTTCGCATGGTCGTGCCGCTGGTAGTGGGCGACCGTATCGATGACCGTCGACGGCTGTTGCGCCGACGCTGCGTTATCCAGGTAAACCAGAGGATGCGAATTGACGTCCTGGTGCAAAGCCGGGAAGTCCGGCCGGCATTCCGTATCGAGCGGCACGTTGCTTTCTTTGAGCTGCGTCATGCATCGACTCCCTGCAGCAGATTCGCGAGCCTGTCCGCAATCTTGTCGGCAAGCATGTCGTGAATCGAAGCAATCGGCGATTTGCTGACAATAGCCTGAGCGAAAGCACGCGTCAGTACTTGTTTCGCTTCGTGCTTGCTCAGGCCGCGGGTGCGTAGATAAAACAGTGCGGTCTCATCCAATTGGCCGACCGTCGTGCCGTGACTGCACTTGACGTCGTCGGCGTAGATCTCCAGTTCCGGTTTCGCATCGACTTCGGCTTTGTCCGAGAGCAGCAGATTGTGATTGGCTTGTGACGCGTCTGTCCCATCGGCGCCCTGATAAACAATCGCTTTGCCATTCCAGACGCCGCGGGCACTGCCCGCCACGATGCCACGATACTCCTGAGTAGACTTGGCAGGACCGACGCGATGGTCGGCGCGCGTGTGGTTATCGATGTGCTGCTGATCACCGGCAAGATAGAGACCGTTGAACTCCACCTCGGCGCCGGGTTGCGCGATGTCGATGTGCAGATCATTGCGCATAAACCTGCCGCCCAGATCGAAGGCGCAGTGCCGGAACTTGCTGTCGCGACCCGCAGCCACCGACAGGCGGCCGGTTTGGCTGTGATTGCCAGCCCGATCCTGGATGCGGACGCAATCGGCACGTGAGTTGTCACCGAGATTGAGCGTGGTGATCGAGTTGGCGTAGTGATCGGCAGCGCCCAATGAGACGTGATACTCGACCAGGCTTGCGGCACTGTTTGCCGCCAGCTCGATTTCGATGCGTGTCTGTGACATGCCGGGGGAGGTCTCGGCACTGTCGATGAGCAGGATGCCGACAGGCCGGCTCGGCGTGGCGTCGTTCGCAATGTGAATGCGCAGCCCGTCGCGCAGCAACGCCGCATTAAGATCGCTTAGCGGCATGCCGAACTGCATTTCGCCGCCGTGCTCGCTAAGCCGGGTGACGCTGACGCCGGCTTGTTCAAAATCAGCCGCGAAGCGATTGTCGATCGCACCGTCGCAGATGACGAGCCAGTCGGCGTCGATAGAGCGACACACCTGCTCAACCATTGTCTCGAGTTCGTGAGATGGTGAAGTTTCAGGTTCCCGCTGCAGCCAGCGATTGCTGATGTCGATGACCGGTGCGAGATTGGTGTACTTCCAGTCTTCATTACGCGTCGTCGGCAATCCGTGTTCGACAAGATGTGCCAGCGCCGAACGACGAGAGGATGCCAGGCGATCATCGGGCAGCCTCTCGACCGCATCCCGGAGCGCTTCGAATGAAAGGGTGGCAGGCTTCATCCGCTGGCAGCCTCGCGCACCCAGTCGTAGCCTTTCTCTTCGAGTTGCAATGCCAGTGATTTGTCGCCCGAGCGTGCAATCTTCCCCTGCGACAGTACATGCACCTGATCCGGCTGAACGTAGTCGAGCAGTCGCTGATAGTGCGTCACAAGTATGATCGCCCTGTCGGGGGAGCGCAGCGCGTTAACGCCTTTGGCAACGGCACGTAACGCATCGATGTCCAGGCCGGAATCGGTCTCGTCGAGAATCGCGAGTCTCGGCTCGAGCATCGCCATCTGCAGGATCTCGTTACGCTTTTTTTCACCGCCAGAGAATCCCTCGTTGACACCGCGATTCAATAGTTTCGGGTCCATGTCGAGCAGCGCCATCTTCTCTTTGGCGAGCTTCAGGAACTCGAAAGCATCGATCTCGGGCAAACCCTGATGTTTGCGCTTCGCGTTGACGGCGGCTTTGAGCAAGTAGGCGTTGTTGACGCCCGGTATCTCGACCGGGTACTGGAAGCCGAGAAATATCCCTTCACGTGCCCGTTCCTCGGGTTCTAGCTCGAGAAGGTCCTTGCCCATGTAGGTCACGGAGCCCGCTGAGACCTCGTAGTCTGCGTGGCCGGCGATGACCTGCGCGAGCGTGCTTTTGCCCGACCCGTTCGGGCCCATAATGGCGTGAACTTCGCCGGCGCTGACATCGAGTGACAGGCCGCGGAGAATTTCAGTGCCGCCAATCGAAGCTTTAAGGTTTTTGATTTCGAGCATCGCTGTTTCCTGAGTTATGCCTTAGCCGACAGCGCCTTCGAGGCTGACGTTCAGCAGGGCCTGCGCCTCAACCGCAAATTCCATCGGAAGTTCCTTGAAGACTTCCTTGCAGAAGCCGTTGACAATCATGTTGACGGCATCTTCTTCCGAGATGCCCCGTTGACGGCAGTAGAACAGCTGGTTCGCCGATATCTTTGACGTCGTTGCTTCGTGTTCCACTTTCGCGCCCGGATTCCTGATTTCCATGTACGGAAACGTGTGCGCGCCACACTCTTTGCCGATGAGCAGCGAATCGCACTGGGTATGGTTGCGCGCGCCATCCGCCTGGGGCATTACGCGCACCAGGCCGCGGTAGGCGTTCTGCGCGTGGCCGGCTGATATGCCTTTCGAGACAATCGTGCTGCTCGTATTGCGGCCGATATGGATCATCTTCGTGCCGGTGTCTGCTTGTTGATAATTATTGGCCACGGCGACCGAGTAAAATTCGCCGACCGAATTGTCGCCGCGCAGGATGCAGCTCGGGTACTTCCAGGTGATCGCGGATCCCGTTTCCACCTGCGTCCAGGAAACCTTTGAGTTGGCGCCGCGGCAGTCGCCACGCTTCGTGACGAAGTTGTAGATGCCGCCTTTACCGTTTTCATCGCCCGGGTACCAGTTTTGCACGGTCGAATACTTGATCTCGGCGTTTTCAAGCGCGACAAGTTCGACGACCGCCGCATGCAGCTGGTTTTCGTCGCGCATCGGCGCGGTGCAGCCTTCGAGATAGCTGACGTAGCTGCCTTCGTCGGCGATGATCAGCGTGCGTTCGAACTGGCCCGTATTCGCCGCATTGATCCGGAAGTAGGTAGACAACTCCATCGGGCAACGCACACCTTTTGGCACGTAGACAAAAGAGCCATCACTGAACACGGCTGAATTCAGCGCCGCATAGAAATTGTCCCGCTGAGGCACGACGCTGCCGAGATACTTTTTGATCAGCTCGGGGTGATTCTCCACAGCCTCGGAGAACGGGCAAAAGATGACACCCGCTTCGGAGAGCTTTTCCTTGAACGTGGTCGCAACCGAGACACTGTCGAATACGGCGTCGACCGCAACGCCGGCGAGCCTTGCGCGCTCGTGCAACGGGATGCCGAGCTTGTCGTAGGTTTCGAGAAGTTTCGGATCCACCTCGTCGAGACTCTTGGGCCGGTCATCGTCTGACTTCGGCGCGGAGAAATACGAGATCGCCTCGAAGTCGATAGGCGGGTAGTGCACATGCGCCCAGGTCGGTTCCTGCATATCGCGCCACTGCCGATAGGCGCGCAGCCGCCACTCGAGCATAAACTCGGGTTCATTCTTGCGCGCCGAAATTGCACGGACCACGTCTTCGTCGAGACCGGGCGGCATCGTGTCAGAAGCGATGTCAGTGATGAAGCCGTGCTCGTAGCGCCGGTTTACGAGACTATCGAGATTGTCGGGATCGGTTGCCATAGCTCAGTTCTTCTGTTCCACAGTGACGGGCATGCCGGCGAAGCTAAAACTCGGCACCGGGCTGTTCGCTCGCAGCAGGTCGATCAGGCTGACCTCCTCGAGCGCGCGCCGGATGGCGACATTGATTCGCTGCCAGGAATTGCCCACATTGCACACGCTTTCGTAGTCGCATTGGCTGTCGGAGGCACTGCACTCGGTAATCGAAACGGGTCCTTCGAGGGCATCGATGACGTCGGCCGCGCTGATTTCTCGTGGCCCGCGAGCCAGCTTGTAGCCGCCGTTTGCGCCACGTGTCGAGGTTACGAGATCCGCGCGCGCAAGCGATTTGAGCAGTTTCGAGACCGTCGGCACCGCAATTCCGGTGGCCGCCGCAACGTCTGCCGCGCTGCACACGGCGCCAGGATCGCCGGCCAGATGGGCGAGCACCACGGTGCCGTAGTCTGTCAATTTACTGATTCTGAGCACGGCAATCTCCGCCTCGGGAGTAATAAAGGACTATTTTAGTCCTATTTAGCTCCACAGGCTATAGGCGCAGCCGTTTTTTGCTATGCTACGCGCGCCCCGGGGGACCGCCTCGGCCCACTGCATAACCGGAGTTGGAAGCTGCCTGAGAATCTCATTGAAGTTCGCGACGTTGATTTTTCGCGTGGCGATCGTCCGATATTCAGCAACCTGAATCTGACGATCGAACGCGGCGACGTGACCGCGATCATGGGCCCCTCCGGGACCGGCAAGACCACGTTGCTGCAGCTCATTACGCGGCAGTTGTCCCCGGACCGCGGCCAGATCGTCGTCGATGGCGTCGACATCGCCACGCTGAGCCAGTCGGAGTTGTACGAGCTGCGACGGCGGTTCGGCGTGCTGTTTCAACGCGGCGCGCTGCTCACCGACATGAGCGTATTCGAGAACGTTGCTTTTCCCATTCGTGAACATACGCGCCTGCCGAACAGCCTGATTCGCCAGGTCGTGCTCACGAAACTTCACGCGGTGGGACTGCGCGGCGCCGCCGACCTCATGCCAGCACAGTTATCCGGCGGAATGGCGCGTCGCGTCGCGTTGGCTCGCGCGATCGCCATGGACCCGGACATATTGCTCTATGACGAACCTTTCGTCGGGCTCGACCCGATCTCGATGGGCGTGATCGTCAAGCTCGTCGATCAGATCAGCGAAGCGCTGGACATAACGAGCATTGTCGTCAGCCACGACGTTCACGACGTTTCGGCAGTAGCGGATTACTGCTACGTGATCGCAGATGGCAACGTCGCGGCGGCAGGCACGCCGGAGGAGCTCAAGGCAACTTCATCGGAGCTTGTGAACCAGTTCATGCATGGACTGCCCGACGGCCCGGTCGGGTTTCACTACGACGCGCCGGACTATCACGAGCAGCTGCTCGGCAAGCGATCGGATCGTACCTGATGTCTTCAGGGATATCTACGTCACCTTTTATCAGTTCCTGAGCACGTTCGGTGCAATGTGCCTGTTCTTCTTGCGCCTCTTGCAGCATACACCGGGAGTGCTGTTCAAGCGCTTTGGCCTGGTCGCCTACCAGATCTACAACGCAGGCGCGTTGTCGATCGTGATCATCATGGTCAGCGGCCTGTTTGTCGGCGGTGTGCTGGGCCTGCAGGCGTATTCGAACCTCGAACGATTCAACGCGGAGGACACGACCGGAATCTTTGCCGGGTTTGCCCTGATCAAGGAGATCGGCCCGGTCATAACGGCGTTGCTGTTCGCCGGCCGCGCAGGCACCGCGCTTGCATCAGAAATCGGGCTGATGAAAGCGACCGATCAGCTGTCAGCGATGGAGATGATGGCCGTCAACCCGCTGAGCTACGTGGCCGTGCCGAGGTTTCTTGGTGGGGTGATTTCCATGCCGCTGCTCACCGCGGTCTTCACGACAGTCGGCTTGCTTGGCTCCCATCTCGTGGCTGTCGAGCTACTGGGAGTCGACGTCGGTGCGTATTGGCAGCAGCTGCAAAGCGCGCTGGATATGGAAGATGTCCGCGAAGGCATCATAAAAAGCGTCGTATTTGGCGTTGTGGCGAGCTTGCTTGCCGTTTGGGAAGGTTATAATTCGATACCGACGGCAGAGGGCGTCGGCAGAGCCACGACGCGCACGGTCGTGATTACGGCAATCGCGGTACTGGTTTTCGATTTCATGATCACTGCTTGGGTTCTCTGAGGAAAGACGATGCAACAAACACGCACGATGGAAGTAGGTACCGGTCTTTTTGCGTTATTGGGCATCGCCGCGCTTTTCTTCCTGACGACGCAGACGACGGGTAACAAGGACTTCGACGCCGATGAAACTTTCGCGGTCGAGGCGCGCTTCGACAACGTCGGCAGCCTGAAGCCACGTGCGCCGGTATCGATATCTGGCGTCACGATCGGTCGCGTGACCAGCATAGTTTTCGATAAGGAGTCGCTCGAGGCCGTCGTAACTTTTGTTATCGATAGTCAGTACGACCAGATTCCAGACGACTCCGATGCAAGCATCCTGACCGCGGGGCTGCTTGGCAGCCAGTATGTGGGCCTGCAAGCCGGCGGGTCCGAGATTTATCTCGAAGACGGTAGTGAGATCCTGTTCACGCAATCGGCCGTCGTACTTGAGAATATAATTGGCAAGTTCCTGATCGGCGGATCAGGTGATGATGAAGAAAGCGAGTAGGAACGTAAGAGACTGAAGCTATGCACCGAATCTTGATTGCAGCAATTTTTGCGTGTTTCACGTTGGCCATGCCCGACGCGAGAGCAGCAGCTGCCCCGATCGACGTTATTCGGGAGGCTGTCGATCTCCTGACCGAAGGGCTTGATGGCCGGAAAGACGAACTCGCCGCCGACAAGGACGCGCTGTATGCATTGATCGACGGCATTTTGCTGCCCCGCTTCGATCGTCAATTCGCGGCTGGAGCGGTTCTGGGTAAACACTGGCGGACGGCAAGTGATGAGCAAAAAGACCGCTTTGTTGCAGCGTTCTACAGCGCGCTCGTGCATCGCTACGCCGACGGTATTCTCGAGTTCGATACGGATCGCGTCGAGATTTTGCCTTACAAGGGCGATGCCAGTAAGAGAACGACCGTGGTCAAGACCCGCGTGAAACTCGATGACGGTACCAAGATTCCTGTCCACTACACGCTGGTCAACCGGGAGGACCAGTGGCGCATGTTTGACGTGAAGATCGAGGGCGTGTCGTACGTCCGTAATTACAGAGCGGAGCTCGAATCCGAGATCCGCAGTTCAAGTCTGGACAGAGTGATTCAACGGCTGGAAAACGATGCCGGTATCGCCGCGGATGAGTAGTTTCGAACTCAAAGAAGTCGGCACCGGGCGTTTCGAACTGGTCGGCGAGATGTCGTTCGAAACGGCCGACAAGATCCTGGAATCGAGTCGACGCTTATTCGGCAATTACGCCGGGCTGGAAGTTGATTTGTCGCACGTGAAAAAAGCCGACTCTGCCGGCCTCGCGCTGCTGCTCGAATGGAAAGCACAGGCAAATCAGAAAGCCGGTGCTATCAATTTCCTGGGCATGCCCGACAGCCTTGTCTCGATCGCGCGAACGACCGAAGTCAGCGATCTGATCTGATTCCGCTCGTTCTACTCGTCTTATTCGAAGAACTCATCGAAGAGTTCATCTTCATATTGCTCGCCGTTAGTCGGCGGGTCGCCGTCGTAGATTCGAAATGTGCGGTTTTGCCGGAATGCCTCGCGAACCGCTATGTACGGGTCCTGAGAGTCTTCGAGGATCGAGTCGGCCGATAGCAGCCGATACCTGAGGTCGATTACCCGGAGTGCCCAGACTTTGCTGCGCACCGAAGAGTTGTCGTAGTGTGTCCAGATGTCGGAGTAGTAGTCGATGGGCAACGCCGCAACATCCGACGCCATATTCGGTCCCCAGATCGGCAAAACCAGGTACGGGCCGTCAGGCACGCCCCACACGGATAGTGTCTCCGCGAAGTTTTCGTCGTAGCGTTCCAGGCCACCGGCGCCGGCAACGTCAATAAAGCCGCCCAGGCCGAGCGTAGTGTTAAAAATGAAACGGCCGAGTTCGCTGAAACCGCGTTTTGGTTTGCCCTGCAGGAAGTTGTTCAGCGACGACCTCGGTGTCGTCAAATTGCTGAAGAAATTCGAAATTCCCCGTCGCACAGGCGAGGGCACCACCTTCCTGTAGCCGCGCGCGAGCGGCCGCAGAGCAGCTTTATCAACCACCGTGTTGAAGCCATGGATCTTGCGGTTAAGCGGCTCGAGCGGGTCGTATTCGACGTAGGGTGATTCTGCGTCAGATGTGTCCGTCGTTGCGCACGCGGATAGCTGGCTCATACCGAGCAGCATGAGCATGACCACGAGACAACGTCGCAGGGGATCGAGTCCTGCCGGGCTTATAGAGATCATCAGCTGCCTGATCTCGCCGAGACGCTAACCGGGCGGCTCCTCTGCAGCTGGATGAGCTGATCTTCGGTCATGAATTCGCGGATAAAGTCGATTCGAGCCTCAAAGCGAATGCGCTGAATTTCCTGCAGCTCTGGCAGCGTCAGTGCCCGGCGCAGGAAATTGACGCCACCGACCAAATCGCCTGTCATCAGTCGATATTCCGACATGTAGTAAAGAGCTTCTGCTTCGTCACCAGCCTCGCTCGCCGCGCGCGCAATCAGGCGCACTTGTTCAGGCGTCGGCGGAACATTGTTCATCAGGTCAAGCAGCATCGTGTGTGCCTGGTCGGCCTTGCCGAGCTGTAGCAGCATCTCACCGTAGTGAATTACGAGCGGCACGTTGCGTGGGAACAGTGTCGATCGCCTGATCGAATATCGCCTGTCCCGACGCATATTGCTCGAGGGCCAGCTGCGTTTGCCCGAGTCCAATGTAATAGGCAATGACTGTCTGGTCGCTCTCGGCCAGGTCATCGAATATCCGGCTGGCTTCGAGGTGCCGGTCGGCGCGCTGGTACGCGACCGCGCGGCCGTAGCGTTCGATGTCGGCTTGGTTCGCGTAGTCGCGACGCTCGAAGTACTCGACAGCCTGTTCCGGGGTCTGGAACGCAGCGACACGCAGACGTGCCTGGGCAATGCCGTAGTTCGTGGAATCAGCGCTCTCCGATCGGGGATATTCGCGAGCGCGGCCCCGGGCCTCGGCGATTCGAGCGGTCGTGACCGGGTGGGTACGCAGGAACTCCGGCATGCGTGTGTCCGGCGCGCCCAGCTGCTGCCGCGACATAACTTCGAAGAATGAAGCCATGCCCTGCGGATCGAAACCGGCCTCGGCCAACGCGAGGATACCGATCCGGTCGGCTTCGTATTCGTTGCTCCGCGTGAAATTGATCTGCTGCTGGGCCGCCGTGCCCTGAGCGATCGCCATGGCACCCTGCACGGCGTCGGCGTCGCCGCCCGCGGCGCCCAGAATCATTGCGCCGAGCATCAGCGCTGTGGTCAGAATGCTCTGACGCTGGTTGGCATGCACCGCGCGCGCAATGTGACGTTGTGTGACGTGTGCGACTTCATGCGCGAGCACGCCGGCCAGTTCGTCCTCGTTCCGCGTCGCATCGATCAGCCCCGTATGCACGCCGATGTAGCCGCCCGGCAGCGCGAACGCGTTGATGCGCGAGTCATCAACCACGAAAAAAGTGAAACTGTAGTCGCCGTCGTTGGTCTGGGCGGCGATGCGGTGGCCGATATCATTGATGTATTCGGTGATCTGCGGATCTTCGACGAGCGTGCCACTGCGGCGAATATTGCGCATGATCGCGCGTCCGATTTGCGCTTCCGTGGTCTTGTTCAGAATCGCATCAGCAGGGCTACCCATGTCGGGTATCTGGATGTCATCCGCGCCGGCACCGCTCGTAAAAACGACAGCGGTGACGCACAGCAG
The DNA here is from genome assembly GCA_963711285.1 of uncultured Gammaproteobacteria bacterium. Lineage (GTDB taxonomy): Bacteria > Pseudomonadota > Gammaproteobacteria > Steroidobacterales > Woeseiaceae > UBA1847. Next base: position 84,769 of record CAVQDJ010000004.1, on the reverse strand, counting down.
CAGCAGGGCACGTTTGCAAAAGGCGTTGATCAACGGCAAGTACTCAATTGGCTTTGTCACTAGTCTCGGACCGGGGCCGCCAGCGACCGTTCCCTATGATAACGGCTCTCGAGGCCGTGTCGATGACCGGACCCAGCCTGATCCGGGCGTTATTGACATAATCGCATGAAAATCAGTGCTTTATCGCTTTGAGGTCCTTAGCTGCTGCAAGTACTTCGTCGGCATGTCCCTTGACCTTGACCTTGCGCCACTCCGCTCGCAGTTTGCCGGTCGAGTCGATCAGGAACGTGCTGCGCACAACCCCCATGAATTTCTTGCCGTACAGCGATTTCTCATGGATGACGTCGAATTTTCTGCACAGTTTCTCATCGGGATCGGACAGCAGGTCGAACTGAAATCCCTGCTTGGCCTTGAATTTCTCGTGCGAGGCGAGGCTGTCCCGCGACACGCCGAGAATGACCGTATTCTGACGCCGGAACTGGGCGTGCAGTGCTTTGAAGTCGAGACCTTCTTGCGTGCAACCGGGTGTACTGTCCTTCGGATAGAAGTAAATGACGACATTCTGGCCGCGCAGGTCCTTGAGTCGAATTTTCTTGTCACCAGTCGCATCGCATGTGAAATCGGCAACGACGCGATTCATTGCAGGTCCGCTCAACGGAGTCTCCCGTAGTTGTAATCAGGCTTTGACAGGCTCGAGTATCGCATCAAGATTGAGGCGATCGCACAGCTCGTGGAATTCCTCGCGCAGCTGCGCAATATGCACGGATGAGGGGATGTTGACCGCCATCTGCACCGCAAACATAGGTGCCCCGGTATGGGCGGCCGCGTAACTGCGCGTCGCGACGTCGGCGATTTCGACGTCGTGCGACGCAAAGAAATTCGCGAGTCCGAACACGATGCCCTGATGATCGAGGCTGACGGCGTCAACCGCGTAAGGCATGCGGTCTTCTTTGATCTGCCGCTCACCGGTCTTGCGGATCGTAAACGTCAGGTTGTCGCCCTTGCCGAGCTTGTCGAGTTCGCGCTCGAGCTTGCCCAGCGTGTGCCAGTTTCCTGACACGAGCAGCAGCATTGCGAACTCGGCGCCAAGCGTCGTCATGCGGCTTTCCTCGATGTTGCCGCCGCAGGCCATAATGACTTTGGTAATGTCCTGGACGACGCCTGTACGATCTGTACCAATCGCTGATAAAACAATAAGTTGTGACATTTATTTAGAATTGCCCTAGGTATGATTGCCCGTGTCTTGCCAGCACCGGACATGAACAGTAACATCGCCGCCTCAATAATGGCGAGGACAAGCTGTGTTCAAGGGCTCTTTGGTCGCATTGGCAACGCCCTTCGACTCTGATAATCGGGTCGATTACACGTCGCTCAAGAGGCTGATCGACTTCCATGTCGAAGAAGGAACGGACGGCCTCGTGATTGCGGGCACGACCGGTGAGGCTGCAACGCTGAGCAAAGCCGAGCACGTGACACTGATCGCCAGGGCGGTCGAGATGGTCGACGGCCGAATACCCGTGATAGCCGGTACGGGTTCGAACTCCACGCAGCAGACGATAGACCTGTCGCTGGAGGTCGGTACGTCGGGCATAGATGCCTTCCTGGTCGTCGTGCCGTACTACAACAAACCCGTTCAGGAAGGCATGTATCAGCACTTCACGGCCGTCGCCGATGCCGTCACTAAGCCGCTCATGTTGTACAACGTACCGGGTCGTACGGTGGCCGATATGCAGGCGGAGACCGTCGCCCGTCTTGCCGCGCATGGCAACATTTTCGGCATCAAGGAAGCGACCGGCGATATCGGCAGGTTGCGACAGATTCAGGCATTGGTTGATGGGGACTTCATGTTTTACAGCGGTGATGACTTCACGGCCCTGCAGTTTCTCGAGGCGGGAGGCCACGGAATCGTCACGGTGAGCGGCAACGTCGTGCCAGCGGCGATCGCCGGCTTGTGCAAGCTGGTGGCTGCAGGGAAGCACGCCGAGGCCAAGGCGCTCGACGACTCGCTGCAACCGCTGAACGAGGCGCTGTTTGTCGAGTCCAATCCAATACCGGTCAAGTGGGCCCTGAGCCAGATGCAATTGATGCGGCCAAACCTGCGCCTGCCGCTGACAGAGTTCGCCGGGCAGTATCACGAACAGATGCGAGAAGCGCTGGCTATTGCAGGGGTCAAGCTGGAGAATGCGGCATGACTTTGGCGAGATCGATTATCCTGATTCTGATCGCGAGCCTCGCGGCATGCGGCGGCTCCAAAGATCTGACCTGTGAGGAGGGCAGCTACAAAAGTTCCGTGAGGGGCCCGCGAGTCGATACTCCGCCGGATCTGGACGCTCTCGATTCGCTCAGGGAAATGCCGCTGCCTGCCGCATCGCCCCGACAAGACCGACCGGAAGGTGCGCCCTGTCTCGATATGCCACCGACGGCTATCGGCAGCTGATGACGCGGCGAAGGCACGCATTCAATACAATCTGAATTTCGGAGAGATGGCTGAGTGGTTTAAGGTGCTCGCCTGGAAAGCGAGTGTACGGTGATACCGTACCGAGGGTTCGAATCCCTCTCTCTCCGCCAGTGAATCAAGAACAGGCCCTTGTGGCCTGTTTTTGATTTACCAGCAGAGAGTCCGGGATGAGAACCTTGTTCGACCAGTTGCGAAGCAACTGGCGACGGAGCGGCGAAGCCGCGCAGCCCGAAGGGTGAGAATCGCCGCGCGGCGATTCGAATCAATCCCTCTCTCTCCGCCAGTAAGTCAGGCATTCGGCAGTCTCCGGTCGGAAACTGTCGAATGCCTTTTTTGGTTCCGGGTTTTCCAGGCCGTGTCGGCACGCTTGTCGGACCACGTCGAGGCTGTCAGACGATATTTTCACACTCAATCCTCTCCGGAGGCTGACAGCGCTGTCAATTTTTGTCAGAATGAACCAGCTGGTGCGTAATTTGATCACTCCGAAGAAGCAAAACGATAATAGACAAATCGAGCTGCACCAAATTCGCGTCCTCGCATAATTAAGCGAGGGCTGGTTCAGATCTTGGCAGGGCACTCATAAGATGAATAAGACAAAGAAAAATCCCTATCCAACTCTCACCGCAATGGGCGTAGAGAGCCCGAAGCAAATTGACAAGTACTACATGACGAGCGTCAACCGCGTCGATGTCTTGAGGGTTGTCTACGATCGTCCCAAGGACTCGGTCCTGCCATCCAGCAGGACCTACAAGTTCCCCAGGGTTCAGGTCAGCGAGGCAGCCAAAGGGAAAGACGAAAAGGAAGTAGTCTTTCTGAATACTCATCCAACGCTTCGTGCAGCGCTGAAGGAGTTACAGACTATCCTCGAAGTAAAGACCAGCAAAGAGAACATAACCGCTGAAATTCTCAGCGAGATAGAGCTGCTCGAAGAAGATATAGCAATACGCGGCGAATGCTTGAAAGTGCTGGTTAGCAAGATTCCGTCGGTTGAGTGATTTGCAACGGCCTCTGATCATTAATCCCTTTGGGTGGCCGCAACCGCGGCGCCAATAATTCCGGCCTCATTGCGAAATTTCGCTACGTGTATCGCCGTTGGCACCGTAATCGCATCCTCGTACTGACGAAACTCTTTGCTGGCCCCGCCGCCGAGTATGAAATGATCGGGCGAGAACACCCTGGCAACCCGCTGCAGAAAGTAGTTGAATCGCGGTCCCCATTCCTGCCACGAGAGATTGTCTACTTTTCTCGCCCGGTTGCCCGCATAGAATTCTATCGGCTCGCCGTCTTTGCCCGGCATTCTGCCCAGTTCGATATTTGGAATGAGCTGGTCATTGTAGAAGACGCCACTGCCGAGTCCGGTGCCGATGGTGACCATGATCACCAGTCCCTGGAGCCCAACTCCGGCCCCGAGCCGCATTTCCGCGATGCCGGCAGCGTCCGCATCGTTGAGTACGACGAAGGGTAGCCCGGTTGCGTGACTAAACTCGGCGTCAACCTGTGTGTTTCGCCAGGTCTTGTCGATATTGCCGGCCGTTTTGGCTTTTCCATCAATGACGACTGCGGGGAAACAGCAGCCAACAGTGCCTGAATAGTCAAACTCAGCCACCAGCTGCTTTACCGTCGCAGCGACGTTTTCCGGTGTTGACGGGTGTGGGGTCGCGATGCGGTGCCTCTCGCTCACCAGTTTACCCGCGTCGGTATCGACGAGTGCTGCCTTGATGCCGGTACCGCCGACGTCTATGCCAAGAATGATCGCCATGTCATCGGGCTTCTTGCGATTGGATGAGAACTCGAAATAATACGCAAGTCAGGCCGGAAGAATAAGAACAAATACCTGAGTAAGGTGCCACCTGCCTGGAGACAGACAGCATGGTTCGCGAATGGCCCGCTGCACCGTAAGGCGGGCAGCAATGCCACACCAGGAGGTGCGGCGCAAGTGTGAGCTGTCTCACCGCGACGATACTGAGCGTCCGGTATCGTGCCTGCAAAGCTACTGCCTCCCAGGGTGATTCCAATGCTTCGAACCGCAATACTAATTCTGGCCTTTACGGCCGGCGCCTGTACAGCCGTCAAGGTCCAGCCGGTTGATGCGTCCTTGCCAGTCCTTCACGTATGTATTCAGAACAATCCCCGAGTTCAGGTCGCGGATTTTGTTGCTGTCCTGCAAGAGGGGTTCCAGCGTAATGGCGTGGGGACGGAGGTCTATCACGGCAATCGCCCGCGAAGATGCGAATACATGCTGACATATACGGCACTTCGGTCCTGGGATATGAAGCCGTACCTGAGTCACGCAGAACTGCAATTGCACAGGGCCGGACAGCAGGTCGCGTCGGCTGAATACCATTTGCGCGGTAAAGGCGGTTTCTCACTGACCAAGTGGGCAGGCACGAAGTCCAAAATGGACCCAGTCATTGACGAACTGCTTGCAGGCACCTAGCGACAATTAGACGTATCAATGTCGATCGATTGATAGACTATGTACTTTCTCCCGTTCATGTGACTGAGGAGTTGGCGCAACATGGTGTATCGGACGAGCAATAATCGTTTTGCAGCCGTTACCCTGGCGATTTTTCTGCTCATCTGGACTGCGCTGGCCATTAGCCCGAGTTATCGGGATGACTGGCTGCTCGAGAACGTGCTCGTTTTCGTCGGACTACCGGCGCTCCTGCTGATACATCGACACTTGCCGCTGTCGCGAATCTCGTACAGCCTGATCTTCATTTTTCTGTGTCTGCACGCGGTCGGCGCGCATTACACCTACTCGGAAGTTCCGTACGACGCGTGGTTCGAATCGATTAGCGGAACGACCCTGAATGAAGTATTCGGGTGGGACCGTAATCACTTCGACCGGGTCGTGCATTTCTGCTGGGGTTTGCTCCTGACATACCCGGTGCGTGAAATCTATATTCGCGTCTCGAATGCGCGCGGATTCTGGGGCTACCTGTTTCCGTTTCTCGTGGTCATCTCGACCTCGACCATTTACGAGCTGATCGAATGGTTTGCGGCAGTTACGTTCGGCGGGGAACTCGGCGTCGCCTACCTTGGTACGCAGGGCGATGTCTGGGATGCGCACAAAGACACACTGCTGGCACTGACAGGCAGTCTGGTTGCGAGTATCGTGACAGCAGCAATCAGTGCCTCGCTCAACAGAGACTTTGCGCGCGAGTGGGTCGATAGTTTGCGGGTCAAACGCCATGAACCGCTCGGTGAATACGAGATTGAGCGGCTCCTTGAGAAAGATCAGCGGGGCATCGAGGAGTCGAAGGACTGATATGGAGTTCCTGTTGCTCCTGGTCGGCCTGGCGGGGCTGTGGCTCGGCACCGAGGCCACTATCGGCGGTGCTGTCGGCATCGCTGAGCGCCTTGGTGTGCCGGAGTTCGTCATCGGCCTGGCGATACTGTCTGTTGGCAGCGACCTGCCGGAACTGGCCATCGCCATCGATGCGGCAGTCACGAGTCTGGATCCGCAGCATATGTCCGACGTCGTCGTCGGCAGCGCCCTTGGCAGCGGCCTGGCTCAGATCGGCCTCGTGCTCGGCATTACCGGACTCCTGCATCATCTGACCTTGCCGAGCAGGGCTGTCTATCGGCACGGCAGCATGCTGCTCGGGTCGCTGGTCCTGCTCGCGTTACTTGCCGTTGACGGACACATCTCACGGACCGACGGCATTGCGCTCGTGGTCGTCTATGTGATCTATCTCGTTATGTTGCTCAGCGCCGGTGGCAACGCACGGCAACGGTGACATAGACGGCAGGCCCAAAGGCGGCATGATCATTCTGTCCGCGTACCTGATTGTCGGTCTCGCGATCGTCACAGGCGCCGCAGAACTCACCGTGTGGTCGGCCACCAAAATGGCCATGCGGTTCGGCTGGGAACACTCTCTGATCGCGATCTTCTTTATCGGTATCGGGTCGAGCCTGCCCGAGTTGTCGATCTCGGTTGCCGCCACGATAAAACGCAGGGCGCACCTGTCCATCGGCAATCTTATCGGCAGCAACATCTTCGACACGCTGGTGCCAATCGGGGTTGCCGCGACGATTGCAGGGGTCGGGTTCGATCGTGACATGTTGCTGTTCGAAGTTCCGGTCCTGTTTGCACTGTCTGCGCTAGTCATGGTGTTCTTCAAAGGCAAGGAAGGAATCCGCAAGCGCGAATCGCTGATCATTCTCTTTGTATACTTACTCTACGCTGCAGCTAAATTCACGGTCGCTTAGTCGCAAAGGGATACAACATTATGAGCCTGCAACTTCAGTTCTTTGGTGCAACCGGTGAGGTCACGGGCTCTCTGTACGTACTTCGCGCCGGGAAATACACGGTGCTGCTCGAATGCGGCCTCATTCAGGGCGGCGCCGACAATGAGAAGCGCAACTGGGACGATTTTCCGGTTGCCGTCGACGACATTGATGCCGTGATTCTGAGCCATGCGCATATCGATCATTCGGGCCGCGTGCCGCGCCTCGTCCGGCAGGGCTATCAGGGACCGATCCATGTGCACGAAGCGACCAAAGCGCTGTGCGAAATCATGCTGCCGGATTCCGGCTACCTGAATGAGAAAGAGGCGGAGTGGGAAAACAAGAAACGCCGCAGCAAGGGTCAGGCACCGGTCCAGCCGCTCTATACACAAGAAGATGGCGAGAACTGCATCGAATTGTTCCGGAGCGCGCGATACGAGAAACACGTCGAGGTCGTCCCGGGGCTCACGCTCACGTATCACGACGCGGGTCACATCCTCGGATCGACGATTGTCGAGCTAAGGTACTCGGGCGAGGGTGGCGCGCGCACGCTGGTATTCAGCGGCGATCTCGGTTTTCGGGACGCGCCGGTCATGAATCCCGTCACGAAAATCACCCATGCGGATGCCGTGCTCATGGAGAGCACCTACGGCGATCGGCTGCACAGGCCAATAGCCGACACGCTCGAAGAACTGACGCAAGTTTTCGATACGGCGCGCTCCGCACAAGGCAATATTTTGATTCCCGCCTTCACGGTGGGTCGTACGCAGGACCTGCTGCATTTGATGGCCGAGAACTACGAGCGCTGGAATCTAAACGACTGGCACATTTTTCTCGACAGTCCGATGGGCATCGCGGCAACGGCGGTCTACTCGCGATTTCGGCAGCTTTACGACGTCGAACTTTTCGGGCCGGATTCCAGTCGGCCCCGGTTACCGAACCTGCATCAGACTCGCACGCCCGAAGAGTCGATGGCTATCAACGAAATCGAGTCGGGCGCAATCATCATCGCGGGCAGCGGCATGTGCAGCGGTGGACGCATTCTCCATCACCTGAAGCACAATGTCTGGCGTCCGCAATGTCACCTCGTCATCGTCGGCTTCCAGGCCTACGGCACGCTCGGCCGGCGCCTTGTAGATGGCGCCGAGACGATCAAGCTGTGGGGAGATGAGTATCGAGTGCGTATCCGCGTGCACACGATCGGCGGGCTGTCGGCTCATGCCGATCAGGCGGACCTGATCGACTGGTACAGCGCGTTTGAGAACAAGCCGCCCGTTTACCTCGTGCATGGAGAGAGCAAGGCGCAAAAAGTGCTGGCCGGGAAGATGCGAAAGGAACTCGATGCGCCGGTCACGATCGCTGAGCACGCGCAGACTAATCAGATCTGATGATGGCTCGGTTTGTGCCGATGAGGTCTATGTAATCATCGACCCAGATTTTGATCGAGAAACCGGCGAAATAGCACCGCCCAATTTTGTGCGGCCTCGTCAACACTGTCCCAGTCCGTTCCCACTTTCTCGGACGTCGCGAAAATCGGTTTTTGCGAGCTGTCGGCCACACGCGCAAGTACGGCGTTCGATTCGGAGTCGCGCAATTCCATCATGAAAAGCAGTTCACCTTTCGACGCGACATTACGCATTTCTTCGCGCACACTTGTCAGGCCGCCTTCCCCAGGGTTTCGAAAATCGATCAAGGTTGCCTGAACCGCCAGCGTGCCGGGCCCCGGCGTTTCGACAACAGAATAGCCCTGCAGTTCGGAGACGAGTGCGCTCTGAAATATCTGACGGATGCGCTGTATGTCCTCGGAAGGAGTGAACGAATTCTGTGGGAAAAAAATTCCCATATCGTCGATCTGCAGGCGCTCGTACTGGCTGAAATCGGCATTGCTGGCGACGTAGTCCGCTTCGATGTTGCCATTCTTATTTCGGGCAGCATTTTTCGTGTCGACGGCAGAACAACCGCAAAACGCCATGCACACAAATGCAAGTGTTCCAATCAGCCAAACGGATTTGGTACTGGTTCTGTATATTGGGCGATCGGGCATCGATGCTCTATTGTCCATAGTCTTTATGAATCGGGATAATCTCCATTGGTTTGGGCAGTTTAGCGCAAGTATGGTTCCCGTATCGGTTCCCTCATATGAATGCTTTCTGCTGCTGCCGGCTGGCATAATCCGTGCCGATTGTGACAACAGGGAACCCCACCGATATAGTGCGCAGATAGAGAAATAAGCACTATTGCGTATTACGTCGTGTTGGCGACGCGCGGAAAATAGGGCAAATTTGTGTGTTCAGGAGCAGGATTATCATGAGTGACGGAGAAGCAGACGCTGCGGGCAAGGCGTCGCTGCGATCGGTGCAGGCCAAACGCAAGAAAAAAGTGGACAAGCAAGCACCTGCGCATATTTTCGGCGAGATGCGCCACAGCCCCGAGATGATTCGCGAGCTGTTCCGAACGGGTCAATATCCCTACAAGAACAAGATTCGCTCAGCTGCTTATGAACAGCACAAGGCGGAGCTGCAGGTCGAGCTTTTGAAAGTGCAGAACTGGGTGAAGCAGACCGGGCAGAAAATTATCGTCATCTGCGAAGGTCGTGACGCCGCCGGCAAGGGCGGCACGATCAAGAGGTTCATGGAGCACCTGAATCCTCGTGCAGCCCGTGTCGTTGCACTCGAGAAGCCCACCGAGCACGAACTCGGGCAGTGGTATTTTCAGCGATACATCAAGCATCTGCCCACCGCGGGCGAGATGGTGTTCTTTGATCGCTCCTGGTACAACCGCGCCGGCGTCGAGCGCGTCATGGGATTCTGCAGCTCACTGCAATATCTCGAGTTCATGCGCCAGGTGCCTGATCTCGAGCGCATGCTCGCGCGGTCAGGGATCAAGTTGTTCAAGTACTGGTTCTCGGTAACGCACGATGAACAAATGCGGCGTTTCGAGGCGCGCCAGGGCGATCCGCTTAAACAATGGAAGCTCAGCCCGATTGACGAGCAGTCGCGCAACAAGTGGCCTGAATACACCGAAGCCAAAGAAGCCATGTTCTTTTACACGGACACGGCCGATGCGCCGTGGAACGTGATCAAGTCCGATGACAAGAAACGCGCACGTCTGAACTGCATGCAGCACTTCCTGGCGCACCTCGACTATCCAGACAAAGACACGCACGTCGTACACGGACCAGATCCACTGATCGTCGGCACGCCTTCGCAGGTCATCGAGAAGGATCGCCACCTCTGGGGCTGATATCGGCCCGAACCCGTTGTGCTGCAGCGATCGAGCGGCGATAATCGCGCCCGGTCCGCGTCGGCTTCCCCGCGACGGTCAGCCGTGAACTCCGCCAGGCCCGGAAGGGAGCAACGGTAGCGGTGATGCCGGGTGCCGGGGAGTCGCTGGCGCGGGCCACTTTTCCGGGCTTGCTCCGCGCAGCCCTTGCGCTACACTGACGCATTCGCATTCAGGCCCTCGCAGCCCCCGGTTTCACCTATGAGCTATCTCGTTCTGGCACGCAAATGGCGGCCCAAAGACTTTGCCGACACGGTGGGTCAGGAGCACGTATTGCAGGCGCTGATGAACGCGCTGGAATCCGGACGACTGCATCATGCCTACCTGTTTGCCGGCACGCGCGGGGTCGGCAAGACGACGATCGCTCGCATTCTTGCCAAGGCACTGAACTGCGAGAAAGGCGTCACCGCAGAACCCTGTGGCGAATGCAGCGCCTGCGTGGAGATCGACGAGGGACGGTTTGTCGATCTGATCGAGGTGGATGCGGCCTCAAAAACCAAGGTCGACGATACGCGCGATCTGCTCGACAATGTGCAGTACGCGCCTGCGCGCGGACGGTACAAAGTGTATCTGATCGACGAGGTGCACATGCTGTCGAAGAGCTCGTTCAACGCGCTGTTGAAGACGCTCGAAGAGCCGCCGCCGCACGTCAAATTCCTGCTGGCCACGACCGATCCGCAAAAACTACCGGTTACGGTGCTGTCGCGCTGTCTGCAGTTCAACCTGACGCGCCTGACGCCGCGGCTGATCCAGGACCGGCTGGCCAAAATCTGTGAGGCCGAGGATATTGAAGCCGATAGTCCGGCATTGGCGATGATTGCCCGCGCGGCTGACGGCAGCCTGCGCGATGCGCTGAGCCTGCTCGACCAGGCCATCGCCTATTGTGGCGGTAAGGTCGAAGAAGCGCCGGTGTCGACAATGCTCGGAACGATCGATCGGGACCACGTGTCGCGATTGATCACGCTGCTCGCGGCGAACGATGCAGCGGGCATCATTGATGCACTCCGTGAAATTGACGAGCATTTTCCCGACTATGCGCGGTTGCTCGAAGATCTTGCGCGTGATCTGCAGCAGATCGCCGTGTATCAGGTCGTAGGACGTATTGATAGCGAAGACGACATGCGCGATGAACAGGTCGCTGCGCTTGCCGATGCATTGTCACCAGCAGATGTGCAGCTTTTCTACCAGACCGCCTTGATTGGCAGGCGCGACCTGCATCTCGCGCCCGATCCGAAGAGCGGGGCAGAGATGACACTGCTGCGAATGTTGGCGTTCCGGCCCGCCCAGGCGAGTTCCCCGGACAGCGCAGCCGAGGGCGGCGGCTCGGCCGGCAAGTCGATTGCCACGAAAAAATCTGCGGCGCCTGTCGTCAAAGTCGCGCAGGCAAAGACTGCCGCACCATCGCGCGCCAGCAAATGGCAGGACCCCAACTGGAAAGAACTGGTGCCGCAACTTGGCCTCGCCGGCGCCGACAGGCTGCTGGCGGCGAGTTGTGCATTGCTCAGGCGCGAGGGCAATACAGTTTTCTTCAGCCTCGATCCGGCATCGGAGTCGTACCTGACGCGACAACGCAAAGAGTCGCTCGCCGAAACGCTGTCGCGGCATTTCGATGAATCTCTGACCGTCGATATCAGCATTGGCAAGGCCCAGGTTGAATCGCCCATGCAGGAGGAATCGCGGCAGGCGAATGAACGCTTTGAAGCCGAGCGCGTCAAACTCGAGGCAGACCCGAACGTGAAGGCGCTCAAGGACATGTTTGACGCCGAGCTAAACGCTGATTCGATCAAGTTGAATAACCCGTCCCAGAGCAAATAAGTCAGGAGCAATGAATGAAAGGTGGCATCGGCCAGCTCATGAAGCAGGCCCAGGAAATGCAGGCCAACATGAAGAAGGCCCAGGAAGAAATGGCGTCGCTGACGGTTACCGGAGAGTCGGGTGCTGGCGTCGTCAAGATCACGATGACCTGCCAGCATCAGGTGCAGTCGGTCGAAATTGATAACTCGATGATCGGCGATGACAAGGAAATGCTCGAAGACCTGATCGTGGCGGCTTTCAATGACGCGACGCGCAAGGTCGAGACGACGGTGCAGGAAAAGTTTTCCGGTATGGCTTCCGGCATGGGCCTGCCACCCGGAATGAAGCTACCATTCTAAGCACGCATGTCGTATTCGCCCCTTCTGGTACGCATGATCGACGCGTTGCGATGCATGCCCGGTGTGGGCCAAAAGTCTGCGCAGCGTATTGCTTTTCACCTTCTCGAACGTGATCGTGAGGGGGCCGGCAATCTATCGTCGGCGCTGGCGGACGCCGTCAAAGGTATCGGTCACTGCAGTCGTTGCCGTATGTTCACGGAACACGAGCTGTGCTCAATTTGCTCGGCCAGCGGCCGGGACGATACTCAGCTCTGCGTCGTCGAGTCTCCTGCAGACGTCATGGCGATCGAAGATGCCACCGGTTTTCGCGGGCTGTATTTCGTGCTGATGGGACACCTGTCGCCGCTGGACGGGATTGGCCCGGAAGAACTCGGCCTGAGCGCGCTCGAAGAACGTCTCAAGCAAGGCACAATTGCCGAAATGATTATCGCGACCAATCCCACGGTCGAAGGTGACGCCACTGCGCACTATCTTGCGGACATGGCCGCGAGGCACAGCGTTCAGGCGTCGCGCATTGCGCATGGCGTGCCGCTGGGCGGCGAACTCGAGTACGTCGACGGGGGTACATTGTCACACGCGTTTTATGGTCGGCGCGTTGTCGATTAGGAGAGAATCATGACTGCCAGTGACTGTCTGTTCTGCAGAATCCTCGAAGGGGAGATTCCCGCAGACGTTATTTACGAATCTGATTCGGCGCTCGCGTTTCGCGACATCAATCCGCAGGCGCCGACGCACGTGCTGATCATTCCCCGCAGGCACATTACGACGATCAACGATCTCGATGCGGGTGATCAGGAACTGGTAGGGAGTCTGTTCATCGCCGCAAAAGAAGTCGCGCGCCAGGAAGGACTCGCGGAAGATGGATACCGCACGGTCATGAACTGTGGCGAAGGAGCGGGGCAGTCCGTATTCCACATTCATCTGCACTTGCTGGGCGGGCGGTTGCTGAACTGGCCGCCAGGGTAGCGGGTTCCTAAGGTATTTTGTCGAGCTTTTCGGTCAATGCCAGCAGCCGCCGGTACGACTCATAACGCCGCGCGCTGATTGCGCCGTCTTCGACGGCTGTCTTCACGGCGCAATTCGGTTCCCGCAGGTGCCGGCAGTTTGCGAAACGACAATCGTGGCCGGCGCTTTCAACGTCACGAAAACCCCGGATGACTTGCGTTGCGGACTCCAGCGCAGGAGCGTAATCACGCACGCCGGGCGAATCGATGATTGTGCCGCCTCCGGGAAGTGTCAGCATTATCGAATTGACAGTTGTGTGTTTGCCCTCGCCAGTTTTGTCTGATACTTCGGCCGTGCGTTGCTCTGTGTCGCCAAGAAGCCGGTTTATGATGCTCGACTTGCCGACGCCCGACTGACCAACGATGATCGCGGTATTGCCGCGCACGATAGCCTGGATCAGATCGATGCCATAGTTTGCCTTCGCACTGCATCGTAATACCGGGTATTCGATTCGCGCGTAGTCCTGCAGCGCCAATGTCAGTTTCTCGTTGTCCGTGTCCAGGTCGGCCTTGTTGTAAACGACCGCGGCGCGAACACTCATGCTTTCAGCGGCGCAGAGATAACGATCGACAATGAACCAGTCTGGTTGAGGCGACGCGGCGGCGACGACGATAAGCAGTTCGACGTTTGCCGCAAGCACTTCGGTCTGTCCCCGCATGTTGGGGCGTTTCAGTTCGTTATCACGCTTGAGAATCTCGATTATCAGCCAATCGGATTCGTCTTCGATGCGTTCGGCGACGACGCGGTCACCGCAGACGGGCTTGATTCTTTTGCCCTTGATGCGAGCATCAACCGTGTTACCGTCCTCGAGCCGCAAGCGCATGCGGCGGCTGAAGGTGGCAATGACAAGGGCATTTTGCTGCGACATCGACGTGCGGCCTCGGGGAATCTGCCGCAGAGTATGCCGTGATGCCAGGAGCCTTGCACACTCAGGGGAGGTAAACTACCTGAAAACTCGCGAGCCAAAGCCAAAGGAAACGCATGAGCAACAGCGACAACGACCGTGCCGGCAACCTGATCTGGATCGATCTCGAGATGACCGGACTCGATACCGAGACCGACACGATCATCGAAATAGCGACGATCGTCACGGATCGCCACCTCAATGAGTTGGCCGAAGGCCCGGACCTTGCTATCGGGCAGTCCAAGCAGGTGATGGATGGCATGGACGAGTGGAATACGCGGCAGCATGGAGAATCCGGCCTGGTTGACAGAGTGTTGCAGAGCAATGTATCGATGCGGCAGGCTGAGCTAACAACGCTGGATTTTCTGTCACAGTGGGTCGATGCGGGGGTGTCACCGATGAGTGGAAACAGCATTTGCCAGGATCGACGCTTTCTTGCGCGCGAGATGCCCGAACTGGAACGCTACTTCCATTATCGTAACCTCGATGTCAGCACGCTGAAGATACTCGCGCAGCAATGGGCGCCCGAGGTCGCGGCAGGCTTCAGCAAGGAATCGTCACACCGCGCGCTGCAGGATATTCGCGACTCGATCGCTGAACTCGTCTGGTACCGGGACCAGCTCTTTGATCAGTCTCGCCTTTCCACCGTAAGAGCCGAATGAGTTACAAGCCGCACGCACCGGCGACCGATCGCAACAAGCAAGCAATTCTCAGCGTTATTCGCCAGGAGTTTGGCGACTGCAGTTCCATACTGGAGATTGGTTCGGGCACCGGACAGCACGCGGTGCATTTCGCTGCCGAACTTGACCACGTGACGTGGCAGACGAGCGATGTTCAGGAAAATCATGCCGGCATTCGATCGTGGCTGCGTGACGCAGCTCTGCCGAATGTACGTGCGCCCTTTGTGCTCGACGTGTTGACTGCACCGGTTCCGGATGAACGCTATGACGGTGTCTTCTCTGCAAATACCGCGCACATCATGAGCTTCGAAGGCGTTGAGAAGATGTTCTCGCTGGTCGGTTCGGTGTTGAATGATAGCGGTGTTTTCGTTCTGTACGGACCGTTCCGTCAGAAGGGCGAGTTCAATGCGCCTAGCAATGCTGCATTTCATGAGTCGCTGCGACAGCAAAACCATGAGATGGGCGTTCGGCACCTCGAGGATCTCGATCGTCTGGCCGCGAAGGGCGGTATGCGGCGCGCAAGGGTCTATGCCATGCCGGCGAATAACCATATTGTCGTATGGCTTAAGCAGAGGCGGGAACTGAGTAATGACAACTCATAAGGGCAGTTGCCACTGTGGCAGGGTGCGATTCGAGGTCGACGCGCCCAAAGATATTGAAGGCACCCAGTGCAACTGCAGTATTTGCCGAATGACGGGTTACCTGCACCTGATCGTGCCGAAGAACCGGTTCAAGCTGATCCGCGGAGAGGACGCGATAGAGACCTATACGTTCAACACCGGCATCGCGCAGCACTATTTTTGCCGGCATTGCGGGATCAAATCGTTCTACGTACCACGTTCGCACCCGGACGGAATCAGCGTCAATATCAATTGTCTGGACCCCACGACGATCAAGTCGCTGCAGGTCACACCGTTCGACGGCGCGAACTGGGAGCAGAACATCGATAAATTGTCGCCTTTAAGCGACTGATTTCTATGATTTTGTGTGGCACAGGCCGTCACCTTCGCTTATAGTTGCCGCATTCGAATCCAGACACCAGAAAATGACCTTCAAAAACAAGACCTTCGCCATCTGCCTGCTTATTTTGCTCCCGGCCGCCCACGCGAGCGCCCAGTCGGCATGGGTCAGCGACCAGTTCGAGGTCATGTTGCGCAGCGGCCCGAGTACCAGCAACGCGATCGAGCGCATGTTGCCAAGTGGCACCGCGCTGGAAGTGGTGGAGCGTGACGGTGAAACCGGTTACTCCCGGGTTCGCACTACGGCCGGCACCGAAGGGTGGGTACTGACGCGATACCTGATGAGTGAGCCGAGTGCGCGCGAGCAGCTGGCGACGCTGACACGCCGGCTGACCAACGTAAGTGCGGAAGGATCGAGCCTGAGCTCGCAGCTGGATGCTGTAAAAGGCGAGTACGTGGCCGCATCGCGGCAGATTGACACCCTGGAACGTGAGAAAGGGCAGCTCGAGAAAGAACTCGCCGAGATAAAGCGGACGGCTGCCAACGTTTTGTCGATCAATAATCAGAACAAGGATCTGCGTGAGCAGCTGGCCAATGCCGAGATACAGGCCGCGACGCTCGAGCAGCAGAATCGCGAGTTGACGGGCCAGACAACGCGCTACTGGTTCATGACGGGCGCACTGGTCCTCGTCGTCGGCATTATTCTGGGCATCTGGTTGCCGCGTATCCGCTGGCAGCGTCGCTCACGCTACGACCGGTTCTAGGCGATGTAAGAGCCTGCATGCAGGCGTGCCTCTACTCGACGGTTTCGCCGGCCAGGAACATCCACGTCTCGACGACGGTATCGGGATTGAGCGACATGCTCTCGATGCCCTGATCGAGCAGCCAGCGCGCCAGATCCGGATGATCCGACGGACCCTGGCCACAGATGCCAACGTATTTGCCGTGCTTCTTGCAGGCCGATATGGTCATGGCAAGCAGTGCTTTGACGGCGTCGTCGCGTTCGTCGAAGATATCGGCGACCAGTGCCGAGTCGCGGTCGAGCCCCAGCGTCAGCTGTGTCATGTCGTTCGAGCCAATCGACATGCCGTCGAAAAGCTCGAGATACTGGTCGGCCAGCAGCGCGTTGGTCGGCAATTCAGACATCATGATCAGCTTCAGATCGTCCTTGCCACGCTCGAGACCGTTTTCGGCCATAACGTCTATGACGTCCCGGGCCTGCTGCACGGTGCGCACGAACGGAATCATGACCTGCACATTACGTGAGTCCCATGTCGTTACGCACCTTGCGAATCGCCGCGCACTCGAGCTCGAAGCAGGGCCGGAAACTCTCGGCGACGTAGCGGCCCGCGCCGCGAAAGCCGAGCATCGGGTTTTCCTCGTCCGGCTCGTAGCGCTCGCCGCCGATCAGGTTTGCGTACTCGTTGGACTTGAAGTCGGACAGTGCGAACGATGACTGGCTTCGGCGCGAACGCCGCGCGCGATCGAACTGACGCCTTCGGCGAGTTTGTCGATGAAGAATTGCACCGGGTCGCTGTAACCGGCCATCTGTTCGTCGACGGCGTCGCGAGTCGCGGTGTCGAGGTTGTCATAGTCGAGCAACGCCTGCGGATGCACGCCGATCATGCGATTGATAATGAACTCGAGGCGTGCCAGGCCGACACCGTGATTCGGGATGTTGGCGAAGTCGAAGGCTCGATCCGGGTTTCCGACATTCATCATGATCTTGACCGGAATATCCGGCAGCGAGTCCAGTTCGATCTTTGTCTCGCTCGAAATCAAGCTTGCCCGCGTAGACGTAACCCTCGTCGCCTTCTGCACAGCTGACGGTGACGTCGCTGCCGTCTGCAATCGTCTCGGTCGCGTTACCGCAGCCGACGACCGCAGGAATGCCGAGTTCGCGCGCGATGATTGCCGCGTGGCAGGTGCGCCCGCCGCGATTGGTGACGATTGCGGCCGCACGTTTCATCACGGGTTCCCAGTCCGGGTCCGTCATGTCTGAGACGAGAACGTCGCCGGTCTGGATGCGCCCCATCTCGCTGACATTGCGAATTACCTTGGCGGTACCGACGCCGATCTTATGGCCGATGCTGCGGCCGCGGATGATAATGTCTGATGTCCCTTTCAGCGTGAAGCGCTGGATGGTTCGGCCGCTGCGGCTCTGCACGGTCTCGGGCCGCGCCTGCAGAATGTAAATCTTGCCGTCAGTGCCGTCTTTGCCCCATTCGATATCCATCGGGCGGTCGTAATGTTTCTCGATCGTCACGGCCATACGCGCAAGTTCGATAATGTCGTCGTCTGAAATGCAGAATGTCTGGCTGTCGCTTTCGTCGACGTCGACGGTCTGCACCGTCTTGCCTGGCATCGGGTCGTCGCTGTAGATCATCTTGATTGCTTTGCTGCCGAGGTTCTTACGCAAGATCGGAAAGAAGCCATTTTGCAAAGCCGGCTTGTAGACGTAGAACTCGTCAGGATTGACCGCGCCCTGAACAACGGTTTCACCGAGACCGTAGGATGCTGTTACGAATACTGCATCGCGAAAGCCGCTCTCGGTGTCCAGTGTGAATACGACACCCGATGAGCCGACGTCGCTGCGCACCATCATCTGTACGCCTACTGACAATGCAACGAGCTTATGGTCAAAGCCCTGATGGACCCGGTAGGCGATCGCGCGATCGTTGTACAGCGACGCGAAAACCTGGTGCAGTGCCTCGATCAGATTGTCCATGCCGCGCACATTGAGAAATGTCTCCTGCTGGCCGGCAAACGACGCGTCGGGCAGGTCCTCGGCGGTGGCGGAAGACCGGACCGCAACCGCGATGTCGTTGCCCCCGGACATTTCCTTGAATGCACTGTCTGATTTCATTGCGCAGGCGTTCAGGCAAGGGGGTGTCGAGAATCCAGTGGCGAATCGACTGCCCAGCGGCTTTCAATGCCTCGATATCGTCGACATCGAGGTTGTCGAGGATCTCCGAAATACGCTTGTCCAGGCCGTCCGTGCCGAGAAACGCGCGATAGGCCGCCGACGTCGTCGCAAACCCGCCAGGGACGGTTATGCCGAGGCCGCTCAGGTTGCTGATCATCTCCCCGAGAGAAGCGTTCTTGCCGCCGACGGTTTCAACATCATTCATGCCAAGCTCAGCGAGCTTGATGACAAATGGCTCCAATGGTTGCTCCCTTGTGTTCCCCTGCAGGAAATGGACAATCGAACTCGGGTACAAGTAGGTCGGTAAAATAGCACGGCTGCAATCCGGGATATCCGCATATGAATGAACGCACGGTTTTCTTTCTTTCAGATCAGACTGGCGTCACTGCCGAAACGCTGGGGCACAGCCTGATGACGCAGTTCGATAGCCAGAATTTTCGGCAAGTGACTTTGCCATTTATAGATTCCGAAGACAAGGCGCGTGAGGCAGTGCGAAAAATTGTCGAATCCGGTGCCAACGACCAGCATCGACCCATCATATTTTCGACGCTCGTGCAGCCCGATTTTCGGAAGATTCTTAAAGAAGCAAACGGCTTGCATCTCGACATTTTTGACGTGTTCCTGGAACCGCTCGAGGAAGAGTTGGGCCAGAAGCCCGCGCATGAGTCGGGGCGTGCCCACGGCATGAGCGACATCGATGCCTACATGAAACGAATCGAGGCAACCAACTTTGCACTGGCCAACGATGACGGCGGCGTCAGTCGCAACTACGACATGGCGGATGTGATTCTGATCGGCGTCTCGCGGTCAGGAAAGACACCGACGTGCCTGTATCTGGCACTACAGTACGGCGTGTATGCGGCAAATTATCCGCTGACAGACGAAGACTTCGAGTCAGGCAAACTGCCTGAATTTCTCCGTGAGCAGAATGACAAACTCTTCGGCTTGATGATCACTCCGGAACGCCTGCGACAAATTCGCAAGGAACGGCGCTCCATGGGAAAGTATTCGTCGGCACAACAGGTACGTTATGAGATACGCGAGTCGGAGAAGATTTTCAAACGCTACGGAATTCCTCATGTCGATACGACGGAGTTCTCGATCGAGGAAATCGCGAGTCGAATACTCGATAGTACCGGCGTTGAACGACGAGTGCGACCCTGATTTTCTTGTTTTGTGACGCGTTTGTGGAACGACACAGACACGGCTTTTGAATGCCAGTTGCTGTGCTATATTGATGGCATGTTACTCGACCACCAGCTTGTTCCGCAGACATTTGTCAAACCACGAAGTTTCGTTGGTTTGATGTCTCTGTATGAGAGTAACTATCTGCGTCTCCTGCAGGTGATTCCGGAACTTGAGCATCTCGATGGTTGTTTTCGCTCACGTGTTGCAGGCGATTGTGAACTGCACCTGGAAATCCTTGAACGCTGCCGTTATACGGTTACCTTGTCACTCACATACTATTTCGAAAATGGTGCAAACCAGGTGGCGGATCCGGATATCACCGTTCGGGCTTATCTGGATGGCCAACTGGCTGAGTCGATGAGGTCTGGCGGTGAGCATTGTCATTCGGAACTCCGCCGGCTTGCACGGTTGCACCGTCGTGAACTGGACGCACGCTGGCAGCGTAACGTTATCCTGAACAAGTGGCTCGAATACCTTACTGATCAAGGTCATCTGATCCTCGAGCGCTAGACGCAATAGCAGCCAAATCGCTTCTCCTGACAGTTTGCAAAACTGTCGATTCAGTCAGAGTTTCCCGATCGATCAATCGTCATGATTCGTCGAGCAGTCGTTCCGGCAACGAAGTGCTGGCGATTGGCGTTATGTTAAAAGGGATGACAGTTGACCAGCCTTACCGCCATTTTCAGAAACTCGCAGGAAAAACCTGATGACGAGGAGAGCGACAAGCTCTTGCAGCTCTATTGGAATCGTGCGGAACTGAAAAAGGAGTTTGCCGAGCTGCGAGACGAGCAGTTCGATCTAAAGGACCGCGTCAAGCACCACGAGGGCGTAGCGGCAAGGGCACAACAGAAGTTCGATTATCTGGAGCAACTGCTGCTCGATCCCGAGTGCATCTATAACGTCATCATTTACTACCAGCTTCGGCATTTGAATCAAAGCTGCCAAAGCAAACTTGAAAATTTTGCTGAACAACTCAAGCAGCAGAGCGAACAGAAACAGCATAGTCAAAGTCTGCAAACCTGGAACGAGGAAAGGACGCGCGAGGCGGCAGTCGTCGAGAGCGGGATCGGTGAATGCCGAATGCAGGTTCAGCTGCTTGAAGACCGTCTGCAAGCCGAGCAGCATCGCCTGTCAACAATGACCGGCTTTCTGCGGTTCTTTCGGCGCCGGTCTCTATCAGCCAGCCTGGATGCTCTTTCACAGTCAATCGACGCCGCACAACACGATGAGGAAGCGCTGCTGCTGCGGTATGAAGAGATTCAGAACCGAGAGCCGCCGGACACGGAAGGCCTGGACATTAGTACCAAGCGTCTCATCAACTTCACGATACTCGCCTTCGCGCAGCAGCTCTATTTGCACTTCAGTAAAGATGAGCTGGCCGAGATGGCCAAAGAAGCCGGCGAGAAGAGCGTCGGCGCCATTAACTATGGTCCCAAAAGCAACTGCGACACGATCATTGCACGTATCAAGAAGCGCTGCGATTCGTTGGACAAAACGACAGAATTAGCAGATATATTGCAAAAGCGCGCCAAATTGATCGCCGACAAAGCAATATTTCGTAGTCATGATGACGCCGTACCGGTGTCAAGCAGTGTAGCAACGGTCTTTGTGATTAGTGCCGACGGTGCGACGAAACAAATGGATGGCGATCTGCTAGGCACAAACTACTGGGATCTCGCGAAAATCCTGAGCCGTTAGATATCCGTGCGCAGCATGTAGCGCCGAAAACGCGGCAGATCAACCGCTGAGACGCCGGGCAGGCGCGTTACGCGACTGGGAATCTCCGTAATGGTTCGCGAGGCCTCCTCAGGCGACTCGCGATCGCTACCCTGCAATTCTGTGGTCTCCGGTCTCGTGTCCGTCAACGCTGGCAGCGTAATGATCGTCGAAGAATCCAGAGTGCGAAGGCTCGGAACCCGGACATCGCCGCGCAGAATGTCAGATAGCCTCGCGTCGCTGTGTGCCGCCAGTGACGGACCGGGCATTTGGGTTTCGCTGGAGGCCAGGGCAGACGCGCACCAGGCACTCAGGCCAAGGAATGCCATGATACTGAGCGCAACATACGTTTGCGGTGCCTGCCGTGTATTCACGGGCCCTCCAGGTCGCTGTATCAGATCGGTGTTATAGTGAAGTATAACACCGACATGCTGTTCTGCAAGCGTGTTCTGTCAGGGCCGTATCTGGGCAGTCTGTGCCGGGACGGCCTTTACCTCACGCATCACGGCCAAGTCTGTAACAATGCCGGCCGCCTGGTCAAGCTGCACGTCGGGGAGTTCCTCGTCCTCGACATCCTCGAGACTCTCAAGGGGCTCCAGGGACAGGGCCTCGCGACGCTCATTCTCCAGCTCCAAAGCACGAACGAGACCTGCCTCGCGCTCGGCGCGCCGAGTTTCGATATTCAGCGACATCGACTTGCGCGAACGTGCCTCACGATCCTCCTCGATGTAACGCATGAGGTACTGGAAATTCGGATCATCTTTCGCACGCTCCGAATGGCTGACAGTCAGGGAGTGAATCGTAGTGTCGAGCGGCTCACCGGCCCGGAAGCGAGTGGTCTGTATCGTATCCCACGGCAACGCGCTGTCACGCACACTCTCACCAATCTCGTCCGAGTCAATTGGAGAAGGCAGATTGATATCAGGGTTTACGCCACGATGTTGCGTGCTTTCGCCCGTGACCCGATAGTACTTGCCGATTGTCAGCGTTAGCTGGCCGAATCCTTTGTCATCCTCCTGCTGCAGGTACTGATCAAGCGAATACAGATTCTGCACCGTGCCCTTGCCAAAGGTCTCCTGGCCAATGATCACACCGCGCGCATAGTCCTGAATTGCAGCCGCAAAGATTTCCGATGCCGAGGCGCTGAATCGATTGACCAGAACAGCCAGTGGCCCGTTATATGCGACTCGCGCGACCGGATCCGGGTCATCGAGGCGGCTGATACGACCATTCGAATTGCGCAGCTGCACCACCGGGCCATTATCGATGAACAGGCCCGAAAGCGCGGTTGCTTCGGTCAGATGACCGCCGCCATTGTTCCGCAAATCGATAATCAAGCCGTCGATGCCTTGCTCTTCAAGCTCTCCGATCAGGCGTTTCACATCCTTGGTTGTGCTTGTGTAATTCTTGTCGCCGTTACTCAGGGCGCGATAGTCGCGATAAAAGCTGGGTACTTCGATAACGCCGATCGACCATTCCCGACCGTCGCGCGGAATCGTGACAATTTCACTTTTGGCAGCCTGTTCTTCAAGCCGCACCTGGCCGCGCGTCAGGCGGATTTCTTTGTCGCTATTGCCGGGGAGGGCACCTGCCGGAATAATATGCAGTCTGACGACCGTATCAACAGGGCCGCGGATCAGGTCGACAACATCGTCGAGTCGCCAGCCAATTACGTCGACCATGGGCCCATCTGCTCCCTGGGCAACGCCTATGATTTTGTCCTCGGGGTTCAGTGAACCGTCAATGGAAGCCGGCCCACCAGGGATGATGTTGACGATGTGTACGTAGTCATCCTCGGTCTGCAGCGAAGCACCGATACCGAAGTAGGAGAGGCTCATCTGGATCCGGTATTCTTCCGAATTCCTCGGAGAGAGATAGCTAGAGTGAGGGTCCAGGGTATGCGCGAATGCGTTCATAAAGGTCTCAAAGACGTCGTCGCTCTTCACCTGATCCATGCGCTTAAGATAACGGGTGTAGCGCTTGATCAGAACGTCTCGTGACTCTTCCCATGGCTTCTCGGCCAACGCCAGATTCAGCACGTCGTTTTTTACACGCTTTCGCCACAATTCGTCGAGTTCAGCTGTCGTGACTGCCCATGGCATGTCTTCCCGATCAAACTGGTAGTCTTCGTCGAGCAACAGATCCGGCTCGCTCTCCAGTTGTATCAACGCGAATTCGAAGCGCTCGCGAACCCTGCTGCGATAGATGGAGAACATGTCAAAAACTGGATTGAGCGGCTGGCTTCGAACCACATCGTCAAGGCGGTATCGATAATTTTCAAAATAGTCGATGTCGCTTTCGAGAAGGTACATACGATTACGGTCGAGCGCCTCGATATACCTGTCCATGACACGCGATGAAAGATCGTCGTTCACCGACACGCGCAAATAATGCGACTTCTGGATGAACTGGGTAACCAGTTCGCCGATATTCTCGTGTCGCGATTCGGGCAACAGATCGTCATCGGAAACAGCCTCCTGGTCGCTTGCTATGACTGGCGCTGCGAGGAAACCGAGCAACAGGCCAGCGAACCAGGCACGACGACGGGTCTTTAATGCTTTCAAATCCTTCTCCAATATCGGCGAAAATTTCTGTGACTAAGCCAATCCGGCTAGGCTAGATGCCCAGCGCGCTCCGATCAAGGGCGTATTTGGCATAAAATTCACGGATTTCATGTAGTAATAAATAGTCCACAATGGAAACTTATCAATGCGGCCACTGACTGTCATCACCGGCATCTTGCTTGGATCCTGTCTCGCAATCACCGTCAGCCTTGCGGCAGTGCTGTTCGTCTTCCTGATATTGGGAGACGACTATCCGCGACTGGAGCACGAATTCGGGCCGTTGCTGTCCAGTGTTTCCATCTTCTTCGGTATGACCATCGTTTCGGCCGTGAGTTTCTACGCACTGCTGATTAATCATGCGGCACGCTGGTGGGGGCAAGCGCTTATGTGGGCGGGTTTGGTGGCAACGGGCTGGTACTTTTGGGTCTAGTCAAACAGCCGCAATGACGCCTTGCCCTCAGCGGATTGTCGGCTCTGTTCGCGTCGTCGCCGCATGCGATCTTGAAGCTCATTACGACGCACTGCGAGCCATTTATCGCGAGTGGTCCTCGTGCCTTTTTTGGGTTCGTCCCTATGTGTATCGCGAAACTCACGGAAGTCCTGGTATGCCTCGATCTCGTGCTTCAGTTCTCGGACGACGAGTTCGACCATAATTGCATCGTCGAGAAACCCAAGGCCTGGAATGTGGTCGGGAATCAGGTCATCCGGTTCGGTAAAATACGCGAGTGCATTGAGCACCCGCGTCGCCTCCTGATGCGGCAACCGCCACTCCAGGTCTGTCAGCATTCTGATCAGCAGTCGCAGCTTCTGGATGCGTTCCAGAATAAAACCGGGAGTGCTTTGCACGACGAGGTCCTGCAGCATGTCCTCGGCGGCGGCAACGATATCTTCGGGGGCCATTCTGGCAATAGCTTTGCGCGTCTCCCGCATGATCAACCGGAAGTGTGTCAGATCGCTCTCATCGAGTTCAAACGAAACTCGCAGACTCATTTCTGCTCCTTTCAAGCGCCGATTGGAGTTTGGCGAATTTACCGCAGCGGACGGGTGCCCTACTTGAGGCGCTTGTCCCAATGCTTCGAGCGATCGAACTGACCCGTATTATAGGGATCTATGCCTTCCTCTTCGTTCGTCTCGAGCATGGAGTCATCGAGGATCTTTAGTGTCTCGTGAGTGCCCGTATCTTCGCGCACGTACTTGTTGCGGATCAGCACGTTCTTTCCAGGGCCGTTATCTTCGATGCGAACATCCATATGCGGATTCAGCTCAACAATTTCGGGTTCCTGCGCGGGATTCAGTTGTTTGGGGCGAGTCGCACGAGCCGCCGGGTGAACTGCGGGACGCCGCAAATGTGCGTCCGTCGGGCGCAGGTGTGCCCCCGATTTGCCAAGCTTCGGTTGTGGAGAAGCCTTCCGTGGCCAAATCCTGTTGGTGAGCCAGTGTATGAAGCGCTTCATCATTTTTGCTGGTGCTCGAACTGCCGCATTTTGATCCGTAAGACAACTATAGAACTTGCCGCCAAGGAGCATGCATCATTGTTAACATAATTTCTAGGCGATAGCCGTTAGTGTGCTGTTGTTAAAGGAGAAAATGTGACGGGCGTCACAGTTTCGGCGCTTTGTGCACAGGTCTGGTCAGAATCAACCTGGCTGTTTGCCGGCGCGCCGCCAGGCAAGCAGCGTCAGTCGCAATAGCTGCCAGCCGAGGTACGGTGATAGTACAAAGAACCAGGCCGTCCGGTCGCCGCTACGAATGTTTTCACTCAGCGTGCCGAAAAAGTCGCTGAAACCGTAGCCGCCATAGCTCCCGAACACATGCTGACCGACCCAGTAGATCGCTATCGGCATCAGCACGAAGCCGAAGAACAACAGGCCCAGGAACAAGGCCGTTTCTTTGAGCGCGGCCTGCTTCAACGCGTTTTGTCTCAAGATAACCGTCTCGGCGGTGTCGGAAGCGGATATCGTTGCCTACGGATCGGCAAAGATCAAGCATCAGTGACGACGACGGCGCCTGTAAACGAGTATGCCCATGTGCAGGCACGCAACGGAAAACAACAGGTAATGCGGCACGACCCATAGCCAATTGCCGACATAGAGTGTTGCCAGAAGGGCGGCTAAGCCGGAGATCAGGTAGAAGTAGGGGAGGAGGTTGTACAGTGCTTTCGGCAGCCAGATCTTGCGGGAGATGAATCCGACTCTGTTCCGCGTGACGTCCTGCGTATCGGTCAGATTCTCTGGCTTATGCAGCGTGTTACTAAGCATCATTACCGTCATGCGTTCCCTGCAATTCGGTAAACACAATACATCGAACGGCCGCATACTGCCGTGATTGTGCTCACAGTCCCGAGGGTCGACCAGTTCCGGTCAGGCGTCGCGCTTGGGGCGCTCTTCGTAACGGAAATCTGCTGTACCGATCGTCAAGATGTCGCCGTTCTTCAGGAAGTGCTCCGTTATGCGTTTCGAATTGACGAACACGCCGTTCTTGCTGCCCCAGTCAACGACGCGGGTTGCGTCGCGCTCGGTGACAATGACCGCGTGGCGCCGGCTGACATAAGATGCTTTGAGTTGGATATCATTCTGTTCGGTGCGACCGATCGTCAACCTGTCTTTAAAAAGTGGGAAGCGCAGTTCCTGGCCTTCGATCGAGCCGATCAACACCCGCGTGACACGATCGCGGTCGGTGCTTGGCCGATCATCAATTCGATCAGACATGCGGTTATCGATATCCTGAATGACGCCCTCGATCTCACCGATGGATTCAATTTGCTGCGATTTCTTGGAGAGCTCTGCGAGCAGGCAGTTGATCGCCTGGCTCTTGGTCTCGAGTTTCTCTTCGACCTCGGCAGCCTCGCGTAACAACTTGCGGTTCTCTTTCTCCAGCTGCTCGATACGCGAAATGTTCTGTTCCTCGGATTTCGCAAGCATCTGCTCGAGTTCCTCTCGAAACCCCCGTGTGTCCACAAGATCCGAAGCCAACTGCTCGGTGATGAGTTCGTGCTGCGCGACGGTCTCTTGAGCTTCGCCAAGTTCGAAGCGAATCGTGCGAATTTCTTCGGCATGCGATTCCTTGAGATCATCCAGCTGCTTGGTCAGATCAGCGTTGGTATTACTTTCAGCTTCCAGCGCGGCTTCCTTTACCTTGAGCTTATCGTTTGCGCGATTCACGCTTAGCTCAAGAAATTCGTGCGTGTCCTCGACCTGCGTGATTGCAGAGCTTCGCTCCTGAAGCTGTTGTCGCAAAGAATCCGCATAGAGCTCTGTCCGTTCGATCTGTGCCTGTAGTTCTCTAATTCTTGCTGTCGCACTTGCGAGCTGACCGGTCTGTTGCTCGATAAGCAGCCGGGCGTCTTCGAACTCGTGGCTGCGATCCTTTGCGAGTTCCCGCTGAAGACTCTCTATGTGTGCTTCGTGTTCGGCTATGGTTGCCTCACGCCCGCCGTGGTGGTCATTTTGGTCGCGGATTTCGGCCCTGAGTGCTTTTATCGACTGGTCGCGCTTCTTAAGAAGCTTCTCTTTGCGTGCGAGAGTCTTGCGGGATTTGCTGAGTTCCTGGTTGAGATTGTCGGTGAGTTCCTCGCGCGCCTTGATTTCTGTCTCCAGACCCATCCACCTGGCGCGTAGCTGCTCGATGTCGAACTGCAAGCGACTGATCGTCTCCGAACGTTCCTTAAGATCGGACCTGAGTTCGGGAATTGACGCATCCAAGTCGTCTTCGTCGTTGTAGCCGAAGGTGTTTGACGCAGATTCGGACAAATTACCATCGCTGCGGTTCGCAGACACGTGCTTGAGTGCGAGCGTCTCGAGCTCCGCAGTGGGGTCGTCTTCGTCCGAGACTAATTCGTTTATGTTTTTCTTATCATTAGCCATCCGACCATACTACCACGGGTCTGGGGCCAGATATTGCCGGCCGTCAGTGGCCAGTTATTACATAAAGTGGCGCAAACACAGGGCTAGTCGCATGCGACCGTTCGACCGTCGGCCCACTGCCGGAGAGACGCGATCTGCTCCTGCATGACGATCGACAACGGCCGGGTCTGCTGCACTTCGTAAAGAATATGCGCCGTTGCCAGAGGCTCTTGCTTTGCGTGAGCGGCGTATAGCGCTGCCACAACGGCTTGTTCGATCTCCGCCCCCGAGAATCCGTCCATCGATTCAGCAAGCGCATCAATGTCGAAATCGCTCAGGCGCCGATCGCGGTTGGTCAAGTGAATCGCCAGTATCGATGCTCTGATTTTGGCATTTGGCAGGTCGACAAAGAAAATCTCGTCGAATCTTCCTTTGCGCACAAGTTCAGGTGGAAGCGCGCTGATGTCGTTAGCCGTCGCCACGACGAACACCTGGCTATTCTTTTCGGCCAACCACGTCAGGAACGTTCCAAGGACTCGTTGTGTGGTTCCCGTTTCGCCGCCGCGGCCAGCGATACCTTTCTCAATTTCATCAATCCAGAGGACACACGGAGACATCACGTCCGCAGTCTTGAGAGACTCGCGCAATTTGCGTTCGGTTTCGCCGTGATACTTGTCATAGATCGCCCCAAAATCCAGGCGTAGCAATGGAACACCGAATATTCCGGCGGTTGCTTTCGCCGCCAGGCTCTTGCCACATCCCTGAACGCCCAGAAGCAGAATGCCTCTCGGCGAATCAAGGTGCGCGGCACTTTCGTCGCCGCGGAACACAGACTTGCGTTGTGTAAGCCATTCTTTAAGTCGAGTCAGGCCGCCGACGTCGTTGAAACGCGCCGTATCGTATTCGAATTGCAGAGCACCACCACGATTAAGCAGTTCGTACTTGGCTTGCATTACGCCAGGCAGGTCGCTCTTGGTAATTGCACCATCCAGATAGATTGCGTTGCGTGCCAGCTGCGCGGTGTCGTTGTAGGTCAGTCCCGCAAGGTTACGCACGAGCAGTTCGTAGGCTTTCGAGTCTGCCTGCACGCGCGACCCTGGATGCTCTGTCGTCCATTCATTGGCAACCTTTTGAATAATTTCTCGACGCTCGCTATCGGTCGGCAATGCCATATCGAAGCGCGCGCTAAAGGACTCGAGTTCGATTGGTAGCTTGACCGTATGACTGATCAATACGATCTGACGTGGCAGGTCGCGATAACGAATGCAGATGTCTTTGAGCAGGCGCACGTGCAGCGGATCTTCAAGAAATGGATGAAAGTCCAGGAGCACATAAATACCCGGTTTCGACACGGCGCGAATGTGCTTGAGGACCTCGCGAGGCTCGGAGTTCAGTGGCTGCGGCTCCAGATCGATGTCGATACGCTGCAGTCCGTCGGTCACGGTCCATCGGAAAAGCGGCAGATAATTATCGCCCGCGCTGGCAATGGTGATGGATCGGAGCATCTCAAGCATGCGCCCTTCGTCCCTCGTCTCAATTATGACGATTGGGGTTCGCGAGCGCAGAATGACTTCAAGATCGTGGCGGCGGTCCATCGAGGCGTCTATGTTTCCTGATCATCAGCCGTGATATTACGACAGCCAGGCAGCTTGTCGATGTGCAGTGCGTCCGGTTTGTCGCCAAGCAGCGAGTCTACGGTCGCGATCAGACTGTCGAGATCTATGGATGTGTTAATTAGCAGCAGTTCGCTGACAACATCATCGAGACTCGCCTTGCCGCCGGAATTGTTGCGAATCTCGTTGTCCAGAGCTGCGAATATGCCGACCGCAAGCGCGGTCGTCGGGCCGGTCGATGCCCGACCGCAAAGCGTCTTAGCGCTGGTTGCCCATTCGGCCAGCTGCGCTTTCGCCGCTGCAAGCCGCGAATTCGAAATGGTGCCGCTGCGATTGAGGATTTCAAGGCTGTAGAATTCGGCCAAGCCCTCGACGATCCAGTCGTAGCCATCCTTTGCCGAGAGTCCGAGGAACACGTGTAAGACTTCATGCAGCAGAGTGCTCGTCGCGTTTTCACTGATGAGTGGCCGGTCGGCATGCACGAACAGCGACTGCGGCGCAGACAAACCGCCGCGCCACATCGGCTCACCGGCGCTGACGATGGTCAGCCGTGATGGCATCTCCGGCAACAGCCTTGCCAGTTCGGGCAGCGTCCAGTTGAGAAACGCCAGCGTGTCCATGCGGCGAACGGAAGACCCCACGGGGCCCGCGACGGCGACCCGAACACCAGCGATTTTCTCCCGGCGCACGCCAAGTTTGCCAAGTACGATCCAACCGGACGGCTGGTCAAAGCGCCGCACAGGATTGTCGATAGGGAACTGTCCATCCTTGCCGTAATACTGGCTTACGACCGACCAGCCGCGGGGTAAGCGAAAAGTCATGCGGGTCTCGCTCTGTGCGCCCTTGAGCGTTCGGGTTCTGGCTCTGGGCACGATGTCTTCGGCCCGAAGCAGGCCCCAGTCCATACCCAACCAGGCATCGTAGCCCCCGCCGTTTCTCCGATGGGGCACGCTTACGCGCCAGCGCATCGTTCCACCGTCCGCCGGCGGCTTCCAGCGCACTTCGCCGTCGGATACCTGCAAATCACCGTCAGCCTCGAATCCTGCGGCTCGAGAGCCAGGCCTCATGGTGACTTCACGCAGCAGCGCACGGTCTTGCGACAAGTCGAGCTTTACATCCATCGCGCTTGCGGCCGGGTCCGCTGTGACCACGTAGTCGATACGGTAGTGCAGCGGATCAGATGCCACTGGCGACTCCGACGCCGGTTCAGCGCAGGCGGCGCACCATGCAACGCCAAGGCAAAAGAGGCCCTTGGATTTCAAACTTGAGAGGCAGTTCATACAGTCTTCAGCGTGCGTTGCGTATCCTTGATGATCTGTGCCGAGTGGACGTGGACGCTATGATATCCCAGCTAGGCAGCATTGTTCGCTGCGTTGTCCTGATCCTTGCCGTTGTGTCAGGAAGCGCCGCGTGTTCCTCGAATCAGGCGACGCGAGCCGAGTTCAGCTCTCCGTCGAGCGCTGTCATCAACCAAGCTCAGGGCGCTGTCGGAAGGAACGGCGACCGATCGGCAGTTGCCAAACGTGCGGCAGCCGTCGCGCTCGAACAGGTCGGGGTGCCTTACCGTTACGGTGGCAGTACGCCGAGCGGCTTCGACTGCAGCGGTCTCGTGCATTACTCCTACGCTAACGCGGGCAGATCCATACCACGAACGACGGCGGGGCTCTGGGCCAACCTGGCTCCGGTCGACACGCGCCAGATCCGCACCGGTGATCTGCTGTTCTTCAGCATTTCCGGCAAGATGTCGCATGTCGGCATGTATCTGGGTGACGGCCGTTTCGTGCATGCGCCATCGACCGGCAGGGTGGTCGCTGTCGAAAGTCTGGATTCGGATTATTACCGCAGGGCGCTGATCCGCGCGGGAAGACCGCAGTAACCGCGCTCAGAATCGGATCCGCGCTAAATCGTGTCGTCCTGGACGATGAAACTGTGGAGCTGGTCAGCAAGCGTCTTGCAAGCTTTGGCCTGCGTTCGCGCAATAAATGGTAGTGGAACGACCAGCGCCGGCATAAAGGACGTGCCGCTCACATCCGTCGATACCGTTCCGGCTGATTCCAGGCCTTGAAGGTCCCAAACCGCAGCATTGTAATCTGCATCTTTTTGCCACCACGCAAAACCAAAACATCCACCACCGCCCGGGCCTGCGGCGCAAGACAGGCTGCCGCCGCCGGCAACGCGCTCGGTGTCTCCATCAAGCCAGATAATGTAGCGAATACCGTGCTCGGCGATTTTCTTGGCGACGCCCGGCCGTGCCATCAGTTTTGCGAGGTTTTTGGTCTCAGCGGGTGCCGTGCGTGGCTCGAACCATGGAAACAGGGAATCGACAAACTCCTTGTGTGGAATGACGCGCAAACCTTCGTCGCCACGCGCCAGGCCGTCCTCGATACAACGGATGTACTTCGCCTCTGTCTCATTTCCGAGGTGATAGCTCTTGGCCATGATAACGACAGACTCGCCTTCGTTTATGCCGGTCACTCCTGTGCGGGCATCCTGAACAGTCGACGTCACGCAGGCGGTCGATGTCAGGGTCACCAACACGAGCAAGTTTGCTTTCACAATAGGCTTAGCCTGCCTCATCCGGGTGTCCTTCGAGGGCCGTTGTCTGAACCTCGGTATCCTTGGTTTCATCCGCTGGCAATTCGACGGGCGGCGTGCTCGCAGCTGCTGGCTTGCCCGCCAATGAACTGATCTGAGTCACATTGTCGAATTTCATAATCACGAGCGCCGCCGCGTCACGCATTGCAAGCACTGCGGCGCGCCGCAAAGCATCACTTCTTCCCATCGTGGTGGTCTGGCTTTTCCCGTAGGCGCTGACAGGCCAATTCGATACCAGATCGCCGGCCTGATCGTAAACTCGCAGCCGATATCGAATCCAGACGGCAAAGGCATCGGTATTGCTCTGGTCCGGCGTAGAGAACTCGAAGGCATCGATGCTCGCTTCGATGAGCGCATCCAGCGGCAACAGCTCCGGATCATCCTCCGGGCCGATGACCGTTACGTTAGCAAACATATGGGCAAACAGCTGTTCGAATAGTGCGGCGTTGGATCGGCCGAGATCGATAGACCATTGCTCGCGTCCGAATACCTTTTCCTCATGCACAAAATGCTCGAAATTCTCGGGCATGCGAAGGCCGACCGAGATCGGGATCTTCTCAAGGAGCGGTGCCGGGATTGTCGGCGCCTGGAACTTCACACTCGAACCGCAGCCGGCGAGAAGCCCTGCCATCAGTAGTCCCAGTAGTGCCGTGCGATTCATGCCAGTCAAATAGACGCGTCCTGTCGCATTTATCGGTTGTACGATGCTATATCAGAGCGCTCGCGCACTGCAGAGTTCCACCGTGCGGGGCGAAAACAAGCACACACCCACTGTAGTGTGGCCACGCTTGAGAATCAATGCGCTGGACGGCTTCACGAATTTCGTTTGTGCCGGTATAAAGTCCAATCACTTCAATGATTGATGCGCTCCGGGCAAATTCAATGGCCAGGCCGAAAATACTCGTATTTCAACATGTTCCTTACGAACCGCTCGGGACTCTGGATCCGCTTCTGAAAGAGGCCGGATTTCGAATCCGCTATGTCAATTTTGGTCGCGACCCGAAGACCAGGCCGATATTGGACAAATATGCCGCGCTTATCGTGCTTGGCGGCCCGATGAACTCCGACCAGATCGACAGCCATCCCAACCTGATAACCGAGGTGGAGATACTCCGCGAGGCAATTGATCAGGACATGTCGGTACTCGGCATATGCCTCGGTGCGCAACTGCTCGCGAAGGCGCTGGGCGGTAAGGTGCGGCGCAACGCCGTACGCGAAATTGGCTGGTATGACGTCAACCTGACCGACGCAGGAGTTGCCGATCCGGTTTTGTCGACATTCGCAAGACAGCAGTCCGTCTTTCAGTGGCACGAGGACGGCATCGAGTTGCCGCCGGACGCGGTTCACCTGGCCAGTTCACCGGCAAGCAGCGTGCAGGCGTTTCGTCATGGCGAGCACGCTTACGGACTGCAGTTTCATCTCGAAGTCGACAGTTCGCTGGTGGACCGCTGGTTAACGGTTCCGGACAACCAGGCAATACTCGACGACGAACGTGGCGTGATCGACCCTACGGTGATCCGGGCACAAACCCTTGAATCGATAGACGCCCTGCAGGCGCTGAGCCGACGGACGTTTTTGCGTTGGATCGAGCGTTTTGAATTGACACCGCGCCGACGTCATTTGCCGTCGAGATAGCGCTCAGGCACCGTGCCACTCAAGAGGAGGTTCCTGCATCAGGGCCACCTGCTCACGCAGGGCAAGCACATGATCCTCCCAGTAGCGATGCGAGTCGAACCACGGAAAAGCCAGCTTGAACGCAGGGTCGTCCCAGCGCCGCGCAATCCACGCGGCGTAATGCATGATTCTGAGGGTCCGCAGCGCTTCTATGAGGTGCAGTTCACGCGCGTCGAATACGCGAAACTCCTCGTAGCCGGACAATAGTGCCTGCAGCTGCGGCGCTTGTTCTTCCTGATCACCCGATAAAAACATCCACAGGTCCTGCACTACCGGGCCGCGGCGCGTGTCATCGAGGTCCACGATGTGCAGGCGCTCGCCGTTAACCAGCACATTGCCTGGATGAAAGTCGGCATGCAGGCGCAGCTGCTGCACATTACCGGCACGCGCATAGCAGTGCTCGATCGCGGTGAACGCGTGATTCGCAATGCTCTCGTATGCCTCATGCAGTTCGTGCGGAATGAAATCCTGCTCCAGCAGAAAGTCGCGGGACGCGAACCCGTAGCTGTCTATGTCGACTGAAGGCCGGTGTGAAAATTTGCGTGTGTTGCCGATCAGGTGTATTCGTGCGATCAGGCGACCAAGCTGTCGCAACAGTTCGAAGTTGTCGAGGTCTGGTGCTCGACCGCCGTGGCAGGGAAAGACCGCGAAGCGGAACGTTCCAAAGTGGTGCAAGGTCTGTCCGTCCGTCTCGGTGGGGGCTACGACGGGCAATTCGGCGCCGCTCAGCTCTTTCGAAAAGGTATGCTCTTCGAGGATGGCGTCGTCGCTCCAGCGGCCGGGTCGGTAGAATTTCGCCACGACCGGTGCGTCGTCCTCGATGCCCACCTGATAGACGCGGTTTTCATAGCTGTTCAGCGCCAGAAACCTGCCATCACAGCGTAATGACAGGCCCTCGAGTGCGTCGATAATGTGTTCCGGCTGCAGGCCAGCATAGGCCAGCGCATCGCTGTTCGGGCTTTTGGTCACGAATCAGGCATATTAGACTTCATGGTTGTGAACCATACAGTAGATAAATGCCTGGTCGCGATCGCAGCGTGTTGCATCGCCGCGTGCGGCAGCGGTGAGCCGGCCCTCGACCTGGCGGTTTACGAGGCCGATACGCTGCAATGGCGAGCAGAGCGTCTTGAGCGGCTGAAAGGACCAGACGGTTATCTCAATCTTGCCGGGCTGTTCTGGTTGACCGAAGGCGAAAGCCGCATTGGTTCAGCAGCCGGCAATGACATTGTATTTCCCGCGTATGCGGCGCCATACATTGGCAGATTGCACACAACAGAAGGGGGCGTTGAGCTGCATTCTGAGCCTGGCGTCGATGTACGTTACGAGGGCATTCCGGTCAGGTCCATTCTGATCTCCGACGATACGACGGACAGGCCCGTAACGATCCAGCATCGCTCGTTTGCGTGGACAGTGATCAAGCGCGATGGCCGCTTCGCGCTCAGGCTACGTGATTTCGAGCATGCTGCCATCAAAGCCTTCCCGCCGATTGACTATTTCCCGATTGACCCGGCATTTCGCGTGAGCGGGACGTTGCGACGCTTTGACGCGCCTCGAGTGCTCAATGTCGAAACGGTTATCGAGGGTCTGGGTTACCGGCCCGAATCGCCGGGTACGGTCGAATTCGAAATCGATGGCGAGACTCATGAACTCGAGGCGTATGCCTCCGGAGACAGCCTGTTCTTCGTGTTTGGCGATGCGACAAGCGGCCGCGAGACCTATCCAGCCGGGCGATTCCTGTATGCGAACGTACCGGGCGAGGACGGCAAGACGGTGATGGACTTCAATCGGGCCTACAACCCACCGTGCGCGTTCAACGACTTCGCTACCTGCCCGGTCGCGTCGCCGCGAAATCGCATTTCAGTCCGAATCGAGGCTGGTGAAAAATATGATCCGGCGACCCATTCGACGCCGGACCGTCCCCACTGAACAATGCTGATCGACGCATCACCTTGTAGCTAGAGCATCTTGGCCAGCATCGCCACCTCTTTGCTGCCGCCTTCCGTGGTTTGGGTGCCGACCTGGCGAAACCCCAGGCGTCGATGAAACTCCATTGAAGACTCGTTCGGTGGCCTGATGTTGACCTCGCAAGTCATAAATTCAACCGCATCCGCTACTGTCGCTGTGAAATCGTCGTAGAGTCGTGATGCGAGGCCCGAGCGGCGTGCAAAATCAGCGACAGCGACGCGGTCAACGTAAGCGAAATCGTCGTAGTGGTCGCAGAACCAGCGGTAGTTGGGGCTTTCATAGCTCGTGCCCGGCCGCAACCCGACCAGGAATGCAGCGAGCCGATCGTCGCCGATTGCGACGCGAAAATATGCGGCGTGCAGTGCGAACCACTGCATTTTCTGCAGATCGACGCTGCCGACATGCGGCGTTTCCGACTGGTTCAAAGTCAGAACTGCGTCAAGGTCTTGCGGGCCCACGTCGCGGATAATGAAGTACACCGGCGCAGTGTAGGATTGTGCAGTAGCTTGTGCAAAGCGTATACTCCACCCATGACGGCAATCGACCCGGTCGATTAACAACAATCAGACCGTCGCAACTCGCTACTTTGCTCGCCAATTGTTAGGAAACCGGAGTTCCATTTTGGGGCTCTGCGATTATTTGTGAGGGATCCGTTTCATGTTCAAGTCGATTAGCACCAAAGTCATTTTCTCGGTCGTTGTGAGCGCATTCATGCTGGCCGCATGCGACAAATCCAAGGACGAGACCAGCGACGTTGCGCTGCTCAGTTCAAAGTCCACAATTCTGCAATACGTGCCGGCTGACGCACCTTACGTTGTCGCCAACGTCGAACCGTTGCCCGACGATCTGATGGATAAGCTGGAGCCGAAGATCGACCGATTGATGCAGTCCTATCAGTCCATGCTCAGTGCTGTCCTGGCGAGCAAACAACAGGAACTGCCTGAAGAAGAGCGCAATAGCGAGAAGTATCAGCGCGCGAATGCCGTGGTTGATGAATTGATGACGCTAATGTCGATCGAGGGCATGCGCGGCGCTGGAATCGGCCGCGACGCCACGGGTGTGCTGTACGGCAATGGATTGCTGCCCGTTGCGCGCGTTCAACTGTCCGACGGGGCGTTGTTCGAGGACGCGCTGTCGCGGCTCGAAAGCGAAGCGGGCCAAAAGCTTCCGGTCGCCGAACTTGGTGGTCACTCGATCCGTTATTTCGATGCTGACGAGGTCAAGATCCTGGTCGGCGTCATCGATGACCAGGCAGTTTTCACGGTGGCCCCGGCAAGTTTCGACGATGCACAACTTGGCGAGGTTCTTGGACTGAAGTTGCCCGCGAAGAGTATCGCCGATTCCGGAACGCTGGCGGAAATCGCCAGAGATTATGGCTTCACCAGTCACTACGTCGGGTATTTTGATTTCCAGGCCATTGCCGAGAGGTTCGCTGGCAAGGCCAGCGGGCTGGACGCGGAATTGCTCGCAATGATGGACTACGATCCCGCAGAACTATCCGACGTTTGCCGGGCAGAGATTCGCTCAGTAGCCGGAATCGCGCCGCGCATGGTGCTTGGCTATACCGATATCGATGAGGATAAGCTCGACTCGACCGTCATCATCGAGCTTCGCGACGATATCGCTGCCGGCATGCAGACTTTACCGGCAGCGGTGCCTGGTCTTGGCGGTGACAAAGGCGCTTTGATGTCATTTGGTATGAGCATCGACATGAAAGCGGCGCGCGAGTTTTTTGAGGCGCGACTGGACGCGATGGAAGCCCAGCCATTCGAGTGCGAGTATTTTGCTGATCTGCAGGCTGGCGTCGCCAGCGGGCGGCA
This sequence comes from uncultured Gammaproteobacteria bacterium, assembly GCA_963711285.1. GTDB lineage: Bacteria > Pseudomonadota > Gammaproteobacteria > Steroidobacterales > Woeseiaceae > UBA1847. Next base: position 47,192 of record CAVQDJ010000004.1, on the reverse strand, counting down.
GGCGCTCAATCAGCCGATGCCGCCAATGATCTATGACTTCAAGGGCTTTTTGGCCGTTATTGACGATATTCAGGGTCTCGACGTGGCCACGCAGACGCCACCTACCTCGGTCGAAGGAAGTTTTCTGCTGGCAATGAACAATGCCGAGGCGCTGGTTGCCATGGGCGCGATGTTCAGCCCGGAACTTGCCAGCCTGAATCTGCAGGCCGATGGCAAGCCGGTGCCGCTGGAGCTGCCACAGATGCAGGCGATGGGTATCGCAGCTTTTGCCGCAATGAACGAGAACGCGTTGGCGATCTCGATAGGCGACGATTCCGAGTCCGAACTCGATGGTATGTTGGGTGCTGACGCGTCGGATCCGTCACCGTTCATGAGCTTCAGTATGGATGCCGCGAGATATTACGGTTTTCTCGGCGACGCGATGGCAGCTGGCGGCGGAGATCAGGAGAACGCACCGAGTCCTGAGATGCAGGCGGCTATGCAAGAGGTGATGGTGGCGATCGCCGATGTTTATGACCGGATGTCAGTCGACGTTCGATTCACTGAGCGCGGTGTCGAACTCATCAGCTCGGTTACTTTGCAGGACTAGTAAAAATGAAGATTCTGACGAATCTTTATCTTTGCGTTCTGGCGATCTCCCTCGCAGCGTGCGCCGGGCAAGAGCCGGCGCCTGCCACCGGCACGCACGTCGACATTGCGGTTGTCGCCGAGTCGGGTCAGGTAACGCCGGTCAACGGCATTACGTCGTCGGGGCAGCCTGACGAGGCGGCGTTGCGCGTTTTCGCGGATGCCGGATATGTTGCCGTCATCGATCTTCGCGGTGCCGACGAGGATCGCGGCATGGCCGATGAGAAGGCTACTGTGGAAGCACTGGGCCTGGACTATGTTGCGTTTCCGATTTCCAGTCGGGAGGAGATCAACTTCGATAACGCGAAGGAACTCGATGCCGTGTTGCAGGGTATCGACGGCCCCGTGCTTTTGCATTGCGGCAGCGGCAACCGCGTCGGAGCAATGCTGGCGTTGCGCCAAAGCCTGCATGGTACCGACAACGATCAGTCAATCGCATATGGCAAGGATGCAGGACTGACCGGACTCGAAGGCGTGGTCAGAGAGCGTCTGGGCGAGAATTAAGCCAGCAACATTAGCAAAAAAGGGCTGCCCATCGGGCAGCCCTTTTTTTGTTGGTGGAGGTGGCGAGAATCGAACTCGCGTCCGCAAGTCCTCCGCGCCGAGGTCTACATGCTTATTCCGTCTTTAATCTCGCTGCGGGCTACCCGACGGGCAGGGAAAACTCACAGCCAGTTCAGTAAGGATTTAACGGTTCGGGCCCTGAACACGCCCTTGCCGCGGTCCCGTGTCGGTGACCCCTGAACCCCAGACGCACAGGCACATCCGGTCAGAGGGCACTAAACTGGTTTTTAAGCAGCTAGTGCGTAGTTGTCGTCGTTGGCAACTATAGGTTTTACAGCTGGATTTACGAGGTAATCTGTCCCTCGGCATGCACTCGGAGTTTCGCGACCCACGTCGAAGCCATGTCACCCCCGTGTTGCACTAGTGTATGGCTGCGAAACCGAAAAACAATGTGGATAGCTCATATTTGGCATAAATATCGAATTTTGACCAAAGATCTTTCATCATAGTTTACTTTAATAATACGTAATAACTACTTGTTATTTAGTCTTAATTTTTCAGAATTCGTTCTTTTTGTCGCTGCCAGTCCCGGTCCTTGCTCGCGGCGCGCTTATCGTGCTGTTTCTTGCCTTTTGCCATACCGACCGTGAGCTTCGCGCGGCCTTTGTGCCAGTGCATATCAAGTGGGACGAGTGCGAAGCCCTTGCGTTCGACAGCGCCGATCAGGCGATCCAACTCTTGACGATGCAGCAACAGCTTGCGGCTGCGGGTCGGATCCGGCGCCACATGCGTGGATGCCGTGTTGAGCGGCGACATGTGCGCCCCAAACAGCCACGCCTCGCCGCCGCGAATATAGACATAACTCTCTTTGAGCTGGATATTGCCTGCACGCAGACTTTTGACCTCCCAACCCTCGAGCACGAGACCGGCCTCGAAGGTGTCTTCGATGAAATAGTCGTGCCGCGCTTTGCGGTTGACGGCAATCACGTTGCCGGCAGTTTTTTTCGACTTCTTGCTGCTCATCAAATTTGCTGGTTACCGGGTTGGCGGGGACGCGATTATACGGCGGGTGCTGTTGTCAGTCCCTGACATTTGTACGAGAATCGCGCCATTCATTGCCGATTAGAGAATAATAATGATAAGCAATCAGGCAGCCGATTCCTCGAAAAGACGCTCTTTGCATGGGCACTGGTCGTCCAGGATGGCCTTTATCCTGGCGGTTACCGGCTCTGCTGTAGGTCTCGGCAATATCTGGAAGTTTCCTTATATCGCCGGCGCAAATGGCGGCGGCGCTTTCGTACTTGTTTATTTACTTTGCGTTTTTCTCGTCGGCATGCCTGTCATGATGTCGGAAATACTGATCGGCCGCAGAGGGCGACGCAATCCCGTCGCGACAATGGCATTGCTTGGCCAGGAAGAAGCCGGTTCGTCCCGCTGGAAATGGCTGGGTGGCATGGGAGTCCTGGCCGGGATCCTGATTCTCTCCTATTACAGCGTCGTCGCGGGATGGACGGTCGCCTATGTCTTCAAGAGCGCGTCGGGCGCATTTGCCGGCGCGGCACCCGAGCAGATCAGCGCTCAGTTTGGCGACTTTGTCGGTGACTGGCGCCTGGTCGGCCTGAGCCACACGGTATTCATGGGGCTGACAATATTCGTCGTTGCTCGCGGAGTCGAGCGAGGGCTGGAACAGGCGGTCCGATTCATGGTGCCGGCACTTTTGGTACTCATGCTCATTCTGCTGGGTAAGTCGATTTCCTCGGGCCATTTCGGCGAAGGTATCGCCTTTATGTTTACGCCCGATTTCGACAAATTGACGTGGGACAGCGTGCTGGCGGCAATGGGGCAGGCGTTTTTCACGCTGTCGATCGGCATGGGTGCGATCATGGCTTATGGTGCTTACCTGCCGGAGGAAACATCAATCACGGGCGCGTCGGGCACCGTTGTGCTCGCCGATACGGCAATTGCGATGCTGGCAGGACTGGTGATCTTTCCGCTGGTATTCGCTAACGGCCTGGACCCGGCGGACGGCCCGGGACTCGTTTTTCACACGCTGCCCTTGGCGTTCGGCAACATGGCCGGCGGCGTGTTCTTTTCCACTATTTTCTTTGTGCTGCTGTCATTCGCTGCGTGGACCTCAGCCATCGGTTTGATGGAACCTGCGGTTGCCTGGCTCGTGGAACAACAGTTTCGTACTCGCTTGCAGGCGGCGATCATGGTCGGCGGGCTGATTTGGGTACTCGGATTCGGCTCTGTCTTGTCGTTCAATGTGCTCAGCGACTTCAGGTTCTACAAAGGCACGATATTCGACAATGTCGACCACGTAACGAGCAACATCATGTTGCCGTTAGGTGGCGTCGCGATTGCGGTCTTCGCCGGTTGGATCATGTGTCGAAACTCGACCGCCGAGGAGCTTGGTGGCGCTGGCAGTCTCTACAAAATTTGGAGACTGTTGGCGCGGTTCGTCGCTCCTGTAGGCATTCTGTTCGTATTCCTGAAAGCCGTCGGGCTGCTCCCCGAGTTGTCGTGATTCCGGGGGCGGCGTTACGGCGATGTGTGAATGCGTAAGGTCAGCCGCAGTGCATTGGTTCCATACTCTGCCGAGGACATGTATGGCCTGGTGGAGGATGTCGATGCGTATCCGGAATTCCTGCCGTGGTGCAAAGATGTGGAGGTCCATTTTCGCGAAGGCAATGTTGTGGAGGCGACTCTTGAGCTGCATCGCGGCAGAATCAGCAGACGTTTTCGTACACGGAATACGATGCAACCACGAGAATCGATGCGTCTCGAGTTGGTGGCCGGGCCCTTCCGGCATCTTTCCGGCGGCTGGAATTTTCGGCCATTGGGTGACGCCGGCAGCAAGGTGTCGCTGCACATGGAATTCGAATTCGATAGCCGCACACTCGATGCGATGATTGGCAGGTTCTTCGAGCAAACCTGTAATTCTCTCGTTGATGCGTTTACCCAGCGGGCCAAAGACGTGTACGGATATCGGCGGCGCGGTGGGCAGAATGATTGACATCGAAGTTGTACTCGCCCTGGCCGCCGAGCAGTCTTTAGTCAGGATATCTCTGCATGATGGCGCGACGGTCGAGGAGGCGGTCGCATTGTCAGGCATAGCGGAAAAATATCCGGATGAAGACCCGATCTCTCTGCAAACCGGCATTTGGGGGCGTTGCGTGGAGCGTCACGCATTGCTCAAGAACGGCGACCGCGTTGAGCTATATCGACCGTTATTGCGCGATCCGCGTGATGCAAGGCGAGAGCTGGCCCGACACGGCCTTACGATGCGAGAAACAAACGACGATTGAGGATCTCAGAGATTTGGATTGAGTTCCTGTTCTTTGCGGATCTCTGCGACGTTTTCGTCTTCGAACACAATCGTGACCCAGCGTTTGAACGTTGCGTCGTCGCGGCCGACTCGAACGAAATATACGTAGTCCCAGCGCGCCCGATGAAACGGGTCGTCGACCATCGGCGTTCCGAGCAAAAAACGCACCTGATTGCGCGTCATGCCAATTTCGACCTGATCAAGATCTTCCTGCTTGATCAGATTACCCTGGGACATGTTGGCCCGATAAACACAGCCGCCCGAAAACGCGAGGGTGGCAAAGATCAGGGCCAATAGGAGAAGTCTGCGCATGAAGTGTTCGGATTCGACAGCCGGTTTCGCTTGGGGTTTCATTGTTCGAAGGCGGCGCGGCGCTAGGTCCGGGCTGCCAACTACGTCATAATAGGCGCGCATCATACCTTCTTGCCTCGCGGCACGACACCCGTTTTCTGCTCAATCAAAGAGATTCAGTTCATGGAGCAACGTAAGGAATTACGCAAAGCCGGCCTCAAGATCACGCTGCCGCGGCTCAAAATTCTGGAGATTTTCGAAAAATCGAGTCTCCGGCATTTGAGCGCAGAGGATATATACAAAGAGCTGCTCGATTCTGGCGAAGACATAGGACTGGCAACAGTGTATCGCGTGCTGACCCAGTTCGAGGCGGCGGGTCTTATAACGAGGCACAACTTCGAGGGCGGCCACTCCGTATTTGAACTCGACGATGGCGAGCACCACGATCACATGGTTTGTGTTGAATCAGGCGAAGTGATCGAGTTTTTCAGCGAAGATATCGAAAAACTGCAGCACGATATGGCCGCGAAGTACGGCTATGAAATTCTCGATCACAACCTTGTGCTGTACGTCCGGCCGCTGCAAGGCACGAACGAAGACGACTAGCGGACTAGGCGCGTTTTCGTGCGGCACCGGCCAGCATCTCGGCCGCATGGTCGAGGGTTTTTTGCGTAATCTCGACGCCGCCCAACATCCGCGCCAGCTCTTCAATGCGTTCTTCTTTGCCCAATACGGTTACACCGGTTCGGGTTGCTTTGCCGTCGCTGACCTTGCTGATCCGAAAGTGCTGATCGGCAAGGCTCGCCACCTGCGGCAAATGCGTGACACAGAGAACCTGTCGATTCGCTCCAACTTCGCGCAGTCGCCGACCGACCATTTCCGCGACGCGACCGCCCACACCACTATCCACTTCGTCGAACACCATCGTCGGAATGATGCTGCCATCGCTCGCGATGACCTGGATGGCAAGACTCATCCGGGACAGTTCGCCGCCGGAAGCGACCCGGGATAATGGCATAGCCGGCTGGCCGGGGTTCGCGCTGATCAGGAACTCGATATCATCGATTCCCCAGGGTCGCGCGGCATCGTCGGGCAGTGTCGTAATGTTCGCGGCAAATACGCCACCCGGCATTCCGAGGCCACCCATTGCCTCGGTCACGGCAGCCGAGAACGCCTTCGCAGCTTTCTTGCGACCTCTCGACAGCGCTTCGGCCAACTTGCGATACGCGGCTTTGGCATCCGCGACCTGTTTTTCGAGCTCAATGCCACGTTCTTCGGCATGGGTAAACTCATCGTGCTCGTCCCTGAGCCTGGTGGTCAATACGGGCAAGTCTTCGGCAGAAACCCTGTGTTTGCGTGCCACCGACTGCATGGCGTCGAGGCGCTCCTCGACCCAGTCGCGCCGGGTCGGATCCATGTCGATCGATTCGCCGTAACGCTGCAGAGCATCGCTTGCTTCCGTGATCTGGATGGTCGCGTTCTCGAGCAGTTCACCGACGGCCTTGAGTGCATCGTCGTAGGCAACAAGCGATTCGAGCGACCTGAACGCGTCGGCCAGCAGGCTGTTCGCGTTGGCGACGTCGTCCTCTGACAGGCTGCGCAACGCCGACGCTACTCCGGCGGCGAGTGCGCCGCTGTGCTTCAACTTCTGGCGCTCGGTCTGTAACTCGGTGAATTCGTCCTCCTTGACCTCCAGTGCGTCGAGCTCCTTGAGCTGGAACTCGAGCAGATCCAGTCGCGACGCGCGATCGGCATCGGCCGATTGCAATGTGTCCAGACGTTTCTGCAGCGTCTGCCAGCTTTCGAACGCAGCTTCGGTGGCTAGCCGCTTATCCGATAATTCGCCGAAGTGGTCCAGAAGTTCGCGTTGTATCGGCCGGCGGCCCAGTGACTGATGAAAATGCTGACCGTGAATATCCAGTAGCAATTCGCCAAGTGATTTCAACTGCTGCATGGTGACCGCATTGCCATTAATGAACGCCCGTGAGCGTCCATCGGCACCGATAACGCGGCGCAAGAGGCAATCTTCTTCCTGATCGAGCGCTTGCTGTTCGAGCCAGTTAGTGACCCGCGGCACGGCCGAGAGATCGAACTCGGCGCTGAATTCGGCGCGCTTTGCCCCGTTTCGAACCAGCTGGCTGCCGCCGCGTTCCCCCAGGACCAGGCCTACCGCGTCAACCAAAATAGATTTGCCGGCACCGGTTTCCCCGGTGAGGACGGTCATACCAGGCTCGAACTCGACAGAGATCTTGTCGACGATGGCAAAGTCTCGAATCTGTAGCCTGGTCAGCATCGTCTATCAGCGATCCTCATTACGCTTGCGGCTGTCGCGCCCCCAGTAAAGCTTGGAACGAAGTATGCCGAAAAAATCATAGCCTGGCGGATGGATCAACTTGATGCGCTTTGTCGCCCTGTTGACCGTGAGTAAATCGCCCGGGCGAATCGCGCCCACCGAATGGCCGTCGATCACGACGTCGGCCTGCGTGTCTTCGCGCGCGAGCAGTCGAATTTCGATCGGCTGGTTGGCGGCAATAACAATCGGTCGGTCGGTCAGTGTGTGCGGGCAAATAGGTACGACCACGACCGCATCGAGCTGTGGCTCGATAATTGGTCCGCCACAACTGAGCGCATAGGCCGTCGAGCCGGTCGGCGTCGCGATGATAAGGCCATCACCCGAGTGGGTGTTTACATACTGGCCTGCGACGCTGGCTTCGATGTCAATCATACGGCCCGTCTCGCGACGCTGCAGGACAACGTCATTGAAAGCGGTTGCGGTAATCGCATTGCCGTCTGCAGTCAGAAATTGCGCATCGAGTAATAACCGTGCCTCGATCAAATACTCGCCATTGAGAATGTGGTCGACACTGGCCAGCATTTCATCAGGCGATACGTCCGCGAGGAAGCCGAGCCGCCCGCGATTGATGCCGAGCAACGGCACGTCGCTGCCGAGCGAGAGATTGCCGGCATACAGCATGGTGCCGTCACCGCCGATTGCGATCATCAGGTCGACCTGGGCGGCAAGCGATGATTCGGGCGTGCGCGTGACGGGCAGATCAAGCGTTATTTCATCGCTTGCAAAGACGTCGATACCGGCTTTTGTCAAATGCAGTGCGAGCGAAGTCATCGGTTCCGCGAGCCGCGGATCGTCGTACCGGCCCAGCAAAGCCACTTTTTGAAATTCTCCGCCCATCGTTAGTCCGTTATCCCCTTGACCCATCGCCAAGCCGTTGCTAGCGTGCTAAAAGATACCCTAACATAGCGACAGGCTTGCGATTTTTTCGTATTTCTTGCGAATGTCTGCAGAAGCAATCAATAACCCTCCAAGCGATCGTGCGCAACAACTTTTGCGCGTGTTGATACAGCGCTATATCCGTGAGGGGCAGCCCGTCGGTTCGAGGACTTTGTCGAAAGACCCAAGTCTCGATCTCAGCCCCGCAACGATTCGAAATGTCATGTCCGATCTCGAGGACCTCGGCCTGGTATCAGCGCCGCATACGTCCGCGGGACGTGTGCCGACGCCCAAGGGGTACCGGCTGTTTGTCGACACGCTAATTCGCTATCGACAGCCAAAGCATGGCGACATCAGCATGTTGAAATCAAAAATTCAGAGCAAGGCCGACGACGCCGGTGCACTGGTGACGTCGGTATCGAGCATGCTCTCCGAATTTACGAGCCTGGCCGGCGTCGTCACGGTGCCACGCGGGCAGCACGCGGCGCTGCGGCAAATCGAGTTTCTGCCCCTGTCGGAGAACAGGATACTGGCGATACTCGTGATTAACGACCGCGAAGTGCAGAACCGCATACTGCACACCGACAGAGACTACACGGCCTCGGAATTGCAGCAGGCTGCAAACTACATCAACGAACACTATGCGGGTATCGAAATGCCGCAGGTCAGAGAGAAGATCGTTGATGATCTGGAAACGACGCGACACTCAATGAATCAGGCGATGCACGACATCATTGCTGTTGCGCAGTCGGCGATGGAGGGAGTGTCTCATCCGGGCGGAGAATTCGTGCTGGCAGGTGAGACCAACTTGATGGACTTCGCCGAATTGTCGGACGTGGACACGTTGCGGCGGCTGTTCGATGCGTTCTCCCGAAAACGCCTGATTCTCGATCTTCTGGATCGCAGCATTAACGCTGATGGTGTACAGATCTTCATCGGCGAGGAGTCGGGCTTTCAAATTCTCGACGACTGCAGCGTCGTGACGGCACCGTATCAACTGGACGACGACACGATTGGCGTTCTCGGCGTCATAGGGCCAACGCGCATGGCCTATGACCGGGTAGTCCCGATCGTCGATATTACGGCCCGTCTGCTCAGATCCGCGCTTGGACAGTAGCCAAGCGCCATAAATTGCCTCCTGCCCCTTGATATTTGCCAGCGGGTCCCCAAACTCCACACTTCATTTGAGAAGGCCGATGCCATGGGGAGCAAATGCCGATGAATGGACAGCCCGAACGCCCTGAGGCCGAGTCCGAAGACGACAGTCCCGTCCTCGATACCGAATCTGTCGGATCGACGCAGGATCAGGTTGACGTCGAGGCCACAATTGCGGAACTGCAGGCCAAAGCCGACGAGAACTGGGACCGTTACCTGCGCGCGGCCGCCGAGGCCGATAATGTTCGCAAGCGCGCAAGCCGCGATGTGCAACAGGCGCGAAAATTTGCGCTGGAGAGTTTTGGCAGAGAACTGTTGGCGGTCCGAGACAGTCTCGAAATGGGACTTGCCGCTGGCGAGTCCGCCGACGCAAAAAGCCTGCTTGCAGGCAGCGAAGCAACGTTGAAATTGTTGACCGTAACGCTTGAGCGCTTCGGTGTTTCGGAGATCGATCCCGAGGGTGATCCGTTCGACCCGGAGCTGCACGAGGCCATGACGATGCAACCCTCGGCTGATGCCGAACCCGGCTCGGTGTTGACAGTAATTCAGAAAGGCTACCTGCTGAATGGACGTCTATTACGCCCTGCGCGCGTGATTGTGGCGTCCGAACCACCCAAAAACGAGGCTGAAGAGTAGCTAAAACCGGCCGAAGTGACTTGAAAGAAACCTTGGCGGCCCCACTTAACCACCAGTTTTGTGAATTTTCTAACGTATTCGGAGTAAGAACATGGGAAAAGTCATTGGTATCGACCTGGGTACCACCAACTCCTGCGTAGCAGTGATGGAAGGTGACACACCTAAGGTCATTGAAAACAGCGAAGGCGATCGAACGACGCCGTCGATTGTTGCATTTAGTAAGGACGACCAGGTGCTGGTCGGGCAGTCGGCGAAGCGTCAGGCTGTGACCAATCCGACCAACACCTTATTCGCCATCAAGAGACTGATTGGACGCCGCTTCAAGGATGACGTCGTGCAGCGCGACATAAAGATGGTTCCGTACACGATCGTTGAAGCGGACAACGGTGACGCGTGGGTGGAGGCGCAGGGCAAGAAGATGGCACCGCCCGAGATTTCGGCGCGCGTCCTGATGAAAATGAAGAAGACGGCTGAAGACTACCTCGGCGAGGAGGTCAGGGAGGCTGTGGTTACGGTGCCGGCCTACTTCAACGACTCGCAGCGGCAGGCTACCAAGGATGCCGGCAAGATCGCGGGTCTGGAGGTCAAGCGCATCATCAACGAGCCGACGGCAGCTGCGCTTGCGTACGGCATGGATAAGAAGCGCGGCGACAAGAAGATCGCTGTGTTCGATCTGGGCGGCGGTACTTTTGACGTATCCATTATCGAAATTGCAGAAGTCGATGGCGAGCACCAGTTCGAGGTTCTGGCTACGAACGGCGACACGTTCCTCGGCGGCGAAGACTTCGATATGCGTGTCATCGAGTATCTAACGTCCGAGTTCCAGCGTGAGAGCGGTGTCGATATCACGAGTGACCCGCTGGCTATGCAGCGCCTCAAAGAAGCAGCTGAGAAAGCGAAGATCGAGTTGTCGTCACAACAGCAGACCGAGGTGAACCTGCCGTACATCACCGCTGACGCAAGCGGTCCCAAGCATCTCAATATCAAATTGACGAGAGCCAAGCTCGAGTCGCTTGTCGAGAAGCTGATCGACCGCACCATGGGTCCGTGCAAGGTTGCCCTCGGCGACGCGGGTCTCAAAGTCAACGAAATCGACGACGTGATTCTCGTTGGCGGCCAGACGCGTATGCCGAAGGTGCAGGAAGAGGTGCAGAACTTCTTCGGTAAGGAACCGCGCAGGGACGTAAACCCGGACGAAGCAGTCGCGCTGGGCGCTGCAATTCAGGGCGGCGTGCTCGCGGGCGATGTCAAGGATGTATTGCTGCTCGACGTAACGCCGTTGTCGCTGGGTATCGAGACGCTCGGCGGCGTGATGACCAAGCTGATCGACAAGAACACGACGATCCCGGCAAATGCCGAGCAGGTGTTCTCGACGGCCGACGACAATCAGACTGCCGTGACCATCCACGTCTTACAGGGTGAGCGCGAACGGTCTGTCGACAACAAGTCACTGGGTCGATTCGACCTGGCGGACATTCCTCCCGCGCCTCGCGGCATGCCACAAGTCGAAGTGACTTTCGATATCGACGCAAACGGTATTCTGAACGTATCGGCCAAAGACAAGGCAACCGGCAAGAGCCAGACTATTGTCATCAAAGCATCAAGTGGCCTGTCTGACGACGAAATCCAGACGATGGTGTCTGATGCGGAAAGCCACGCTGAAGAAGATCGGAAGTTCCGCGAGCTTGTCGATGCGCGCAATCAGGCCGACGGCCTGATACATGCGGCGGAGAAGACGCTGAGCGAACTTGGCGAAAAAGCGACCGGCGAGGAACGCCACAGTGTCGAGAACGCGATATCGGACCTGAAGTCCGCGCTCGAGGGCGATGATCAGGAGAAGATCCAGGCTAAAACAGCAGCGCTGGCGGAAGCATCCGGCGGCCTGGCCCAGAGGCTGTACGCTGAACAGGCAGAGAAGGACAAGGAGCCGGGCGACGGTGCGGCTGACGATGTGGTTGATGCTGAGTTCGAAGAAGTCGACGACGAAAAGTCGAAGCCCGAGTAGACTCCGGCAACCTGTGAAACGTTGAAGGGCGCCGCACGCGGCGCCCGACCTTTAAGAGACAATGGCAAAACGCGACTATTACGATGTACTTGGCGTCTCGAGGACGGCATCCGCTGACGAGATTAAAAAGTCCTATCGTCGTATGGCCATGAAGCATCATCCGGACCGCAACAAGGGTGATGCCAGTGCCGAGAGTAAGTTCAAGGAGGTCAAAGAGGCTTACGAGGTGCTCAAAGACCCGGACAAGCGGGCAACCTACGATCGATTCGGCCACGAAGGACTCAGCGCAGCGGCTGGCTCGGGCGCCGGGGGATTCAGCGCCGAAGGCTTCGGCGATATTTTCGGCGATGTTTTCGGCGATATTTTTGGCGGCGGCAGGCAACGAGGCAGTCAGGTTTTTCGTGGTGCCGATCTGGGATACGAGCTGCGCCTCGATCTCGAAAAAGCCGTTAGTGGAGATTCCGTAACCATCGATGTGCCGACGCAGATAACGTGCGAGACCTGCAGCGGCAGCGGCGCGAAAAAGGGTACGGAACCGGTCCAATGTACGACATGCGGCGGCGCGGGACAGGTCCGCATGCAGCAGGGCTTCTTCTCGATACAACAGACTTGCCCGGCCTGCAAAGGCGCCGGCACCGTGATCGGTGATCCGTGTGGCGACTGCCATGGGCGTGGCCGCGTGCACAAAACCAAAACCCTGTCGGTCAAGGTTCCGGCTGGCGTGGACGATGGCGATCGGATCCGGCTTTCCGGAGAAGGCGAGGCGGGCCGCAACGGCGGCCCCTCCGGTGATCTCTACGTTGAAATCCGCGTGAATAAGCACAAATTATTCCAACGCGACGGTGCGGATCTTGCCTGCGAAGTGCCTGTCAGCATCGGCACAGCAACTCTCGGCGGGGAGGTCGACCTGCCGACGCTAAACGGTCACGTAACGTTGAAAGTGCCGCCGGGCACGCAGTCGGGCAAAGTGTTCCGCCTGCGTGGCCAGGGTGTCACGACCGTACGCGATGCGCGCCAGGGCGACTTGTTTGCCAAGGTCGCCGTCGAGACACCTGTCCATCTGACCGCAGAGCAGAAAGAACTGCTGCAGCAATTTGACGACTCGGTGCAGGCGGGAGGCGAGAAGCACAGCCCTCGCGCGGGCGGCTGGCTCGATACGGTGAAGCGTTTCTTCGATAGAATCAGCCACTAGCCCGGCTGAGGGAACGCGACATCAATTCAATCCGGATAGGCATCGCAGGATGTGGCCGCATGGGCCAGTCGATTGTGCGTTCGATCGCAACGCATGAAGATTTTCTACTGGCGGGATTGTGGGTGCGTGACCCTGAGCGAGCCGCAGGTCTGAACCTGGCTGGCGACGTTCTTGTCAGTGCCGATATCGACGCGGTCGCTGCCGCCGCGGACGCCGTAATTGACTTCAGCCTGCCCAGCGCGACCAGCGATATTCTGGCGGCCGTTGTGCGTCACGCAAAGCCACTGGTTTGCGGCGTTAGTGGTCTGGCCGATGCGCAGCTGTCCCAAATGCAGGCCGCAGCTGAGACCGTTGCAGTCGTATATGACCGCAATATGAGTCTTGGTGTCGCTGTTCTCGAGAATATCGTCCGACAGGCCTCGGCCGCTCTGGGTGGCGAATTCGTCGCCGAAGTTCATGAGACACACCACGTGCACAAGCTCGACTCCCCGTCAGGGACGGCGCTGAAGCTCGGGGAGGCCATTGCGGCCGCGCGCGGTACGGCCGTCGAAGACATTCACTACGAGGTAGAACGCCGCGGCGAGGTCCCCGGCGATCACAGCGTCGTGTTCTCATCGGCCACCGAACGGCTTAGCCTGGCGCACAGCGTTACTACGCGCGACGTTTTTGCCGATGGCGCACTGCGAGCGGCCCGCTGGATCGTCGACCAGCCGCCAGGGCTCTATTCGATGCAGGATGTTCTGAATCTGGGCTCTTAAGAGGGTTTGCACATTTTCAGGCGATCGGTGGGGCGCCTGTCAGCGGAAGTAAAGCGCAGCGCAGCGAGCCATGAAGATGACAGGCGCCCCGGCGGTCGCCTAGCAATGGAAAAAGGCCCGTTTTGCTATAGCGCTCTATCGTTCGTTTCAGTAAGATACGCCGGATCGCTAAGCGGTCAGCGAATTCACGAGCGGGAGGCACTGTCCTTCCGCTTTTGTGCATCTGAAATCAGTAAAGACTGACTAATGAGGATCGCTGTTGAGTACGCCTGCTGTTCTGGCACTTGCTGATGGGACAATCTTTCGGGGAGTCTCGGTTGGAGCCGATGGCAAGACCATTGGTGAAGTCGTATTCAATACAGCGATGACCGGCTACCAGGAGATCCTTACGGATCCCTCCTATTGCCGCCAGATCGTCACGCTGACATACCCGCATATCGGAAATACAGGCACCAACAGCGAGGATATGGAATCGTCGCAGGTGCATGCATCCGGTCTCGTCATCCGTGATGGCTCGAGGATCAGCAGCAGTTGGCGCTCAGAGCGATCATTCAGCGAGTTTCTCGCGCAGGCGGGAACTGTAGCGATAGCCGAAATCGATACACGCCGGCTGACGCGCATTATCCGCGAGAAGGGCGCACAGTCCGGATGCATAATGACCGGCGACGCGGACACCGATGTGGCGATCAAGCACGCGCGTAAATTTCCTGGCATTTCCGGCATGGACCTGGCGAAATTTGTCACGACGGATCAGCCCTATCAGTGGTGTCATGGGGTGACCTTTGGATGCCGGCCGCGGATTCTGAGCCGGCGCATAGCCCCCTATCATGTGGTCGCGTACGACTTTGGCATCAAACGCAATATTCTGCGGCTGCTCTCGGATCTCGATTGTCGCATGACCGTGGTGCCTGCCAAGACCAGCGCCGAGGAAGCGTTGGCGCTGTCACCAGACGGCATATTCTTGTCCAACGGACCGGGAGACCCGGAACCCTGTGACTATGCGATCGATGCGATTCGTGAGTATCTGCAGACGGGCATACCGATTTTCGGCATTTGCCTCGGGCATCAATTGCTGGCCCTTGCTGCCGGCGCGAAGACGACCAAGATGAAGTTCGGCCATCACGGCGCCAATCACCCGGTGCAGGACCTCGAGACCGGACAGGTCATGATCACGAGCCAGAATCACGGGTTTGCGGTTGATGAGGAGACGCTGCCGGATGACGTCGTTGCAACTCACCGTTCCTTGTTCGATGGCACGCTGCAGGGCATTGCGCTCAAAGACCAGCCGGCATTCAGCTTCCAGGGACACCCCGAGGCGAGCCCCGGACCGCACGACCTGCGGCCGCTGTTCGAGCGATTCGTCCACGACATGGAGACAAAAAAGCGCCGAGTTAAGAGATCACTTATTTCTTCATAGTTATAAAAAACAGTTATTTATGGTTATTTATTAAAGTAAATTATGCCAAAGCGAACTGACATAGAAACCGTCCTGATTATCGGCGCCGGACCCATCGTCATCGGGCAGGCGTGCGAGTTCGATTATTCGGGTGCGCAGGCCTGCAAGGCCCTTAAAGAAGAGGGCTACCGCGTTGTGTTGGTCAATTCGAATCCGGCCACGATTATGACCGACCCGGAAACGGCCGACGCGATCTATATCGAGCCGATTCACTGGACGGCTGTCGAGAGCATTATCGCGAAGGAGCGGCCCGATGCATTGCTGCCGACGATGGGGGGACAGACGGCGCTGAATTGTGCGCTCGACCTCGCGCGCGAGGGCGTCCTCGAGAAATACAAGGTCGAAATGATCGCCGCCTCGCGCGAAGCGATAGACATGGCCGAGGATCGTGACCTGTTTCGGCAGGCTATGGCCGACATCGGCCTGGAAGTGCCCACAGCCGAGATTGCGCATTCATTGGAGGAGGCGCTCGAGAAGCAGTCGCGAGTCGGTTTTCCGACAATTATTCGGCCGTCATTTACCATGGGCGGTACCGGCGGCGGCATCGCATACAACCGCGAGGAATTTGAGCGCATCGTCAGCCACGGCCTCGAGATGTCCCCGACAACCGAGGTACTGCTCGAAGAGTCGGTGATCGGCTGGAAAGAGTTCGAGATGGAGGTCGTTCGGGATCGAAATGACAACTGCATTATCGTCTGTTCGATCGAGAATTTCGATCCAATGGGCGTGCACACGGGCGACTCGATCACCGTAGCTCCCGCACAGACGCTCACGGACCAGGAATACCAGCGCCTTCGAAACGCCTCGATCGATGTACTGCGCAAGATCGGAGTTGATACGGGCGGTTCGAACGTTCAGTTTGCCGTGAATCCGCTCGACGGCCGGGTACTGATCATTGAAATGAATCCGCGTGTTTCGCGCTCATCCGCTCTGGCCTCGAAGGCGACAGGATTTCCGATAGCCAAGGTGGCGGCCAAGCTGGCCGTCGGTTACACGCTGGACGAGCTCAAGAACGACATCACGGGTGGTGCCACGCCTGCGTCGTTCGAGCCGACCATCGACTACGTGGTCACCAAAATTCCTCGTTTCACTTTTGAAAAATTTCCAGGCGCCAACGATCGCCTGACCACGCAGATGAAGTCTGTTGGTGAGGTCATGGCGATGGGCCGAACGTTTCAGGAATCGCTGCAAAAAGCCCTGCGCGGGCTCGAGACCGGCATTACGGGTCTGAATGAGATCACCACGTCGGTGTCGACCGATGCCGAGCGAGACAGGTTGCGACAGGAATTGCGTATTCCAGGAGCTGATCGCATTCGCTATGTGGCTGATGCGATGCGGCTGGGCTTTACATTCGATGACGTTGCGAAAATAAGCGGAATCGATCCGTGGTTTCTGGAACAGATCGAGAATCTGCTCGAATCGGAGCAGTCCATTCGCGATGCGGGGTCCGCCGGGCTCGATGCGACCGCCTTGCGTTCGTTGAAACGAAAAGGTTTCTCGGATGCGCGAATCGCCGAAGTCCTCGGCGTCGAGGAAAGCACGGTGCGGGCGAAACGCGTGAAGCTCGGAATTCGACCGGTCTTCAAGCGCGTCGACACCTGCGCGGCGGAATTCTCCACGACGACGGCATACCTGTATTCAACCTATGAGGAGGAGTGTGAGGCGGAGCCTTCCGACCGCCCCAAGATCATGATTCTGGGCGGCGGTCCGAACCGAATTGGCCAGGGTATCGAGTTCGACTATTGCTGCGTGCACGCGGCACTCGCGCTCAAGGAATCCGGATACGAAACCATCATGGTCAACTGCAACCCGGAAACCGTATCGACGGATTACGACACGTCCGACAGGCTTTACTTCGAGTCGCTGACGTTTGAAGACGTGATGGAAATCATCGACAAGGAAAAACCCAGGGGCGTCATTGTGCAGTACGGTGGCCAGACGCCGCTAAAGCTGGCACGAGATCTTGAAGCCGCGGGTGCACCAATAATCGGTACCACACCGGATTCGATCGATCTGGCCGAAGATCGCGAACGCTTCCAGCAGTTGGTCGAGTCACTCGACCTGAAGCAGCCGCCGAATCGTGCGGCCCGGAATAAGCAAGAGGCCCTCGAGATGGGCACCGACGTCGGTTACCCGCTGGTCGTGCGGCCGTCCTACGTGCTCGGCGGCCGCGCCATGGAGATAGTCCACGGCGATGAGGATCTGGCTGCCTACATGGATGCCGCGATCGATGTATCAAACGACAGTCCGGTATTGCTCGACCGCTTTCTCGATCTCGCTACCGAGGTCGACGTCGACTGCGTCTGCGACGGCAAACGTGTACTGATTGGCGGGATCATGGAGCATATCGAGCAAGCAGGTGTCCATTCGGGCGATTCAACCTGTTCGCTTCCGCCGTTTAGCCTCAGCAAGGAGGTGCAAGAAGAACTAAGGGCGCAGGTTGTCAAACTCGCGAAGGGCCTGAAGGTTGTCGGTCTCATGAATACGCAGTTCGCGATTCAGAGCGACATCGTGTATCTGCTTGAAGTAAACCCGCGGGCCTCGCGGACAATCCCGTTTGTATCGAAGGCGATTGGCATTCCGCTGGCCAAAATTGCTGCGAAGGTCATGGTTGGCGAGTCCCTTGCGAAACAGGGGTATGTCAATCAGCGCATTCCGGAATACTTCTCGGTAAAGGAGTCGGTGTTTCCATTCATCAAATTTCCTGGCGCTGATCCGATCCTCGGCCCGGAAATGAAGTCGACCGGAGAGGTGATGGGTATCGGCCGCTCTTTCGGCGAGGCCTATGCGAAGGCGCAGCTGGCTTCCGGTGTCGTGTTACCTCGTCAGGGCACAGCTCTATTGAGCGTGCGCGACAGGGACAAGGACGGCGCCGTGGAACTGGCGAAGATACTCGTCGGGCAGGGTTTCGACATCGTTGCGACCCATGGAACTGCACAAAAGCTCGCTGCCGCTGGGGTATCATGTCGTCGAGCGAACAAAGTACGCGAAGGACGCCCGCACATTGTGGACATGATCAAGAATGGCGAGATCGACCTGATTGTCAACACGACAGAAGGCAAACGAGCTATTAATGAATCCGCGTCTATCCGTGCTGAGGCGGTGCGCAGGGATGTCACTTACTACACGACACTTGGCGCGGCAATCGCGACCTGTATTGCAATTGAACATCTGGACGATAGTGACGTGAACCGGCTACAGGATCTGCACAAAGAGGTGGCGGCGTGAGCAAAGTGCCGATGACTGTTCGCGGTCACGAACTGCTGCAGGAAGAACTCAAGAGGCTCAAGTCGGTCGATCGGCCAGAAGTGATTCAGGCGATTGCCGAAGCGCGTGCGCACGGTGATTTAAAAGAAAATGCCGAGTACCACGCGGCGAAAGATCAGCAGGGATTCATCGAGGCGCGCATCAAGCAGCTCGAAGGCAAACTGTCCCACCTGCACGTTATTGATGTCACGGCGATTGATGCGAAGGGAAAAGTCGTTTTCGGATCGACCGTCGAGTTACTCGAAGAAGACAACAGCAAACAGATCGAATACAGGATCGTCGGGGAGGATGAAGCTGACATCAAGAACGGCCTGATTTCCTATACATCACCGATTGCCCGCGCGCTTATCGGCAAAAGCGAAGGCGACGTCGTCTCGTTTCAGGCGCCAGGCGGTGAGAAAACGTTCGAGATACTTGAAGTTAAATACATCTGACGCGCAGCCTAGCGATTAGGAACGACGATCTTTTTCTTTTCGGGGTTTTCTCGATACAGCAAGGCCATATTGCCCACCCGCTGGACGAGGGCGGCCGAACCAGTTTTGCAGAGCTCTTCGATGACCGCATCTCGCGCTTTTCGGTCACCAACCCGGACGCTAACCTTGATCAGCTCATGGTGCGCGAGGGTTGCCTCAAACTCATTGAGCAGCGAATCGGACAGGCCGGCTTCGCCGACCATGATTAGTGGCTTCAGACCGTGCCCGAGGCCACGCAGGTACTTCTTTTGTGCTTCACTCAGTCCCATGGGCGCGAAGTGTAGCAATGAGTAAACCGTAAGGCACTAACCGGCTTTTCGAATCAGGTGATGAGTATTGAGTAAGCCCAGGGGCACCGGACGAACCTGGAAAGAGCGCCAGGAGCGCGATCCTTACGTGCAGCAGGCGCGGCGCGATGGCTGGCGCTCCAGGGCTGTATACAAGCTCGAGCAAATCGACCAGAAGGAACGGCTGCTGAAACCGGGTATGGTGTGTGTTGACCTTGGCGCGGCCCCCGGCAGCTGGAGTCAGTACGTTGGCGAGAAGCTCAAAGGCAAGGTGCGAATTATCGCCGTGGACATTCTGCAGATCGATGCATTGCCGTCAGTCGACTTCATTCAGGGTGATTTCACGGCAGACGAGACGCTGGCCGCATTGCGTGCCGCCATCGGAGAGGTGTCCGTCGACCTTGTAATGAGCGATATGGCCCCCAATATAAGCGGTAATCGTGCTGTCGATCAGCCACGGTCAATGTATCTCGCGGAGCTTGCTCTGGACTACTGCGGCCAGGTACTCGGGCCGCGCGGCAATTTTGTTTGCAAACTGTTCCAGGGCGAAGGAACCGACGCGTACATTGCCGCCGCACGGAACATGTTCGAACGCGTGAAAGTCATTAAACCCAAGGCCTCCAGGCCCGGCAGCCGTGAGGTGTACTTGGTAGCGAGAAACTATCAATTGTAGTAGTGTCTAACAGCTAGAACCTGTCTAAATCAGCCTTGTTCCGGCACCTCCCAACGCGGACGTTTAATGTGAATGACCTAACCAAAAATATTCTTGTCTTCGTCGTGATTATCGTTGTCCTGCTGTCAGTTGTGCAGGGCTTGCAGGGCGTCAGTACGGGCAACCCGCAGGCGAAAGACTATTCGGAGTTTCTCGATCAGGTTCGCTCGGGACAGGTTTCGATGGTTGTTATCGAGGGTGAGCGCATCAAGTTTGGCGGCAGTGATCGTGAGCCGTTGCCTTACTACACGATCAGTCCCGAGACCGACAACAACACCCTGATCGGTCTGCTCGACAATAATGACGTCACCTTCAGCGCCGCAGAGCCCAAATCGCAGAGCCTGATTGGCCAGCTGCTGATCAGCTCTTTTCCAATACTTTTGTTGATCGGTGTCTGGATCTACTTTATGCGCCAAATGCAGGGTGGAGGTGGCGGCCGTGGCGCAATGTCGTTCGGCAAAAGCAAGGCCAGACTGCTCGGCGAAGACCAGGTTGGCGTGACGTTTGCCGACGTTGCGGGCGTCGAAGAAGCCAAAGCCGAAGTGTCAGAGGTTGTCGATTTCCTGAAGGACCCGAGCAAATTCCAGCGTCTGGGCGGCAAGATTCCAAAAGGCGTGCTGATGGTCGGGCCGCCGGGTACCGGCAAGACCCTGCTCGCCAAAGCGATCGCTGGTGAAGCGAAAGTGCCGTTCTTCACGATTTCCGGTTCTGACTTCGTCGAGATGTTTGTGGGTGTCGGCGCGTCGCGAGTGCGCGACATGTTCGAGCAGGCGAAGAAGCAGGCGCCGTGCATCATCTTCATTGACGAGCTCGATGCCGTTGGCCGCCATCGTGGCGCGGGACTCGGCGGTGGGCATGACGAACGTGAGCAGACCCTGAATCAGATGCTTGTCGAAATGGACGGCTTCGAGGGCAACGAAGGGATTATCGTAATTGCGGCAACGAACAGGCCCGACGTTCTCGACCCGGCCCTGCTGCGGCCGGGACGATTCGATCGCCAGGTTGTCGTGCCGTTGCCCGACGTGCGCGGGCGGGAACAGATTCTGAAGGTCCACATGCGCAAAGTGCCGCTTGACGACGACGTTAAGCCGAACCTGATCGCTCGGGGAACTCCGGGATTCTCCGGCGCAGATCTGGCTAACCTGGTTAACGAGGCCGCGCTGTTCGCGGCGCGCGCCAATCGGCGCGTGGTCAGCATGGATCATTTCGAAAAGGCCAAAGACAAAATCATGATGGGCACCGAGAGGCGCTCCATGGTCATGAGTGAGAAAGAGAAGCTCAACACGGCCTACCATGAATCCGGGCATGCAATAGTCGGCTTTCTCGTGCCCGAGCACGATCCGGTCTATAAGGTGACAATCATTCCCAGGGGGCGCGCACTTGGCGTGACGATGTACCTGCCAGAGGAAGATCGCTACAGCATGTCCAAACAGCGGCTCGAGAGCGCCATCGCGAGTCTGTTCGGAGGCCGCATCGCCGAGGAGATGATTCTGGGTGCCGGAGGTGTTACGACCGGCGCCGCCAACGACATCGAACGCGCAACGGAAATCGCCCGTAATATGGTGACGAAGTGGGGGCTATCCGAACGTCTCGGCCCGCTGACGTACAGCGAAGATGATGGCGAAGTCTTTCTGGGCCATTCAGTGACGCAGCGCAAACAGGTGTCTGACGATACGGCGCATGCGATCGACGAGGAGGTTCGCCGAATCGTTGATCACAATTACAAAACGGCAAAAGCGATTCTCGAAGAGAACGTCGACAAGCTGCATTCGATGGCGAAAGCGCTCGTGAAGTACGAGACGATTGATGGTTCTCAGATCAGCGACATCATGGCAGGAAAAGAGCCGCAGCCTCCGGAGGACTGGGAGGATTCGACCGACTCGACGCCGGGCGACGATGCCCCGACGCCCGAAACTGAAGTGACGGGTTCGATTGGTGGCCCCGCCAGCGAACACTAGACTGCAGGGAATCACCGACACCAAAGCGGTGACCCAATGCTCCGTCTAGGTTCCATCAAACTGGAATGCCCGGCGGTCATGGGCATTCTGAACGTAACGCCCGACTCATTTTCGGACGGCGGCCGATTCGCCGTTCCGACGGCAGCAGTGCCGCACGCGGAGCGGATGGCGAACGAAGGGGCGGCAATAATCGACGTTGGCGGAGAGTCGACACGCCCGGGTGCGGACGCGGTCAGTGAGCAACAGGAAATCGACCGCGTAATTCCGGTCATCGAGGCGCTGCGTCACGCTGTCGATGTGCCAATCTCGATCGACACGAGCAAGCCGGGCGTAATGCGGGCAGCCGCAGCGGCAGGTGCTGCCATGATCAATGATATCCGGGCACTGCGCGCCGAAGGTGCGCTGGCGGCAGCCGTGGAATTACAGCTGCCGGTATGCCTGATGCACATGCAGGGGCAGCCGCGCACGATGCAGCAAGAACCGCACTATGATGATGTTGTGCGGGAGGTCACAGAGTTCCTGAGTGATCGGGTGACATACTGCGTCCACGCCGGCCTCAGCCGGGATTTGATTGTCGTCGATCCGGGTTTCGGTTTCGGTAAAACGCCGCAGGACAATATCGGGTTGCTCGCGAATCTGCGACAATTGCAGGGTATCGGGGTGCCGGTTTTGATCGGCGTATCGCGAAAATCGACACTCGGCACGATCTGCAACCGCGACGTTGACGGGCGACTCTCGGCGAGTCTATCGGCGGCGGTGTTGGCATTCGAGCGAGGGGCAAGAATCATTCGCGCGCACGACGTCGCGGAGACGATTGATGCATTGCGCATTGCACAAGCTGTAATTGAATCGGACAAAAGCGAATGAGCAAACAACATTTTGGAACCGACGGCGTGCGTGGCACGGTAGGTACGGATCCGATGACGGCCGATTTCGCTATGCGGCTGGCCAGTGCTGCGGCTCGGGTACTCGTACCGGAAGGAGGCACTGTCGTGATCGGCAAAGATACGCGCCTATCGGGATACATGTTCGAGTCGGCGCTTGAAGCCGGATTTGTCGCGGCCGGGGCCGATGTGCTTCTTATTGGTCCATTGCCAACGCCCGGCATAGCCCATTTGACGCAGCAATTCGAGGCGGACCTGGGTGTGATGATTTCGGCATCGCATAATCTCTACGACGACAACGGCATCAAGTTCTTTGATCGCTCCGGATCGAAGCTCAGTGACGATGTCGAACGCGAAATCGAAGCGCAATTGACGCATCGCGCCATCACGTGCGAATCAAGCAAATTGGGCAAGGCCAAGCGCATTGATACCGCGAGGATTCGCTACCAGGAGTTCTGTGCCTCGACTTTTCCTGAAGATCTCAGTCTCGACGGCATGAAAGTGGTCTTTGATGGTGCCAACGGTGCCGGATACAAGGTAGGGCCAAGGACGCTTACCGAACTCGGGGCCAATGTCATTCCTATCGGCTGCTCGCCGAACGGACGCAATATCAACGATGGCTGCGGCTCGACCAGTACGGAGCTCCTGCAATTGACGGTGCCGGCGGTAAAGGCGGACGTCGGCGTCGCGCTTGACGGAGATGGCGACCGCGTCGTGATGGTCGACGAAAATGGCGATCTCATTGATGGGGACCAGCTGTTGTACATCCTCGCGACGGCCCGACAGCGCGAAGGGCGCCTGACCGGTCCCGTCGTCGGCACCGTAATGAGCAATCTGGGACTCGAGCATGCGCTGGGGGCCGCGAAGATTGATTTCCGGCGCGCCAGCGTCGGGGACAGGTACGTACTCGAAACATTGCGGGAAACCGGCGGAGTAATCGGCGGAGAGACCTCGGGTCACATGATTGTGCTGGATCAGACGACCACGGGTGACGGCCTTGTGTCGGCGCTGCAGGTACTTGCGGTGATGAAACGGACGGGCAAGCCGCTGTCGGAGTTGGCGTCAGGCATGCCGAAATACCCGCAGACGATGGTCAACGTGCGGACGGATAAACCACTTGATCCTGATACGTCCCAGGCTATCCAGGATGCGGTTGTGGCGGCCGAGGGCGAGCTTGCGGACACTGGTCGTGTCGTGCTGCGGGCATCAGGCACCGAGCCTGTGATCCGGGTAATGGTCGAAGGCCGTGACAAAGATCAGGTCGTCGCGCTGGCAAAGCAGCTTGCCGCGGTCGTTGCCGAAGCCGCGGCCTGAGACCCGGCCTGCCAAGGAGATCCTGCTGGTGCGTTGATTTGCCGGCATAGCCTCGGTATCCTTGCGCGCCTTTTGAACTTGGGATAACACGTCAATGCGCGACTTTCTCGTTGCTGGCAACTGGAAAATGAATGGCAGCTCGGCCGGAAATGCCGAATTGGTTACCGGCATCATTGCCGGGGCACCGCGCTCAGATCGCGTCAGGCTGCTGATTTGTCCCCCTTTTCCCTACCTGGCCGTAGTTGCTGAGCAGGCGGCAGGCAGCGGCGTTGCGGTGGGTGCGCAGACGGTTTCGGAGCACGAATCCGGCGCGTTCACGGGCGAAGTCGCGCCGGGCATGCTGCGTGATATTGGCTGCGAATACGTGATCGTTGGGCACTCCGAGCGGCGCGCACTCTATGGCGAGACCAGCGCCGCGGTTGCCGAGAAGGTCAAAGCCGCACTCGACGCGGGCCTGAAGCCCATATTATGCGTGGGCGAGACGCTCGAGCAGCGCGAGAGCGGCAGTACCGAGTCGGTGGTCGAAGAGCAGCTCGGTGCCGTAATCGACAAAGTCGGCATTGCCTCATTTGCGACTGCAGTCGTAGCCTATGAGCCGGTTTGGGCGATTGGCACGGGCCAGACAGCGAGCCCGGAGCAGGCGCAAGAGGTGCACCGCCACATACGTGCGTTGTTGGCTGAACACGACAGCGAGATTGCCGCGTCAACACAAATTCTGTACGGCGGCAGCATGAAAGGGGAGAATGCGGCAGGACTGCTGGCCATGCCGGATATCGACGGCGGACTTATTGGCGGCGCGTCGCTAAAAGCAGCTGACTTTTTGGCAATTGCCGAGGCGGCCGCTCAAGGCTGAGGAACACATGGAAGATATTCAGAAAATCGTTTTGATCGTGCACACGCTGATAGCGCTCGGGATTATTGCGCTTGTGCTGCTGCAGCGCGGTAAGGGTGCGGATGCGGGCGCGGCCTTTGGTGCCGGTGCATCGGGCACGGTATTCGGTGCGCGCGGGTCCGGCAGCTTTTTCTCCCGCGCAACGGCAATTCTGGCAACCGCATTTTTTGCCAGCAGCCTCACGCTCGCTTATTTGAGCAGTCAGAGGACGACCGGCCCGGAAAGTGTGCTCGAGGGCCCAGCGGCCATCGAGGCGGAAAGCGGCGACATGCCGGCTGTGGAAGAGGATGCGCTGGGTTCCGATTTGCCTGCGCTCGAGCCTGCCGACGGTACGGAACAGTTGCCCACGCTTGACGATGAGTTTCCGGCGCTTGAAGGCGAAATGCCAGCCGAGGAAGATAGCCAATAGTGCTCGAAAGGCCCCGACGCGACTAATGCTCTGGTGGTGGAATTGGTAGACACGCTGTCTTGAGGGGGCAGTGGCGCAAGCCGTGCGAGTTCGAGTCTCGCCCAGAGCACCAATCCTTTTCGTTTCGTCAGTAACAACGTGCCCGAAGGGTGTATTCAGAGCGCGTCACACTGATACAATGGCGCGCGAATTCAGGGGCGAAGGTCCGCATCGGAACCCAGGGCACAATGCTACAAGAGTACTTTCCTATTCTGATCTTTCTCGGCGTCGCGGCAGGCATCGGTCTGCTGCTGCTGGGGCTCGGTTTTCTGATTGGCAAGGGCGGCAAGGATATTGAAAAGCTCTCGCCCTATGAGTGCGGCTTCGAAGCATTCGAAGACTCGCGCACGAAATTCGACGTCCGCTACTACCTCGTTGCAATCCTGTTCATTATTTTCGACCTCGAGATCGCTTTCCTGTTTCCGTGGGCGGTTTCGCTGGATGTCGTCGGCGGCTTTGGGCTGATCTCGATGGGTTTGTTTCTCGCGATTCTCGTTGTCGGCTTCATCTACGAATGGAAGAAAGGGGCACTGGAATGGGACTAGCCAGTCCAATCGATGTCGCGAAGCCTGGTTCAGCAGACGGTAGCGAGGCCGCGGGCGATAGCCTGCAGAAAAAGGGTTTTGTCGTCACGAGCGTCGACACGGTGATGAACTGGGCGAGAACCGGTTCACTGTGGCCAATGACCTTCGGTCTGGCATGCTGCGCTGTCGAGATGATGCAGGCGGGCGCGGCACGGTATGATCTCGATCGATTCGGCATCATTTTTCGCCCGAGTCCGCGACAGTCTGATTGCATGATTGTCGCCGGTACGCTAACCAACAAAATGGCGCCGGCACTGCGGAAGGTTTACGACCAGATGCCCGAGCCTCGCTGGGTCGTCTCGATGGGGTCCTGCGCAAACGGCGGTGGCTACTATCACTATTCCTATGCCGTGGTGCGAGGTTGCGACCGCATCGTTCCTGTCGACGTGTATGTTCCAGGCTGCCCCCCAACGGCGGAAGCTCTGATCTATGGGCTGATGCAGCTGCAAAACAAGATTCGCCGCACGAGTACGATAGCCAGATAAATAAATAAGAAATGACTGACCGGTACGAGACATTGGCGGCTCGGATAGACGAGCGCTTCGGCGAGCAGATGGCGCGCGTTCCGTCGAGCTGTGGTGAACTGACTTTTGTGGTCGACAAAGATGATCTGGTTGAGGTCGCCACGGCGCTGCGAAATGAGGGCGAGTTTGGTTTCGAGATGCTCATGGATGTCTGCGGTGTCGACTATCTGAGCTACGGAAGTGATGAATGGACGACGTCGAGCGCGACCGACACGGGTTTTAGTCGTGGTGTCGAACGCGAGCCGGTCATTCTGGATGAGGCAGATGAGTTTGATCCGCAGCGTTTTGCGGTCGTTTACCACCTGCTGTCGCTGCAGCATAACCTGCGGCTGCGTTTGCGCGTTTATACCGGATCCTCTAATCCGCCCATCGTGAGGTCAGTTGTCGACATCTGGAACGGTGCTAATTGGTTCGAGCGTGAGGTGTTCGACCTGTTCGGGATTCTGTTTGAGGGTCACCCCGATTTGCGGCGTATTCTGACCGACTACGGATTTATCGGTCATCCTTTCCGCAAGGACTTCCCGCTGATTGGCAACGTCGAAGTTCGCTACGACGCCGAGAAAGGACGTGTCGCCTATCAACCTGTCAGCATCGAGCCGAGGACACTTGTTCCGCGGGTTATCCGCGACGACAATCGTTACTCGGCCGACCTCAAGGACGTGCAGGATGGCTGAGATCCAGAATTACACAATGAACTTCGGGCCGCAGCACCCCGCGGCCCATGGTGTGTTACGGCTGGTCCTCGAGCTGGATGGTGAGACGATCCAGAAAGCCGATCCGCATGTTGGTTTGCTGCATCGTGGGACGGAAAAACTCGCGGAATCGAAACCGTTCAGCCAGAGCATCGGCTACATGGATCGTCTCGATTACGTCTCAATGATGTGCAACGAGCACGGTTACGTCCTCGCAATCGAAAGGCTGCTGGGTATGACGGTTCCGATTCGAGCGCAATACATTCGCGTTATGTTCGACGAAATCACGCGCATCCTGAATCACCTGATGTGGCTCGGAGCGCACGGTCTCGATATCGGTGCCATGACGATGTTTCTGTATTGCTTCCGTGAGCGCGAGGACCTGATGGACTGCTACGAGGCCGTGTCCGGCACGCGCATGCATGCCACGTATTATCGGCCCGGCGGTGTCTACCGCGATTTGCCCGAGACCATGCCCAGGTATCAGGAATCGAAATTCCGCAGCAATAAAGAGGTCGATCGACTCAATTCTATCCGTGACGGGTCGTTGCTCGATTTCATCGAGGCGTTTACGGACAAGTTCCCGGGATGTGTCGACGAGTACGAAACGCTGCTGACCGATAACCGCATTTGGAAGCAGCGCACCGTGAACATCGGTGTGGTTACTCCGGATCGTGCAATGCAGCTGGGCTTTTCCGGCCCGATGCTGCGCGGCTCGGGCGTCGAGTGGGATCTTCGCAAGAAGCAGCCGTACGAAGTGTACGATCAGGTCGACTTCGATATTCCGGTCGGCCGAAACGGCGACTGTTACGATCGTTACCTGGTTCGTGTCGAAGAGATGCGACAGTCGAATCGCATTGTCCGTCAGTGTGTCGACTGGCTGCGGGCCAACCCGGGTCCTGTCATGGCCGACGATCACAAGGTTGTGCCGCCTACACGTGTCGAGATGAAAGACGACATGGAGTCGCTAATTCATCACTTCAAACTGTTTACCGAAGGCTACTGCGTGCCCGAAGGCGAGGCCTATGCAGCCGTCGAGCATCCCAAAGGAGAGTTTGGCGTCTACATAATTTCCGATGGCGCGAACAAACCCTATCGCGTAAAGATCCGTGCGCCGGGTTTTGCGCACATCTCCGCCATGTCGGAAATGGTTGAAGGACACATGCTCGCCGATGTGGTTGCCGTGATCGGTACGCAGGACATCGTATTTGGTGAGGTGGACCGATGAGCGATGCCGACCGCCTTTCCGAGCACGTCAGGGAAGAAATCGAACACTGGAAGGCTCGTTTTCCGCAAGGCAAGCAACGATCCGCCGTCATCAGTGCCCTGCATGCCGTACAGCACGAAAATGAAGGCTATCTGACAGTCGAGCTAATGAACGCGGTCGCCGATTATCTGGATCTGCCAACGATCCAGGTTTACGAGGTCGCGACGTTCTATTCGATGTTCCAGACCAAGCCGGTTGGCCGACACAACGTCGCGATATGCACGAACGTGTCATGTATGCTGCGCGGCGCTGAAGATATAGTTGATCACGTTGAAAGCAAGCTCGGCACAAAGCTCGGCCAGAGCACTGAAGACGGGCGCATCTATCTGAAGCGCGAAGAGGAATGCCTGGCCGCCTGCTGCGGTGCGCCGATGATGATGGTCAATCACGAGTATCACGAAAACCTGACGACAGAACAGGTTGACGAGATTCTGGACGGGCTCGACTAGTGGCTTACGAACAGAATCTCACCTGCTTCAGCACGTTCGGCTCGGAAGAGTCGTGGACGCTCAAGACCTATGAAAAACACGACGGTTACCAGGCGTGGCGCAAGATCCTGGCCGGCAAACTGACTCGTGAGGAGGTCATTGATGAAGTCAAGGCATCCGGTTTGCGTGGCCGTGGTGGGGCTGGCTTCCCGACGGGCCTGAAGTGGAGCTTCATGCCTCGCGATGCGGATGTGCAGAAGTACCTGGTGTGCAACTCCGACGAGAGTGAGCCGGGAACCTGCCATGATCGCGAGGTACTGCGCTATAACCCGCATGCGCTGGTCGAGGGCATGGCGATCGCCTCCTACGCGATGGGTGTGACGGTTGCTTACAACTATATCCGCGGCGAATTCATCGACGAGCCCGTGCCACGCTTTGAAGGAGCTGTCAGAGAAGCCTATGAAGCTGGCCTGCTCGGTCAGAATATTCAGGGTTCCGGCATTGACTTCGATCTCTACACCTTTGTCGGTGCCGGGGCGTATATCTGCGGCGAAGAGACCGCGTTGCTCGAATCCCTCGAGGGTAAACAGGGCAAGCCGCGCTTCAAGCCGCCGTTCCCGGCCAATTTCGGTTTGTACGGCAAGCCAACCACTATCAACAATACACAGAGCCTGGCGAGCGTACCGACCATCATGCGCAAGGGTGCAACCTGGTTCGCCGGTCTCGGCCCCGAGGGTTCAGGCGGCACGGCGCTGTTCTCGGTATCGGGCCACATCGAAAAGCCTGGTAACTACGAATTGCCGATGGGCATCCCGTTTAAAGACCTGCTCGAAATCTGTGGCGGTGTCTGGAAGGGCCGTAAGTTGAAAGCTGTGATTCCGGGCGGCTCTTCATGCAAGGTCTTGCCGGCCGAAATCATCACGGATTGCACAATGGATTACACCTCGCTGCAGCAGGCAGGCTCGTCATTCGGCACGGGCGCGGTCATGGTCATGGACGAAACCACTTGCATGGTTAAAGTGCTGCGCCGGATCTCACGATTCTACATGGCTGAGTCCTGCGGGCAGTGCACCCCTTGCCGCGAAGGCACGGGTTGGCTCTACCGCATGCTGACGCGCATTGTGGAAGGTAAAGGCGAAGAAGAAGACCTCGGCAAGTTGGTCGACGTCGCTAACAAGATTGAAGGCCACACCATTTGTGCGCTTGGCGACGCGGCGGCCTGGCCCGTGCAGAGTTTCCTCAAACACTACTATCACGAATTCGAGTACATGGTTCGCAATCACGGCCGCAGTATCGTCGATGACACCACGGAGGCTGCCGCATAGCCGCTATGAGTGATGACGTCGTAAACATTGAAGTCGACGGCAAGCCTGTCGAGGCGAAAAAGGGCCAGATGGTCATCGAGGCGACCGACGCTGTCGGCGCCTACGTGCCACGATTCTGTTACCACGAAAAGCTCAGTATCGCGGCGAACTGTCGCATGTGCCTCGTCGAAGTCGAAAAAGCACCGAAGCCGTTGCCCGCTTGCGCAACGCCAGTGGGCGAGGGCATGAAGGTATTTACCAAATCGCCGAAAGCCATAGCGGCGCAGAAAGCAACGATGGAATTTCTGCTGATCAATCATCCCCTCGACTGTCCGATCTGTGATCAGGGCGGCGAGTGCGAGTTGCAGGATCTTGCGATGGGTTACGGCCGCGACGTATCGCGATACAACGATGGCAAGCGAGTGGTCAAAGACAAGGACATCGGACCGCTGGTCTCAACCGACATGACTCGCTGCATACACTGCACGCGCTGCGTGCGTTTCGGCGAAGAGATCACCGGCATGCCGCAACTGGGTACGACCGAACGCGGCGAAGACATGAAGATCGGCACATATATCGAAAATAGTATCGATCACGAGCTGTCCGCGAACATTATCGATCTGTGCCCGGTCGGCGCGTTGAACAACAAACCGTATCGCTACAGCGCCCGCGCCTGGGAAATGGAGCGGCATGGGACGGTATCGCCGCACGATTGTGTCGGTTCGAACATGTACGCTCATGTGTTGCGCGGCACGGTGAAACGTATCGTTCCGCGGGAAAACGAAAGCATTAATGAAACCTGGCTAGCGGACCGCGATCGCTTCAGCTACGAAGCGATATACAGCCGCGATCGCCTGCAGACGCCGCGCATCAAGGAAAGCGGTGAGTGGCGTGAGCTTGATTGGGAAGAGGCCTTGTCTGTCGCAGCGGAACGTCTCAAAGACGCGGCTGGCGACAAGATTGGCTTTCTTACATCGCCCAGTGCCACGCTCGAAGAAGCACACCTCATGGCGCGCATCGCAGCGCACATTGGTACCGCAAACCTCGACCATCGCATCGATCGGCGGGATTTCTCGGACCAGGACAATGATCCGGTGTTTCCCTGGCTTGGCTGCGCCATCGCTGAGCTCGAAGAACAGGATGCGATCTTCGTCGTCGGATCGAACTTGCGGCACGAGGCGCCAATACTCGCTCATCGCGTGCGTAAAGCAGCGCTTGCCGGGGCAAGCGTCAGTTTCGCGAGCAGTGGACGGCACGAGTACTTTTTTGACGTCGACAACTACCTGTCAGGAGCCGGCCTGATCACACTGCTGTCGGGAGACGGTGTCCAGCCCGTCGTCGCGGCACTGGACAAAGCGAAAAACAGCCTCGTGTTGTTGGGGAATATTGCGGCCCGTCACGAGGCATACGCCACAGTTCGCGCGCTGGCAGCTGAGATTGCTGAGTCGACGAACTCGAAGTTGGGCGCGCTGTCGCCCGGGGCCAACAGCGCTGGACTTAGTCTGGCCGGCGTCTTGCCGCATCGCGGACAGGCCGGGCAGGCCCGAAGCTCGGCAGGCGCTAACGCGGCTTCTATGCTCGATCAGTCCCTCGAGGCGCTGGTGCTGGTCAATATCGAGCCGGATGCTGACCTTCTGGCCGTCGATGACGCGGTTGCCAAGCTCGAGAAGCAGGAGTTTGTCGTTGCACTGACACCCTTCGTCTCGGATTCGCTCTTGCAATCCGCCGATCTGCTGTTGCCGATTGGCACGTTCGCCGAAACATCCGGAACCTACGTCAATGTTGCCGGCACCTGGCAGAGCTTCCCCGGCGTGGCGAACCCGGTGGGCGAAGCACGCCCGGCATGGAAAGTACTGCGTGTTATCGGCAACTTGCTCGAGGCGGAAGGTTTTGACTATGTCACGTCCGAGGACGTCCGCAACGAGATCGCGGAAGAAATCGGCGAAATCGTCCCGGACAACAGCTATTCGGGCACGAGCGAATTTGCGAAGCCGAATGGCGAGGACTCAGCGGCAGCCGAAGTCGATATTCCGATTTATTCGGTTGACAGCATGGTCCGCCGTGCCACCGCATTACAACTGACATCGGAAGCAAAACGCGCGACCGCCGAGAGTGACACGTAATGCTCGAGTTTCTCGCAAATCTCGTTCCGACGTTCATCTGGGATATCTGGAATTCGCTGCCACCTCTGGTGCAGTACCTGACGATCGTTACGTGGAAGATTCTTTTCGTCACGATCGGCGTGATACTGGTCGTCGCATTCTCGACGTACTTTGAGCGCAAGGTCATCGGCAGCATGCAGTCGCGCATCGGACCCAACCGCGTCGGGCCCCTTGGTCTCGGACAACCGTTCGCCGATGTCATCAAGCTGCTGGTCAAAGAGGTTGTCGTTCCGTCGCAATCAAACAAGTTTCTTTTTGTCATTGCGCCGCTTCTGACGCTGATTCCCGCGCTGGCCGCCTGGGCCGTCATACCGTTCAATGACTGGTACGTGATTGCGGATATCAACGCTGGTTTGCTGTATGTGCTGGCGCTGACGTCGGTCGGCGTTTATGGCGTCATACTCGCGGGCTGGGCGACCAACTCGAAGTACGCTTTTCTCGGCGCCATGCGGTCTGCCGCACAGATCGTGGCGTATGAGATTGCGATGGGATTCGCGCTGGTCGGTATTCTGATGGCAGCCGGAAGTCTGAATCTCGGCGATATCGTTCGTGCTCAGGCCGGAGGCTTCAGCAACTGGTTCGTGTTGCCGCTGTTGCCGCTGTTCCTTGTTTACTGGATTTCGGGCGTCGCCGAAACTAACCGTGCTCCGTTCGACGTGGCAGAGGGTGAGTCCGAGATCGTCGCCGGTTTCCACGTCGAGTATTCCGGCGTCGCATTCGCGATTTTCTTCCTGGCGGAATACGCCAACATGGTGCTGATTTCGACGCTGACTGCAATATTCTTTCTGGGTGGCTGGGCATCGCCATTTGAGGGTCTCGGATTTCTCAAGCCGCTTGCCGAAATCCCGGTCATCGGATTGCTGGTAGTCGGCGGCTTTCATTGGTTGTTCATCAAGATGGCGTTTTTCATGTACACGTTTTTCTGGTTTCGTGCGACTTTCCCGCGCTATCGCTACGACCAGATCATGCGGCTTGGCTGGAAGGTGTTCATTCCGGTGACGATCGTCTGGATAACGGTCGAGGGTGTGATGTCGTGGTTCAAGGTCGGACCCTGGTCCGGACTGGCGAGTTAGAGGCGGGCATCCGGATATGAATCGAGTGATCAGCTACATCAAGACCTTTACCCTCTGGGAGTTGCTCAAAGGGCTGTCGATTACGCAGAAAAACTTTTTCCGCAAGAGCGTGACGCTCGAATATCCGGATGAAAAAACGCCGCAGTCACCTCGTTTTCGCGGCCTGCATGCGCTGCGCCGCTATCCCAATGGTGAAGAGCGCTGTATTGCGTGCAAACTCTGTGAGGCCGTCTGTCCAGCGCTTGCGATCACGATCGAATCGGATGTCGGCGAAGACGGCACGCGACGGACGACGCGCTATGACATCGATCTCTTCAAATGCATCTATTGCGGATTCTGCGAGGAGGCTTGCCCCGTTGATGCGATCGTCGAAACCCGCCTTCACGAGTACCACATGGAAGCCCCGGGCGAAAACATCATGACCAAGGACAAGCTGCTTGCAGTTGGCGACAAATACGATGCGATGATCTCCGCTGATAAGGCGGCGGACGCAAAGTACCGATAGGGCGCACAATGCTATTTCACGCGGTTTTATTCTATTTTTTCTCGTTTGTACTGATCGGTGCAGCGTGCGGCGTCATTTTTTCCAAGAATCCTGTGCACTCGATCATGTTTCTCGTCCTGGCGTTCTTTCAAAGTGCGATGCTCTGGTTGCTCGTCGAAGCAGAATTCCTGGCTATCGTACTGGTGCTTGTTTACGTCGGCGCCGTCATGGTGCTGTTCCTTTTCGTCGTCATGATGCTCGACATCAACGTCGAGGCGATCCAGCGGGGCATGACACGGTTCGCGCCCGTTGCGATTGGCGTCGCACTGCTCATGACGTTCGAGCTCGTGCAGCTGATCTGGCTACGTAGCCGCTCCGGTGCTCCTCCAGGCGGTTTTGAGGCCTATCCAGAGGGTTACAGCAATACCAAAGCGCTCGGTTCAGTGCTTTATACGGAACACGTGTACGCGTTCGAGATCGCCGCCGTTGTCCTGCTGCTGGCAATTGTTGCGGCAATTACGTTGACGATGCGTAAACGGCCGGGGCTAAAAGTGCAGAATATTGCGGCGCAGGTTGCCGTGCGCGCGAAGGACCGCCTCCGGGTGGTCAAAATGGACGCGGAGAAGAAACGGTGATCGGGCTGCAGCATTACCTGACGCTAGCGGCCATGCTCTTCGTGTTGAGTATTGCCGGCATTGTTATTAATCGTCGCAACCTGATTCTGCTGCTGATGTGCATTGAGCTCATGCTGTTGGCGGTCAACTTCAACTTTATCGCGTTTTCACGCTATCTCGGTGACGACACCGGACAGGTGTTCGTCTTCTTCATATTGACTGTGGCAGCGGCCGAGGCCGCTATCGGCCTTGCGATACTCGTCGTCTTGTTCCGCAACCGGCGCTCTATCAACGTGCAAGAGCTGAATACGATGAAGGGATAGCGACGCATGTATAGCTACTATCTGATTATCGTACTCGCACCGTTGGCGGCGGCTATCGTCTCGGGCCTGTTTGGCAAGCAGATCGGTCGCGCCGGGTCACACTGGATCACGATCCTTGCCGTGGGTCTGTCGTGCGCGTTGTCATGCCTGGTCCTCAAGAATATGTTCTGGGGCGGTGCCGAAGCCGAGAACATCAGCGTTTATACGTGGGCGGTAACCGACGGGCTGAAGATGGAAGTCGGCTTTCTCGTCGATCGGCTCACGGTGCTGATGATGGCTGTCGTGACGTTCGTGTCACTGATGGTGCATGTCTACACGATCGGCTACATGCATGACGATTCGGGTTATCAGCGCTTCTTCAGCTACATCTCGTTGTTCACGTTCTCGATGCTGATGCTCGTGATGTCGAACAACTTCCTGCAGCTGTTCTTCGGCTGGGAGGCGGTCGGGTTGATGTCGTACCTGTTGATTGGCTTCTGGTTCAAGCGCGAAACGGCGATCCTCGCTAATCTCAAAGCGTTCCTCGTCAATCGTGTCGGCGACTTCGGCTTCATTCTCGGTATCGCGGGTGTAGTGATGTTCACTGGGTCGCTCGATTATGCGGAGGTGTTCGCAAGCGCGGATAGCGTGGCGGCGCAGAATATCGAGGTGTTCTCAGGGACGCCGTGGAATGCGATGACAGTCATATGTGTGCTGTTGTTCATGGGTGCCATGGGCAAGAGCGCCCAGGCGCCGCTGCATGTCTGGCTACCCGATTCCATGGCCGGTCCGACCCCGATCTCCGCTTTGATTCACGCGGCGACGATGGTAACTGCCGGAATTTTCATGGTTGCGCGCATGTCGCCGCTATTTGAGTTGTCGACGACCGCACTGGCCGTTGTCATCGTCATTGGCGCCATTACGGCGTTCTTTACGGGGCTCCTCGGCATCGTGCAGAACGATATCAAACGCGTCGTCGCGTACTCGACGTTGTCACAACTCGGGTATATGACGGTGGCACTCGGTGCATCGGCTTACAGTGCGGCGATCTTCCATCTGATGACGCATGCATTCTTCAAGGCACTGCTATTTCTTGCGGCCGGTTCGGTCATCATTGCGCTGCATCACGAACAGGACATCCGCAAGATGGGTGGCCTGCGCAAGTACATGCCGATCACGTACTGGACGGCCCTGATCGGCTCCCTGGCACTGATCGGTTTCCCGGGCACCAGCGGCTTTTTCTCCAAGGACCTGTTGATCGAGGCTGTCAGGGAATCGCATTGGCACGGGCAGGGCGCCGTCTACTGGATCGCCTACCTGAGTGTGCTGCTGGGTGTATTTGTGACCGCCCTGTATTCGTTCCGCATGTTCTTCCTCGTGTTCCACGGTAAAGAACGCATGGACGCGGAGACGAAGTCGCATATCCATGAGTCGCCGTGGGTTGTAACCGTGCCCCTCGTGCTGCTGGCGATCCCTTCAGCCCTCATCGGCTGGTTCACGGTCAAGGACATACTATTCGACGATTATTTCGGCGACGCGATATTCGTCAGCTCGGCGCATGACGTCCTTGCGCACATCGGCGAGAGCTTTCACGGCAGTCTTGCATTGTTCCTGCATGCCGTGCAGACGCCGGTGTTCTGGCTGGCTGCAGCTGGCGCCTTCACAGCCTGGTTCCTGTATCTGAAACGCCCGGACATTCCCGCAACGATAAAGGCCAGGTTTTCGGGCCTCTACAACCTGCTCGATCGCAAGTACTACATGGATGATTTGTACATAAAGGGATTTGCGGCGGGTGGCCGCTCGATTGGCACCGCGCTCTGGCAGAAAGGGGATCAGCTCGTCATCGACGGCATCATTGTCAACGGTACGGCGAACTCGATTGGCAAGCTCGCGGGGGTTATGCGACAGATTCAGACCGGCTATCTCTACACCTATGCGTTTGCAATGATCATTGGTTTGACGATGTTGCTCAGCTGGCTCATTTGGTTCAGGTAGACCAGAGGCGTTCATGGATTTTTCACAATATCTCCTGAGTCTGCTGATCTGGCTGCCGATTGTCGGCGGTGTTTTGCTGCTTGTTATCGGTGATGACAGCAATGTGAATTCCTCACGCTCGGTCACGATGCGGATTGTGGCTTTGAGTGTGTCGCTGCTGACATTCTTAGTCAGCGTGGCCCTTTACAAGTGGTTTGACAATTCGACTGCAGCCATGCAGTTCGTCGAGCGGAGCAGTTGGATTCCGGCCATCGACGTCTGGTACTACCTTGGCATTGACGGATTCTCGGCGCCGCTGATTCTGCTGACAACGTTTATTACGCCGTTGGTTGTCGTTGCCGGCTGGGACACGATCAAAATACGCCCGGCACAGTATTTTGCGGCGTTTCTGATTCTCGAAGGACTGATGATCGGCGTATTTTCGGCGCTCGACGGCATACTGTTCTATGTATTCTGGGAGGCGATGCTGGTGCCGATGTTCCTGATCATCGGCGTCTGGGGTGGCGAGCGGCGAATCTATGCGACGCTCAAGTTCTTCCTGTACACGTTCCTTGGCTCTGTGCTGATGCTGGTCTCGTTCATCTATCTGTACGGTCAGGTGGGAAGTTTCGATCTGTTCAAGTTCATGAACGCACCCCTCGGCATGACCGCGCAGAAGCTGATATTCATCGCATTCCTGCTTGCGTTTGCTGTCAAGGTGCCGATGTGGCCGGTTCATACCTGGTTGCCGGATGCGCATGTCGAGGCGCCAACGGGTGGCTCGGTAATTCTGGCTGCCATCATGTTGAAGATGGGCGGGTACGGCTTCGTGCGTTTGTCATTGCCAATCGTGCCCGATGGCAGCGCCTACTTTTCCGGACTGATGATCGCATTGTCGCTTATCGCCGTGGTTTACATCAGCTTCGTCGCGTTGATGCAAAAGGACATGAAGAAGCTTATTGCCTATTCATCGATCGCTCATATGGGCTTCGTTACCTTGGGCTTCTTTCTGCTCTGGTCGATCGACTCCGGAACGGGAGCGGGGCTCGGCATGACCGGCGGTATGGTGCAGATGGTGTCCCACGGGTTGATTTCGGGCGCAATGTTCCTGTGCGTCGGCGTGCTCTATGACCGCATGCACAGCCGGCAGATTGCGGATTACGGCGGCGTTGCCAACACGATGCCGAAGTTTGCCGCATTCATGGTGCTGTTTGCGATGGCGAACGCCGGACTGCCGGGGACGTCAGGCTTCGTTGGCGAATTCATGGTGATCATTGCGAGTTTCAAGGCTAACTTCTGGTTTGCGTTCTTTGCTGCAACGATCCTCGTGCTTGGCGCGGCATACACTCTATGGATGATCAAGCGCGTCGTTTACGGTGAGGTGGCGAACAAGAACGTGGCGGCTCTGGAAGACCTGAATCAACGCGAATTCATTGTCCTGACCGTGCTCGCCATCGCGGTACTCCTGATTGGTCTTTGGCCGGCCCCGCTCATTGACATGATGAATGTCACGATCGAGCAACTGCTGCAACAAGTGGCGCAATCCAAGCTCTGACAGGTCTTGCTATGAATTTGACGGATTACATATCAGCTGCGCCGGAGATGACCCTCCTGGGGCTGCTGTGCGTCGTGCTGATTGCGGACCTTTTCATCGATGACGATCATCGCGTCATGACCTTCTGGATTAGTATGGCCGCGCTTGCGATTACCGGCTGGTCCATTTTGGCGACGGCGCCTATCGAGCGCGTCGTAATATTTGATGGCAGCTATGTGAGCGATCCGCTATCTCAGATTCTGAAGATCACGGCCGTGGGATTCGTCGCACTCGCGTTCTTATATGCCCGTGACTACTTGCGCGCGAATGATCTGCACAAGGGCGAATACTACATACTTGGCTTGTTCGGCCTGCTCGGCATGATGATCATGATTTCGGCGAACAGCCTGCTGACCATGTACCTCGGTCTCGAGACCCTGGCGCTATCTCTGTATGCGCTCGTGGCGATCGATCGCAATAACGCGACGGCGGCCGAATCGGCCATGAAGTACTTCGTGCTGGGCGCCATCGCGTCGGGCGCGCTGCTTTATGGCATCTCCTGGATATATGGCGTAACCGGCACGCTGAAATTTGATGAGATTGCGGCCGTGATTGCCGCCGATCCGGGCGTGAATAATTTGCCGCTGTGGTTTGGTCTCGCGTTCCTGATCGTCGGCATCGCCTTCAAGTTTGGTGCGGTGCCGTTTCATATGTGGCTGCCTGATGTCTATCAGGGCGCACGCACGCCGGTCACGCTGTATATCGCTTCGGCGCCAAAACTGGCGGCACTTGCCTTCACGTTGCGCATCCTCGTGGATGGTCTTGGCGGACTTCAGGACGTCTGGGCGGACATGATCATGGTGGTTGCCGTACTGTCGTTGCTTGTCGGCAACGTGATCGCAATAGCGCAAACGAACATCAAGCGCATGCTCGGCTACTCGGCGATTGCGCACGTCGGCTTCATATTACTTGCCGTCTTCTGTGGCACGGACAAAGGCTATGCCGCGGCGCTTTTCTACACGCTGACGTATGTCGTTGCTACCGCTGGCGCGTTCGGTATCGTCATACTGCTCAGCCGCCGCGGCTATGAAGCGGAAAACCTCGCTGACTTCAAGGGACTCAACGAGCGCAGTCCGTGGTTTGCGCTGATGATGATGTTCCTGATGCTTAGCCTCACCGGCATACCGCCATTCATCGGTTTTTTCGGCAAGTTAAACGTAATCGATGCGGTCCTGAGTTCTGGTTATCCAGGACTGGCCGTTTTGATGGTCGTCGCGTCCGTTGTCGGCGCGTTTTACTACCTAAGGGTCATTTGGTACATGTATTTCGAGCCGGCGGAGGATCAGGCTGTTCTGCAGGCCAACACCGATACGCGCCTCGTTTTAAGCCTCAACGGCGTCGCGGTTCTGGCCCTGGGCATCGTCCCGGGCTGGCTGTGGGCACTTTGTACCCAAATAGCCTTGTCAATCCGCTAGCGAGTCAGTACCATTCCGTTCCTGCTGATGCGGGGTGGAGCAGTCTGGCAGCTCGTCGGGCTCATAACCCGAAGGTCGCAGGTTCAAATCCTGCCCCCGCTACCAAAAATGAAAAGAGCCGGTCCCTTGTGGACCGGCTTTTTCATTTTCGCTATTCAGGCAGCGCTGGGTTCTGCGAAGCAGGTTCATACCGAGGCCGACGTAGTCGGCCGACATAACTGAGCCGCGAAGCGGCGAGGGCCATCCTGCTCGCGCTCCTAAACAGGAAATGGGCACATTTCCTGATTTAAGGCGTTAATGCGCTGAATTAGGAATGTCCCCATTAAATATGGGTTTGTCTCTATAACATGTTGTTTTTATCAAATTAATCGATGGTTTTGCGTATAGTCAGCTCATAAGGGCGGCCGACTCGCAGAAAAACGCCGAGTAACCGTAATAGGATTGCATGTATATCTCGTATCAACATGCGTTCCTGAACTGGGCCGGACGGGCAAGATAACATCGGAACCGGCACAAGGGAGCGAGTCCACTCAGCTCCAGCAACGCGTACTGTGATCTGGATTTTAAGCGGAGCTAAAACGTGACGATTTTCTTGTCAGTAGCGACCTTCGTGCTGGCCGCCGCCACGGCGATTCCGATCCTTCGCCATGAGGGATGGTGGGTGCGAGGTTTCGATTTCCCGCGCATGCAATTTGCGATCCTCGCGCTAATCCTGCTGGTTGTCGAATTCTTTGTGCTGCCCTTGAGCGACGCCTGGAGCTGGGCATTGATTCTCGTTACCGCTCTGTGTCTCGCTTACCAGGCGTGGTGGATCATACCCTATACC
This sequence comes from uncultured Gammaproteobacteria bacterium, assembly GCA_963711285.1. Classification (GTDB taxonomy): domain Bacteria; phylum Pseudomonadota; class Gammaproteobacteria; order Steroidobacterales; family Woeseiaceae; genus UBA1847. Next base: position 6,533 of record CAVQDJ010000004.1, on the reverse strand, counting down.
GCCGTCTTTCCCGCCGAAGTGCACCGTGCGCGGGACAAGGACCCGGATGCATCAATCAAGATCATGACGGCGAATGTACTGACACCAAATCGCAATGCCGCTGCGCTAATCAGCCTGGTTAAGTCGCGAAGACCCGATGTATTGGTGACACTGGAATCCGACACCTGGTGGGAGGAGCAGCTGAAGGAGCTTGAAAAAGTCTATGTTCACACGATCAAATGCCCACTCGATAATCTGTACGGTATGCATGTCTACTCGAAACTTCCGCTCTCAAATGAGTCAATTGAATTTCTGGTTGAAGAAGACGTTCCATCAATGCACACAGAAGTACAGCTCCGTTGCGGGCAGATTGTTCGAATGCATTTTCTCCATCCGGCACCACCTAGCCCTACCGAAAATGAAGAGTCATCAGAGCGGGATGCGGAACTGCTTGTAGTCGCCAAGAGTGTTGCTGAAGCGGTACGACCTGTTATTGTTACCGGAGACCTGAACGATGTTGCCTGGTCACACACGACTCGCCTGTTCAGAAAAATCAGCGGACTACTTGATCCTCGTATCGGCCGCGGCATGTTCAACACCTTCCATGCCGACTACTTTTTCCTGCGCTGGCCACTGGATCACCTTTTCCACAGTGATCATTTCTCCCTTGCAAGCATCGAACGACTGCCATCGTTCGGCTCAGACCATTTTGCGCTGGTAACGGAGCTGTACTTCGAGCCTCATCGAGCATCAAAACAAGAGGGAATCGACAGTACCGCCGACGATCGGGCACATGCAACTGAGAAGACCCGGTCAGAGGACGTGTCGAAATCTGACGTTCCGGTACCCGGACGCGATCAGCCTGGGTAGATCAATTTCTCGAGGAGGGTGGCATGAAAGAGCGCATGTTGTTTCTGATCAACAGAATCAGAGAGAAACTCTGGGTCCGTCCCCTGGTGATTTGTGCGCTTTCAATAGGTGCGGCTTTTGCCGCGCGACTCGCGGACCAGACATCCCTCGGGAAACATTGCTCCTGAAATTGCTCGCGGTTCAATCGATACGCTGCTTACAATTTTGTCGGCAAGCATGCTGGTCATTGCGACCTTCTCGGTTGCCTCGATGGTATCTGCCTATGCTTCCGCCAGTAGCAGCGCGACGCCCCGTGCCTTTTCTCTAGTCCTCGCTGATGACGTATCTCAGAACGCACTATCGACGTTCATCGGCGCTTTTATTTTCAGCATCGTGTCGCTTATTGCGCTGGAGAACGGTTTTTACGATGTCGCCGGTCGGTTTGCGTTATTTTCCCTGACCATCCTGGTCTTTGCCGTGGTGATTGCAACTTTCGTCAAGTGGGTGGACCAGATTGCCAGACTAGGTCGCCTCGGAAACACTATTGAGAAGGTTGAAGCGGCCACCATGACGGCGATCGAGCGGCGGATCGAGTCTCCTACCCTTGGCGGGCAAGCGGTGAGCGGCCATCCCCCATCGGCAATATCCATAACCGCTCCGACGATTGGCTACATCCAGCGAATTGATCTGCAGCTTCTCCAAGAGTTTGCTGAAAACAACGGTATATTGATTGAAGTCGCGGCACTGCCTGGCGCATTCGTATTTCCGGGCAGAATCATTGCATATGCCTGGAACGACAGCGGCCAACCGCTGGTCGATGATGACGTGGCAACCATGGTCGACGGGTTCCTGATCGGCGATGCCAGGACCTTCGACGAAGATCCGAGATTTGGTGTCGTTGTGCTGGCAGAGATCGCCGGCCGGGCACTTTCACCGGGCATCAACGACCCTGGCACGGCAATTGATGTCATCGGTCGAACTGTAAGGATATTCGCCCGTCTGGGTGCTGGCTTTACAAGAGAAACCAGTCCGGCCGTCCAGTATGACCGCGTCGCAGTACCGGAGATCAACATAAACGACCTGTTTGACGATGCCTACAATTCAATTGGTCGTGACGGCGCCGGTAGTATCGAAGTCGTTGTGCGGCTGCAGAAAGCGCTCGCTTCGCTGGCAGCGATCCCAGGATGCGGAATGCGAGAGGCAGCTCTCGAGCAGGCCCGCCGCGCCCATATGCGGGCACAGAAGACACTCAGTCATCCTGACGATCAGGCGGCGGCAAAAAAGGCGGCCAGTTTCGCGTTGGAGGCTGGTGCGAACTAGCCGTGTCCACCCGGCACAGCCCAGGAACGCATCACTGCTTACATAGTGAGCCGGGTCCAAAGCAACTGCAGCAGAGCAATGGACGCGGCTATCGTCAGTACTAGCAGGCCGACCAGCACAAGTGCGACCAGCAGGAGAACGCGCCGGGCCTGCCTGCGAGTGCGGGCCGGTGCTTCAAGGTGCGCATCGATGAGCCGGACGTTGCGTTCATTGGCTTTGAAGGCGAAATCAAACAGATCGCCGACGATCGGGATGATGCCAACCGCGAGTTCCAGCGCAACATTGAGCAACATGCGCAGAAGCACGATGACGGGAACATTGAGGCGCACGGCCTTGACGACGATATACGATGAGAGGCCTGCGGATACCGCGTCACCAATGCCGGGAAACAGGCCGAGAATTCCGTCGATACCAATACGAAAGCCGCCCGGCAGTCGTATCGAACTGTCCAGCAGCCAGGCGAGATGCTGGAGGCGCTTCCTTGTGCCGGCTCCGGAGTTGTCTTGTTGGTCCGGCACAGCTCAGGAACACATCACGCGCGTCAAGTAAATGCTACTTCTTCGCAATAATCCATACCGCGTGAACAATTCCTGGTATGTAGCCAAGAATTGTCAGCAGTATGTTCAGCCAGAAATGTTTCCCCAGGCCGACTTGCAGAAAAACGCCGAGTGGCGGTAGCAGGATTGCAATTATGACTCTTATGAAGTCCACGGAGATGCTCCAGTTTTGTTTGAGTAAATCATGGATGACCGAAAATCCGCGTCACCGCCCGCAAATCGACAAGCATGTCGGGTGGCGAGCGAGTCCAGCATACACATGATTGGCATGGCGCAGTCACTCATTCGTGTCATGAACCCTGAGTTTTTAATGTGGTAGGGTTCATGCGCTGAATAGTGCTCGGCGGCGGCAGTGTCGCATAACAGAGTGAATTTAACGGGAGTCGTAACCAATGAACAGGAATGAATTCGTCGAAAAGCTGAAGGGCCAGCTGGACGAAATAAACGAAGAAGTGGATGAGCTTGAGGCCAAGGTGAACAATGCCGGCGCGGACGTCAAAGAGGAGTATCAGGAAAAGCTCCAGGAAGCCAAGGCAGCGCGGGTCAAAGCGGAGGGTAAACTGCAGGAGCTGCGTGATGCCGGTGAAGATGCCTGGGAAGACTTGAAAGCGGATGCCGAGCACACCTGGAAAGCACTGAGAAACTCGGTGAACTACTTCAAGTCTCACTTCAAGTAGCCGGACCGGAATTCCGGCCCGGCGGTCACTCCCCGTGAGAAACCGTGATCGCATCAGGTTTACTGCTAACCACGCGTCGCGAAAGGTTCGCGAACGTGGGCGGCGTGAGCCTGAGCTCGTTTCCGCGAGATTGCGAGCAAAGCTTCCTCAATCACGCCCGACGACAGCTTGTGGCCGATTGCCCCCCATCGCTGGGTAGGCGAAAGTTGCGGCCCGACTCCCGGTAGAAGCAATAGCGGTCGTTCGCGGAGTAAGACGCTAGGCAGCCAAAAGCGGCACGTCTAATACAATCAGTGGCTTATCAGACCTTGCTAACGTACAAAGCTCGCCCCCGCTACCAAAAACAAGAAAAGGCCCTCCTTGCGAGTGCCTTTTTTGTTCTCGCTAACGCGAGTGCAGGGTTTGAACCTGCGAAGCAGGTTCAGCCGAGGCCCCCCGGATCAACCAGAGTTGGCATGAAACGGGGTTTGGGCCGATTTAGGCGATAAGCGAATCCGACCCCTTTGATTGGCCCTTTATTCCAATTGGGCGATTAGCTGCGGTCTCGGCCTCAGCTTGCTCTGGCTTTTTTCCCGGGGCTCTGGTTGAGCAGCCCGTTGACACTCTGACGGCGCAGTGCTCGATCCTGCTGATGAGTTTGTTCGTACGTTCATCGAACGTCTGTGATACTTTCCCCGGCAGTTAGTTTCTTATCATCGTTACATCCGACCCGTTGCAGGAACAGTAAATGATCAAATCACTCGATAAGGTCCTACAGGACGCCAAGCTGAACAGTCAGACTTTAAAGGCGCTGGCGGAGAATAGTTATGACTCCATTCTGATAACAGACGCTACGGCCAGGACCAAGATTCTTTATGCAAACAAAGCTTTCAAGAACCTTACCGGGTACAGCCCGGCAGAAGTGCTGGGAAAGACGCCGAAGATCTTACAGGGGCCAGCGACAGACAAAAAGGTTATCGCTCGACTGGCCAAGACACTCAGCGCTGGCGGCCGATTTGAAGGTAAGGCGATCAACTACAAAAAGGACGGCACTCCTTTTCTCATGCATTGGCGCGTTGTGCCGGTAAAGCTGGGTAAAAATACGAAAGTCTGGCTCGCGATCCAGCGTGAAACGTTCAGCCTCTAGAGTTTGCTGCCGGTAAAGGTGGAACGGTGGCCGGATCCAATAACAGCGATCTGACCCCACTGTTCCATTTTCAGGAAAGTTGCAAAGAGCAACACGGCTCCACGCTCATTGTCCCCTGTCTCAGCTCCGCCTGGCAGCGGAGCGACCTTGCTTTCAGCGACTCATGCGCGAGCTGGTCTGCATTTTGCCGTTGTTGTGCAGGGATGTGTTTACATCATCGATCGCGTAGCGGAGCTCCCATGCGCTGGCAGTGGCGCTTTCTGCTGAGCTCGCTGCCGTCAGGCCCATCTGCAATCTTGCACGTTCCTCTGAGTTAAGGCCGCCAAAACGGATTAGCTTTTCGGAAGCAGCCATGTAGACCGCAGCCGTGCCTTCTGCGTTGCCATGATTGAACATGGGTACGCCGCGGTCGATCGCCATTCTGATAATCTTGGCGGCTTCGCTGCGCGACATTTGCACCGGCGGCAGAATCACGCGGTCGATCACATGCACGGTACCGTTGCTGGCATTGATGTCGGTTGCAACGATACGTGCGTTTTCAATGTTAAAGCCGCCTTCCGTCTTACTGATTTGGGCGTCTATGCCGGCTAGCGTGTCAAGAACGACGCCGTCAGCGAGCGCACGACTGCCGACGTTTCCGACAATGACATGATATTGCAAGATGGTCGCAAGTTGATCCTTGTTCTCTGGCTTCAGAAGCGTCGCAATGGTGCCCGCCGGCAGCGCACTGAAAGCCTCGTCGGTCGGCGCGAAGACCGTTAGCGGGCCATCCCCCTTCAGTGCGTCGACCAGTCCGGCTGCTTTCGCTGCCGCGATCAGCGTATTGAACGTGCCGGCGCTCGCGGCCGTTTCAACGATATCCATGTTCATGCCCTTGCTGCCATGCTGGTGGGCAATTGCAGGAGATGCCAATGCTGTCGTTATCAAAAACGCGCAGAGTATTTTAAGAGTCTTCATGTTTTCGTCCTTTTGACGGGTTTTTCATTTGAGGGGCGATGGCCAGCGAACTTACAACTTTAGTAGACCCTATTGAGGTGACGTTTAGGGTTTCCTCGCGTATCCAAATGTTTCCAATTGCATCTGCAGTCTGATATCAAACGGTGCGTCGGGCAGGACCGCAATACCTGGCCAGCGCTGCCGGTCGCCTGAGTGCGGCGCTTGCCAGCAGGCGCCAAGTCCGGTGCCAGAGCCGCGAGCGATTGGAGATGGGGTCGGACCAACAATTAGACGGCAGGAGGAGATGGGGTCGGACCAACAATTAGACCGAAATAGTGCCCTCAGACCGCTCAAACGGTCGGTCTCGGGAAACGCAGCCGCTCAGCCTGGGTGGCAAAATAAAGTCAGAACTTTCGCTAGCTTCAAGCGAAAAAGTCCGCAGATGATTTCTCTGAAGAATTTTCTCCAGGCGTTAGACTGATAAATGCATCCAGCGCACTTCCTGTGCCTACATCTCGACTACCATTCGTCCAAATTCATCGACCTTGTCCCAGTCGGTGAATTCCACGATCGCGTTCGGGTCCGTCGGACCCTTGGTTATCCACATGATCAAGCGAATCATCTGCTTGTCGATGAAACCAAGACTTGGGTAATCAATCTTTCCGGCGAACACGCCAAGCTGCTGCGGCCGCCAGTCAATCTTCTTTAAGAACTTTTGCAGGTAGGGATTCGTTTCTGGTTGATTCTTTTCCGCTTTTCGCGCGACAACGTTCACAGAGAAGAAGGCGTTTGGGTACGCTTCTGAGAATCGATTGATTCTCCTTTATAAACTCACTGACCAGGGGCTGATGTTTGCCGTAACGAATACTCGCTCCGATTACTACCTTGTCAAACGTTCCCGATACCAGCTCCGGCTCGTCCTTGAGGTCCTGTATTTGCACGCGTGGTAGCCCTGTGCCTCAACCGTTTGTTTTATGCGCTTGCAGATCTCGATTGTGTGGCCGTCCGTGGTGGAATAAAGAATGAGTACTTTCGCCATTGATTGCCGCTCCTCGGGCATAGGTGGAATCCATTAGTGCTTCTAACCCT
>CAVQDJ010000003.1:0-8098 GCA_963711285.1 uncultured Gammaproteobacteria bacterium | reverse complement strand
CGCGCCGGTTTCGGCTCATCAGAAAGCGGCCCGGCTTCCTCCGGGTCCAGTTTGACGGCAGCCGCAGCCTCCTCCGGGTCCAGTTTCACTGCAGCGGCCGCTGCATCCGCAGCCTGTTCGGCTGCGGCAAGCTGCTCGGCATTCTGCTGGCCGGCAGGAATCACCATCGTCTTCTCGAATTCGTCCTGCTCGGTCTCGGTCACCTGCTGATCCGAGAACCGCAGCTGATGATGGCCGATAGTAATGACATCGCCATGCTGCAACGCATGTTTCTTGATCAGCTTGCCGTTGACGTAGGTGCCATTGGTACTGTTCAGGTCCTCAAGAAACGAGTCATTGAGAATATTGATGATCAGGGAGTGATGACCACTGACAGCGGGGTTATCGATGCGAACGTCATTATCCGGGAGGCGTCCGACCGTGTAGCGCTCTTTCGTCATGTTGTATTCAGCCAGAACCTGGTTGTCCAGACTAAGAATTAACCGTGCCATGTCACCGTTCTCAGTGAGACCAAATCAAAAAACAGGGAGCCGTAAGACACAAAGAAGAGCTGACTGCATGGCAGCCGATATCGCTCGTAATCCAACAATCTCCTAACCCCTGCACCCTTTACGAGCGGAACAAGTTGGCAAGCTTGACTAACAGGCCTTTCCTGGCCGCAAACGGCGCAATGACCTGTGCCAGTATGGACCGACACATTGTCGCGCCCACCATGGTCATTTGCCAATTCAATCAATTGCTTACCAACGACATCAAGACTAGCATTAAAAGTGCTTATAGTTAAGTGAATATCTTCATCTTCAACCATATCCGGCAGGCCGTCGGAACACAGCAGGTAGATGTCGTCCGGCAGCACCTCATACTCGTGCACCTCGACCTCGACGGTTGGCTCCACGCCGAGTGCCCGGGTCACGTAGTTGCGATTGGTCGAGCGCTGCGCTTCCTCGGCCGAGTAGAAGCCACGATCGACGAGTTCCTGCAGCAGCGAGTGGTCCAGCGTCAGCTGTTCGAATGCGCCGCCGCGCAGCCGGTAGGCCCGGGAATCGCCAACGTGGGCAATCGATACTTTGTTGTCGTAGAACATGCAGGCGACGATGGTCGTGCCCATGCCTTCGCAGTGCGTCTGGCTCTGCGCGGTCTGGAATATAATCTTGTTGGCACGATAAACCGCGTCTCGCAGCACGATGGACTGGCGCATCAGCCCGCTGTGAGGGTCGATTTCGTCGCGATTCTCACGGGAAGCGCCCTCGGTCGCAAGCTCTGAGACGATCTGCACGGCAATGCCGCTGGCGACTTCACCAGCGTTGTAGCCGCCCATGCCGTCGGCAAGCACCATCAGGCCGATATCGGGATCCGAGCCAATGGCATCTTCGTTGTGGTCACGGACACGCCCGGTGTCAGTCAGTTCAGCGATGTCGATTTTTCCGCGAAGGCTCTTCAATGCAATTTCAACTTCGGTATCCGGGTCTACGAGTATCGTGCACAGTTACGTAACGCGATTGCCATTTCAGCGCCACAAGAGAAGCGTTCCTCGGGACGTTTGGCCAATGCCTTGGCCAAAACGGCGTCCACGCTGGGCGGTATTCCGGCTCTGCGCTGAGAAATCGGTGCAGGATCTTCCGTAGTAATCTTTGTCATCAAAATCGCGATGTTCGTCGCCTTGAATGGCACTTCTCCGGCCAAAAGCTCGTATAGAGTAACACCAAGCGAAAACAAGTCCGAGAGGCCCGTAAGGTCTTCTGCCGCGAGCTGTTCGGGCGACATGTACATTGGCGTGCCGAGCACGATCCCGGTTTTCGTACTGTTGTTATCGGTCATCCGCGCGACACCGAAGTCCGTGATCTTCAGCGAACCTTCTTTGGGGTTGTACATCAGGTTGGCAGGCTTGATGTCGCGGTGGATGACACCCTGATTGTGCGCATAGTCCAGCGCATCGGCAGTGGATGCGCAAAGCTCGAGTGCGCGCTTGGGCGCAAGCAACTTTGTCGGATCTGTGAATGCTTTCAGAGGAGTTCCCGGAACGTACTCCATCGCGATGTAGGCGAGACCTTTATCCTCGCCAGCATCGAACACCGTGATGATATTGGGATGCGCCAGTCGTCCGGCCGATTCCGCCTCGCGATAAAAGCGCAGTCTCGCTTCCTTGAGTTCCTCATCCTCGAATTCTTTTTCGATCGGAATGGCCTTTAGTGCAACTGGCCGGTTGATTCGCGGGTCCTTGGCGAGATAGACGGCACCCATGGCGCCGCGGCCGATGCGGCGTTCGATAACGTAACGGCCGAGGCGTTGCGGACCTTTGCTTGGATTGAGGCTGCCGGTCATTGTGGCAGAAGGCGTGCCTTGCGTTCGCTTCATCCATTCGAGCACGGCCTCGGCTCGTTCCGGCTTCGCCTGTTCCTCGAAAGCGAGCGACAATTTGTACATCACAGTCGCAATGGTCTCCGACGGAGGGCAACGGCGGAACTCGGCAAATGCCGGTTCGAGGCGACCGGCGGCCAGATAGTCATTGCCTTTTTTGAACGCATCTTTGAGTTCCTGTTTGGCGTCGCCAGACAGCCAGATACTCAGAATCGCGACGCCAGCAAATATGACGATTGGCCGGCCGAGGTCAATGCGAACATGCAGCACATACAGCAGCAGCGTTTCAAGCAGCAGCAGCATGACGGTTGCGACGCCGGCAAGCACCGCAATATCCTTGCGTGACCGGTCCGGCATAAACAGTACGGCGACGATGGCGAGGAGTACTGGTGCCAGCCATTCCATCGCGCCGACCCACGATGGCGCGATGATGGTCCGATCCTGTTCCACGTCGGCCAGCAGCGCCGCCGTTATTTCCGATACGGTCACGAATTGACCCGAAGGTAGCATCGCGGTCGCACCGACCAGCGCCGGTGCAGAGTCGAGGAACACTGTCGCGCCGGCAAGTGATGACTTGTCCTTGTGCTTGTCCAGCAGGTCGGCGACCTTGATGCGATCAAGTTCCTGGTAGTTCGAGAAGTAGATTGCGTCTTCCTCTCTCGATATCCGGTGACTCGCGGTTGCGTTATCGTTGTCAAATGCGACTGCGAGCGGAAGTGAAGGCGACATCACACCATCGTTGAGTTGCCACAGTTCTGACTGGCGCAAGACGCCATCGCTGTCAGCGCGCACTTCGAAAAAACCGTCACGCGTAGCGAGGTCGGCAAAGCGATGCCGAGTTGGTGCATAAACCGGCACGTTGGCACTCATCGCTACGGCCCAGCCAGGCAGATTTTCGTCATCAGCCATATCGGGTGGCTGCGCCATGATTATACGTTGCACTCGCGCCTGATTAAGCGCCGCAATCACTTGACCATATGTCTCGACAAGGCCGTCCCGGTCGATCCTGGACGGATCGATGCTGACGATCACGGCATTGTTCAGTGGTTTGTTCGGCAGGTGCGATGCCAGCTGGTCGTAAAGCATGCGATCGGCCGCAACGAACCACTGCGACAGTGGGCCGTAAACGAGGATCAGCAATACGCTGACAAAGCTCAACGCGATTAGGCGGTTACGCTTTTGTTTTTGTTGCGGTTTCAACGCGAATAAATCCCTTTTTCAAGCACGAAAGTATAGGAAATGGCGACCTTTCTTAATGAGATAGGGTTGGCATTTTTATGTAATAAGCAGGCCCGAACCCGGTGCTATCATTGCCTTTCAAGCTGCCCACAATGTGACACAGGTCCGAAAATCTCTGAGCTGCAGCAAGTCAAAAACTAAAAAATTATATAAAACAGATACTTATACATGGCTAAAGCAAAAACGGCATACGTCTGCACGGTCTGCGGTGCTCACAGCGTAAAGTGGGCCGGACAGTGCCCGGACTGCTCGGCCTGGAATACGCTTGCGCAGACCCGCATCGCCGCGACGCGGCCGGCACGGGAGTCGACGAATGTCCCGGCCAGCCTGGATTCGCTTCCCGAAGACCTTACGCGTCGGCACTCATCCGGTTTTGACGAATTCGACCGGGTGCTGGGTGGCGGTCTGGTTCCGGGCTCCGTCGTTTTGCTCGGTGGCGATCCGGGCGTGGGTAAGTCGACATTGCTGCAACAGGTTTCCGCCGGCCTGTCGACCGAACTTCTGGTTTTCTATGCGACCGGGGAGGAATCGCTGCGACAGATAGGCCAGAGATCGCAAAGACTCGGGCTCTCCGCGTCCGAGATGAAGTTGCTCGCGGAAACGTCACTCGAGCACGTACTCGCTCAGGTCACCGACTCAGGTGCGAAAGTTCTGGTTATTGACTCAATTCAGACGATGGCCAGCGCAGACCTGCCGTCGGCACCCGGCTCGATAGCGCAGCTGCGTGAGTGTGTTGCCCGAGTCGTGCAGTTCGCGAAGCTGCACGAGGTGTCAGTCTTCATCATCGGCCACGTCACGAAGGAAGGCGCGATCGCTGGCCCGCGCGCCGTCGAGCACATGGTCGATACCGTGCTGTATTTTGAAAGCGATCCGGCGAGTCGCTACACGCTTATTCGTTCCGTTAAGAACCGCTTCGGGGCAAGCGGCGAGATGGGTGTTTTTGCCATGACCGAGACCGGCTTTCGGCAAGTCAGCAATCCTTCCGCCATATTCCTGTCACGCGATTCTGTCGTGGAACCTGGCAGCGTCGTCTCAGTCGCCTGGGAAGGCAGCCGACCGCTGCTCGTCGAGATTCAGGCGCTCGTCGCCGATGGCAACACTAGCTATCCGAAACGCTTTGCTTCAGGCGTTGATCAGAACCGCCTGGCACTCTGGCTCGCAGTACTGCAAAGGCATGGTGGTCTGGCGCTGGGTCAGGAAGACATTTTTGTCAACGTGGTGGGTGGCCTTCGAATTACTGAAACGGCGGTCGACCTCCCTGCGTTGCTCGCGATTGTCTCGAGCTTTCGTGATCTCCCTTGCACGGAACGTCTTGTCAGTTTCGGAGAGATCGGTCTCGCCGGGGAGATACGTCCGGTACGCTTCGGCGAAGAGCGCTTGGCAGCCGCAGCGAAGCAGGGGTTTACGCATGCGCTGATTCCCACTGCCAACGTGCCGAAGCGGCTGCCGAAAGGAATCAAGATAACGGGCGTCAGGCGCGTCAGTGAAGCACTCGACGAAATCTTCTAGGCCGCGCTCTCTGTTTCTTCGATTCGTGGCCCAACGCGAACCGTGCGGATGCGATTGTCGTTTGTTTCGACAATTTCGATCGGGTAGCCGCTGATCTTTAAGCAGGTTGTCGGCTCGGGAATCGTTTCCAGCAGCTCGAGGATGAGGCCGTTCAGCGTTTTTGGCCCGTCGGTAGGCAATTGCCAGCTCTGCGACCGATTCAGCTCGCGAATGTTGGCGGTGCCGTCTACGAGCCAGGAGTCAGCCCCCTCCTGCACAACGTCGTCATCCTCGTCCGCCGAGTCAGTCGTGAATTCGCCGACGATTTCTTCGAGGATATCTTCGAGCGTGACCGCACCCTGAATATCACCATACTCATCAACCACAAGGGCGAGGCGTTTATTCCGGCGTTGAAACTGAACAAGCTGCGTGCTCAGGGGAGTGGCTTCGGGAACAAAATAGGGTTCGTCAAGCAGCGGAATCAGGTCGTCGGGATCGAACGAACGCTGCGCGAGATTAGCGAGTCGCCGCATGTGCAGAACACCGATGACATTGTCAATATTATCGCGATAAACGGGCAGGCGTGTGTGCGTTGTTTCACTGATCAGGCTCTCGATCTGATTCGGATCGGCGTCAAGATCGATGCCCACTATTTCATTGTGTGGAACCATGATGTCGTCCACGGTGACTTTGCCGAGATCGAGAATGCTAATGAGCATCTTTTGATAACGGCCCGAAATCCGGCTGCCTGCTTCATGCACGACGGTACGCAACTCTTCGCGAGTCAAAGCCTGCAGCTCCGTTTCGCCAGGGCGCACGCCGAACAAGAACAACACGCCGTTTGCTGCCATGTTCGTGAGCCAGACAAGCGGATAGACGATCTTTAGCAGCGGGTAGTAGATCATTGCGGCGGGAAACCCGACGCGCTCCGGATGCAATGCCGCCAGCGTCTTGGGCGCGGCTTCGGCGAAGACGAGTATGACCAGCGTCATGAGCAACGATGCGATCGCAACCGCCGGCTGGCCGCCCATATCCATCGCGACGACGGCAACGATCGAAGCTGCAAAGATATTGACAAGATTATTGCCGAGCAGTATCAGCCCGATCACGCGGTCGGGTCGCCGCAGGAGTTTCTCGGCCAGCCTCGCGCCACGATGACCTTCGCGGGCTTTGTGGCGAAGCTGGTAGCGGTTCAGGCTCATGAGCGCCGTTTCCGATCCCGAGAAGAAAGCGGAAAGCATCAGTAGAACAACAAGCAGACTGATTAATCCTGCCAGTGAGCTGTCATCGCCCAAGAGTTGGGCACCTCCTCAAAAACTCGCACGTACTCAGTTCATCAGTACGCATACCGGCTGTCAAGAAAACACGTCTCAGATGCGGTAGGCGCTTTAGCCCCAGGACCGGTTGAGAACTTCCTCGAGAACATAGCGGCTGCCGAAATACGCGAGGCAAAGAAACGCAAAGCCGGACAAGTAAAGGTAAACAGCGCGCTTGCCGCGCCACCCGGCGAACAGCCGACCCGCAATCAGTACGCCGAATAACGCCAATGCCATCAGGGAAAAGGCGGTCTTGTGTACGAGGTGCTGGGCGAACAGATCCTCGACGAACGCGAAACCTGACAGGACGGCCAGCAGCAAGCCGGCAAACCCTGTCGCCGCGACGCCAAAAAGCATTTTTTCCGTTGTCTCAAGTGGCGCGAACAAATGGTTCGCGGCAGATATTTTTCCGGCGCGCAGCCGTTGATTCTGGATCAATGCGAAAATAGCGACAATCGCGCCAGCGGTGAGCAATCCGTAAGCGAACATCGCGATCAGGATATGCGCCTGCATTTGCCATGAGAGATCCAAAACTGCCTCGATGTTGGGCTGCATATCGATCGGAATAGTCGCAACCGCTGCAAGTAGCAGCAGACCGGCGGCCATACCGCGCAATGTCGGCTCCAGCGCGCCGAGAAGTCCGATCACTGCCAGCTGCAGGCCGATGAGGGATACTGCGCCTGCCAGGGACACCGTCAAGCCGCTCGCCTGATTGACCTCGGCATACAGACCCTGGCCGTGGAGCATCACTCCGGCGGCCGAAAATCCAACTGCAGCAACCAGAAGTGGCCGCGTCCACGCAACATAGCGAGGCAATCGAGACATTGCGAAAGCGACGGCTCCCAACAGGTACAGCAAGAGAATTGTGATTTGAGACACAGAAACCGGCCGGTGCATCACCTAACGTTCCGATGAACGAATCATCCCACAGGGTGAAGTTCAATAGAACCCCAACGAACGCTATGCGAATACGAATTCTGGGTTGCAGTGGTGGCATCGGCGCGGGCTCGCGCACGTCTGCCATGCTCGTCGACGACGATGTGCTGATAGATGCCGGCACTGGTATCGGCGACCTTGCGCTCGAAGAAATCGACCCGATTCGTCACGTCTTTCTGACTCACGCACATCTCGACCATATTGCCGGGTTACCGATGCTAGCGGACAGCGTCTTCGATGAAAACTTCAAGGAGCCGTTAACAGTGTACGCACGCGAAGAGACATTGCGTGCAATTCAGGATCACTTGTTCAACGGTGTTATCTGGCCCGACTTCGCCAAGCTTCCCTCAGCAGAAAATCCGATGCTGCGCTATCAGGTCTGCAGTCCGGGCGACACGGTCACGATCAAGCATCGCGATTTCTATGCGGTCGATGTCATGCATACGGTGCCAACTCTCGGGTACACGGTACAGAACTCCGGTGGGGCATTTGCAGTCAGCGGCGACACCAAGACCAACGAAACGCTATGGCCGGTTCTCAATGCTTGCGAGGATCTCAAGGTCCTCGTTATCGAAGTCTCGTTCCCGGATGAAATGGAACGGCTTGCAAACGAAGCTGGGCATTATTGTCCACGTACGCTGACGCGCGATCTCGAACGGCTGCGGCATTCACCGGAAATCTGGCTAACCGGCATGAAGCCGGGCGAGGAAGAGAGAATCCTCGAGCAGGTTATCAAAGCCGCCCCGAAAAAAAATATTCAC
>CAVQDJ010000002.1:0-125658 GCA_963711285.1 uncultured Gammaproteobacteria bacterium | reverse complement strand
CACCGACTTGGCGAGATTTCTCGGCTGATCGATGTCGGTGCCTCTGAGTACTGCAACGTGGTACGCCAGTAGCTGCAGTGGAACCGTATAGACGATGGGTGCGATGAGCCGGTCCGCATGCGGCATTGCAATTACTTTCATGCCGGGCTCGTCTTCGATTCCGGATTCGCGATCCGCAAAGACGTACAGCTGACCACCTCTCGCGCGTACAACCTGCATATTGGATTTCAGTTTGTCGAGCAGCTCGTTATTCGGCGCAACGACGACCACCGGCATTTCTTCATCAATCAATGCCAGGGGCCCATGTTTCAGCTCGCCTGCTGCGTACGCTTCGGCATGAATGTAGGAAATCTCTTTGAGCTTGAGCGCGCCTTCCATCGCGATCGGCCACATCGGACCGCGGCCAAGAAACAGCGTATGGTTCTTCTCGGCAAAGTCTTCAGCGAGGTGCTTCAGTTCATCACTCATCTTCAGCGCTTGCTCGCAGGCGGATGCCGCATGATAGATGTGCGACACAAACTCCCTTTCGCGCTCCTCGCTCAGGCCGCGATGACGGGCCAGCATCAATGTCACGAGCAGCACTGAAAGCAACTGCGTTGTAAACGCTTTGGTGCTCGCAACGCCGATCTCGGGACCCGCCTGCGTCATCATTTCGAGATCGGATTCGCGCACCATCGAACTCTGCGGGCTGTTACAAATGGTCAGTGTGCCAATGTAATTTGACTTTTTGGCAAGGCGTAAGGCTTCGAGCGTGTCCGCCGTTTCGCCCGATTGGGACAGCGTTACGAACAGCGTGTTCTTGCGGCACCACGACATGACGGTACCGGTACTCGCTTGCAATCTCGACCTGGCAGGGCACGCCGGCCAGTGACTCGATCCAGTATTTTGCGACGCAACCGGCATGGTAACTGGTACCGCAGGCGATGATATGGATGTGCTCCGCCTGGTCGAGCAACTCGGCCGCGCGTTTGCCCAGTGACTGCGGCAGACACTCTGTGATTCTTGACCCGGCCGTAGAGCGTGTCGGCCAGCGCAGCGGGCTGCTCGAAAATCTCCTTCAGCATGTAATGTGCATAGGGGCCCTTCTCGGCCGCCTCTGCATCCCACTGGGTCTCGTGCACATCCCGCGTCACGGCGTTGCCGTCCGTGTCGAAAATCCGGACCTGCTCGCGGGAGATTTCGGCTATGTCGCCCTGTTCGAGAAAAATGAAGCGCTGTGTCACAGGCAACAAGGCCGGCACTCCGCTGGCAACGTAATTCTCGCCATCCCCAAGACCGATGACCAACGGGCTCGCGACCCGACTAACCACAATTCGGCCCGGGTCTTCAGCGTCGATGACCAACAGTGCGAACGCTCCCTGGAACTTCTTTACCGCTTTGCCGACCGCGCCCAGCAAATCATCACCCTGCTGCAAATAGTCGTACACGAGATGCGCCGCGACCTCCGTGTCCGTTTCCGATTCAAACTCATAGCCCTTGGCGACGAGCTCATCCTTGATTGGCTGGAAGTTCTCGATGATGCCGTTGTGAATAACGGCAACTCGTCCTCCCGACAGGTGCGGGTGTGCGTTACTCTCGGTGACGCCGCCGTGCGTCGCCCAGCGAGTATGCGCAACGCCAACAAGACCGATTAGCGGAGACTTCGAAAGTTTGTCTTCAAGTTCGGCAACTTTGCCGGTCGTGCGACATAGCCCGAGTTTGTTGTCACTGCCAACGACCGCGACGCCCGCGGAGTCGTAGCCTCGATACTCGAGACGACGCAGTCCTTCGACCAGCGTCGGAACAACGTCTTTTCCGGCAATCGCGCCAACAATTCCGCACATTCAGCTTGCTCCGCTTTTCGTGGGTTTCTTCCAGCCGCGAATGGTCGTCTGCTTTGACCGCTCCAGCGTCAACTCGCCTTCCGGCGCTCGCTTCGTAATTGTCGAACCGGCACCAATCGTAGCGTCCTTACCGATCTCAACCGGTGCGACGAGGTTTACTCCGGAGCCAATGAAGACGTTGTCGCCTATCGTCGTCTTGTGCTTGTTGGCACCGTCGTAATTACACGTGATCGTGCCGGCGCCGACGTTGACGCCTGTCCCAATTTCGCTATCACCTATGTAGGTCAGGTGGTTGATCTTGCTGCCGTCGGCAACCGTGCTTTTCTTGATCTCGACAAAGTTACCGACTTTGACGTTGTTGGCCAGCTCTGCGCCCGGGCGCATACGGGCAAACGGCCCGATCTCACAGCTCTCGCCGGTCGTTGCGCCCTCGATGTGGCAATTGGAATGCACGACCGTGCCGGGGCCGAGCTTGCTGTCGCGAATCAGGTTGTTCGATTCGATCCGGACGCCGTCTCCCAATGCCACGTCGCCTTCGAAAACAGCATTCACGTCGATGAACACGTCCTTACCGCACACGAGATCACCGCGAATATCTACCCGCGCGGGATCGGCGAAACCAACGCCGTTGGCCATGAGTTCGTCAACCAGCCGCGCCTGCAGCGCACGCTCGGCTTCGGCCAGCTGCTTTTTGTCGTTTATGCCCATTACTTCTGTCCAGTTGCTTGCCTTGATGCCGTGCACGGTCACTCCGTCGGCGACAGCCATGGCAATTACGTCCGTTAAATAATACTCGCCCTGAGCGTTGTCATTACCCAGATTATTCAGCCAGTCTTTGAGCTTACCCGCCGGGCAGACCATGACCCCCGTGTTGATTTCCAAGATTGACTCTTCGGCTTCGCTTGCGTCCTTTTGCTCCACGATACCAATGACGTTGCCACCATCGCGCAAGATGCGCCCGTAGCCGCCCGGGTCGTCCAGGTCCACCGTAAGTACGGCAAGTTCATCCGCTCGTGTGCCATCGAGCAGCTTGCCCAGCGTCGACACCGTCAACAGCGGCACATCGCCAAACAGAACCAGAACCTGATTATCATCAGGCGTCTCCGGCATCGCCTGCCGCACGGCGTGGCCCGTGCCGAGCTGCTCAGCCTGCAGGGTCCAGCGCACGCCTGCAGCCGAAAGCGCGGCAGGCACCGCATCTCCGCCATGGCCGTATACGACGCAGACATCGTCGGCGCCGAGATCCCTGGCGCTGTCCAGTACGTGGCCGAGCATGGGCCGGCCAGCCAAAGCTTGCAGCACTTTTGGCAGGTCCGAGCGCATGCGCGTTCCCTGACCGGCGGCGAGAATGATGATGCTTAGAGGCAAGCTTTATCCTGTTTTCGTTGTTGCCCGCCGCGGCGAGCTCCTGCGAGATTTGGTCGCGGAATGATACCGCAAGACCCGTGGCACTGGCGTGCAGCAGCTGTGGCGAACAATGCTAATCTTGCCTCTCGGCAACGACAAGATAAATCAATATGTCGACAGAAATGATTATTTTTTCGGGCGTCGCCATCTATATGCTTGCGATGCTCGTCGTCGGCTTCTACGCATCGCAAAAGACACACACCATCACCGAGTTCGTCGTTGCTGGCCGTGGACTACCGGTCTGGTTGTGTTCGATGACCGTCATCGCGACCTGGTTCGGTGGCAGCACGATGATGGGTGGTGCCGGTGCCGCCTACGATGAAGGGATGCTGGGAGTCATAGAGGACCCGTGGGGCGGCGCTCTCGCCCTGCTGCTTGTCGGTTTCTTTTTCGCGCGGATGTTTCGCCGGCTGCGGGTGATGACGGTCGCCGATTTCATGGAGCAGCGCTACGGCCGTGTTGCCGCGATGGCCATCACGGCGTCGTCGCTATTCTCCAATATTGCCTGGGTCGGTGCCGTGCTGGTGGCGTTTGGTCTGATCTTCGAGTCGCTGACGAGCATCCCGCTCGAAGTCGGCATCATCAGCGGCGCGATTGTCATTTTTGTTTACACCGCCATTGGCGGCATGTGGGCCGTTGCACTGACCGACTTCATCCAGATGCTGATCATTATTCTCGGCCTGATCATGCTGCTGGTCGTGATTCTGATCGACGTTGGCGGCTGGGGCGCCGTATCTCCACATTTCGATGAGTACACGTTTCGCATGCTTCCTGTCGACAATACCCCCGAACAGTGGCTCAACTACCTGCGCGCCTGGACGATCATCGGCGTTGTCGATATTTCCGCACAAACGCTGTTCCAGAGAGTCTCGGCCGCAAGGAGTGAGCGCGTTGCACAGAACTCATTTTACCTCGGCGGTGTCGGCTACCTGATCTTCGGGCTGATTCCGGTGCTGATCGGCATCATTGCCAGCGTGACTATGCCCGAGCTCGCGTCGTCGGAATCGGTTATTCCGACCATGGCGATTCAGCATCTGCATCCGGTTGCCGTTGCAATTTTTGTGGGTGCGCTGCTGGCTGCGATTATGAGTTCGGGCGACAGTGCGCTGCTGGCATGTGCCAGCCTGCTGGCCAAAAACGTTCTGCCGCTCGTCAAGCACGATCCGTCTCCGAAGCTTTCGCTGCTCGTCGCGCGTCTGGCAATCCCGGCATGCGGCATCATCGCGATCTTTGTCGCCCTGAAAATCAAGGTCGTGTTCAATCTGATGGTCGATGCCAACATACTGGGACTCGCCGCGATCATCGTGCCATTCATTCTGGGCGTGTGGTGGAAAAAGGCCAATCGCACGGGCGCACTTGCGGCTATGGCCGTGGGCCTGAGCGCGTGGATCATGACGCTGTTCGTCGCCCCTGATTTGCCGGCCGACTTCATCGGTCTGGCAGCATCCCTAATCACGATGCTTGTCGTGACCCCACTGACACAGGCTTTCGACCCGCCCCGCGAGCTGCGTGACGGTGATAACAATCCAGTTGAGATGAAAAATCGGCTCGGCGTGCTGCCGCTCTTCAGGCGGACCTAGCGTTTACGCTTGCCTTTGAGCTTCTGTGCCGCCTGGTAGCGGGCGCGGGCCTCTTCGAGCTCCCGCGTCGCGCGGGCTATGTCGGTCTGCTCGGACGCGCCTTTCAAAGCTTCTTCGGCTGCGTGCCTCGCAGCAAGCGCCGCGGCTTCGTCGAGCTGCGAGCCGCGCAGCGCTGTATCTGCAAGCACCGTCACCATGGTCGGCTGTACTTCCAGCATGCCGCCCGTGACGTAGAAGAAGTGCTCTTTGCCTTCGGGGTCCTGCACGCGCACTTCGCCCGGCTTCAATGCCGTGAGCAGCGGAGCGTGACGTGGCGCAATTCCTATCTCGCCCATCTTTGCAGGCGCAAATACCATAAGCGCCTCGCCTGAATGGATCTCGCCTTCCGCAGATACGATATCGACCCGAATTGTGGCCATTTAGCAGAAACCTCTTGTTGTGCCGTTCACGGTCATGTTTTCCGTTGCTCCAGTCAGTCCGGTGCCTACTGGTTCATTGTCTTGGCTTTTTCGACGACTTCGTCGATCGTGCCGACCATGTAGAACGCCTGCTCAGGAATATGGTCGTAATCGCCGTTGACGATGCCATTGAAGCCGCGAATCGTTTCGGCCAGCGTTACGTATTTGCCCGGCGAGTTCGTGAACACCTCGGCAACGAAGAACGGCTGCGACAGGAAGCGCTGGACCTTGCGTGCCCGGGTGACGATCTGCTTGTCGTCTTCGGAAAGCTCATCCATGCCGAGAATCGCGATGATGTCCTGCAGCTCTTTGTAGCGCTGCAATACGGCCTGTACGCCTCGTGCGCAGTCATAGTGTTCCTGGCCAATAATGTTCGGGTCGAGAATACGCGAGGTAGAGTCAAGCGGATCAACGGCGGGATAGATGCCCAGCTCGGCGATCTGCCGTGACAGTACGAGCGTTGCGTCGAGGTGAGCAAACGTCGTTGCCGGCGACGGGTCGGTCAGGTCGTCGGCCGGTACGTATACCGCCTGGAACGACGTGATCGAGCCGGTCTTGGTGGATGCGATGCGCTCCTGCAGGATACCCATTTCCTCGGCCAGCGTTGGCTGGTAACCCACGGCGGAGGGCATGCGGCCGAGCAGGGCGGACACCTCGGTGCCTGCCAGCGTGTAACGGTAGATGTTGTCGATGAACATCAGTACGTCGCGGCCTTCGTCGCGGAAAGCCTCGGCCATCGTCAGGCCCGTGAGCGCAACGCGCAGACGGTTACCCGGCGGCTCGTTCATCTGACCGTACACGAGTGACACTTTGTCGATAACGCCGGACTCGGTCATCTCGTGAAAAAAGTCGTTACCTTCACGAGTACGCTCGCCCACACCGGCGAACACCGAATAGCCCTCGTGCTCGTGAGCGATGTTACGAATCAGCTCCATCAGCGCGACCGTCTTGCCGACGCCCGCGCCGCCGAACAGGCCGACTTTGCCGCCCTTGGAGATCGGCATGATCAGGTCGACCACTTTGATGCCGGTCTCGAGGATTTCCGTAGTTGCTGCCTGTTCCTCGTACGTCGGCGCCGGGCGATGAATCGGCATCAGCTTTTCAGCACCGATTTCACCGGCATTGTCGATCGGCTTGCCAAGCACGTCCATGATTCGCCCGAGCGTTTTCTCGCCGACCGGAACCGAGATCGGGCCGCCCGTGCTCGTGACCGCCATGCCACGCTTCAGACCTTCCGATGATCCCATCGCGATCGTGCGCACCACGCCGTCGCCCAGCTGCTGCTGTACCTCGAGCGTTATGTCGGCGTCATCGATTATCAACGCCTCATAGATATGTGGAATCTGCTCCGGCGGGAACTCGACGTCCACGACAGCGCCAATGATTTGCACAGTGTTTCCGGTGCTCATGTGTAGGTCCTTATCATGAGACGGCAGCCGCGCCGCCGACGATTTCTGAAATTTCTTGAGTAATTGCTGCCTGCCGTGCCTTGTTATATTGCAGCTGCAGCTTTTCGATGATCTCGCCGGCATTATCCGTAGCGGACTTCATCGCCACCATCTTTGCCGCCATTTCGCAGGCAAAGTTCTCGACAGCGCCGCGATAGATTTGAGATTCGATGTAACGCATCAGGAGATCGTCGAGCAGATCGGCCGCCTCGGGCTCATAGATGTAGTCCCAGTGCTTCTGCAACCCATCTGTCGACGTACTGATTTCGCTTACCGGCAAAATCGTCACGCAAGCCGGTTTCTGGCTCATCGCACTGACGAACTCGTTGTGCAGCAGAAACAAACGATCGATCTTTCCATCGGAGTAGGAGTCGAGCATGATCCTGATCGCGCCGATCAGGTCGTTAATCTGTGGTTTGTCACCAAGGTGCGCTGCTGTGCCGACTACGTTGCCGCCGAGGCGGCGGAAGAACTGCACGGCTTTCGCGCCGACGAGCGCAAGATCGATTTCGACTTCCTTGTCCTGCCAGCCCGCAATCTCACCGATAACGTGCTTGAACAGATTGACGTTCAGCCCGCCACACAAGCCACGATCTGTCGAGATAACGATAAGACCGACGCGCTTGATTTCACGCTCCAGCAGAAACGGGTGCTTCGTGTCGGGGTTGGCATGCGACAGGTGGCCGATCACGTCACGAATATGTGTCGCATACGGTCGCGACGCCTCCATCTGTAGCTGCGCCTTGCGAATTTTGCTGGCCGCAACCTTTTCCATTGCGCTCGTGATCTTCTGCATGTTCTTCACGCTTCGGATCTTGGTGCGGATTTCCTTTTCGCCTGGCATGGCTTAGTACGCGCCCTTTTCGACAAAGCCGTCGCAAACCGACTTGAGGCTCGCCGCGACTTCGTCGTTGTAATCGCCGGACTCGTTGATCGAGTCAAGCAAGTCACCGTGATTGGCCTTTGCGAAGTCGTGCAGCTCCGCCTCGAAATCACCAATCTTGCTGACCTCGACCTTGTCGAGGTAGCCCTCGTTGACCGCGAACAGCGACAGCGCCATTTCTGCGACCGACAGCGGACTGTACTGCTTCTGCTTCATGAGTTCGGTGACGCGCTCACCGCGCTCGAGCTGCGCTCGCGTCGTGGCGTCGAGGTCCGATGCAAACTGTGCGAACGCGGCAAGCTCACGATACTGTGCCAGTGCGAGCCGAACACCGCCGCCTAGCTTCTTGATGATTTGCGTCTGCGCCGCGCCGCCGACACGCGATACGGACAAACCCGCGTTGATCGCGGGGCGGATACCGGCGTTGAACAGGTCCGTCTCCAGGAAGATCTGGCCGTCGGTAATCGAGATAACGTTGGTCGGTACGAACGCAGATACGTCACCGGCCTGCGTTTCGATAATAGGCAGTGCCGTAAGCGATCCGGTCTTGCCTTTGATCTTGCCGCCCGATACTTCCTCGACGTGCGCTGCATTGACGCGCGATGCGCGCTCGAGCAGGCGCGAATGCAGATAGAAGACATCACCCGGATACGCTTCACGACCCGGCGGACGACGCAGCAGCAGTGACACCTGGCGATACGCCCAGGCCTGTTTCGTGAGATCGTCAAAGATAATCAGCGCGTCTTCGCCCTTGTCGAGGAAGTACTCGCCCATCGACGTACCCGAGTACGGGGCTATGTATTGCATCGCCGGACTATCCGCAGCGGCGGCGGCTACGACAATCGTGTGATCCATCGCGCCTTCTTCTTCGAGCTTTCGGACAACGCCCGCGATCGACGAAGCCTTCTGCCCGATGGCAACGTAAATACATTTGATGCCCGTGCCACGCTGGTTGATCATCGTGTCGACCGCAACGGCGGTCTTCCCCGTCTGGCGGTCACCGATGATCAACTCGCGCTGGCCGCGGCCGATCGGCACCATCGAGTCGATCGACTTCAGACCCGTCTGCACCGGCTGACTGACCGACTGCCGCTGAATAACGCCGGGCGCAACTTTCTCGATCGGCGCCGTCATGTCCGTGTCGATCGGGCCCTTGCCGTCGATTGGCATGCCAAGGGCATCGACCACGCGTCCGAGCAACGCCTCCCCAATCGGCACCTCGAGAATGCGGCCCGTCGTCTTGACCGTGTCACCTTCCGAAATATGCTTGTAGTCGCCAAGGACGACCGAACCGACCGAGTCCTGCTCGAGGTTCAGGGCCATGCCAAACGTATGTTGCGGGAATTCGAGCATTTCACCGTAGCGCGCATCGTTCAGGCCGTGAATACGGACGATTCCGTCCGTCACGCCGATGACCGTGCCAACATCACGCGCCTCTGCGGATGCCTCGAAGTTCTCGATGCGTTCTTTAATCAGCTGACTGATTTCAGAAGCTTTGAGTGCCATGTTGTTTTCCTCTTTACTTGGCCAGTTCGGTTGCGAGGCCTTCCAGCCTTGCCCGAAGCGAACCGTCGATTACGACATCGCCGGCCCGGATTACTGCGCCGCCGATCAGATTTTCGTCAATTTCCGTCGCGATGTTTACATCGCGGCCCAGTCGCTCCCGCAGCGCGCCTGAGATCATGTCCTGCTGGCTCTTGCTGATCGGCGCCGCCGAGGTCACTGTGACCTCAACGATGTTTTCGACCTCGGCTTTCAGCGTCTCGAAATGCGCCGAAATCTCAGGGAGGACCGCGATTCGCCTGTATTCGAGTAGCAGCTTCAGGAAGTTTGTGCCCTGCTTGTCTTTGCCGCCAAGCATCTCGGCGCCAGCCTTTGCAAAAAGGCCCGACAAAAACTCGAGCCGCTGTGCGTCGGTGAACTCGGGGTCGCCCAGGTACTCAACGACTTGCCCGTCCTCCAGCAATCGACCTGCGATGTCGAGAACTTGCGACCACGCGTCAAGCTTGCCGGACTCTTCGGCGAGTTCAAAAACGGCTTGCGCGTAGGGCCGGGCGATTGTGTTGTTGTCAGCCATTGCTACGCTACTTAGAGCTGCTGCGCCAGCTTGCCGAGAATGTCCTCGTGCTGCTTGTCGTCGATCTCGCGCTGCAGAATCTTCTCGGCGCTCGCCATCGCGATCGCCGAAACCTGCCCGCGTAATTGCTCACGAGCACGATTGGTTTCCTGCTCGATCTCGGCCTTGGCTGCACTTAGCTGACGCTCGCGTTCCTTGACGCCATCCGTCTTACCCTCCGAAACGATTTCGTTCGCCCGGGCGTGCGCCTGATCGAGAATGCCGGTTGCCTGCTTGCGCGCGTCGCTGACGATCTCGTCAGCCTGAGCTTTGGCCTCTTCGAGTGCTTGTTCGCCCCGCTCGGCAGCAGCAAGGCCGTGGGCGATCGTCTCCTGACGTTCCTCGATGGCGGCCAGCAACGGCGGCCAGATGAACTTCATGCAAAACCAGACAAACACGATCATTGCGATCGATTGGCCGATGAGAGTTAGATTAATATCCACAAGGTCCTCCTGACATCGCTGATCGCCCGCCTGGGCGGGTTCCTACGACGCCGCGGTGGTTCTGATCAGCCGCCGGTAGCGTTCTGCAGCTGCGCAATGAACGGATTGGCGAACGCGAAGAACAATGCGATACCGACACCGATCATCGCCACGGCGTCGAGCAGCGCGACGACGATGAACATCTTGGTCTGCAGCATCGGCGCAAGCTCGGGCTGACGCGCTGCCCCCTCGAGGAAGCGGCCGCCCAGAAGACCCATGCCAATGCCGACGCCCAGTGCCCCAAGGCCGATCAAGAGTGCGACGGCGATCGCCGTGAAGCCAATAACAGTTTCCATCAGTTTCTCCTAGATAGGATCAAGTCCAGCTTGTTGAATTAAATCGAAAAAAATCAGTGTGATTCCGACGCAAGGCTCAAATACACTATGGTCAGCATCATGAAAATAAAGGCCTGCAGCGTGACAATCAGCACGTGAAATACGGCCCAGCCGAAGTGCAGGGGCAGCTGCCAAAGGCCAAGTAACGCGATGAGAATGAAAATGAGTTCGCCGGCAAACATGTTGCCGAAGAGTCGCAGGCTTAAGCTAACGGGCTTCGCGAGCAGCGCAACGCTCTCAAGAATGAAATTAAATGCAATGATGAAGGGCGCGGCGATGATGCCCGGGCCTTTGAGTGGCGGCGCAATCGGGTGCAGCGTCAGCTCGCCGATGAACCCCATGATGCCCTTGTTCTTGATCGTGTAAAAAATGATAAGGAAGAACACCGCGATCGACATGCCGAACGTAATGTTTACATCGGTCGTCGGCACGACCTTCATATACGGAATACCTGCGGCTTCCGCGGCCAGCGGAATCCAGTCCACCGGCACGAGATCCATCAGGTTCATCAAAAACACCCAGACGAAAATCGTCAGGCCGAGCGGCGCTATGAGCCGGCTCTTGCCTTGAAAGGTATCTTTGACAGAGCTGTCGACGAAATCGACGATAATCTCAACGAACGCCTGGAATCTGCTGGGCTTGTCGGTCGAGGTCTTTTTCGCCACGCCGTGGAACAACAACACGAAAATGAGTCCGAGCAGCACAGACCAGAACATGGAATCGACGTTGATCGCCATCGGATTACCGGCACACTGATTCCACACCCACTCGCCGCTCGTGTCCTTGCAAACCTGCAGGTTTTGCAGGTGATGCTGGATATACTCGCCCGAGGTTTTTGCGCCGTGTTCGCCTTCACTCGCCATTCGTATTACTCGTTTGTCCGTTTGGTTCTTGTTCGTCTCGCAGCAGGAGACCCGCAAAGGTCACGAGCTGCGCTGCGATGAATCCTGTAAACAGCGGCGCGGCCGCAAGCGGTCGCACCAAAACGAAAACCAGGCTGAACATCAGCACCGTTAACGCCAGTTTCCCGAGTTCACCGATGTAAGCTGCCCGGATCAGGGCCTCTGCCCCTGGATCCCGGCGTGGTACTACGAGCCGCAGCGCCAAAAAGGCATTTGGGACGACGCAGGTCAGGCTGCCAAGCAGCGCCGAATAACCCGCGACATGTCCGGAAAACACCCAAAACACAGCGGCCAGGACCGCCCCGACCCCGATTTGTCCGACTAGCACCCTGAGCATGTTTCGCTTTTCTCCGGCACTAAAAACGCCACGTCCAGCGGGCTAACCGGCGGCTTGTGGCGCATGTCTTTGCGGGGTATCCAGGCGGGCCTGTATTAAGCGTGCGCATTATAGTGTCCGCCCTCCGGCATGGCAACAGGATTCGGGGCGGTATTCAGGCCCATTTTGCCCTGTTTTCCCGGCGTTTATGATGTCTTTCGACGGATCTCGCTCAACTCAGGTCTCGCGGACGATTAGCTCTGTCCTGATGACGCCCGAGCTCGGCTGCTCTCCGTCGAGAATTCTCATCAACTTGGCGACAAGGACGCGGCCGGCCTGGTGGATATCCTGCCGGATCGTGGTCAGGCGCGGCGTGAAATAGGCAGCCGAAGGAATATCGTTGTAGCCGACGACGGACACGTCTCCGGGCACCTGCAGTCCGGCTTCACGAAACGCGCTGATAAAGGCCATTGCCGCCGTATCGCTGAAAGCGAATACACCGTCGGGTCGAAGCTCGGTGACATCGAGATAGTGATTCGCTGCGTCATGAGCCGCTTCGTAGGAAAAATTGTGCAGCTCGATGCAGTCTGTTTTCACATCCTGGTTACGCGCGGCGACCGCGCTGCTGAAGCCCGAGAAGCGCAACCCGATTTCCCGGAAGGACGTATCTCCAACGAACACGATGTGCCCGCACCCTCGGTCCATCAGGTAGTCGCCTGCCAGTCGACCGCCCAAATGATTGTCACTGCCGACGACGCAATATGGCGCGCTCTCGGCGCCCGCACCCCATA
Source organism: uncultured Gammaproteobacteria bacterium (assembly GCA_963711285.1). Lineage (GTDB taxonomy): Bacteria > Pseudomonadota > Gammaproteobacteria > Steroidobacterales > Woeseiaceae > UBA1847. The sequence goes on along the minus strand of CAVQDJ010000002.1, from coordinate 113,117 downwards.
CGACGAGCGGTGCGCCGGTGGCCGCAAACTCGTTGAGCATTTCTTCGCGATGTCCTTGTCCCAGAATGATGAATCCGTCCGAACCTCTCGACCAAAGTATGTTTTGGAATGCGTCTGTGTCGTTGTGATTCGGCGCACACAGCAGCAGATCCTGGTTCCTGTCGCCGAGCGCCTCGGATACCCCGGCCAGCAGGTCGAACATGAAGGGATCAGAAATGTGTCCCTGCTGGTGGGATCGGAAGTCCAGCGACACAGCGATCGTATTCGTTCTCTTGCGACGTAACTTCTGCGCGTTGCGATTGACCGCATAACCGTGCTCGTGCGCAACCGACAAGACTCGATTCCTGGTCGCCTCCTTGACCAGCGGGCTACCACTCAATGCGCGCGACACTGTAGGTTTCGAAACTTTGGCGAGCCTCGCAATATCGTCCATGGTTACGGCGCGTTTGTCGCTCATTTCACAGGGCTGCCAACATCATGTAAGTGATTAAATTATCGAGAAATTGTACTTGTTTCTGAAACGCATTACAAAATGTTTGAAATGCGTTTCAGAAAGGTGTAGTTTTTTGTCCAAGCAGGGAGGTTTCGGGGGAGATGTCCGACTGCTCAATCGTCTCTGTCGCAACCCGGCCACGAGTCACCTTGTGGTGCTTCCCGTCCATTCAATGACTCCAGCTGACAGGGGTGCGCACATGACTATCAATACCTTCAGGGCAAACCAGTTTTTGCACGGCGCTGCACTTGCGGTCGTGCTCGCTTTCGGCCCCGGCGCGGCACTTTATGCGCAGGAAGCCGCCGAAGATGAGTACATCGAAGAGATCATCACGACTGGTACGGCGGGTGGTGCCGAAGTTCGCAAGTTTGACGCAAGCTTCGCGATCACGACGATGAACGACGAGGATATCAACAAGTTCTCGCCGAAAAGCACAGCGGACTTGCTAAAGCTCGTGCCCGGCGTTTGGTCTGAAAGCTCGGGCGGCGTCTCCGGCGCGAATGTCTTCGTCCGGGGCTTTCCGGGCGGCGGTGATGCACCGTTTTTCTCACTTCAGGTCAACGGCGCGCCAATATTTCCACCGCCAACACTATCCTTCCTGGAAAATACGACGCTGTTTCGCATTGACGAGACCGTGGAGCGGGTTGAGGCACTCCGCGGTGGACCCAACCCGGTCTTCTCCAACGGTCAGCCCGGCCTGACGACCAACTTCATACTCCGCGAAGGCGGCCCGGACACCGAAGGCATGGTCAAGTACTCGACATCGGATTATGACTTGAGGCGCTTCGATGCCTACATGAGTGGTGAACTGGCAGAAGAGTTTTATTACATGGTCGGCGGCTATATCAGCAGTTCACCGGGCATCCGCGATTCCGGTTTCAATTCGGACGAGGGCAATCAGATTACGGTCAACCTGACCAAGGACTTCGACAACGGCTCGTTTAATGTCTTCCACCGGCAGACAGATGACAGCGGTACATGGTATCTGCCCGTTGCGCTCAATGTTCCCGGTGTCGACGCCGAGTACAATCAGATCGGCTCTTTCAACCGGCAGCGCAGAATCCTGTTTGCCAATGACTCCGGCGATCCTGCGTTTCCCGATCCGTCAGCGAAGACCGTTGATCTGGGAGATGGTCGCGGGTGGGACGGCTCGATGTCCGGTGGCTCGGTGACTTTCGAGATTGCCGACGACTGGGAGCTGACGGATCGTTTCGGTTACACGTCCGGCGCTGCCGATACCCTGGGCCTGGTCCCAAATGGCGGTGCTGTGCAGATCAGTGCGCTGCTGGCAGATCCGACCGTTGATCCCGGCGCCGTCGTAATTGGCGTACCGACCATGGAAAACCCCACTGGCATAAGCGGATCCGTCACTGGTCGTCCAATTTCCGATTCTGAATACATCCAGCAGTTCGGTGCCTGGGAGGTTCGAAAGGACATCGAATCGTTCACGAACGATATCAGCGTCGCGTGGCAGCAGGATTGGGGCAACGTGACTTTCGGCTTCTATACGGCCAATGCGTCGACCGACGAGTTCTGGTCACTTGGCAATCATAAATATGAAGTCGTGCAGGCCGGTGGTGAGGTAGTTACCGGGATCGAATGTAACGATGACTCGACGATCGATAGCTGCGCCTGGAATTACGATATCGACGCGCGGGGTGACGCCACGACGACGGCACTGTATGCGGCGACGACATTCGACATCAATGACCGGTTGACGGTCGATGTCGGTGTCCGTTCCGAAAATCACGAAGTCGAATACTCGGTCGACGAAGGGCTCGACGGCGTGGTCACCAAAGCAGTGTCCTATGACGAGTCCGAGATTTCATGGACGGCGGCGGTGAACTATCTGTTCAACGACACGATGAGCGGCTTCGCCCGTATCAACAGCGGCAGCAAGATGCCGTATTTCGATGACTTCCGGGACAACTGGGATCAGTACAACAGCGGCAACGACCTGATCAATGAGGTGGAGCAGTACGAGTTCGGGTTCAAGTGGGTCACGGACAACCTTAGTTTGTATGCAACCGGCTTCTACACCGAAGTCGACCCGAGCTTCTTCGTCGCCCTGGCCGGCGCCGGTGCCGTGATCCAGACGCAGGAAGCGACCGGCGTCGAGGTCGACGCCATCTGGGTCAACGATGCGGGCTTCCAGCTCTCCCTGAATACGACGATCCAGGATTCCAAGATCAAGAGCGGCCCGAATGACGGCAACGAGACGGCGCGTCAACCCGGCTGGCAGCTGCGGCTGACGCCGAGTTACGAGTTCGAAACCGGCAATATCATGGGCAGCGTGTACGGCACGATCAGTGCCGTCGACGATCGCTGGGGCGATCCGGATAACGTCAACAAGCTCGATGGCTACGAGAAGATCGATCTCGGCGTCATTCTGCGAATCAATGAGGCATTCGTTGTCCAGCTGTCAGTCGACAACATCACGGACGAGGACGCGTTGACTGAGAGCGACCCGCGCACCCTCTCGGCGCCGAATGGTCGCTTCATCATGCCGCAAACATTCAAGTTCTCGGTAGGCTACGAGTTCTGATTGTCTCGGCCCTTCGGTAGATCGGCACATGCCGGGCAGACATCAATTATCTGCCGGGCATGTGCGGTGATTCTCTTCTAACAGGATCAGATCATGCGCAATTGGCCGATCAAGGTCTCGCTGTTCATCAACTATTTCGTGTTCGCGATTCTGTTGAACAGCGTCGGCACCGTGATCCTGCAGGTGCAGAATAGTTATGGCGTATCCGAATCGTCAGCCGCGACACTCGAGGCGTTCAAAGACCTTTCGATCGCTCTAACGTCGTTCCTGATCGCGTCTTTCATTGTCCGGGTCGGCTACAAACGGACGATGCTGGCCTCGCTGGCATTCATTGGCATTGTTTGTCTCGCGATGCCGCAGCTACCGGCGTTCTGGATGACCAAGCTGATGTTTGCGGCGACAGGCGTCAGCTTTGCGCTAGTCAAGGTATCTGTCTACGCGACGCTCGGTCTTGTCACCAAAGACAACAAAGAACATGTCAGCCTAATGAACTTCCTTGAGTCGTTTTTCATGGTCGGCGTGCTTTCCGGTTATTTCATCTTCAGTGCGTTTGTTGACGATTTGGATCCGGCATCGACAAGCTGGCTGACCGTGTATTACGTGCTGGCCGTGCTGTCGTTTCTTGCGTTTGCGCTACTGATGTTTGCGAAGCTCGACGAATCCGCTGCACAAAGCGCCACGCCGAAGTCGCTGCTGCAGGAATTTGTGGACATGATGGCGCTCTGCATCAAACCGCTAGTCCTGATCTTCGTCATCAGCGCTTTCCTGTATGTCCTTATTGAGCAAAGCATCATGTCGTGGCTGCCCACGTTCAACAGCCGCATTCTCAATCTCTCGACGTCATTGAGCATTCAGATGGCCAGCATTCTTGCGGCGGCAACGGCTCTCGGGCGATTTACGGCCGGGATCGTCTTGAAGAAGTTCGACTGGTACCGGGTGCTGACGATCGGGCTGCTGCTCGCGGCCGCGCTCGTGCTCATCGCGCTACCAATGGCCCGTTCGGTGTCCGTCACACAGGTGACAACTCTGGCCGCGGCGCCTCTGGCGGCTTTCGTTTTTCCACTGATCGGTTTTTGCATCGCGCCGGTCTACCCGGCCATCAACTCGGTCATACTCTCGGCGCTGCCCACGCATCAGCACGGATCCATGGCCGGGCTGATCGTCGTGTTTTCGGCGCTCGGCGGAACATCGGGATCGATCATCACGGGTTACCTGTTTGAAATAGTCGGTGGTCAGACCGCGTTCTATTTCTCGTTAATTCCGATAGCCGTGATCTTATTCACTCTCTACCTGTTCAAGCGCAAGGCCGAAGAACTGGGGCACGAATAGACGTCCGAAAATGCCGAAAATTAAGGGACCAGACGAGATTTACGGAGAGCTGTTCGAGCTCGTACAGCGCCAGCACATATTTCCGGACTCGAAGACCTTCGTTGACGCGACACCCAAGGCTGATGTGTCGAAAATTCTCGATGCGTTCACCCGTCTGGGTCGGGATGATCCGGCCGAAATCCGGCGCTTCGTTTACGAGCAATTTTCACTGCCGGCAGCCAGCGATGCCGCGGCTGAGCTGACTGAGATTCCGCCCGTTAGAGAGCGCATCGAGCAGCTCTGGGACGTTCTGGCCAGGGCGGCCGATCACACAGATCCGAACTCGTCACTGATCGAATTGCCGCGGCCGTACATCGTGCCCGGCGGACGGTTTCGTGAAATCTACTACTGGGACAGCTATTTCACGATGCTGGGCCTCGCAGAATCAGGGCGCCTCGATGCAATCGAAGACATGGTCGGAAATTTCGCCTACCTGATCGACCAGATCGGCTTCATTCCGAACGGCAATCGCACTTACTTTTGTACCCGATCACAGCCGCCATTCTTCGTGATGATGGTCGAACTGTTAGTCCAGGCACACAATGACGACTCAATTCTGCAAAGGTACCTTCCGCAGCTCCAGAGTGAGTATGATTTTTGGATGAATGGCATGGAATCGCTGAGCGAGCCTGGCGATGCCACGCGCCGCGTCGTCAGGGTCGGTGATGGCTACCTCAATCGCTATTGGGATGACAGCGACAAACCGCGCCAGGAGAGTTATGCCGAAGATGTCGAGCACGCCGCAAATTCCGGTCACGACGAAAGGGACTACTATCGTAACATTCGCGCTGCTTGTGAATCCGGCTGGGACTTTTCTACTCGTTGGCTCGATGACTCGGCCACCCTTGAGTCGATTCGAACGACCACGATTCTCCCGGTCGATTTGAACGCTTTGCTATACCGGCTCGAGTGTCGCCTTGCCAGCTGCTATGAGGAGTCGGATAACAAGTTGGCTGAGCGTTTCGCGGATCGGGCTGCGTATCGCAAAGAGCAGCTGCAAAGCCTGTTCTTCGACAAGGATTCCGCGTTCTTCGCGGATCTGAGCTTCCCAGGTCTGAAACCAACCAACGTTCCATCGCTCGCCGCAGCGTTCCCCTTGTTTCTCGAGATCGCTACCGCCGCGCAGGCAACTCACGTCATGACGAAAATCCAGAACGAGTTTCTCGCGTCCGGTGGCTGGCTTACGACGCTGAATTCGAGCGGACAGCAGTGGGACCGGCCAAACGGCTGGGCGCCGTTGCAATGGATCGTTTTCGAGGGCTTGCGCAACTATGGTTTCGTCACGGAGGCGGAACTCGGTGGTACGCGGTGGGCCTCAAACAATATCGAGATATACAACCGAACCGGCAGGTTGTTTGAAAAGTACGACGTCGAACACACTCAAGCGTTGGCAACAGGCGGCGAGTACGATGTGCAGGACGGCTTTGGCTGGACCAACGGCGTTCTGCTCAAGCTTATGAATCAGCTCAACATCAAATGAGAATAAATTATTTGATGTGTTTGAGGATGCCGTCGAGCTCATCGAGATTGTTGTAGCTGATCACGAGTTTACCCGAGCCTTTCTTCGTGTGATTGACGTGCACTTTGGCACCAAGCTTTTCCGACACCTCGATTTCCAGCCGCCGAATATCCGCGCTGCCAGATTCAGGCTGCTTTGCCACCGTCGGCTTTGTCGCGGTGTCGAGCATGCGCCTGACCAGTCGCTCAGTCTCCCGGACCGATAGTCCTTTCCTGACGACCTGCCTTGCCGCATCGTGCTGCTGCACGGCATTGCTGATTGCCAGCAGCGCACGGGCGTGACCCATTTCGAGCTGGCGGGACTCGAGCATTGTCTTCACTTTTTCCGAGAGGTCCTGCAAGCGAAGCAGGTTGCTGACCGCTGCGCGCGACCGTCCGACGGCTTCTGCCGCTTCGGCGTGGGTCAGGTCAAATTCGCGAATCAGGCGGTCCAGGGCACGCGACTCCTCGAGCGGATTCAGGTTCTCGCGTTGAATGTTCTCGATAAGCGCCATCGCGATGGCCGCCTCGTCAGGGACCTCCCTGACCACGGCCGGGATTTCGTCGAGTCCGGCCATTTGCGCCGCGCGCCAGCGGCGCTCGCCCGCGACGATTTCGTAGTGCTGTACGCCGTCAAAGTGCCCGATCGGTCGTGCGACTATGGGCTGCACGACGCCCTGTGCCCGTATCGAGCTCGCAAGGTCCTCGAGTGTGTCCTGGCGAATATCGACCCGGGGCTGATACTCGCCGCGCTGCAACAGATCAACCGGTATCTGCCGCAGCTGGTCTGCGTGCGGTCCACCGCTTATGGCAGCGGTCTCGGCGACCGGCTTGCTGAGCAGTGCATCGAGGCCGCGGCCCAGTCTCTTCTTTGCTGTCATTTGCACATTTCCTATACCGCGCGCAGGTGGCCCTCGCGGGCGTCTTCCCTGCGCAAGATTTCCCCAGCCAGCGCGAGATACGAGATGGCCCCCCGCGATGCGCGATCGTGCAGTAATGCCGGCCGACCGAAACTCGGCGCCTCGGCGAGTCGTATGTTGCGCGGTATGACTGTACGGAACACTTGTCTGTCGAAGTGCTCTATAAGCTGCATCGACACTTCGTTGGACAGGTTTATGCGTGGGTCGAACATGGTTCGCAGTATGCCGAAGACTTCGAGGCCCGGGTTCACCGAGTCCCGCACCTGCTCGATGGTATTCAATAGGGAGCTCAGCCCTTCAAGCGCATAGTACTCGCACTGCATCGGGATCAACACACCGTCCGCCGCGGTCAGCGCGTTCACGGTCAACATGTTAATCGACGGCGGACAGTCGATCAGGATGAAATCGTAAAGCCCGACTACAGGGGCAAGCGCTTTCTTGAGCTTCATCTCCCGGCCGATTTCCTGCAGCAGGTTGACCTCGGCGAGCGTCAGATCCGCGTTGGCCGGCAGCACGGCGAACCCGCCTTCGGGAGGCGAGATGATGGTGTCGGCCGCCGTCGCTTCGCCGAGCAACACATCGCAGGCCGAGTTCTCCAATTCCATCTTGTTGATGCCACAACCCATCGTCGCGTTGCCCTGTGGGTCCATGTCGACCAGCAACACGCGGCGCTGCGTCGCCGCAAGCGACGCCGCAAGGTTGACGCAGGTCGTCGTTTTGCCGACCCCGCCCTTCTGGTTTGCTACTGCAATGATGCGTGCCATAAACCTATCTGTGCTCGATCAACACGGCGTGCCGGGAGCCCGCCTCGAGTCCGGGCACCCTGAGTTCCGTCACATCAAATCGCCAATTGTCGGGCAACGATTCTAATTCTTCTGCCGGATTGCGGCCTTTCAGGGCTACAAACACCCCGCCCTCTCCAACGTGGTGCCCGGCAAGCTCCAGCAGCCGCGGCACGGCTGCCACGGCCCGGGCAATCACCGTATCAAAGCGGTAGCCGGGTGCATAGTCCTCAATGCGGGCTTTCGTGGCCCTGACGTTGCTCAGGCCGAGCAGGCCGGCGACATGTTGGACGAACATGACTTTCTTGTTGTTGCTGTCGACGAGATCGAATTCACGACCCGATTCGACAATGGCGAGCGGGATTCCGGGGAAGCCGGCACCGGTGCCGACATCGAGCACCCGCCGACCACGCAGCAGTGGCTGCACGGCCAGGCTGTCGAGTAAGTGACCAGTGATCATCTCGTCGCGATCACGTATCGCGGTCAGGTTGACCTTTCTGTTCCATCGCCCGAGCTCATCGAGCAGCGTCGAGAATTTCGCGACGCAGTCGTCCGGATATTGCTGCAGGCGATGCAGTTTTTACTCCTCGCCGATCAGGTGCTCGCGAAGAAACAGCACGGTCGCCTGTTGATAGATATCGCGATTCTCTTTCTTGCGGTAGCCGTGGCCTTCATTGAGCGCATTCATGTACCAGACCGTGTTTCCCTGCTTGCGCAGCGCCTTGACCATCTGTTCGGATTCGGTGACCGGCACGCGCGGATCGTTTTGCCCCTGCACGACAAATATCGGCACGTTTATCCTGTCGACATTATTGACCGGGCTGATCTTTTCGAGGTGCGCGCGCATCTCCGGGTCGCGCTCGTCACCATATTCCGCGCGCCGCAGGTCACGGCGATAGTCCTGAGTGTTTTCGAGAAACGTCACGAAGCTGCTGATCCCGACGATGTCCACGACGGCCCTGAGCCGCTCGCTAAAGTGCACCGCGCTGGCAAGCACCATGTAGCCGCCGTAGCTGCCGCCGAAAACCGCGACCCGTTCAGCGTCGAGATCCGGCTGCAATTCGATCCAGTCGAGCAGCGCGCCGATGTCCCTGACCGAATCTTCCCGCTTGAAGCCATTATCCAGGCTCAGGTATTCCTTACCGTAACCGTTCGAGCCGCGCACGTTCGGCACCACGACAGCAACACCGAGTTTTTGCATCCACATCTGGTAGGTGCTGCTGAAGGCCGGACGCGACTGGCTTTCCGGGCCGCCGTGTATCGAAACCACCACTGGAAACGGGCCTTCGCCGGCCGGCTTGTAGACCCAGGCGGGTATCTGCCGCTGCGCACCGCCGACTTTGTCGAATGTCGGATAGGTAATCGGCTCGGGTTTACGAAACTGCGTGGTATCCAGGCCGCCGACTTCACTGTTTGTCCACCGTACGAGCTGGCCGAACCGAAGCGGCTCGGGACCCAGGTCGAGCACGAAAGTGTCGCTGGGGGTCGCGGCTGTGTTCAATGTCATTGCCAGCTTGCGGCTGTCCGGGCTGAACACCAGCCCGAAGGCCAGCCCTACCGGGACGTTATCGACAAGCTGATAGTTTCGCGTGCGCGTGTCCATCAAATAGACGCGCGACATGCCGTTTTCATTAACCGTAAACGCGATGCGTCCCCGGTCGCGGCTAATCGTCGCGTTCGTAACATCCCAACCGATATCCCCGGTGACAATTTCGACATCGGACCCTGGTTTGAATGGCTGCCAGGCCAGGTTTTGGAAATTGCTGCCCTGACTCGTGATCAGCCAAAAGCCTTCGTTATCGTCGTCGAACGCGACCGGGTAATTCGTGGATGTTGCACCGGTGCCGCCGGCCAACAGCGTTGCTTTGCCCGAATCAAGGTCGATCAGGTGCACGCGGGAGTCTGCGATGCTGACGTAGTTGAGGGCCAGCAGGCGATTGCCGCTCGCCGAGAACTCGGCGGGGCCCCACCAGGTGCCATCCGGAGACTCGAGAATCATTTCGGCCTCGTCAGGATCCGTGGGGTCCATGAGCCAGATATCGTTCGACGCGCCGTTGCGTCGCGTACTCGGGTAGGCGATGCGCCGTCCGTCGCGGTCCCAATTGGGCGCACCGTTGCGTGATTCGCCATCGCTCAGCATGACAGCGCTGCCGGTTGCCGGATCAAGCAAGAAGAGTTGCGTGAACTCACTGCCGCCGGCATCGACGTGTGAAAATGAGCTTCGAGCCTTTTGGCTGACCGGACACAGCGCGTACTGGTTCTTTGTAGAAGGTCAGCTGGTGCCTGGCGCCACCGGGCATATCGACCCGGTGCAGCTGCGGTACGTCAGCGAATCGCGTCCTGACGTAGAGCCCGGAGCCGTTTTCCTGCCACGCGGCAAAATCAGCCGAGCGCACGTTTTGAAAGCGGTTGAGGCTGTCCACGATTTCTTCGGGAATCGCCGGCACGTCTTCCATGAGCAGATTGCCGTTATTGGCCTCGGTTCTCGAGACATCCTCTGCACCGGCAAGCCCGGCGAAAACGAGCAGGCCCAGAGTCGCCAGGGTCATTATTCTATTCATGCCATCCTCCTGATCATCAGGCGACGAGTAGCGCCATGAAATCATCGACCGCCGTCGCGGCCAGTTTCTCGCGGTCCGCGCACAGCGCATTCAGCGTGTCCCACTGATTTGCGGCAAGCTTTGGCGACACGCTGTCGATGAACTTCTGCTTCAGCACCGGAATGCCTTCTTCGCGCCGCTCGCGATGGCCAATCGGGAAATCAACCGCGATGCGATCCGTGCTGCTGCCATCGTTGAAGAATACCTGCACGGCATTTCCGATGTAGCGCTTCTCGGGGTCGAAGTAGTCTTTCGTAAACTGTTCGTTCTCGCGCACTTCCATTTTGCCGCGAAGCGCGTCGATGCGCGGGTCACCTGCCACGTCGTCTTCGTAATCGGCCGCCGTGAGCCGCCCGAAGATCAGCGGCACTGCTGTCATGTACTGAATACAGTGATCGCGATCGGCCGGGTTGTCGAGGGGACCGGTCTTGTCAATGATGCGAACGCCTGCCTCCTGCGTCTCGATAACGACCTTCTCTATTTCCCCGATGCGATCCCTGACCTCGGGATGCAGCGTCATCGCGGCTTCAACGGCGGTCTGCGAGTGGAACTCGGCCGGGAAGGAGATTTTGAACAACACGTTTTCCATGACGTAGCTGCCGTAGCCGCGCTGAAAACCGAAGGGCCTGCCCTTGAACAAAACATCGTAGTAACCCCAGGTTTTCGCGGACAGCGCAGACGGGTAGCCCATCTCCCCGGTCATCACTATCAACGCCAGCCGCACAGCACGACTCGTCGCGTCTCCCGCCGCCCAGCTCTTGCGTGAACCCGTGTTGGGCGCATGCCGGTAGGTGCGCAGAGCGCCGCCATCGATCCAGGCATGCGACAGGGCATTCCGAACTTTTTCCTTGTCGCCGCCGAGCATGCGCGTAACCACCGCCGCCGAGGCAACGCGCACGAGCAGCACGTGATCCAGACCAACGCGGTTGTAACTGTTTTCGAGCGCGAGTACGCCTTGTATTTCGTGCGCCCGTATCATCGCATCGAGAACGTCGTACATCGTCAGCGGGTCTTTGCCTGCCGCCCGGTTTTGCCGGCTCAGATAATCGGCAACGGCAAGTATGCCGCCGAGATTATCGGACGGATGGCCCCACTCGGCAGCAAGCCAGGTGTCGTTGAAGTCGAGCCATCGATTCATGGCGCCGATATTGAATGCCGCCATGACCGGCTCGAGCTCGTAAGACGTACCGGGAACGCGTGCACCGCCGGCGAGCGTCGCGCCTGGAACCACCGGGCCGAGCAGTTTGGTGCACGCCGGGTAGTCGAGGGCCTGGAAGCCGCAGGCGAGCGTGTCCATCAGGCAGTAGTGCGCTGTTTCGAACGCGAGCTCGCTGTCGATTTTCGTCTCGCAGACGAAATCGGCAATGTCGACGAGCTCTTTGTCCCAGTCGGCTCGTTTGGCCGACCGAATATCAATGCTGGACATGGTTACTCCGGATATTGGTGTCTGGCGCGCTCAGGCGCGGTCTTCGATAGCCACCCACTCCTGCAGCGGCGGGCCGACGTATTCGGCAGCAGGACGAATCAGCTTGTTGTCTGCACGCTGCTCCATGATATGCGCAGCCCAGCCCGTGATTCGCGAACAGACGAATATCGGCGTAAACAAATATGTCGGAATGCCCATGAAGTGATACACGCTCGCCGCAAAAAAGTCCGCGTTGGCAAACAGCTTCTTCTCGTCCCACATGACTTTCTCGATCGCCTCCGAGACCTCGTACAGCCTCATATCGCCAGCCTCTTCGGCGAGCTTCTTCGACATCGCCTTGTTGACCGAGTTACGCGGATCCGACGTCGTATACACACGATGACCGAAGCCCATGATCAGATCCTTGCGTTCCAGCATGCCGAGAACGCCTGCAGTGGCCTCCTCCGGGGAATCGAATTTCTGAATCAGCTCCATCGCCGCCTCGTTGGCACCGCCATGCAGCGGACCGCGCAGCGCGCCGATCGCGCCGGTAACCGCCGAGTGCATGTCGGACAACGTGCCCGTGATGACTCGGCCGGCAAATGTCGACGCATTGAATTCGTGCTCGGCATACAGAATCAAGGTCGTGCTGAGACATTTTTGATGCAGCTCCGGGGGCGGCTTGTCGTGCAGCATGTGCAAAAAGTGTCCGGCAATGCTGTCGTCATCGGTATCGGTCTCGATGCGCGTCCCGTCGCTGTGGTAGCGATGCCAGTACAAAAGCATCGACGGCAAACAGGAGAGCAGGCGGTCGGCGACATGCTGCTGGTTCGAAAAGTCGCCCTCGGGCTCGATGTTGCCCAGGAACGAAACGCCCGTGCGCAACACGTCCATCGGGTGCGCGTCGGCCGGCACCATTTCGAGCACGGTCTTGAGAGCGCCGGGCAGGCCGCGCAGCGATTTGATCTTTGCGATGTAGCTGTCGAGTTCGGCACGATTCGGCAGCTTGCCGTGCAGCAGCAGGTACGCGACTTCCTCGAACGTTGCGTTATCTGCCAGATCATAAATGTCGTAGCCGCGGTAGGTCAGGCCTGCACCTTCTTTACCGACGGTACACAATTCGGTTTTGCCCGCCGTTACGCCGGCCAGCCCGCCTGTCTTTTTCGTATCTGCCATTCGTCTACTCCTTGCCCGCTTTCTTTATGGCGGGCGTCAGTCTTTTCCGGTCTTGATTCCCTGCTCGGCAAAAAGCTCGTCGAGCTTGTCCTCATAGGCCTGATAACCGAGGACATCGTACAGCTCCATACGCGTTTGCATTTTTTCCAATGATGCGGCCTGCGTACCTTCCTTGCGCAGGTTGGTATAGACATCCAGCGCTGCCGCGGACATTGCGCGGAAAGCGCTAAGCGGATACAGCGCCATGCGCACGCCCGCCTGACCGAGTTCCTCGGTCGTAAACAGCGGCGTCTTGCCGAACTCGGTCAGATTGGCCAGCACCGGTACTTTTATCGCGTCCGTGAACTGGCGGTATTCCTCGAGCGTCGTCAGCGCTTCTGCGAAAACCATATCGGCACCAGCCTCGACATAGGCTGCGGCGCGATCCAGTGCCGCCTGCTGGCCCTCGACCGCGTGCGCGTCGGTGCGCGCCATGATAACGAATTGATCGTCGATGCGGCCGTCAACCGCCGCCCTGATGCGATCGCACATTTCCTGAGGCTCGACGAGCGCCTTGCCCGGCCGGTGGCCGCAGCGCTTGACCGCAACCTGATCCTCGAGATGGCAGCCCGCTGCGCCGGCCCAGGTCAATTCACGAATCGTTCTGCCGATCATGAACGCGCTTCCCCAGCCGGTATCGGCATCGACGAGCAGCGGTGCCTCCGTCGCCGAGGCGATTCGGCGAACGTCCTCGCAAACGTCGTTGAGCGTCGTCATCGCAAGATCCGGCAGGCCAAAAGACGCGTTCGCGACGCCGGCTCCGGACAGGTAGATGGCCCTGAACCCGGTCTTTTGGGCGAGCAAGGCAGTGAAGGCATTGATCGTGCCAACGATCTGCAGCGGCCGCTCAGCGTCGAGCGCGGCGCGAAATCGTGCTCCTGCGCTCATGTGATCTGTCCTCCGGAGTGGTTTCAGGCGTTATTTTAATCAGCATTAAAATTATTGCCGCAGCAATTTTAAACCACGCCGACCACGTTTCCCAAATGGAGCGCCCGTGCCTAGGCTATTTGCACGACGACACGGCCCGTGACAGTACCATCGAGGTAGGCCTGGAAGGCACCGGGCAGTTCATCGAAGCTGATTGTGCGGCTGCCGATCGTATCGAGGTGGCGCGGGCGCAGGTCATTGCCGATTCGTGACCACACGGCCAGGCGGAGCGCACGCGGTGTGTCAACGGAATTGATGCCGAGCAGACATACGGCACGCAGAATAAACGGCAGCACGGTTGTCGTCAGTGCGGCGCTCGAGGCAAGCCCGATGCTCGCGATATTGCCGCCGTAATCCATCGTTCGCGTGAGCCAGGTCAGGTAGTCGCCACCGAGATTGTCGATCGCGCCTGCCCATTCTGCTTTTTCCATCGGCCGCTTTCCGAGATCGAGTTGATCACGCAGCAGGATTCGGCGCGCGCCGATACTTTTGAGGTAGTCCTCTTCGGCCGCTTTGCCCGTGAGAGCCACAACTTCGTAGCCGCGGCCGTCAAGCATGTCTATCGCAATGCTGCCTACGCCACCGGTAGCGCCCGTCACAACGACCGGGCCATTCTCGGGCAGCTGGCCGTTTTGCTCCATCCTGTGAATCGCCAACGCCGCCGTGTATCCGGCGGTCCCGATTTGCATGGCCTGAGCCGGACTTATGCCATCTGGAACCGGCACCACGCTGTCGCCGCTGACGCGTGCGTACTCCGAGTAGCCGCCATCAACCGTTTCACTGAGCCCGCAACCGTTGACGAGCACCGCGGTACCCGGCGGCAATTCGACGTCTTCGGAGCTGACGACGGTTCCCGCGAGATCGATCCCGCCATTCAATGGATAGCGGCGCAGAATTTTGCCGGCTCCGGTTGCCGCCAGCGCGTCCTTATAATTGATCGTCGAGTGGCTGACCTTGATGACCACGTCGCCCTCGGTCAGATCGTCGAGCACGAGTTCCTGAAAACCGGCGACAACCTTGCCGTCCTGCTCGTCGATACGATAAGCGCGAAACTTGTCCATCACCTGCTCCTCTGCAACCACACATCAAGACCCTGTGTATTCAGATCAACCTCGATGTCCAGCACCGAATGCATTGCTTCGCGGCTACCTCTGTAGCCGTGCGCATCGAGCCGGCTTCGGAAATACTCGAACATGCTCGCTTGCAGAGCCTCGATACGATTCTCGTCACGCTCGTGTTCGCGCGCCATCGCGACATAGGCGTCGATGCCTTCGTGCATCTCGGTCACCAGCCGATCCAGATTGCGCACGCGGCTGTAGTGCGTGAGATAGAGCTGTTCCGGCTCACACGCCATTATTCTGTCGACTGCCTTATGCGCCTCGACCGGGTCGAACTGTACCGGTGTCGTCGTCGGAAAAACTATTTCGCCGCGCGCTGTATCGAGTTCGCGGTAAGAGACGCCAAAACTGTCGCCCGTGAAACACACCTTTCGACTCCGGGTCATTGAGCACATAGTGATGGCGCGCGTGGCCTTCAGTGTGAATCGTTTGCATCGCCCGGCCGTTAAAATCGAACCACTGTTCGTCGTCGGCAATAATGATCCGGCGCTCATCGATAGCTTCGATGCTTCCATAGATCTCTGCGGTGCGTTCTTTTCCGTAAACGGCTTCGGTTCCGGCCACGAGCTTTGCCGGATCGATCATGTGTGGCGCTGCGTAAGGATGCAGAACACAAAGCGCATTCGGCAGCTGCTGCATCAGAAAGCCTGCGCCGCCGGCGTGGTCAAGGTGCACGTGCGTGAGAAAGACGTAGTCGACGTCGCCCACATCCAGATCCTGCTGGGTCAATGCATCAAGAAGAAGCGGTACGCTGTTGTTGACACCCGTATCGACGAATGCCGCCCGGCCACGGTGGTTTACAAGGTGGCTCGCATCCTGCAGCGGGCGGGCGTATTCGGTGTCGATGGCGACGATGCCATCATTGAGTGCTGTCGTTTGCGCGCGGTGTCCCGGCATTAAATCGGCGTTCGCGCGGCGCGCATTTACCTGGCCTTCGACGTTTCGAGGCCTTCGAGGCTGGCGTAATACCTGGCAAGCAATGCGATATCGGCGTCTGTTAGCGCCGCCGCCATCGGCATCATCACCACGTTCTTGCGGTCTCCATTACGATACTGTTTCAGGGCATGCACGAGATAATCTTCGTGCTGGCCCGCAAGCGTTGGCCAGGCCGATGAGACACTGATGCCGTTTTGGCCGTGGCACGCAATGCACGTTGTCGCTTCTTCGAGGCTCGGCGCCGTCGAACCGCCCGTCGCAACCGTATCGCCGGAAAGGCTCGCCAGATAGGCCGAGACGTCTTCGATGTCCTGGTCGCTCATGCTCGACGCATGTGCGGCCATCGTCGGGTGCGGCCGGCTGCCGTCCCGGTAACCCTGCAGTGCAGCGACAAGATACGCGGCTTTTTGCCCGCCGAGCTTCGGCACGCGATAGGACGGGTAGGCGTTGCGATAGCCGTCAATGCCGTGGCAGCCAAAACAGGTATAGCCCAGCTTCTCGCCGCGGGCGATATCACCTTCGGCAAATGCCGTTGACGCCGCGCCTGCGAGCAGCAGCGCCACAGCGACGACGACGATCGGCTTCTTGATAATCACTATATTTTTCAATGTCTTGTACGTTAGGGTAGATATCAGAGGGGGGCTTCGAGGGCGCTATGTTAGTGACAACGGCCGGGTAATTCCAGCCCGAAGGACAACTGGCCGCATGCTAGCATCCCGACCCTGTGCAATCAGCCCATGGGGATGTGCCATGAAGAAAGGCATTGTCGTTCTGCTTATCGTGCTCGCGATTATCGTCCTGATCTCGCCAGGGATCGTCGGTCGCCTTGCAGAACAATCGATGGATGAGAACCTCGACTGGGCCGCCACCGAGTCGCAGGAGCTAACCGTTACCTCGAAAGGTTTTGACCGAGGCTGGTTCTCGTCGGAAGGACAGCATCGCGTCGCGATTCGCGACGGCGAGCTGCGCGACACTCTGCTGGGCCTGGCAGCGGTTCAGGGCGACGAGGACATTCCGGAGCTCGTAATCGACACACGACTCGACCACGGCCTCGTGCCGCTCTCTTCCATGTCGCGCGATAAGGGCTCGCTGATGCCTGGTCTCGGCAGCGCTGTCTCGACCCTGAGTCTCGAGTATCCGGACGGCGTCAAATACGTCTTACCGGCCACTGTCTACAGCAAGGTCGGACTGACCGGGAACCTGCTGTCGAATCTTGTCCTCGAGGCCGGCTCCTTCTCAAAAGGCGGAGATACGGCGACATGGGGTGACGCGGACATTCTCGTCACAATAAGCCCAACGAGTAGCGTTATCGGCTTTCACGGCGTTATCGACTCCTTCGCGCTCGCCTCTGTTTCCTACGCGTCTGTGGAAGATGATTTCAACATCGGCAAGATGGCTTTCTCCGGCAATCAGCAGCAGACAAGATTCGGATTTAGCGTTGGCGACGCAACGGTTACCGTGGACTCCTTCACCCTGCTGTCCGCACAAGGTGCGCAGACCATCGGCCCGATGTCGATCGACACGGACGCCGAGCTTGACGATGATCGTGTTTCGGGTCGCGGCAGGGTCCAACTCGACAATTTGCCGTTTCCAAACCTCGGCGCCGGGAGTGTCGTGATCGACGTTACACTCACCGATATGGACGCCGCATCGCTCGGAAATCTCACGCGCGCCCTGGACGACCTGGACAGGTACATCAGTGGCGACGACATGATGACAGCGATGGAGCCTGACCTGCAGCGTCTGCTTGCCTCGGGTTTCGAGCTTGATTTCGATCAGGTCGACGTTTCTTTGCCACAGGGCACCGTGGCTACGAAGTTGAAAATGAAGCTTGCAAAGACCGATCTCGATCGCTTCGCCTGGCCGTCCATTTTGCTCGCGCTTGACGCCCAGCTCGATGTCAGCATGCCCGCTGAACTCGTTGACATTGCGACAGCAACGGACCCGCAGTTCAACGCGGCGATCGGCATGGGCTTTCTGAGAAAGAACGGCGACGTCTACGAAATGAGCGCCGAATTCAAAAAGGGTGCGCTAACAGTCAACGGCGCTCCGATGCCGATCCCGATTTCGGGCATGCAGTAAGCATGAAACAGGAGAACATCGGTTCGGTTGTTGCTTATCTTTATGTCTCGATCCCGCCTGACGGGAGCTCGCTTCGCTGCGCTTTACTTCCGATGAGCAGCGCCCCGCCCGCGGCCTTATAAAGCGCAACCGGACGGGCGGCTAAATTTCTTCCGCACGATGGCAGGCGACCGTTGTACCTTCCAGCGTTCGTTGTTTCGGTACCTCGGTTTTGCAGATGTCGCGCGCATATTTGCACCGCGGATGGAACATGCAGCCGCTCGGCGGCGTCAGCGCGGAGGGAACTTCGCCGGCGAGTGCCGCCATGCCGCCCGCGTGTTCAGGGTCCGCAACCGGCACAGCTTCGAGCAATGCCCTCGTGTACGGATGCCGCGGTCGTTCGAACAACGCCGCGTTATCAGCCAGCTCGACCAATGCGCCCATGTACATGACGAGCACGCGGTGACTGACGGCGCGCACGACGGACAGGTCGTGTGTGATAAAAACGATCGCCAGGCCGCTATCGACCTGTACCTTGCGCAGGAGCGCCAGAATTTGTTCGCGCACTGTGCCGTCCAGCGCGGCGACCGCCTCATCACATACGAGCACCTTCGGCTTGAGAATCAACGCGCGCGCAATCGCAACCCTCTGCGCCTGGCCACCTGACAGTTCGTGCGGGTAGCGTGCCAGATATTCCTCGCCGAGCCCGGTGCTCTCGAGAATTGCTGCAACTTTTTGTTGCCGGTCAGCTGCTGATAATTCGGGCTCATGCACCATCAGCGGCTCGGCAACGATGTTCGCGACACGCATCTGCGGATTCAGCGACCCCACCGGGTCCTGAAAGACGAGCTGCATGCCGCGCCTCACATCCGTCGGCCTGTGTTGCACGGTCCCGTGCAGCTCCGTTCCGCAAAATACGACGCGTCCCGATTGCATTGGTACCAGTCCGAGCACGGCGCGCACGAGACTGGATTTGCCGGAGCCGGACTCGCCGACAACCGCTACCGTCTCACCCGCCCTAACGCTCAGATCGACATCGCGTACAGCCTGCAGCCTGCCCGTGGCCCTTTTCCCGGAAGCTGACCGAAGCGGCCGCGATTTGCAGCAGCTCCTCACCGGCTGCGGCAGTCGGAATGTCAGTCCTGTCCAGTCGTGGCGCGGCCGCCAAAAGCCGTGCCGTATGCGCATGCTGCGGCCGGGCAAAAACGTCACGCGTCGCGCCCTGCTCCACGAGCTCGCCCCCCTCCAGCACAAGCATGCGCTCGCAGTGGCCGGCCACGACACCAAGGTCATGCGTGATCAGCAGCAGCGCGGTGTCTTCGCGAATTTCCTGCAGCAGTTCAAGGATCTGTGCTTGCACGGTGACATCGAGTGCCGTCGTCGGTTCGTCGGCGATAAGCAGTGCCGGTTCAGCAATCAATGCCGACGCGATCATCGCGCGCTGGCGCATTCCACCTGACAGCTGGTGAGGATGTGCGCGGTATACCCGCTCCGGGTCTGGTAACCCGACCCGCTTGAGCATATCGATGACTCGTGCCTGCGCTTCTTTGCCGTATGCCAGCCTGTGCTGCACAAGAATTCGCCGCAGCTGTTCACCAATTCGCACGAAGGGGTTGAGGGCCTGCATCGGATCCTGAAATACGATTGCAACGCGCTGTGCTCGCACCGCATTCAGAATGTGCTCGCTCACGCCCAGCAACTCACCTCCTTCAAGCTTGATGCTGCCGCCGATCGCGGCATTTGCCGGCAGCAGCCCGAGGATGGCCAGCGCGGTCTGCGATTTTCCGGACCCCGACTCGCCGACAAGCCCGACCGACTCGCCCTTTTCCAACACGAAACTGAGTCCGCGAACGACCGCCGCTTCGTCGTAGCGGATCATCAGGTCTTCGACCTGCAGCAGGCTCACCGCGATGACCTCGAATCGAAGACGTCGCGCATCGCATCTCCGAGAAAATTGAAGCACAACAAAATGGTCGCAAGCAGAGCCGCCGGAATCAGCAACATCCACGATGCGCCTTCCATCTGGTTCACGCCTGCGTCGACCAGCGCGCCGAGCGAGGTCTGCGGCTCCTGAATGCCGAGCCCCAGGAAGCTCAGGAACGACTCGACCAGGATCGCCTGCGGGATCGTCAGCGTAACGTAGACGATCACCACGCCCATCAGGTTTGGCGCAATGTGCCGACGAATGATAGCTGCGGTCGACACGCCCGTCAGTCGCGCCGCATCGACAAACTCCCGCTCGCGCAGCGACAAGGTCTGCCCGCGAACGATGCGCGCCATGTCCAGCCAGTTAATCGCGCCAATCGCTACAAAGATCAGCAGGAAGTTGCGCTCAAACGCGACCATCAAAAGAATGACAAAGAAAATAAAAGGCAGCGCGTAAAGCGTATCGACGAAACGCATCATGACGGCATCGACGCGCCCGCCAACGTAGCCCGCAATCGCGCCATACGCAACGCCGATAACCAGGCTAACGAGGCTGGCAACAACCGCGACCAGAATCGTGATCTGCACACCAAGCATCGAGCGCACGAACAGATCGCGGCCAAGATCATCGGTGCCAAAAAGGTGAAACTCGCTGGTTGTCGGACGTTGCAGCAACGCGTCGAAATTCGTCTGCACATAGTCGTGTGGGCTGACAAGCGGACCGAGCAGGGCTACCAACACCATGCCGGTGAGGATGCCACCGCTCAACATGACGGAGCGGCTTCGCCGCACTTGCCTCCAGACGTCAGCAAGCGCATTCATCGTTGCCGAATCCGTGGGTCGATTGCGCCGTACAGAATGTCGACAACGAGATTCAGCAGCACGACGAGCGTCGCATAAAAAATAACGATGCCGAGCACCAGCGTGTAGTCGCGGTTCAGGGCACCGCGCACGAAGAATTGCCCGAGCCCCGGAATACCGAAGATTTCCTCGACAACCACGGACCCGGTAAGAATGGCTGCTATCGCAGGACCCATGTATGACAACACCGGAAGCATTGCTGGTTTGAGGGCGTGATAACGGACGACGGCCGTCATGCCCAAACCCTGCGCCCGCGCTGTGCGCACGAAATCGCTGGCAAGTACGTCGATCATGCTTGCCCGCGTTAATCGCGCAATGTAGGCGATCTGCGGTAGCGCCAGGGCAATGACGGGCAATACAAATTTTGCGACCCCTTCGTTGCCGCTCCAGCCCGCCGGCAGCCATTGCAGCCTGACCGCGAGCAGCAGCACGAGCACTGGTGCAATAACGAATACGGGAATCGATATCCCGGTCATGGCAAGCGCCATCACCGAGCGATCCGGCAGCGTGTTGCGACGCAACGCCGCAAACGACCCGGCGGCGACGCCAGCGACGACCGCCAGCAGCATCGCCATTGCGCCGAGCTTCAGGGATACGGGAAACGCAGTCCCGATAAGCTCACTAACCGTGTGGTCCCGGTAACGATACGAGGGCCCGAGGTCGCCCTGCACGAGGCCGGAAAGATAGCGAATGAACTGCCTGTGCAGCGGCTCGTCGAGGTGATACGCGGCGGCAATGTTTTCCTCGATTTCCGCAGGCAGCACGCGTTCGTCGTCAAATGGACCGCCCGGCGCGGCGTGCACCATCAAAAACGCGAGCGCAATTACCAATAACAAAGTCGGAATTGCACCCAGCAATCGCAGCAGGGCGTATCTCAGCAAGGCTGTATTCCGATCAACGTGTGGCGGCAGTCGGCGCCAGACTCAGATGCTGACTGTAATGATAATCCAGCACGTTGTCTCCCCAACCCTGGACGTCGGGACTGACCAGATGCTTGCTGACGTAAAAGTACAGCGGAATTACCGGGTGGTCAGCGAGGAGCACGCGCTCTGCTTCTTCAAGGAACAGGCGGCGGCGACCGGGGTCGACCTGCTCGGCCGCCTGCCGCATCAGGTCGTCGTATTGCTCGCTTGCGTAGCCTGGCATGTTCGACGGGTTGCCGCTTTCCATGATGCCCAGGAACGTATGCGCATCGTTATAATCACCGATCCAGCTGGAGCGGAATACCTGCGTCACCTCGCGGTCACGCATATTGGCGAGCAGCACCTGAAACTCCTCGTTGACGAGTGTCGTCTCAACGCCAAGCACATCACGCCACATCGACTGTACCGCGAGCGCGATCTTCTGCTGCGTATCGGAGGTGTTGTAGCGCAGCTCGATTTGCAATGGCTTGTCAGGACCGTAACCCGCTTCGCGCAGCAGCCGTCTTGCGTGAGCGTTGCGTTCTTCCTGGCTCTCTTCCGCGTAGATAAAACGCCGTGGCTCGTAATTGTCGACTCCTGGTGGCACCCAGCTGTATGCCGGCTCTTCGCCACGGCCCGTGATGCTGTTGACGAGTACGTCGCGATCGACCGCCATTGACAGCGCTTCGCGCAGTTGCGGGCGGTCCTTGAACGGTGGCTTGGTCAGGTTGAAGCCGTAGTAGTAAACGCCAAGGTACGGCGCGATATGCAGTTCTTCGGGATACTGCTCGCGCACCTGGTCGAAGTTGTCCGGCGGAACGCTGCCCGTGATCTGAATCTCGCCGGCGCGATAGCGATTGAGCTCTGTCATCTCTTGCGTAACGACGTGGTGGCGAACTTTGTCGATCGCGGTCCCGGCATTGTTCCAGTAATACTCATTGCGGCTTAGCCTGACGACCGACCCCGGCTCCCAGGCATCGAGCTTGTAAGCCCCGTTCGACACCAGGTTTCCGGCCCGCGTGAAGCCATCACCATGTTCGGCAATCGAGTCCGGGTGAACCGGAAACGTACTTGGGGCCGTCAGCAAGCTCAGCAGATACGGCGTAGGCCGCTCGAGCGTAATGACCAGCGTCCGCTCGTCGATAGCCTCGACACCAAGCTCAGCAGGAGGCAATTCGCCGACGATGACGTCCTTCGCATTCACAATATCGCCGAGCATCTGCGCATAGAAAGCGGCTGTCGCCGGGTCGACGAGGCGCCGCAGGCTGAACGCGAAATGCTGTGCCGTTACGAGTTCGCCGCTCGACCAGCGCGCATCATCGCGAATGCGGAATGTGTACGTCAGGCCGTCTTCGGAAATGGTCCACTCGGACGCAGTGCCGGCCACGAGTTCCCCCGTTGCCGAGTACGTCAGCAGGCCTTCGCCTATATCCCGCAGCACTTCAGCCGCCTGTACACTGCGCGCTTTGTGTGGATCGAGCGACTCCGGATCCGATGAGAGACCGCGGTGCAGCACCGACTCCGCCGCTGCTTCGTTTGCCGGATCGCTGCAAGCAGATAACAGCGCGCCGGACAGAACAATGCTTGCGGCAAGTAATGCTGCGAGACGAAGAGATTTCATCAGGCTGATTTCCTGAGCTGACGCTTCTTGAGGTGGATGAGCAGCAGCGACACGGCCGACGGCGTCATGCCTTCCAGCCGCGAGGCCTGGCCCAGCGTCACGGGTCGGACGGACTCGAGTCGTTGCCGGGCTTCATTGGAAAGTCCGTGTACGGCTCCATAATCGATGTCGTCGGGCAAGCGCAGCGATTCCTGTTTGGCGTGCTTCGCAATTTCTCGTTCCTGGCGATCAATGTAGCCGGCGTACTTTGCCTGGACCTCCAGCTGCAACTCCACCTGCTCCCGTTGTTCAGCGCTCGCGAGCCCGCGCGCATCGAGCGCGCCAACCATCGAGAGCCCCGACACCGCCGCGTAGTCGAGCTCCGGGCGGCGCAGCAATTCGAGCGCGGTGCACTCTCGCTGCAGCTCTTGGCCGACAAGGCATTTGTCGTTTTCGCTAAGCAGCGCCGGCCGCAGCACCGTACTCCCGAGTCGTTGCTGTTCTCTCACAACCGCTTCGCGTTTCTGATTGAACGCGGACCAGCGTTCGTCGTCCACAAGCCCGAGTTTGCGGCCTACGGGTGTCAGCCGCAAATCGGCGTTGTCCTCTCGCAGCGTCAACCGATACTCGGCGCGACTCGTAAACATGCGATACGGTTCGCTTACGCCTCGCGTAATCAGATCGTCGACGAGCACGCCGATGTAGGCCTCGTCTCGTCGCGGAAACCACTGCTCCTTTTGCTGTGCATGGCGTGCTGCGTTGATTCCGGCGAGCAACCCCTGGGCGCCGGCTTCCTCATAACCGGTCGTGCCGTTTATTTGCCCCGCAAAGTACAGGCCGCCGATTAGTTTGGTTTCGAGCGTCGGCCGCAGATCACGCGGGTCGAAATAGTCGTATTCGATCGCGTACCCGGGCTGGGTAATACGCGCGTTCTCGAATCCGGGTATCGTGCTTACGAACCTCTCCTGTACTTCGGCCGGAAGGCTCGTCGAAATTCCGTTCGGATAAACCACGTCGGTCGTCAGCCCTTCGGGCTCGACGAAAATCTGATGTGAGGCCTTGTCCGCAAAGCGCACGATCTTGTCTTCCACTGACGGACAATAGCGCGGCCCGACGCCCTCGATCGCGCCCGTGAACATCGGCGATTCATCGAGCGATGCACGAATGACGTCATGCGTCTCGCTCGTTGTTTTGGTGATGTAACACGAAATCTGCTGCGGATGATCGCTGCGACGACCAAGGAACGAAAACACGGGCGTCGGCTCGTCGCCCGGCTGTTCGGCCATCGTTTCGTAATTGAGCGTCCTGCCGTCGAGCCTCGGTGGTGTTCCGGTCTTGAGCCGCGCGACCCTGAACGGCATCTCGCGCAGGCGCGCAGCAAGCTTGATCGACGGCGCATCGCCCACGCGGCCGCCGGCCGTCTCGCTTTGACCAATCAGTATTCGCCCGCCGAGGAAGGTGCCCACGGTCAGCACAACGGCTCGCGCCCGAAACTCGATTCCTTCCGCCGTCACGGCACCGGTTGCCCTGTCGGCTGTAACCAGCAGGTCGTCTACCGACTGCTCCGCAATCGACAGGTTCGGCTGATGCTCCAGAACACCGCGAATTTCGCGCCTGTAAAGGGCGCGGTCGGCCTGCGCGCGGGTTGCTCTGACCGCCGGCCCCTTGCTCGCGTTGAGCGTACGAAATTGAATGCCGGCACGATCGATCGCCACGGCCATTGCGCCGCCCAACGCATCGATTTCCCGCGTCAGGTGGCCCTTGCCGATACCGCCTATGGCCGGATTGCAGCTCATCTGCCCCAGAGTCGCACGGCTATGCGTCATCAGAAGCGTGCGCGCGCCACTGCGCGCGGCGGCCAGAGCGGCTTCCGTCCCGGCGTGGCCGCCGCCGATTACGATGACATCAAAGGTTTCGGACATGGTGTAATACTGAGCAATACCGGCTGCGCAGTCTAGTCGTTGCCCGCCATCGTCACCACAAGCCACGCCCCATATCTGGTCTCCTGGCGCCTTCTCCCCGGCTTTACTTGTGTCTGCCAACTCGCCAAGATTGCAGCGCCCAACGATACGGCGAATTCTCTATGCTCCGAAATACGGTCCTGGTGCCGCTCTTACTGATGGCAGCGGCCGGCGCTCCGGCTGCGCCAGCGCTCGAGCTGGAAGACTGCCGCATCAGTGCCGGGCCGGGCTATCCGGGCATCAAGGCACGTTGCGGCACCTTGTTGCGGCCGCTTGACCCGGACGACGAGGAATCCGAACAGCTGGAGCTCGCCGTTGCGGTCGTGCCGGCCCTCAACCTCGAGCCGGAGCCGGATCCGCTGGTCCCGCTCGCCGGCGGCCCGGGCGGCGGCGCAATTCAGTTTTATGCCGCCTATGCGGGCGCCTTCGAGCCGGTGCGCCGCGACCGGGACATTCTGCTCGTGGACCAGCGCGGCACGGGCGGCTCGGCGCGCATGGACTGCCCCTTCGACGATGAGATCGTCGAAGGCTTCTACACCAACGAACAGACACTCGAATTCACCCGGTCGTGCCTGGAGCAGCTTCCGCACGACCCGCGGTTTTTTACAACCAGCGTCGCGGTCGGCGACCTCGAGGCACTGCGGCTGGCCCTTGGTTATCCCTCATTGAATTTGCTCGGCACGTCTTACGGCACCCGCGTTGCTCAGCATTTCGCGCGCCGCTACCCCGGCTCGACTCGCTCACTCATTCTCGACGGCGTGGTGCCGCCGCAAGTTCCGCTGGGCCCGGAGATCGCCACCGAGGCGCAGCGAGCGCTGGACGACATTTTCGAACGCTGTCTGAACGATCCGGCCTGCAGCGAACGCTTCCCTGAAATCGATCTCGATTTTCAGTCTGTTCGTGCGCAGCTGAAAAGAGCGCCCGTCACGGTCGACCTGTCCGACCCGGTCAGCGGTACTCGGGCGTCCATCGTTTTTGGTCAAAACGAACTCGCGGCGGCGCTGCGCTTGCTCGCGTATCAGCAACGCTCTGTGGCGATTGTGCCGCTGCTTATTCATGAGGCCGGCAACAATAACTTCGCGCCAATCGCCGCGCAGTTTCAGCTGACCGTCAGGCGTCTATCGGACGCTCTGGCGCTCGGTATGCACAATTCGGTTGTCTGCACGGAAGACCTGCCGCTCATTGACAGGGATGCGATCGACTTTGCTGCGCTCGATGCCACCTACATCGGCGCGCTGCAGCTCGAGGCACTCGAGACGATATGCTCGGTGTGGCCGCGAGGCCCGATCGACGACGGCTTTGCGACGCCTCTCGCCACCGATATTCCGGTGCTGCTGCTGTCGGGCGATGCGGACCCGATCACGCCGCCGCGGTATGCCGATCTAGCCGCCCTCGAGCTGAGCAACGCCCGCCATCTGATTGGGTTTGGACAGGGACATGGCCAGATAGCCGCCGGCTGCATGCCCAAGCTCCTCGCAAAATTTGTCGCTACTGCGAATGCCGTCGATCTTGATGCGTCATGTATGGAGGACACCTTTGTCATGCCGTTCTTTCTGGATTTCTCCGGGCCTATGCCGTGATCATCGTCGATGATATTCATAAGTCTTTTGGCAAGGTCCGCGCCGTTCGCGGCGTGAGCTTCAGCGCCCCGGACGGCAAAATCACGGGCCTGCTCGGCCCCAATGGCGCCGGCAAATCGACGACCTTGCGCGTTTTGTACACGGTACTAACCCCCGATCGTGGCAGCGCGTCCATAGATGGCGCCGATGTCGTGGCCGACAGCCTCAAGGCACGCCAATACATCGGTGCATTGCCGCACGGCGCGGGCCTGTACCCGCAGCTGACGGCGCGCGAAAACATCGTTTACTACGCCAAACTCTGCGGTCTCGAGAAAGACCTGATCGACGCGCGTGTCGACGACATTGTGACGCTCCTCGAGATCCGCGACTTTGCCGACCGCCGCACGAAGGGCTTTTCGCACGGGCAGCGCACCAAGGTCGCTCTCGCCCGCGCACTCGTGCACAACCCGCAGAACGTGATCCTCGACGAGCCGAGCAACGGTCTCGACGTCATGGCAACCCGCTCGCTGCGTAAATTGATTCTGAAACTAAAAGACGACGGCCGGTGTGTGCTTTTTTCCAGCCACGTCATGCAGGAAGTGGCCGCTCTCTGCGATGACATTGTGATCATCGCGAACGGTAAAGTCGCAATCGACGACTCGGCCGAGGGCATACGACGGCGGACCGGATGCGAGGACCTCGAAGACGCCTTCGTGCGCGCAATCGAAATGGTGGGGCCCGCTTAATGCGCACGCTGGTTACCGTATTTATCAAAGAGGTCATCGATAACTTTCGCGACCGTCGGACACTTGCTTCCGCGCTGATCCTGGGGCCGCTGTTTGGTCCGATGCTCTTCGCATTCGTCATCAATCTCTCGATAGAGCGGTCGCTCGACGACGCCGAACGCACACTGGAGCTGCCGGTGATCGGCGAACAACATGCGCCGAACCTCATGCGCTATCTCAAAAGCCACAACATCGATCTTGTCGAGGGCCCCGGGGACCGCGACTCCGCCATCGAAGCCGTAACAACGGGCGTTCACGACGTCATCCTCGTCGTCCCTGAAAGCTTCGGGGAACAGCTTGCGGACACGATCCCGGCGACGATCGAGCTGATTTCCGACCAGGCGAATGCGCAAGCCGAACGCGACGCGCGCCGGGTGCGGACGGCGCTGCACACCTATAGCCAGGAACTCGCGGCGCTGCGTCTCGTCGCACGTGGCGTCAGCCCGCTGGTGCTGCGCCCCATCAACATTGACGACGTCGATGTGTCGACCGCGAGCGGCCGCTCTGCGATGTTGCTTGGCATGATGAGTTATTTCTTCATCTTCGCCCTGCTGATGGGGGGCATGTACCTCGCGATTGACACGACGGCCGGCGAACGCGAGCGCGGTTCACTGGAGCCAATCCTCACCTTGCCCGTAACGCGCGATCAGCTAATGCTGGGAAAAATTGCGGCCACCTGCCTGTTCATGGCTGTGTCGCTGTTTCTCAGTCTGTGTTCGTTCTTCGTTGCGCTCAAGTTCATGCCGCTGCAGCAACTCGGCATGACGCCGAACTTTGGTCCCGATGTCGTCGTCGCCGCGTTCTTTGTGCTCGCACCGTTTATTTTGCTTGGCGCCTCGCTGATGACTCTCGTCGCGTCATTTACGAAAAGTTATAAAGAGGCACAAACCTGGCTGAGTGTTGTACTCGTCGCACCAACCCTGCCTATTTTGATTGTCAGTATTCTGACGTTGCGTCCACAGATTGAATTCATGTTCGTGCCCAGCCTGAGCCAGCACCTGTTGCTTGTCGACATGATCAAAAACGAGCCCGTGAACATGCTGCATGTCGTTATTTCGGTGGCCAGCACCCTTTCGATTGGCGCTGCGCTTACCTGGATCTGCGCACGGCTGTATCGGCGAGAGGGGCTGCTGGGTTAGGATGCAGTTATGGCCGTGTTTGCCGAACTTCGCCGCCGCAACGTCTTCAAGGTTGCGCTGCTGTATGCCATAGCAAGCTGGCTGATCATCTGGTTTGTCGGTGCGATTCAGTCCACCGCCCACGTGCCGGTATGGACAGAGACGTTCGTTTTGTTCGTGCTCGTGATCGGCTTTCCCGTTGCGCTGCTGTTCGCGTGGACATACGAGATCACACCCTCCGGCCTGAAGAAGGCCGTCGAGGTCGATCAGACACAGTCTATCGTTTACAAAACCGGGCAGAAACTCAATGCAGCAGTTTCCGTGCTTCTGGTCCTCGGCGTGCTGGCGGTCTTTGGCCAGCGGCTGCTGCCGACCTTCGAGTTCATCCTCCCGGGCATCCCCGAGGGTGACGCGCCGCTGTCTGAAAAGGCGCCGGCCGATATCCGCAGCCTGACCCTCGACAACGGCCTCAAGGTCATCGTCTGGCCCGATCACGACATACCCAACGTGGTTATGTACAACTTCGTTCGCGCGGGCTCGCGCAACGAACGTCCCGGTATCACGGGCCTGTCGCATTTCTTCGAGCACATGATGTTTCTCGGTTCCGGGGAGGATGAACCGGCTGCGTTCGACACGATCATGGAAGCGGCGGGCGGCGCGAACAACGCTTACACCTCCGCCGACGTAACGGTCTATCAGGACTGGTTTCCGCGCTCCGCGCTCGAGACCGTGTTCGAGATAGAGGCCGACCGGTTTCAGAACCTTGAGTTTGTTCCCGAGGTTGTCGAAAGCCAGCGCCAGGTTGTCTATTCAGAGCGGCGTTCGAGCGTGGACGGCGACAACTTCTGGAAGCTTGCCGAGCAGGTGCAGGCAACTGCCTACGTTGCACACCCCTATCAGTTCACCGTGATCGGCTGGCCGTCCGATATTGAGGCGTGGACGCAGGAGGATCTGCTCGACTACTACCGCACGTACTACGCGCCAAACAACCGTATTGTCGTGATCACCGGCGACGTGACGTCCAGAGGGATTTTTTCGCTGGCCGAGGAATACTTCGCGGGGACTCCGGCGCAGGATCCGCCGCCACCGGTGCGAACGATCGAGCCCGAACAACAGGGCGAGCGACGCGTCGTTGTGAGGGCGCCGGCGCAAACGCCACTGTTGCATATAGCGTTTCACGCGGGCAGCGCCGCCGACGCAGGCACCTTGCCCATGAGCCTGTTGCTCAACATCCTGACCGGCGGCGACTCGTCGCGCCTGCACCGCCTGCTGGTCGAAGACGCCGGCCTGGCGATTTCGGTTGGCAGCAATCAGGACCAAAGCTTTGATCCCGGACTGGCCTATTTTTATCTGACGCTGCCGCCAGGCGGTGACCCGGACATCGTCGAGCGCCGCGTTCTCGACGAGCTGCGACGCGTCGTTGCCGAGGGGGTAACCGACGCAGAGCTCGCCAAAGCGCGCAACATCATGCTGGCTGATTTCTGGCGAGGCCTGGCGACAATCGATGGCAAAGCTGCGGCGCTCGGACAGTACGAAGTATTTCACGGCAACTACGAAAAGCTGTTCGTCCTGCCGGACGCGCTGGCAGCCGTGACGGCTGACGACCTTCGCAACATCGCAGCAAAAGTCTTTCGCGAAAACAACATGACCGTTGGTGTGTTACGCGCACCTGACTCAGAGGGCTCGCCGTGAATCGCCCGCTATCCGCCTGGTTCTTGCTTTTCATCTTGCTGACCCCAGGCGCGGCTCTGGCGCAGGGCGTGATGCTGCCGGAGCCGCACCACGTCGAACTCGAGAACGGCGCCGTATTCATTCTGCATGAAAAGCACGATGTGCCGCTTATCGGTGTTGAAGCCATCATGCGCGGCGGCGCCGTGACCGACCCCGCCGGCAAGTCCGGCATGTCCAGCCTGCTGGCCGGCATGCTCGCCAAAGGCGCGGGTGAAAGGGATGCGGCGACATTTGCCGAGGCGATCGACGCCGTCGGCGGCTCTCTATCAGCCCGTGCAGGGCTCGAGTCGATAGCGATCTCGGGTGAGTTCCTCGCGCGCGACGCCGACCTGATGCTCGAACTCCTCATCGATATGCTGCAGTCGCCCACTCTGGGCTACACAGAAATGAAGAAGCTCCGGGACCGGCAGATCAATCTCATTCGCGCAGCCAAAGACAGTGACCTGCGGCCGCTGACGCCCGTGTACGGCAACGCGTTCCTGTTTGGCGAACATCCTTACGGTAACCCGATCGATGGCACCGAGGAGTCGCTCGCGAAAATCTCGCAGCGAGAGCTGCGCGCCTACTATCGCGACCACTTCGGCGCCGACCGCCTCATCATCGCCATCGCCGGTGACTTCGATGCCGCCGCAATGATAGAGAAGCTGTCCGCGGCATTTGGCGGCTGGCAGACGGCCGCGGTGCCGTTGCCCGAGTTCGAAGCGCCTGTGCCCGAGCAGGGCCGCCGCGTGTTGCTCGTCGACAAGCCCGGCGCCACGCAGAGCTACTTCTGGGTCGGCAATGTCGGTGTTGCTGTCGGCTACCCGCAGCGGGCGGAACTCGATATTGCGAACACGCTGTTCGGTGGCCGCTTCACTTCGTTGCTGATGAACGAGCTGCGCACAAAGGCCGGCCTCACCTATGGCGCACGCTCTGTGCTGCTCCGCCCTTCCCGGCCCGGTTCTGTCGCCATCACTTCCTATACGAGGACCGAGACAACAATCGCCGCCATCGACATGGCACTCGGGCTGCTTGCGCAGACCCGTGAGGCAGGATTCGACGACGCGGCGATTTCGTCGGGCAAGAATTACATTCTCGGCCAGTTTCCGCCGCGGCTCGAAACGGCGACACAGCTCGCCGGCTGGTTTGCGTATCTCGAGGCCCACGGCCTCGATGCGTCCTTCGTCAATGACTATGGCGCCGCGGTCGGCGGCGCCGACAGCGAAGCTATTCGCTCGGTCATCGACAGCGTTTACCCTGCTGCGGACAACCTCGTCTTTGTCATCCTTGGCGACGCCGAATTGATTCGCGAAGACATCGCAAAGTACGGGCCGGTCACCGAGATCGCGATCACCGAGCGCCGCTTTCGGCCCTGAGCCCCGACGTTTATTTGCCGATGCAGAAGTCGGCGAAGATTCGGCCGAGAAGATCGTCCGAAGACATCGCGCCGGTAATTTCTCCAAGCGCCTCATGAGCCAGGCGCAACTCCTCGGCAAGAATTTCGCCCGCGCGGGATTCGCGTAACGCGGTGTTGCCGGTTGCGAAGTGCGCGGCCGCGCGCTTCAGCGCGTCGATGTGGCGCTTGCGCGCTGTGAATGCGCCCTCACCAAGATTCTTGTAGCCGGCCAGCTCACGAAGTCGCTCGTGCAGCGCATCGATGCCGGATCCTGTTTTTGCAGAGAGATTTATGACCGCCCCGCCGTCATTCGTTGCGCCGGGCGGCTCGCCGGTCAGATCGATCTTGTTGCGTACGACAGTGAGCTCTGCGCCTTCCGGAACGGCTTCGCCGATCGTGGCGGCGTCCGCGTCGCTCGCATCCTGTATCCAAAGCACGGCGTCTGCGCCTTGCAGCGCCTCGCGCGCGCGTCGAATGCCCTCTGCTTCGATGCGATCAGGGTTGTTGCGCAAGCCGGCCGTGTCCACGAGCTCCACCGCAAGACCGTCGATATTGATCTGCTCGCGGAGGACGTCTCGTGTCGTGCCCGCGACTTCGGTAACGATGGCCGATTCCTCGCCGCTGAGCTTGTTCAGCAAGCTCGACTTGCCGGCATTGGGCTTGCCGACGATCACGACGCGGTAACCATCGCGCAGCACGCGCCCAACGGCGGCCTGATTCTCGAGCTCGTCAAAAGCGTTACGGCAGTCTTCGAGCTGGGACAGCAGCGCGTCATCCGACAGGAAATCGATCTCCTCCTCGGGAAAATCGATCGCGGCTTCCACGTGCATGCGCAAACGCACCAGCCGCTCTGCAAGGGCATCGACCGCGCTGGAAAAGGCGCCCGACAGCGAGCGCAGTGCCGCGCGGGCCGCCTGCGCCGTGCCGCTGCCAATCAGGTCCGCTATCGCCTCCGCCTGCGCAAGATCCAGCTTGCCGTTCAGGAAAGCGCGCTTGGTGAACTCGCCGGGCTCGGCGAGTCTGGCGCCAAGCTCGACCGCCGCGTCGACGAGCAGCGACATGACCACCGGCCCGCCGTGCCCGTGCAATTCGAGTACCGATTCGCCCGTGAACGACGCCGGCGCCGGAAAATACAAGGCTATTCCGGAGTCGAGTTTTACGCCGTCGGCGCTGCGGAATGTCCGATGCGTCGCGTAACGCGGTTCGGGTAAACTCCCGAGCATGCCGCGCGCAATGCGCTCGGCCGCGCTGCCCGACAGCCGCACGATCCCCACACCACCCGTTCCCGACGGTGTTGCCGTTGCGACGATCGTGTCAGGGGCGTCTGTCATGTGCCAATGAGACCACAGGAATCGATGCTATGCAGAATCTAAAGGTAGAGTTCGAAAATGACGAGGGCCAGACACTGGCCGGCATCCTCGACCTGCCGGACCTGGAAGTGCGCGCCTATGCCCTGTTCGCCCACTGCTTCACGTGTTCGAAAAACCTCAAGGCTGCGACAAATATCAGCCGCGCAATGACCGCGGCAGGCATTGCGGTCTTGCGCTTCGACTTTACGGGTTTAGGACAGAGTGAGGGCGAGTTCGCCGACACGAGCTTCTCGAGCAACGTCACGGATCTGCTCGCGGCCGCATCTTTTCTCGCGGCGAATTATGAGTCACCTGCGATCCTGCTCGGTCACTCCCTCGGTGGCACCGCGGTCCTGCAAGCGGCATCGAGCATCCCCTCCGCAGCGGCAGTCGCAACCATTGGTTCGCCGTCCGAACCAACGCACGTTGCCCACATGTTTGGCGATGCACGAGACGAGCTCGACGAAAAAGGATACGCCCAGGTAACCCTGGGCGGGCGGCCCTTTACTGTTCGACAACAGTTTCTTGATGACCTGCGCCAACACGATCTCCCCGTCGCGATAGGTTCCCTGCGCAAAGCGCTGCTCATCATGCACGCGCCGCTCGACGACGTTGTCGACATCGACAATGCGGGGGCGCTGTTTGCCGCAGCGAAGCACCCGAAGAGCTTTGTCAGTCTCGACAAGGCCGATCACCTGCTGTCGTCCAATGAAGACTCCCTGTATGCGGGCCGGGTCCTTGCCGCGTGGGCTTCGCGCTACCTGCCGGCCCCAGGTGCAACGCCGAAACTATCAGCAGACGGTGGTGAGGTTGTCGCGCGCACCTTGATGGACGGCTTTCGGACAGAAGTTCGCGCCGGGAAGCATGCGTTGCTTGCGGACGAGCCTGTCGCCGTTGGCGGCTCTGACCTTGGCCCGACGCCCTACGACCTGTTGTCGGCCGCGCTTGCGGCCTGCACAACGATGACGTTGAAGATGTATGCAGCCCACAAGAAGCTCGACCTTCGCTCTACGACGGTTCGCGTTACGCACGGCAAGATTCACGCCGAAGATTGCGTCGACTGCGAGAGCACCGAAGGAAGAATCGATCAGTTCCGCCGCCGCATATCGTTGGATGGAGATCTTACGCCGCAACAGGAACAGCGCTTGCTCGAGATCGCTGATCGCTGCCCGGTTCACAAGACCCTGCACGGCGAAATCAAGATTCGCTCGACGCTTGGCCGCTAGCGGCGCGGCGGTTAGTCGCCCTTGTGCTTCTTGCCGCCTTTTTTCTTTTTCGCTTCTGCTTCGACAACTTTGTTGATTTTCCACTGCTGGGCAATCGACAGCAGCGTGTTCGTGACCCAGTAGAGCACGAGGCCTGCCGGGAAGAACGCAAAGAACGCCGTGAAGATAATCGGCATGACCTGCATGACCTTGATCTGCACCGGGTCACCGACCTGCGGATTGAGCTTCTGCTGAAAGAACATTGCTGCGCCCATGATGAGCGGCAAAATGAAGAACGGGTCCTTGACCGACAAATCCGTTATCCAGAGCGCAAACGGCGCCTGTCGCATCTCGACACTTTCGAGCAGCACCCAGTAGAACGCCAGAAAGAATGGCATTTGAATAAGGATCGGCAAGCAGCCCGCCGCCGGGTTCACCTTCTCCCTCTTGTACAGCTCCATCATCGCCTGGCTAAGCTGCTGACGATCTTCCTTGTAACGCTCCTGCAGCGCCTTAAGGCGGGGCTGCAGGTTGCGCATCTTGGCCATGGAGCGGCCGCTTGATTCGGTTAGCTTGTAAAAAAGCAGTTTGATCAGGAACGTGACCGCAATGATTGACACGCCCCAGTTGCCGAACAGGCCATGTGCCTTGCTAAGCAGCCAAAACAGCGGTTGCGACAGAATGGTCAGCCAGCCGTAGTCCACCGTTAGCTTGAGGGTCGTGTCGATCTCTTCGAGCTGGCTCTGCAACTTTGGCCCAATAAAGAGCGTTGTCGTGAACGTCCGGGATTCGCCCGGCGCAACCGTTTGCGTCGGCCCTATCGAGCTTGCGGTCGTTACGGCGTCACGAATCGATACGCTGTAGCGCTGACTCGTGTCGGCCTGCGGCACGACCGCGCTGACGAAGTGATGCTGTATGGCGCCATACCAGCCCCGCTCCGAAGCAAAAGCGTACGGCCCGTCATCAAGAAGGTCGTCGCGCTTGAGCTTTTCCGCTTTCTCGCCGTTATAGATGATCGGGCCATCGAAGGAATATGAGTCGACATCGAACATCGAGCGCTTTTGTTCGAACGATCGCCGCTGCAGTTGGGCGTACTCGGCACCACGCCACGGCGCGTCGCTCGCGTTCGTAACCTCTTGCTCCACGACAACCTTGTAGCTGCCGCGCACAAACCTGTAGCGCTTTTGCACAGTCACGCCGGCGCCGTCCGACCAGGTCAGCGGCACAAGCAGCTCGTCGTCGCCGCCCAGCGCATAATTCGTCTGCCTGCTGTTGAACAATGCGCGGTGGTTAGGTTCGGGCCCCTCGCCGATCGCGCGCAGCCCCGACTGAATCAGGCCCAATTGGCCGATATCAGCGCTCAGCAGCTGGACGAGCACGTCGGGCCTGTCCTTGGCCATTGGGAAGTTGCGCAGCGTCGCCTGCTGCACAGTGCCTCCCTGCGTGCTTAGCTCGAGCTCGAGAACGTCGGTCGCGACGCGAATGACGGGTGCGGTTGTGAGCGCATCCGCGGCCGTCGGCGAATCAACTGATGGAAGAACATCGGGCGCTTCGACTCCCGTGTCGGTCAGTTCCGGGATGCCGCCATCGAGCGGCTCAACTGCCGGCGCCTCAGTTGCGGCGGGCGGTGCAACAGGCTTCGGGCCGTAGTCCTGGACCCAGGCCTGGTAGGTCAACCAGACCATCATTCCAAAAAATGCCCAAATCAGCAGTCGTTGGTTATCCATACGTTCCTATTCCTGTTCGGCTGGGTCGCCAGCGGCCTCCTGACATTTTTGCCAGTGGCCGAGCAAACTGCCGAACAGCTTTTGGTTTGTTGCTGCCCTGGCCGCCGGTTGATTGATGACGACGATGTCCAGTCCAGCCAGCTCTGCCTGATGTTGTCGAAACGACTCTCTGACGACGCGTTTTATTCTGTTTCTGGCGGTTGCCTCGCGGCAGTTCTTCTTCGAAATTGCCAAGCCGAGCCGGGCAATGCTCCTCTTGTTGTCTCTGCAAAGCACCGTAAACCATTTATCACGACTGCGCGTGGCTTTTTTGAACACGCGACCAAAGCCGGCGGCGTTTAGCAGCCGGTTTTCTTTTTGGAGCCGGAAGTTAGCGCTGCCAGCCAAGAGAGAGGGCTCTGTCGCCGGCAACCGCGCCGTCAATCAGGGCGTGAGCTTGGCGCGACCTTTTGCGCGGCGGCGCTTCAATACAAGGCGCCCGGCTTTCGTCGCCATGCGGGCACGAAAACCGTGTGTGCGGGCACGCTTGATTTTGCTCGGTTGATACGTACGTTTCATTTGCCTGGCACCTGAGTTTTCTGCTGGCCGCTCAATGACCTGCAGTCCGGAAGGGCGGCAAGATTACGCAGATGGCCCCACAGTGTCAATAGACTGGCCGAAACGCCGCGGCGGCGCGCGATGCGTGCTCTTTAGCCGCCTTGTCTGGCGGCGCATTAACAGACGGTATAGACTGCCCGGTCTTCATTCGAATAACGATGATTCGCACGATCTTTGGGGACTCAATTGGCAGCCGAGATGATGCTCTGGAACCGGTGCATCCGTGACCTTCAGGCGGAGCTCCCCGAGCAGGAATTCAATACCTGGATCCGGCCGCTGCAGGCCGTTGAAGAAGGATCCGTCTTGCGCTTGCTTGCACCGAATCGTTTTGTCGTCGACTGGTTACAAAACCACTACCTCGAACGGATCGTCAAAATGGTCGGCGACCATAGCGAGCAGGTAGAGCTCGTTGTGGAGGTCGGCTCGCGGCGCGCTGCGCCTGCGACCACCAACGGCCACCGGCCAGCGCCGGCCCCGGTTAGTGTTCAACCGGCGACGACGATCGAGCCGCGCCTGAACCCGGCATTTACCTTTACGAGCTTTGTAGAGGGCAAAAGCAACCAGCTCGCGCGGGCCGCTGCAACGCAGGTCGGTCAAAATCCCGGGAAATCGTATAATCCGCTGTTCATTTATGGTGGTGTCGGCCTGGGCAAGACGCACCTGATGCACGCGATCGGTAACTCGATGCTCGAGGACACGCCGACCGCGCGTGTAGCCTATGTCCATTCGGAGCGCTTTGTCGGCGACATGGTCCGAGGCTTGCAGCACAACAAGATTTCCGAATTCAAGCGAACTTACCGCTCGCTGGATGCTTTGCTAATAGACGATATTCAGTTTTTCGCGGGCAAAGAGCGGTCTCAAGAAGAGTTTTTTCACACGTTCAACGAACTCCTGGAAGGACAGCGCCAGATCGTGCTGACGTGCGATCGGTACCCAAAAGAAGTGAATGGCCTCGAGGAGCGGCTGAAGTCGCGGTTCGGCTGGGGCCTGACCGTTGCTATCGAGCCACCAGAGCTCGAGACATCAGTGGCGATTTTAATGAGCAAGGCCAGCGTAGAGGGCGTCAATTTGCCTGAAGAGGTCGCCTTCTTTATCGCCAAAAGAATCCGCTCGAACGTCCGCGAACTCGAGGGCGCGCTTCGTCGTGTAATCGCCAACTCGCGATTTACAGAAAGGCCCATCAATCTCGATTTCGCTAAAGAGGCCTTACGGGACCTGCTCGCTCTGCAGGCCCGCCTCGTATCAATTGAAAACATTCAGAAAACGGTTGCCGAATACTTCAAAATTCGCGTCGGCGACTTGCTTTCCAAGCGTCGCAGCCGGTCCATTGCGCGGCCCAGGCAAATTGCTATGGCGCTCGCCAAGGAATTGACAAACCATAGCCTGCCGGAAATAGGCGATGCGTTTGGTGGCAGAGACCATACCACCGTGCTGCACGGCTGCCGGCGGGTCGCGGCACTTCGCGAGACCGATAAGCGCATAGATGATGATTATTTGAATTTGTTGAGAACTCTGACAGGATGATGTGGATAAGCAGTGGACAAGTGCGTAACCATAATCTATCCACAGGCTACGCACAGCTGCAGGCCATTTGATGCACCGGGTTTGAGGCCCGCTTTTTTACTTTAAGTTATTGTTTTATAAGGCAAAAAATATTTTATCCACAGGAGCGGTGGTGCCTAATAATAACAATAAAAGAATAATATCCAATATTTATTAACAGGTGGAACCTATGAAGTTAAGCGCTGCTCGGGATGTGCTTCTGAAGCCCCTTCAGGCTGTGATCGGTGTAGTCGAACGTCGGCAGACGATGCCCATTCTCTCGAACGTGCTCCTGGTAGCAAAAGGCAATGAATTATCGATAACGGCAACGGACCTGGAGGTCGAGCTCGTTGCGCAGACGGAGGTTAACGTCGAAACAGGCGGAGAAATCACCGTTTCCGGGCGGAAGCTTCTGGATATCTGCAGGGCGTTGCCGGAAGGTTCAGACGTCGATATCAGCATGAGCGGCGAGAAGGCAATTGTTCGATCAGGGAGGAGCAAGTTCAGCCTGGCGACTTTACCGGCTGCGGAATTTCCGAGCATAGAGGACATTAAGGCGGGCCAGACCATTACCGTTGATCAGGACGTACTGGGTCGATTAATCGAAAAGACACATTTTTCAATGGCGCAACAGGATGTTCGCTATTACCTCAACGGCATGCTGCTCGAAACAGAGGGCAAGCATCTGCGGGCCGTAGCGACCGATGGGCATCGTCTGGCGCTATGTCAGGCGGAGCTCGCAGACGCAGTACTTGAGGAACAGCAGGTGATTGTTCCGCGTAAAGGTGTGCTTGAGCTGCAACGCCTGATGAGTGGTGAAGGGTCGTTGAATATAGAGCTAGGGACAAACCACGTGCGAATTCAACTGGACGGAATCCGGTTTACGTCGAAGCTCATCGACGGTCGTTTTCCCGAGTACGATCGGGTTATCCCGAAAGAGTCGAGCAACAAGCTGACCGCGGATCGCAATGCCCTCAAGGGATCATTGCAGCGGACCGCGATTCTCTCCAACGAAAAATACCGCGGGATCCGACTGATAATCCGCGATAGCGGTGTCGTTATGCAGGCGCATAATCCGGAACAAGAAGAGGCCGAGGAAGAGCTCGAGGTTGAGTATAGCGGCGAGGATATCGAGATAGGCTTTAACGTTAATTATCTGCTGGATGCGCTGGGCGCGGTAGATGGCGACGATGTGACGCTGTCAGTACTCGACGGTAATTCAAGCTGCCTGATCCAGCAGCCAGGTGAAGACGACAGCAAGTTTGTTGTTATGCCGATGCGCCTCTAGGAGCGCGCGGGTCGGGACACTGTGCCAATTCAGCTGTTTACGGCGCGCGATTTTCGCTGCCTGCGGAGCGTTGAGCTAGACGCGGACCTCAAAAACAACCTGATTTACGGACCAAATGCGTCCGGCAAGACGAGCGTCCTCGAGGCGATAGCGTACCTCGGGCGTGGCAAGTCGTTTCGTGGTGCGCCGACATCCAGCCTGATTCGCCACGGCGAACGCGAGTTCGTTCTGTTTGGGCGGGTTGGCGCGGACGGGAGACAAAGCAGTGTCGGCGTGCGCAATAGCGTGGCAGGGCTGGAGGTTCGGGTCGACGGCGAGAGCCAGGGCGGGGCGGCGTCACTGGCGTCCGCGCTGCCGCTGCAGATCATCGATCCAGATGTGCACGAGCTGGTTGCCGGCGCCCCCGATCGGCGCCGGCGCTACCTGGATTGGATAGCGTTTCACGTGGAACGCGGATATCTGGACATCTGGCGGCGCTTTCGTCGGGCGCTCAAGCAGCGCAATGCGGCGCTCCGGTCCGGGACGCCCGGAGAGGCCATGCGGGGCTGGGACGCGGAATTCGCGACGCTCGCGCAGCAGGTGGACGCTGGACGGAGACTCGCCCTCGAAGTCGCAACCGGTGCGCTCGAGGAGGCGGGCCTGGACCTGCTCGGCAGCGACGTGCGTTTTGAGTATCGTGCTGGCTGGAATGAGGAGCGCTCGCTGCTCGACACGCTCCAGGCGGGTTTCGAGCGGGATTTGCAGCAGGGCAGCACTCAATCGGGGCCGCATCGCGCTGAACTCAAACTAATCTACGACGAGCGGCAAGCCCGGCGGCTGGTGTCCAGGGGGCAGCAAAAACTGCTCGCCTGTACGATGGTGCTTGCCGCCGCGGAGACCGCGCAGACAGCGCTCGAGAGGCCTTTACTGCTGCTTCTCGACGATCCCGCGGCGGAGCTGGATGCGGAGTCGCTGGAGCGGCTGATGCGGCGGGTCGCAGCGCTCGGTTGCCAGGTGATCGCGACGAGCCTCGAGGCGGATAAAGGTCTTTTCATGGGTCCTGCAGCCGTGTTTCACATGGAACATGGCGCGCTCCAGAGAGAGTCCTAGCACGGGGTATTGTGGTCCCGGGCGGGCCGCCGAGACGCTCGGCCAACAAGCCGCAGGCAACACCTCAGAAAAACGGCATATTCCCTTAATAAATAAGGCTTTGGGGGTACTTTAAGGGACCACGTTTGATACAATAGATCGGTTGTAATCCGAGGACATGGAATGACCGACGAGTCTGAATATACTTCCAGTAATATCAAGGTCTTAAAGGGCCTGGAGGCCGTTCGAAAACGACCGGGCATGTACATCGGCGACACCGATGATGGCACCGGCTTACACCACATGGTTTTCGAGGTCGTCGACAACTCGATCGACGAGGCCCTGGCGGGCCACTGCGAAGACATCACGGTCACGATTCATGCCGATGAGTCGGTGACGATAATGGACGATGGGCGCGGCATACCGGTCGACATGCACCCCGAGGAAGGACGTTCCGCGGCCGAGGTCATCATGACGGTGCTCCATGCTGGCGGCAAATTCGATGACAACTCCTACAAAGTCTCCGGCGGTTTGCACGGCGTT
The DNA here is from genome assembly GCA_963711285.1 of uncultured Gammaproteobacteria bacterium. GTDB lineage: Bacteria > Pseudomonadota > Gammaproteobacteria > Steroidobacterales > Woeseiaceae > UBA1847. Next base: position 72,113 of record CAVQDJ010000002.1, on the reverse strand, counting down.
GGCGTCTCCGTCGTCAATGCGCTGTCAGAACACCTTGTCCTGACTATTCACCGCGAGGGCAAGACACACCAACAGGAGTACGCGCACGGAGAGCCGAAGGCGCCACTCGAAATAGTCGGAGAGACGGACCGAACAGGTACGACGCTCCGTTTCAAGCCGAGCAGTGACACGTTTACGAATATCGAGTTTCATTACGATATCCTCGCGCGACGGCTGCGGGAGCTGTCGTTTCTGAATTCCGGGGTGCGGATCAACCTGGTCGACGAGCGCGACGAGCGCATGGACACATTCGAATACCAGGGCGGTATCCGGGCATTTGTCGAGCACCTCAACCGCAACAAAACGCCGATTCACAGTACGGTTTTTCACTTTTCCGTGATGAGAGATGACGTCGGCGTCGAGGCGGCGGTGCAATGGAATGACGGCTATCAGGAAAACATGTTCTGCTACACGAACAACATCCCACAGCGCGACGGCGGAACCCATCTGGCAGGCTTTCGCAGTGCGTTGACCCGGACGCTCAACACGTACATCGAGAAACAGCCGAGCAGCAAGAAAGACAAATTTACGCCATCCGGCGACGACGCGCGCGAAGGACTTACGGCCGTTTTGTCTGTCAAAGTGCCCGATCCGAAGTTTTCGTCGCAGACCAAAGAAAAATTAGTTTCATCTGAAATCAAAGGCATCGTCGAACAGGCGATGGCCGGCCGGCTCGAAGAATTCCTGCTCGAACAACCGCAGGAGGCAAAAGCTATCGTCTCCAAGATTGTCGATGCCTCCAGAGCGCGGGAGGCGGCCCGCAAGGCCCGTGAAATGACGCGCCGCAAGGGTGCGCTGGACATCGCCGGCTTGCCCGGCAAGCTCGCTGACTGCCAGGAAAAAGACCCGGCGTTGTCGGAGCTGTTTCTAGTCGAGGGTGACTCGGCCGGCGGCTCCGCCAAACAAGGCCGGGACCGCCGGACACAGGCGATACTGCCGCTGAAGGGCAAGATCCTGAATGTCGAAAAAGCACGCTTCGATAAAATGCTTGCGTCGGTTGAGGTTGGTACGCTCATCACGGCGCTGGGCTGCGGCATCGGGCGCGACGATTTCGATGCCGACAAGCTGCGCTATCACCGCATCATCATCATGACCGACGCGGACGTCGATGGCTCGCATATACGCACTTTGTTGCTGACATTTTTCTATCGACAGATGCCGGAACTCATAGAGCGTGGGCACGTCTATATTGCGCAGCCGCCGCTCTACAAGATCAAGCGCGGCAAGCAGGAGGTGTATGTCAAGGATGACGCCGAACTCAATTCGGTTCTGCTTACGGCCGCCCTCGACAATGCGGCGCTGCACGTCAACAAGGACGCGCCGGCTTTGTCGGGTGTTGCCCTGGAGTCGCTTGCGAAAGAACACATCGCGGTCGAAACGATAATCGCGCGAATTAAGCGCCGCTACGACGAGGCGGTATTGCGCGCCATCAGCCAGCTTCCGGAAGTGACTCCGGAGTGGAGCGACGATCTCGACAAGCTCGAGAGCTGGACAAAGAAATTGTCCGCGGCGCTGCCGAAGGTAGAGGGCGACCGGGCCATGAATGGCAACGGAGGAAGTTATTCCGCTGACCTGGATCGCGGCGATGCAGATGGTGAGGGCGTGCGCGTAGCGATTACGAAGGTGCAACATGGCGTCGGTGCGACGCGCTACCTGCCAAGAGAGTTTTTCGACACCAACGAATACAGGCACATTATGGCGCTTGCAGGAAAATTGTCGGACCTGCTCGGCGCGGGAGCATACATACAGCGCGGCGAACGCCGCAGCGTCGTGACGGAGTTTTCAGCGGCCGTTGAGTGGCTGATGGGCGAAGCTCGCCGCGGCCAATCGATACAGCGATACAAGGGTCTTGGTGAGATGAACCCGGCGCAGCTCTGGGACACCACGGTAAACCCGGAGACGCGCCGGCTGATGCAGGTAAAAATCGAAGACGCCGTCAAGGCCGACGAAATATTTACGACACTGATGGGAGATCAGGTTGAGCCGCGACGCGAGTTCATCGAAAAAAACGCGCTAAGCGTCGCAAACCTCGATGTTTGACTAAGACGACGCGCGATCAGGGCGCGAGGCACGCAGCAACAAGGGCAATACGGTCAGGTTGCTGATGACGGCGCCGAGCAATGCGAGCGCACAGTATGCAGCGAATAGCCGCGTCGTCGGAAAATCGCTGAGCTGGCAAAGCAACAGCCCGAGACACAGCACCACGGTGCTCAGCAATACGCTGAACTCAATACTGCTGCCCGAAACCGGATCACCGGCCGCGCGCCAAAACAGTATGTGAATCGAGTCATCGACCATAACGCCGAGCGCGACGAGAAACACAAAGATCGTAACGAGATTAAGCGGGTTGCCGATGAGCCAAACGGCACCACAGACGAGCATCAGAGGCACCGCATTTGCGAGCATCGCACTGAGTAACGCGCGCATCGATCGAAACGCCAACAGCACAGCGCCGAAAATAAGCGCTGCGGACCAGCCGACCGAACGCAATAAAGAATTCATCGCCTGCCGGTCAATGTCACCATAGACGAGTGACGCATTGGTATACACAACGTCGACTCCGGAACCGAAGTTCGCGCTGTCGATGCGCTCGAACACACCGGCAAGATCCGCCTCGCGCGCAAACAGCGCGCTCACAACATACGCGTTGCTCCGGTTAACCGCGGGCTCCAGAGTCGTGTGCCTGATGCCCGGCTGATCAGTGAGCAGCGTTCGCAGGGCGCCTGCGCCGCGCAGCGCCAGCAGCGGGTCATCATCCTGCACTGAAACAAGCGCCTGTAGCGGCGAGAGGAAGTAGAACTCGGACTCAAAGACGCTCAGAGCTGAGGAAAACGGGGCGTTATCAGGAAAGAAAGCTCTGGGCTCGGACTTGACGTTCAGTAGCGGCACGGTCGCTGCCCCGGCTATCATCGCAAGCAGGAGCACCGAGCTGATCTGCATTCGCCACGCGGCCAGCAAGCGCGAAAACGCCGCAAACCGGCGCGACGCCGGCGATTCCCGCCAGGAACCGGAGGCACCCTGCAAATACCAGCGCAGTGACAGCGGCGCCGCGAGCAGAACAAGCAGAAAAACAATAAGCAGCGCCCCGGCAGAAAGCAGACCCATGTTGGCGATCGGTGGCAGTTCATTGAAACCGAGCGACGCCAAAGCAATGGATGTCGTCAGCGTGCTAAAGAAAAAAGGCGGCCCGACGCGCTGAACGGTCTCTCTTACCGCGGCATCGACGCGATCCGGGGACTCCAATACGGACAGAGATTTCGCCAGAAAATGGCAGCTGTTCGCGAGACCAACGATCAATACAATAGGCAGCGCAAGCAGCGTCACCAGATTGATTGTGACAACGGCGGCTGAAAACAAAGCAAATGTGACGACAGTCGAGGCGACGCTGGCGAACAACGGCAATAAAAGCGCGCGCCAGTATCCAAAAGCCATGAACAACGCAACGAGCGTGACCGCGACTATCACCGGCAGCAACAGCCGCAGGTCCTTCTCGAGCCCCGCAGCCACCTCGATCTCCAGCTGCGCGCTCGCGAGCACCGCGTGCTCGGAGTAAACCGTTGTCCACGCATGTTTGTCGAGGGCGTCGAGGACTTCCAGCGCCATCGGCCGCGGCGCGGAAACCGCGATGAGAAAGCGCGTACCGTCAACGTTGATCATGGCCCGGGAATCCGCCACATCGCGCAGCGCAGCCAGAAGGTCGAGGGCCGGATCCTGTTCGTTGAGGTCAAAGACGAACAGCTGATCGCGGGCGGCGTCGATGGATCGCAAGGTAATGCTATCGTCGAGTTCCGCGAACCGCTGCCTGAGCATGCCCAAATCGGCAAGCACAGCTCCGATGCTCACATCCGCCGGCGTAACGATAATAATGGCCGTCGACGCGTCGCCGGTTGCGGCAGCGATTTGCCGTATGACCGCAAGGTCCCCGGTCGTCCCCGACAATTGATCAACCATTGATCCTTCTATGACGGGCGGCCGAATCAGGGTGCCGATAAGCGCCAGCAGCAGGGTCGCTGAGACCGCGGAAGCCAAAGGGCGGTCCGCAAGCCAACCGAAAAAGCCGTTCCAACGATGCCTGAGCGTAAATTGCATTTGATCGTCAGTTTACCTGTCGCTCGCGCCGGGTGTCGCTCGATGATTGCCGTTACAATAAGCACCATGGTTCGCAACAGGCTGCTGGTTCATTCGATATTCGTCGTGCTTCTACCGCTCGTCGTTGCCTGGTTTGGCCTCGGGCTCGTAACCACGATCGTCCTTGTCCTGCTGCTTTTGTTGTGGCGCTGGGCGATTGTCCTGAGTGGTATCGCCGCCCCGGAAAAGACGCCCGACGTAGTGCTCGAAACAATCGGGCCGAGCCATTTCGCCGAAAAGGTCCGCTGGTGTATGGACCGTCTCGGGATCGATTACACGGAGCGACAGAGTGGCGCCACGCTCGGCGTATTCTTTACGGGACGTTCGGTGCCCCAGCTTCGTGTAAGAACCGGAATCGTTCAGACGATTGTCGGCAACTCTCCTGACATTCTGCGCTATTTGTGGGCGACGAATTACGCATTGCCGGACAACAAGGCGAGCTTCCTCGAGCCGACGAGCGAGCGGCTGGATCTCGAGAAAAAGCTTGATCGCTACGGCCGCAACCTTCAGGTCTGGGTCTACTATCATTTATTGCAGGACCGCGAGCTCACGTTGCATGCATGGGGGGCCGACAGTCCGCTTGTACCAGCATGGCAGCGGCTGACGTTGCGGGTACTTTTTCCGCTGCTCGCAGCCCTTATCCGCAGGAGCTTCGCGATCTCCGACGGACACTACGCGAAGTCAGTCCTGCACATCGACGAACTGCTGGCAAAGATCGATACACAGCTTGCGGACGGGAGGCGCTCGATTCTCGGTGGCGATACAATCAACTATACGGACATCACGCTTGCAGCGATGTCCGGACCCTGGATGCAGCCCGAGGGCTATGGCGGCGGCAAGGCGGAGGCCAATCGCATTGAAGCCGAACAGATGCCCGCGAAAATGCGCGCCGACGTGGAGCGATGGTTCGAGGACCATCCCAAGGTGCACGCATATGTGGCGCGCCTCTATGCCGAGGAGCGTTGAGGCCGGGGACGAAAGATAAGGACGAAGGCATGAAAGCACTGACGGGAATAGTTGCCACGGCTACGCTGGTAGCATGCGCGGCCCAGGACACCACATCACAGGACGCAGAGGAGGGGGCGGTGCAGGCGGTGCGCGATTTGATCGAGGTTCGGGGCCTCCAGGAAGTCGACAGAATGCCGTCGTCGACCAGGGACGGCTGGACGTCGATCGAGAGCCGCTTCCTGATATACAAAGGCCGCAGGGAAAGCTTTCTCGTCGAATTCAACCGGCGCTGCTATGAACTGGACGATGAGACGAGAATCGTTGCCGACGAACGCTGGGATTCGAACAACATTCGCGCGCGCTTCGATACGATCAGAGGCTGCCGGATCCACAAGCTGTACGCCCTGAGCGCAGAAGACGTGGCCGAGCTGCAGAACATTGGCGAATCGCCCGGCAGCCGAAACTAACTTCCGGGAAAACGGTCAATCGATTACCATGGTCGATTGATCTGCGCGACGAGACGGAGCCCGCGAAGAGGGGCCGTAACCAACGAGGCAAAACATGAATAGACTGATTTCGAGCGCTGCGGCGCTTTTGATGCTGGCTGGCTGTAGCCAGGAGCCAGCGACAGACGGGGTGAGAGAGGAAGCGGGCGGGCTGCGGTCGGGCATCGACATCTCGCACCTCGATGGCAGCGTCAAGGCGGGAGACGATTTCTTTGCTTACGTAAACGGCAAATGGGCTGCAAAAACCGAGATGCCTGCCGACAAGTCACGGTACGGCACGTTCGATATGCTGCGCGATGAGTCACAGGAAGATGTAAAGGTAATCATCGAAGCGTCGGCCAGCGGCGACTTTGCACAGGGCAGCGACGAGCAGAAAGTTGGTGATCTGTACAAGTCGTATCTGGATATGGAGGCGCGTAATGCGCGAGGCGCGGAACCGCTAAGTCCCGAATTCGAGCGCATCGACGGGATTGCGAACTACGAAGAGCTTGCGGTTTACTTCGCCGGAGCGAACCGCCGTGGTTACGGCATGCCGTTTGCCATTGCGCAATTCTCGGACATGAAAAACCCGAACTATTACGGCATCTACGCTTTTCAGGCGGGACTCGGATTGCCGGATCGCGAGTACTACCTCACAGACGACGACAAGTCTGTCGAGCTGCGCGAAAAATATGTCGCGCACATTGCGAAGATGTTTGATCTTGCCGGCATTGACGACGGCGAAGCGGCGGCGGCAACCATCATGGCGCTCGAGACGCGCCTGGCCGACAAGCAAATGAAAAAAGAAGATACTCGCAACCCGGCGGCCAACTACAACAAGGTGGCAACGGCAGAGCTGAGTGACGTCATGCCCGAATTCAACTGGGACGGTTATCTGAACGAGGCCGGCTACGCCGAATTGGACGGTCTGATTCTTTACATGACCGATTACATGCGGGCGCTCGATGACATCATCGTCGACACGGACCTCGATACCTGGAAGACCTACTTGCGCTGGGCGGTCGTGAATACGGCGGCACCCAATCTGAGCGCCGAACTCGATGAGCAGAATTTCCGGTTTTATGGCAAAGCTCTGCAGGGCACCGAAGAACAGCGCGCCCTCTGGCGTCGCGCCGTCGATACTGTTAACGGCAGCCTCGGCGAAGTCGTCGGCAAAGTCTACGTCAAGAACCACTTTCCGCCCGAGGCCAAAGAGCGCATGCTGGCGCTGGTCGGCAACCTGATCAGGGCGTATGAAAAGAGCATCAAAGAGCTTGAGTGGATGGGTGAGGAAACCAAAGCTCAAGCGCTCGATAAGCTGTCGAAGTTCACGCCCAAAATCGGCTATCCCGACGAGTGGCGGGACTACTCGGCGGTCGATATCGAGGTAGACGACCTGTTCGGCAACCTCGAGCGAGCAACGGCGGCCGAGTACCAACGACAACTCGATCGACAGGGCGGACCGGTCGATCGCGGCGAGTGGGGCATGACGCCGCAAACTGTCAACGCCTACTACCAGCCGATGCTCAACGAAATCGTCTTTCCGGCCGCCATACTGCAACCGCCGTTTTTTGATCTCGATGCTGACGACGCCGTTAACTACGGTGCAATCGGCGCCGTCATCGGCCACGAGATCGGCCACGGTTTTGATGACCAGGGCAGTACCTTTGATGGTGACGGCGTATTACGCAACTGGTGGACCGACGAAGATCGGGCCGAATTCAAGAAGCGCACGTCCAGGCTCGTCGATCAGTACTCGGCATTCAAGCCGTTCGACGATCTGAGCGTTAACGGAGAGTTTACACTCGGCGAGAACATCGGTGACCTGGGCGGCATCACGATAGGCTTGCTTGCCTACAAGATGTCGCTGAATGGCGCGGAAGCGCCGGTAATAGATGGCCTCACGGGCGAGCAGCGGGTATTTATCGGCTTTGGCCAGGTGTGGCGCGCGAAGATCCGTGACGAAGAGTTGCGTCGACGCATTGCGATCGACCCGCACTCGCCGGCGGTCTATCGCGCTAATGGGCCCGTACGCAACGTCCCCGAGTTCTATACCGCGTTTAACGTTCAGGAGGGCGACGCTCTGTATCTGCCGCCCGAAGAACGTGTGAAGATCTGGTAGTTGCATTCACGGCGGGCTTTTTGTTGCCTGGCCCTGGGGCTGCTCTGCGTATCCTGTAGCACGGGCGAGCCACAGGACCTCTCGGCACGGCTCGACCCGATCGCGGAACAATACGTTCGCCTGGCGCTGGCGCTGGGCGAACATGATAGCGACTACGTCGACGCCTACTTCGGGCCGGCCGAATGGCGCGACGAGGCGCGCGAGAAGGCGCTGCCACTCGCCGAAATCACGGCTGCAGCAGACGAACTGGTCGCGGGGCTGCAAGCCATAGAAGCCGCCAACGCAGAAGAGCTGCTCAAGCTGCGGCATAATTTCCTGCTGGCGCACCTGCAATCGCTCGCGGCAGTGAGCCGCGTGCGCGATGGCCTCGAGCTGAGCTTTGATGAAGAATCGCGCCTGATATATGGTTTTGTCGCGCCGACCTATCCGCCAGAGCATTATGCACGAGCGCTGCAGAAACTCGATGCGATGCTGCCGGGTGACGGAGCGACTCACGAGCGTTATCGCAAGTTCCGCCAGCAATACCGAATTCCCGACGACAAGGTAGAGGCGATCGTTCGCAGAGGTATCGATGCCTGCCGTGAACAAACGCGGCAACATATGACGCTGCCGGCAGGCGAGAGCTTCACGCTGGAATTCGTCTCGGGACAGCCTTGGGGCGCATACAACTGGTACCAGGGTAATGCGCAAGGCCTGATCCAGGTTAATCTGGACAGGCCAAGATACCTCGGAACGTCGATCCGGCTCGGCTGTCACGAGGGCTATCCCGGACATCACACATTCAGCTCGCTGCTCGACGAACTCTATCTGCAGCAGCACGGCTGGGTAGAGTTTTCGGTTTTTCCCTTGTTTTCGCCGCAGGCCATAATTTTTGAGGGTAGCGGTGATCTCGCGGCAGCAATAGCCTTCCCGGGCGATGCGCGGTACGAATTTTTACGCGAGGCGATCGTACCGATCACGGGCAACGATGCAGCGGATCTCGATGCATTGCGAAAGATCCAGGGGTTGCGGCACGAAATGCGCTACGCCGGCATAGAGGCTGCCCGAAAATACCTCGACGGCGACTGGAGCAAAGCCGAGGCGATGGCCTGGCTGACCAACTACGAACTCGTTGCACCCGAGGAAATGGATGCGTGGTTCGGCTTCACCGATCGCTATCGCGCTTACCGCATCAACTACGTGCTCGGAGAGGATCTCGTGCGCTCGTACGTGAACAACGAGAACCCGGAGGGTGACGCCGATGGCGACTGGCAGGCGCTGGCCAAGCTGCTGTCATTGCCGCCGGCCCCGGTGCTTTTTACGGACTGAGCGGCCTGGCGAACATCTCGCCAAAGAAATCGCCTTTATTCCACGTCGGCCGGGCATCGTCGTTGGCGATGGCGTAGCCTATTCTCGCATTCGCCCGCGTAAACCGAACCGCGGAATCCCAGTCGACTGGCCGCGACAGGTCGTCGGACGGCTGGTGATAGTGGTGTTTGCGATGCTCCACTACGACTGCCTGGCCATCGATATCGGGATCCATCGAGGCATATCCCGGCACGAGAAAGGTAGCGGGCACGCCCTTGCGGACGAAAGAATACTGGTCGGATCGCCTGAAGATATTTTCCTCGGGCATCGGATCCGGAGTTAACCCGAAGCCTTCGGCATCGATCGCAGCCTCGACGGTGGCTGCGAGGGACGAGTGTTCCGAGCCGAACGCAATGATGTCCGCGACCGGGTAAAGAAACAGCGGCATGTCGAGGTTGATATTTGCGACCATCGATTCGGTCGGCACTGTGGGGTAATGGGCAAAATAGTCGCTCCCCAGGAGGCCACGCTCTTCTGCCGTTACCGCTATGAACAGGATCGAACGACGCGGCGGCGCTGCGGCGAATACGCGTGCTGTTTCAATCAAGAGAGATGAGCCCATCGCATTGTCGTAAGCCCCGTTGTAGATATCATCATCTTCAACCGGCGCGCCGATGCCATTGTGGTCGAGGTGCGCGCTGTACACTACGTATTCATTCGCGAGCCCCGGATCGGTGCCGCGCACAATGCCGACCACGTTCGGGCTTGTTATCACTTCGTGCCTTGTTTTGCGGGCCAGCGTTACTTCAAAGCCCAGCGGCGTCGACGCGGGCGTTGACGCTTCGGTTGCCTCGCGTGCTTCGTCAAATGAAATCGGCGTTCCTGCAAACAAGTCTCTCGCGACTTCGACGCTCAGCATCGCGCTGCCGCGTAGCTCCGGATAATAGTCAGACGCCTCGCCGGTCAGCGTGATCCAGGCCATGCCCGGCCGGGTCCCCGCCTCGCGCTTCACGCGCTCCCAGGGATAGTATTCTTCCATGCGCTTCGACATCAGGCCGATAACGCCAATTGCGCCACGCTCGATCGCCTGTTTTGCCTTGGTTCGGCCCGAGGAAAAAAACGCGCGTTCATTGTGGGGGAACGAGCCCGGCGCATTGCTGAACATCGCAACAATCTTGCCTTCGACATCGACGCCCTCGTAGTCTGAATAGCCGATGTCAGGCGCGTGTACGCCGAAGCCGACATAGACGACTTCTGCGCGCAGGCTGTTTTCCTCGCGGACCTTGTCGCCGCCCATCGTGAAATGCTCTTTGTACTGAAGTGGGGTGTCTTTACCGTCGCGATGAGCAACCAGCACCGTACTTTCCTCGTCGAGCCGATAGGAAATTAACGGCACCTGCTGAAACCAGCCGCCCTCGCCGGCAGGCTCGAGCCCGAGGTCCGCGAACCGGTCCGCAACGTACAGAGCCGCTGCTTCGTGACCGGGCTCCCCGGCCATTCTGCCTTCGCGAGCATCATCAGCGAGGAAGGCGAGGTGTGCTTCGATGTTCTGCTTCGTAACCACGTCGATTGCGCCGCTCCCGTCCGCGACGGCCGGCGCGGGCTCCTTGCCGCAGCCAACGACAAAGAAAAGCGTCAACACGGCAGCGGGCAGACTAGGATTCACGGGCTCGCTCCTTGTAGATGCTGCTGATCTCAGCCATTTTGGATTCGATCCATTCTTGTGCAATCAAGTTTGTCTCCTTGGGGGCTCGACCTGTCGGGTCGATCGGCGGACCAATACAGAATCGGATCGCGCCAGGGAATTTTCGCAGGCCGCGTTTTGGCCAGAAATCTCCCGCATTATGCGCGACGGGTACGATCGGGCAGCCAACGTCTTTGGCCAGCGCTGCGCCGCTCACGCCGTAGCGGCGCGTCTCGCCGGGAGCCATGCGCGTGCCCTCCGGGAAGATGCATATGCTCCTGCCCGCAGCGATTTTCTTCCTGCCTTGCCGGATGACCTGCTTGACGGCGGGACCGCCGGCCCGGCGGTCAATGGCGATCGATTTCATGACAAACCCCAGCGCCCAGCCGAAGACGGGTACCCACAGCAATTCGCGTTTCAATACCCAGTGAGACGGCGGCAGCGCCGCAATCTGCCAATAGGCCTCGAGGGCGGTCGTGTGCTTGATCAGATAAACGCAAGGCTCTGCCGGTATGTTCTCTACGCCTTCTGTCGTAACGACAAGGCCGCAGAAGACCCTGCCCGCCCAAAGGGAGAATCGCGCCCAGGCAACGGCGATAGCCCATTTGATCCGAAATGGCGCCCAGAAAAAGAGCACCTCCACACCCGACATGAGAATCGCGGACGCGAACAGAAGGATCGTAAAAACGAGCGAACGCAGTGTGACCATTAGATAGACAGACGGGAAATGTCTGCCACATCGAGAAACAGTGACCGAAGCTCGCCAAGCAAAGCAAGTCGGTTCTCTTTCGTTGCTTCGTCATCGACCATGACCATCACGTCGTCGAAAAATTTGTCCACGGGTTCGCGCAACTCCGCGAGTGCCGTCAAAGCCCCGGTGTATTGCCGGTTTTCCAGCATCGGCGCTACGGATTTTCTTGCCGCAGCCAGCGCGGTCCAGAGGGCGAGTTCGGCCGGATCGCGCAGCAGCTTGTCTTTTACTTTGGCCGTACGCGGCTCACCGGCCTGTTTGAGAATGTTTGCGATACGCTTGTTTGCCGCAGCGAGGCTCGAGGCGGGCTCGAGTTTGATGAACGACTGAACGGCACGCAGCCGCTGCTCGAAATCGACAAGCGACGCCGGGTGGCGTGCGAGCACGGCATCGAAAGTCTCGGTTGCCAGTTCGGCATCGCGATCGAGGAAATACCGTCGCAGCCGCTCAGTGATAAACGCGTACAACTCGGCGCAGAGCTCTTCAGCGTCAACCTTCGCCTTTGGTTGCGCAGCTACTGCGTTACGCAGCATCGTCTCGAGGTCCAGGTCGAGGCCGCACTCGATGAGGATTCTTACAAGGCCGACGGCGGCGCGACGCAAACCGAACGGATCGCGGTTACCCGACGGCTTCTTGCCGATCGAAAAAACACCTGCGAGCGTGTCGAGCTTGTCGGCTACCGCAAGAATTCTGCCGTCGCTGGTCGCCGGCAGCGCGTCCCCGGCGAAGCGGGGCAGATACTGCTCGGCAATCGCGTCGGCAACGTTCTGGGGCTCGCCGTCCGCAATGGCATAGTAGCGCCCCATGGTTCCCTGCAATTCCGGGAACTCGCCGACCATTCCTGTCAGCAGGTCACACTTGGCCAACGCGGCGGCCCGCTGCACGGCGTCCGCGTCGACCTCGAGCGCAGCTGCAATCGATGCGCAGAGAGCGGCCGTGCGGGCGCTTTTGTCATAAAGGCTTCCAAGTCCGCGCTGATAGACGACCTCGCGCAACGCCTCCTGCCGCGCCGCCAGCGGTGTGCGCCGGTCGCTCTCCCAGAAAAATGCGGCGTCAGCAAGGCGTGGCCGAATGACGCGTTCATTGCCGTTGCGAACCTGCTCCGGGTCCTTGCTCTCGAGGTTCGCAACGGTGACAAACCTTGGGAGCAAGCGCCCGTCTGCGTCTGCGACCGGAAAATATCGCTGATGGCTCGTAAGGGTGGAAATGACAACTTCCCGCGGCAGTTGCAGATAGTCCTCGTCAAAGGAGCCAGTTAGCGCCACCGGCCACTCAACGAGCGCGGTAACCTCGTCGTATAGCAAGTCTCCATCGACGATGCTGCCACCTGCCGCTTCTGCTTCGGCCTTGACGCCTTTGCGGACGAGCTCACGGCGCCGGTCGAAGTCGGCTATGACATGGCCATCTTGCTCGAGCGTTGTCAGGTATTCATCGGGTCGCGTGATTGTTACGAGCCTCTTGCCATGAAAGCGGTGGCCGCGCGACTTGTTGCCCGCCATGATGCCCATTATCGAGGACTTGATTACTTTGTTGCCGTGCAGAAGCACAATCCAGTGCACCGGCCGCACAAACTCGGCATCACCCGCGCCCCAGCGCATGCGGCGTGGAATGGGCAGCGAGGCCAGCGCCGCCTCGATGAGCTCGGGCATCAGCTGCTCGGTAGACTTGCCGGCCTCGACAACCTCGCAGGACAACCACTCGCCTTTTTCCGATTTGCTGCGGCCCAGCTCGGCAACGTCGACGCCACACTTGGCGGCAAACGCCTTGCCTGCCGCGGTTATGTTTCCATCATCGTCGAAGGCAACCGACACCGGAGGGCCCTTCTGTGAAACCTTGCGGTCGTCCTGGCCATGACCGAGTTGCTCGATCATTATGGCGAGACGGCGCGGACTTGCATAAGTGTGCACAGAGCCATGACTCAGACGCGCGTCGTCGACTGCGCCTTCGAGTGCTTCGCCAAAAGCAATGATCAATGAGCGTAGCGCCTTGGGCGGCAGCTCTTCGGTGCCGATCTCTACAAGAAAATCCGCGGGCTTGCTCATGCGGCCGCATCTCCGCTGGCAACAGATTCGAGCATCGGAAAACCAAGTGATTCGCGCGATGCGTAGTACGCTTCTGCAACAGCGCGTGCCATCGCTCGGACTCGCAGGATGAACCGCTGGCGCTCACTGACCGAGATGGCCTGGCGAGCGTCGAGCAAGTTGAAAACGTGCGATGCAACGAGCATTTGCTCGTAGGCAGGAAGCGCAAGGTTCAGCTCGATAAGGCGTTCGCTTTCGTGTTCGGCATGATCAAACTGGTGAAAGAGGTCATCAACATCTGCGACCTCGAAGTTGTACTTTGATTGCTCGACCTCGTTCTGATGATAGACATCACGATACGTGATGCGCCCGAGTGGTCCGTCGGTCCAGACGAGATCGAAAATGCTCTCGACGCCCTGCAGGTACATCGCGAGACGCTCGAGTCCATAAGTGATTTCTCCGGTGACCGGTCGGCACTCGAGGCCGCCCACCTGCTGGAAGTAAGTAAACTGGGTAATCTCCATACCGTTGAGCCAGACTTCCCAGCCGAGACCCCAGGCGCCGAGAGTCGGCGACTCCCAGTTGTCTTCGACAAACCGGATGTCATGCACTGTTGTGTCAATGCCGATTGCTCGCAAGGAGTCGAGATACAGGTCCTGAATGTCGTCGGGCGACGGCTTGATCGTGACCTGGTACTGGTAGTAATGCTGCAGCCGAAACGGGTTATCGCCATAGCGGCCGTCGGTCGGCCGGCGCGAGGGTTGCACGTAAGCGGCGCTCCAGGGCTCGGGGCCGATTGCCCGGAGAAAGGTCGCCGGGTGAAACGTGCCCGCGCCCATTTCCTTGTCGTAGGGCTGCAGGATCACGCAGCCGCGCTCTGCCCAGTACTGCTGCAGCTCGAGAATCAGGTCCTGGAAGCTGAGCATTTCCGACGGTTTTTCCTTACTCATTATTGTTTCACCGGGCTCAAACCCGCGCAGTATATAGGAGTTGCGGGGAGGTGGAAGCAGCTAAAGCTGCGAGCGGGACATTGCTTGTCTTCATGGCTCGCTGCGCTGCGCTTTACTTCCGACAAGCAATGTCCCGCCCGCAGCAGAGAGCTTCCCGTGCGCCGCGGCGCTGGTCAGGACGCTCGAACACCACCGCGCGGCCCGCACAAAAACAGTGCATTTCTTGGGGTGCTCGCACTATAATAGTGCGCAACGATGAGGAAAATTCGTTGCCAACCGAACAAAATCAATGGCTTACGACGCGCACCATTTTGGCACGCTTCATGCAGTTAGAAGATCAAATGGCCCGGTCTTGCCGGGAATTTTTTGTGCTTTAGAGACTGGAGGAAAGATCCATGACGCCCAAGGAGGTACTCGGCCTCATCAAAGAAAATGAGGTCAAATTTGTCGATTTTCGTTTCACGGACACGAAAGGCAAAGAACAACACGTAACCGTGCCCGCCCATACGGTCGACGAAGACCTGTTTGAAGACGGCAAAATGTTCGACGGCTCCTCGATCGCCGGCTGGAAAGGCATCAATGAGTCCGACATGATCCTGATGCCAGACTCGGCATCAGCTGTTCTCGACGTTTTCTCCGACGACGCGCAGCTCAACCTGCGTTGCAACGTCATCGAGCCGGCGACCATGCAGGGCTATGATCGCTGTCCTCGCTCACTCGCCGAGCGCGCCGAGGCCTATCTGAAGTCAACCGGAATCGCTGATACGGCGTACTTCGGTCCCGAAAACGAGTTCTTCGTCTTCGATCACGTATCCTGGGACGACTCGATGCAGGGCGGCTTCTACAAAATCGATTCCGACGAAGGCGCGTGGAACACCAACCGCAGCATCGAGGAAGGCAACACGGGCCACCGGCCGACCGTCAAAGGCGGCTACTTCCCGGTGCCGCCGGTCGACTCGCTGCATGACCTGCGGTCGGCGATGTGCCTTGCGCTCGAGGACATGGGCGTAGAGACCGAAGTGCATCACCACGAGGTGGCAACGGCCGGCCAGTGCGAGATCGGCGCGCTGTTCAACACGCTGGTGCGCAAGGCCGACGAGGTGCAGATACTCAAATACGTAGTGCATAACGTTGCGCACGCCTATGGCAAGACATCAACATTTATGCCGAAGCCGCTCGTAAACGACAACGGTAACGGCATGCACGTGCACCAATCGCTGACCAAGGGCGGCGAGAACCTGTTTTCCGGCGACCTTTACGGTGGCCTGTCCGAGACGGCGCTGTTCTACATTGGCGGCATCATAAAGCACGCGAAATCACTGAACGCGTTTACGAACCCGGCAACGAACAGTTACAAGCGCCTCGTGCCGGGCTTCGAAGCACCGACCATTCTCGCCTATTCGGCAAGAAACCGGTCCGCGTCGATTCGCATTCCTTACGTCTCCAATCCGAAGGGGCGCCGCATCGAGGTTCGTTTCCCGGATTCGATGGCGAATCCGTACCTCGCGTTCGCGGCGATGATGATGGCCGGCCTCGACGGCATCCTCAACAAAATCCATCCGGGTGATGCGATGGACAAGGATCTCTACGACCTGCCGCCGGAGGAGGAGAAAGAGCTCAAGCTCGTGGCCTTCTCGCTCGACGAGGCACTCGCGTCGCTCGATGCGGACCGTGATTTCCTCAAAGCAGGCGATGTGTTCTCCGACGACCTGATCAACGCCTACATCGAGCTGAAGGAAGAAAACGTCACAAGGCTGAGAATGACGACGCATCCGGTCGAATTCGACATGTATTACAGCCTGTAAGCGTGGAAAGTGTGAACCGGGCGGCATTTTGTCGCCCGGTTACTAGCCCCGGTCCGGCGGAAGTTGCTATGCTAACTCGATGCAAACACGTCCAATTTTTGCCCTTATCGGCCTGCTGGCGGCCGCGTCCGTCTTCGCGCAGGCCTATCGCTGGGTGGACGAAGACGGCATTACCCATTACTCCGATCGCCCGCAGGAAGGCGCTGAGCAGGTGCAACTGTCCGAATACTCCCGAAAAACCGGGGCGAGCCTCTACAGGCAAAGCACGCCCGCAAGACAGGACGATGAGCAGCCAGCCGATGCTGAGCCATTCCGGTATGCCAGCATCTCCATTGCCTCGCCCGGCTCTGAAGAAACGCTGTGGAATATAGAAGGCGTACTGAACGCCTCAGTGGCGCTGAACCCGGGCCTGCAGAGCGGGCATCAGATGCGCGTGTACTTCGACGGCCAGCCGAGGATGGTGAGAGGCACGAGCTTTCAGATCGAGGAAGTCTGGCGCGGCGCGCACAACCTTCAGGCAGAAGTCATCGACGCCACGGGCAAGCTGATGATTCGCAGCCAGCCGATCCGCTTCTACGTGCAACAGAACTCGGTAATCACGAGACGCCCTTAAGCCCGAGCAAGCGCTCCGGCAACAACGGAACGACCGATCGGCAGTCACAACGCATACTCGATAGCCTGAGTTCAGGCGTAATCCTGCTCGACTCGAGCCTGCTGATCACTTACCTGAACCCGGCGGCCGAGAATATTCTCGGCATCAGCGTGCAGCGCGCGAAAGGCAAATCGTTATTGCGGCTCGTTGACGACGAGCCGGAGATGCGCGACGTTCTTGGTCGCGTTATCGAGACCGGCGACAATTACGCGAACGAAATACACTTGGCGCCAAACGAAATTCATGCCGAAGACCGAATCGTCGACTGTCGCGTGTCGCCGATTGATCTTGGTGCGGCGGCGCTCCTCGTCGAAATGACGGATGTCACACGACGCTCGAAAATAAGTCGGGAAAACGCACTCCTGATTCAGCATGGCGCCGGCAGGCAGATGATTCGTCAACTGGCGCATGAAATAAAAAACCCCTTGGGGGGCATACGCGGCGCGGCGCAGCTGCTCGAAAAACAGCTGAGCGCGGTCGAGTTCGACGAGTTGACCGAATACACCGATGTCGTGATCAGCGAAACCGATCGTCTCGCGGCGCTTGTGGACACATTGCTCGGTCCTGGCGGTCCGCCGAACAAGGAGCCCGTCAACGTGCACGAGTTGCTCGAGTATGTTGTGCGGATCATTGAAGCGGAAGAACAAAAGAGCCTGGTATTTAAGCGTGACTACGATCCCGGACTGCCGTTAATCCGTCTGGATCGCGATCAAATGGTGCAGGCACTCCTGAACCTCGTACGAAATGCCGTAATGGCGCTCGAAGGGCACGGCACAATCACGCTCAGGAGTCGCGCCGTTACGAACTTCACGATAGGCAACGTGAGACACCGTGTAATCGCCTCCATAGAGGTTCAGGACGACGGCCCCGGGATACCGTTCGACCTGCAGGACTCGGTGTTCTATCCGCTCGTAACGAGTCGCCCGGATGGCACGGGTCTCGGGCTGCCCGCGGCGCAGGAATTACTGAGCCGCCACGGCGGCCTGATCGAATTCGAAAGCCGCCCCGGCAGAACCGTATTTCAGGTTCGTATTCCGTTGCAACAGGCGGAGCAAGGCTGATGGCCGAGCGGCGGCTCAACGTTTGGGTGGTCGACGACGACGATTCGGTGCGCTGGGTCCTGGAGAAAGCGCTGCAACAGGCGAACATGGAGAGCAGGAGTTTTGAGCGCGCGGAGCATCTGCTCGACGCAATCGGACACGGCGAGCCCGACGTCCTGATTACCGATGTACGCATGCCCGGCATGAGCGGAATTGCATTGCTCGAGCGCTTGCGCACGAGCTGCCCGCTTCTGCCGATAATTGTCATTACGGCCCACTCGGATCTGGAGAATGCCGTCGCCGCATACAAAGGCGGGGCATTCGAGTATCTGCCGAAGCCGTTTGACATTGACGAGGCGATCGACCTCGTCAAAAAGGCCGCTCAGCAAAATGGACGTGCGCCGGGCGCTGCGCAACAAGGAGCGAAGGAGATTCGATCGCTGATCGGTCAGGCACCGGCGATGCAGGAGGTCTTTCGATCGATCGGTCGGCTGGCCGGCTCCAGCATGACAGTGCTGATTACGGGTGAGTCCGGCACGGGCAAAGAGCTGATCGCCCGAGCGCTGCACGAGCACAGCCCGCGAGCCGACAAACCGTTTGTAGCGCTGAACACATCGGCAATTGCCGCGGAACTGCTCGAGTCGGAGCTGTTCGGCCACGAGAAAGGGTCCTTCACGGGCGCCGACGCCCGCCGCATCGGCCGTTTTGAGCAAGCAAACGGCGGCACGCTGTTTCTCGATGAAATTGGCGACATGTCGCCCGCATTACAGACAAGGTTGCTGCGGGTGCTCGCGGAAAGCGAGTTCTATCGCGTCGGCGGGCAGAGTTCGATCAAGGTCGACGTACGGGTTATCGCTGCGACCAATCAGGATCTTGCCCGCGCCGTAAAAGAATCGCGTTTTCGCGAGGATCTGTATCACCGCCTCAATGTGATTCGAATCAACTCGCCCCCGCTGCGACAGCGTCGCGCCGATATTCCGCTGCTTCTCAATCACTATCTTGCAGAATCGGCAAAGGAGCTCGAGGCGCCAGCCAAGTCACTGGATGCTGACGCCGTAGAAATATTGCGGGGCTATGACTGGCCCGGAAACGTCAGGCAGCTAGTCAATGCAACGAGGCGCCTGACCGTTACTGCGCCCGGCACGGTCATAACCGCACAGGACGTTCCCGGCGATCTCGGCGGCAGCGAACCTTCGCAGCGCGCCGCGCAGGAGTGGACGCGAAGCCTGGCGATGTGGGCGGAGGGGCAGCTTATTGCGGATAGCGGCGGACCACTGCTCGATACCGCACTGCCCGAGTTCGAGAAAACCTTGATCCAGATCGCGATGAGCCAGACAAAGGGTCATCGTCAGGAGGCAGCGAAGCTGCTCGGCTGGGGGCGAAACACGCTCGCGCGCAAGATGAAATCGCTGCAACTGGACTAGTTGATCCCAGGCTGCAGCCGCGAACCGGCCCATCCTCATGGCTCGCGTTGCTGCGCTTTACTTCGGATGAGCCGGTTCGCAACTACAGCCTGAGCGAGCCGACCAGGTCGGAGACCGATTTCATCTTGTGGCGCTCGAGGTAATCGGCGATACCGGCGTTGATCTTCGTGCAAAGCAGCGGGTCGTAAAAAAGTGATGTGCCGATACCGACCGTTGTCGCGCCGGCAATGATGAACTCGATCGCGTCCTGTGCGGTCAGGATCCCGCCCTGACCAATGATTGGCACGTTGTGCGGGCCGGCGATTTCGTAAACCTGCTTGGTCTTGAGCAATGCTATCGGCTTGATGGCGGGTCCCGACAGGCCGCCCTGGATATTGCCGATCACAGGTGTGCGTTGTTCGATGTCGATCGCCATGCCCATGATCGTATTGATGACAGCGAAAGCGTCTGACCCGGCCTCGATGCAGAGACGTGCGTTCTCCTGGATGTCGGTTTGGTTGGGTGAGAGCTTTGTGATGATCGGCTTGCTGGTTACGGCGCGACAAGCCGCGACAACCCGAGCAGACATTTCGGGCACATTGCCGAACTGAACGCCGCCTTCTTTGATGTTCGGGCAGGAAATATTGATTTCTATCGCATCGATCGCCGAATCGTCGAAGCGTGATGTAACAGCCACATAGTCGTCGATCGTCGAGCCGCAGACATTAGCAATGAAACGCGTCTCCGAAAAATCGAGACCGGGCAGGATATCGTCGACGACAGCGTCGACACCCGGGTTCTGCAAACCAATAGCGTTAAGCATGCCCATCGGTGTTTCGCAGATACGGTGCGGGGGGTTGCCCAGGCGCGGCTCGAGCGTCGTCCCTTTGAGAACTACCGCACCAACGTCGCGATTAGAGAAGCCTTCGACGCGCGTATACTCCTCGCCGAAGCCGACGCACCCGGAGAGCAGAACGATCGGCGACGCCATCGACAGCCCACAAAAGTCGAGGTGAAGACGGTTTGTTTGTGACTCGGCCATTGGATGCGGCATTCTACGTCAATGTTCAGCCTGATTCTCTATCAGCCCGAGATCCCGCCCAACACCGGCAACATCATCCGATTGTGCGCGAATACCGGCGTTTCCCTCCACCTGATCGAGCCGCTGGGGTTCGAACTCGATGAGCCACGTCTAAAGCGCGCCGGTCTCGACTATCGTGAATTCGCGAGCGTGCAGACACACGCTTCACTCGAAGGCTGTCTGAAAGCGCTCGGCGAACCGCGCGTGTTCGCGCTGAGCACGCGCGGCACGACGCGCTATGACGAGCCGCACTACGAGGCAGGCGACGCGTTGTTACTCGGACCGGAAACGCGCGGACTGCCGCAGGAGTTGTTGGAGACCTTGCCGGCAACCCAACGACTCAGGCTGCCGATGCGTGACGGCAGCCGTAGCCTGAATCTGTCGAACACTGCGGCCGTTATTGTCTATGAAGCCTGGCGGCAGCTACGTTTCGATGGCGGTAGCTAGCTAGGCTGCCGGCTCGATATTGCTGTTCAACCGGAACAGGTTGCCCGGATCATATTGCCCTTTGATCTTGCTCAGCCGCGCGTATGCAGGACCGTAATTGCCGACGGCTTCAGCGCCATCGAAATCGATGTTGCTGTAATAGCCGCCCATATATGGCTCGAGCTTGTAATACCATTCCCGTGATAGTGCGATGGCCGACTCGTCGTCAGCAGGGTCCATCCAGCCGCCGCCGACGCCAACCATTGTTTCCGCATTGCGATGCGGGAAAGCGGTGTCCAGTTCACCGACGCGTTTTGCTGCGCCGCCCAGAGTATGCGTAAACATCGCGAGGCGCGGATCGTTGGTGTACGACTCGATCATCATGTCGACCAGTTCCTGCGTGATTTCGCTGACCATGCCGTTCTTGATATATGAACGAACGCCATGACCGAATGCCGCGTCTTCCTGAGTCTGCATAACCATGTAGTCCTGCATTTTGACGCTATCATCGATCGGAGCACCGACCTTTCTGAGCGGCTCGAGTTCTTTCTCGCCGACCTTCGGGTCACCGTTATAGACGACTTCCATCAGGACTACGCCGGCACCGTCGGCACCCGTCGCCATCGCCGGACCGACATACATTTCATCGGAAAGGTTCTGGTACCACTCGCCGTAGAATTCGAGCACGTCGCGGGCCTGTGCGACCGGCCAGATGATATTGCCCGAAAAAACTCTGCGCTCGAACGGGTGCAGCTGAAACTCGAATTCCGTGACCACGCCGAAGTTGCCGCCGCCGCCACGAATAGCCCAGAAGAGATCAGCCTCTTGCTCATCGCTGACTGTACGGACTCGCCCATCGGCCGTGACAATTTCTGCAGAGCGCAGGTTGTCGATCGCGAGACCGTACTTGCGATTAAGACGCCCCATGCCGCCGCCCAAAGTGAAGCCGCCGACACCGGTATGCGACACGACGCCCGCAGTTGTCACGAGGCCGTACTCGAGCGCGGCGGAATCGAGGGCATTCAACAACGCACCGCCACGCGCACGTGCGCGACGTGCGTCGCGATCTGCAGCAACGGTGTTCATCAGTGACAGGTCAATCATGATGCCGTCATCACAGACGGACTTGCCCGGCCAGCTGTGCCCTCCGCCACGAACGGCAGTCAGCAACTCCCGCTCCCTTGCAAACGTGACGGCGTTGCTTACGTCTTCGCTGTTCATGCAGCGGGCAATTAGCGCCGGCCGACGGTCGTGCATGCCGTTCCAGATCTTACGCGCACTGTCGTAATCAGAATGACTCGACAACAGGACCGGACCGGTCAGACTTTCTCCGAGCTCCTTGATTGCCGCTCTCTCGAGTTCGATTTCGGCACCATCGAGAGAGATGCCGCGAATGCTCGTGACAGCATCAGTCGCAACGGGCGCCTTGCGTTCACAGCCGGGCAAAACGGGTATTGCGGCCGCCACGCTGGCCGCAAGCGCGGTACGACAGAATCGACGTCGGTCCATGATTAGCTCCCACTGATACAGTTTTTTGTACTTATCGACTCAAGCTTAGTTTATCTGGCGGCGCTTGTCAGTTTGCGAGCATTACGGGACCGGGGCGGTATGCATGCTCTTGATCTGTGCATCGGACAAGCTGAGAAAGCGTGCGGCATTCCAGAAGAGCACATCCCGCTTCTGTTCGTTGGTCAGGAAAGGCGCATCGTTGATGACCTCGATCGAGCGCTCTATGGTCTCGGGCCAGACCATCTGATCGGAGCCGAACATCACGCGTTTGCCAAAGCCTGCGTCAAAAAGGCCTTTCAGGTAACGATAAAAACTCGCGCGCCGCTGCGCGTAGACGATAACGCCCACCTCGACGTACACCTGCGGATGGGCGTACATGACGGCCAACATGTCGTCGAGCAGTGGGAACCCGGCGTGCATAATGTACAGGCGCAATTTGGGATGTGCGGCCAAAACCTCTTCGGTCGTCAAGGCGCTGTGCAGTTGCGCGCGGTAGTCTGTCGAGCCGAGATAAATAGCGCCCGGCGGTCCGGTCCCGACATGAATGCCGGCCGGGATATCGTTTGCCTCGAGAACCGCCCAGTAGGGCTCGAGCCGCGGATCATCCGGTGCGATGCCCTGGTACTGAGTAGTTATTTCGGCAAGCACATCAAGCTTGCCGGCGTTGTGCAGCTCGACGAGCGTTTCCGGGGAAGGCATTGCGTCGTTCACGTCGAAGCCGAGGCCGGGCATGAATCGTCCCGGCGCTGCGAGCATCCAGGCATCGACTTTCTCGCGCGTCCCGCTAAGTACCCCGTAGACATTGTATTTGCGCATCATCGTCAAGGTACGCTGAAGCAGCTCTTCATCGGAAAGCGGCGACCAGACCGGGTCGTCGCAGGACGGCTCCTTGAGTCCGCGCACGAAAACGGCACCGTACGGCTCCCGCTGATCCCAAACCGGCATCTGCATCGGCGTGCACATTCCGAGCGGCGGCGGGCCCTGGTCCGTGTAACCCAGCGCATGCAAGTGCATGTCGATTACAGGGCCCCGCGTATCCGCCCATGCGAACGCACATAAGGCCAGGCAGAAAAAAGCGAGATAGCGAGCGCTCGGTTTCATAAGGGCCTCCTCGTATTCTAGTTTTCGGCTTTGAGTTCGCGACTCATCAGCGCGGTGACGGCCTCGCGCGGAGAGGTGCCCTCGTACAGAATTCGGTAAACCTGGTGACAAATGGGCATCTCGATGGAGAGCTCATCGGCAACCTCCTTGACCGCCTCGGCAGCCAGAACCCCCTCGACAACCTGCTGGATCTCTCGCTTCGCTTCTTCTATCGACATCCCGCCCGCGAGCGCAAGGCCCATACGCCGGTTCCTGGACAGGTTATCGGTGCAGGTCAACACGAGGTCGCCCATGCAGGCGAGCCCCATAAATGTATCCCGGTCTGCGCCCAGGGCGACACCAAGCCGCTTCATTTCCACAAGCCCGCGCGTTATTAACGCGATTCGCGTATTGGCACCGAAGCCAAGCCCGTCGGACATGCCGGCAGCGATTGCGAGAACATTCTTTACGGCGCCGCCGACCTCGACACCGATGATGTCATCGGAGGTGTACGCGCGGAACTTGTCGCTGGAAAGTGATTTGGCAAGCGAATCTGCGAATTCGCTGTCGTTGGCAGCAATAGTCATAGCAGTGGGCAGTCCTGCGCCGACTTCCTTGGCAAAGGTTGGCCCGGACAGCACGGCGATTGAGCGATCCGAGCCCAATACTTCAGCAGCGACCTGATGCGGCAGCTTACCGGAGTGAAGTTCAAAGCCCTTCGTTGCCCAGCAGACCCTGGACTGCGACCCGAGCAAGGGCCGGATCGTCGTCAACGTCTCGCGTAAGCCGTGACTCGGCACCACGACGAGGATATCGCGTGCGCCGTCGACGCACTCTTCAATGTCGGAGTTCGCAATCAGGTTCGGTGGGAATCTGACGTCGGGGAGATAGCGCGCGTTTTCGCGGTCGGTCGCCATGGCGTCCAGCAGGTCGAGCTCCAGGACCCCCCCCAGCCGTACGTTACAGCCACAGCGAGCGAGTTGCACCGCGAGCGCCGTTCCCCACGAGCCGGCGCCGACAACCGCAATTTCCTGAGGGGACGCCGGACTTATTAGTGTTTCTCCGAGCTGCCGGCTTCTGCCTCTGCTTTTTGTGCGGCCTGAAGCATCGACTGCTGGTATAGCGCATCGAAATTAATGGGCTGTAACACGAACTCGGGGAAGCCGCCTTTCTGAATGATTCCTGCGACTGCCTCACGTGCATAGGGGAACAGGATGTTCGGACAATAGCTGCCAATAATCGCGTCGAATTCCTCTTTGCCATAACCTGCTATATGGAACAATCCGGCTTGGTGGACCTCGACCAGGAACAACGTTTTATCGTCTTCCTTCGCATCGATCGTTACGGTCAATACAACTTCATGAGCATCGTCTTCAACTTTGCTGTGGCTGCTGCGCAGATTAAGGTCGGTCGTTGGTTTCCACTCGGTGGATCTGAAAATGTTCGGTGACTGTGGTGATTCGAACGAGAGGTCCTTGATGTAGATCTTGTTAATCGAAATGCGTTTGTCTGCTTCGTCTTTGTTTTCGTCTGCCATGCTGTTTCCTATTCCTGGTTACTCTTGTTGAAAGCGTGCTGTTGGAGCGTCGGCCTGGCACGCAAAGTGCGAGCTACGATTTTTTTCGCTTGCTCTTTGTTTTCTTGGCCGTCACGACCGGGAGGCCTGCCTGGGTCCATGCCGTCATACCACCCTTCAGACCATAGACGCTCTCATAACCCGATTTGCGCATGGACGTGACGACTTTGTTCGAACTCGTTCCGCTATCGCAGACGGTCACAATAGGCTTGTTCTTGAGTTTGGCGATTTTCTCGTGCCCGGCGTCGAATTCATCCATCGGGATGTTGCGCGCGTTTACGATGTGGCCGCGCGCATACGCCTCGGCATTTCTGAGGTCGACAACCGCAGCGTCGTTATTGATCAGCATAACGGCGTGCGTTGGGTCGACGGCAACGAGACCGCTGGCCTTACGGCGCAGCTCGGTAAGAATGAGCACAAAGAAGCTGATCACGAGAGCCAGCACCAGCAGCGTGTGATTGCCGCTGAATTCGAGAAATTTGTCCATGAATTATTTTCAGGGCGGGAGATGTGGCGCCCGGCTTGTGGCAAAGACCGCATTATACCAAACTGCCGAATCATGAAACCGCTCAAGCTCGCCTTATTGTTTGTGCTGACGCTGCCCGGACCCGCCGGTGCGCAGGTCCCCGAGGGCGAGCTGGCCAAGGTCAAGGAACAGGAGCTGGAGGAGGTTCGCGGCCGCATCAGCGAGTTGAAGCGCAGCATGGACGAGAGCGCAACGGCCCGCGATCGCGTCACAGCGGAGCTGCAGGATGCCGAAATCGCGATTGCCGAGAAGCGAATTCGGCTTAAAGAACTGGAGCGTGAGCGCGAGTACAGCACCAAACGCAAGGCCAAGCTCGATACAGAACTGGCAGACCGCGAGGCCGAGCTCGATGAAGAGTCGCAGGAGCTGGCCGGGCAGGTTCGCGCGGCCTATATGAGCGGTAGCCAGGAGAGAATCAAATTGCTCCTGAACCAGCAGGATCCGGCTACGCTCGGGCGACTCATGGCCTACTACGGATATTTCAACGACTTTCGCGCGAATAACATCGAGGCCGTCACCGCAGCAATACGTGAGCTCGCTGCGCTGCGCGGCCAGGTCGCCGCCGAAGAGGCCCGAATTGCGGATCTTGCGAGGGCCCGATATGCGGAACTGACCAAACTAAACGATGCTCAGGAAAGGCGGCAAGAACTGCTTGCGAGCCTCAAGGAGAGAATCGTCGATGAAGGACGCGAGGTGGAGCGACTGGCGGCGCAGGAAAAAGACCTGTCGCGGCTGATCGCCGAACTCACGAGCATATTGTCGGACTATCCGATCAGCTCCGAGGAGCCGTTCAGCGAGCACAAAGGGCGGCTAACCTGGCCCGTCGCAGGAGCGCTGACGCACGACTTCGGACAACCGCGCGTGGGCGGACAGTTGAAATGGAACGGTGTCGTGCTCGTGGCGCCCCGGGGGCGTGAAGTCCGTTCGGTGTATCACGGACGCGTCGTGTTTGCCGACTGGCTGGCAGGGTTGGGCTTGCTTGTCATCGTCGATCATGGCGAGAGCTATATGACGTTGTATGGATACAACGAGACGATCCTCAAGAATACCGGTGACTGGGTTGCACCCGGCGACGTCATTGCGACGGTGGGTGACAGCGGCGGTCAGGCGCAATCAAGCCTCTACTTCGAACTGCGTCGCGGTACCCAACCCATTAATCCGTCGCAATGGGTCACGCGCCGGCCGGGGCAATGAAAACGTGACGGGCACCTGTAGGCGCATTCCGGACGCTATGTTATCGTCAGTGAGCCTGCACGGCCGGGTGCCGTGATCAGGTCCGTAGGGAGACGTGTATGTTATTGAAAACCAGAGCAATTCTGGTTGTCGTGGTCGGCACCGTGATGGGCCTTAGCCTGTCATTGAGCGGTGGCCTGATGGCCGAGAGGCATCAGCCTCAGAACGAGGAATTGGCCTGGGAACAAGCGCGCCTCCTGGCCGAGGTCATGCAACGCGTCAAACGTGATTATGTCGAACCGGTAGATGACAGGACATTACTCGACAGCGCCATCCGCGGCATGGTGAGCAACCTTGATGCGCATTCACAATACCTTGATGCAGAGGAATACCGCGATATACGTATCAGCACGACGGGCAGCTATACGGGCATCGGCATCGAGGTCAACGATAAAGACGGCATAATAAAAGTCATCACGCCGATGGCAGGATCGCCCGCGGCGAGATCAGGAATGCGCAGCGGCGATCAGATTATCGCGGTCGATCGTGTCGCCGTCGAAGTGGACAACCTGCAGGAAACTATCGGCCGCATGCGCGGGCCTGCCGGGTCGAAGATCAGCGTTACGGTGCTGCGCGACGAAGAAGCGATTGAGCACGAGATGCGCCGAGAGGTTATCCGTGTCGCCAGCGTGCACCATGAAATTCTCGATCCGTCATTTGGCTATGTCCGCGTAAATCAATTCAGTGAGACTACGGCACGCGAACTGAGTCGAGCAATCGACAAGATGCAGCATGATGCTGCAGGCATGCTCGATGGGCTGGTCCTCGATCTGCGTAACAACCCGGGCGGAGTGCTCGATGCGGCCGTCGACGTGTCGGACCTTTTTCTTAACGCGGGCGTCATAGTGACCGCGGACGGCCGCACAGCAGATGCCCGCTTCCGACGCTCGGCACATCGCGGCGACGTTCTCGACGGCGCCGAGATGATTGTTCTCGTCAACGAGGGCTCTGCATCCGCCTCCGAAATCGTTGCCGGTGCGTTGCAGGACCACGGCCGGGCAATCGTCGTCGGCACGTCGACGTTCGGCAAGGGGCTGGTCCAGACCGTGATGCCTTTGTCGAAGGGTCGCGCTATCAAACTTACAACTTCACGCTATTACACGCCGTCCGGCGACTCGATTCATGAAACCGGTATCACGCCGGATGTGTATGTCGAGAACACGCCGGGCTTTCCGGATTTGAGCCTCGCAGGCATCGTGGATCGCGAGCAGGATGTACAGCTAATCGAGGCCCTCGAGCGACTGCAGCGTGAACAGGTAATGCACAGCAAAGCATTATGACGCTGGGACGGTTCCTGCTTGCGGCGGTGGCGACGCTGCTGGTGGCGCAGAGCGCCGCCGAAACGCGACCGCGTATTGCCATTATCATCGACGACCTGGGTTATGAGTTCGAGGCTGGTCGCCGCGCCATTGATCTGCCCGGTCCGATAGCTTTTGCCGTGCTCCCCGGTACTCCAAGCGGGCAGAGGCTGGCCCGTATAGCGCATGAGCGAGGCAAGGAAGTGCTGCTGCATTTGCCAATGGAGTCTGTCGGCCACGACGGGCCGGCGGAGCCCGGCGCGCTGATGCTCGACATGAGCCGAACGGCTTTTCACACTACCTTCGCCGATGCAATAGCAGCGGTGCCGTTTGTGGTTGGTGTTAGCAGCCATCGCGGCAGCCTCTTGACGCGGCATCCGGGACACATGGGGTGGCTGATGGCGGCGATTCGTCAGCGAGAGGACCTGTTCTTCATAGACAGCTACACGACTCACGAGAGCATCGCTCTGCAGATCGCGGCGGAGACTGGCGTGACAGCAATCAGGCGCGATGTGTTTCTGGATCATGACCGAGCGACAGAGGCGGTCGTTCGCGAGCTCGAACGCTTAAAGAAAATGGCCCGCAAGCGCGGTACAGCGGTGGCGATCGGGCATCCTTTTCCGGAAACGCTGGAAGTGCTTGAACGCGAGCTCCCGAAGTTGCGCGCGCAGGGTTTCGAGTTGGTCTCGATCAGCGAGTTGATTGCGATGCAATTGAACCGCATATGACTAGTGTGCTCTAACATGTAAATGACAGACGAATGCACAAATCGATGAAGCAGCGACTCACAGAAGCGAGGCTGCCGCTGCTGGTACTGCTGCTTTCGAGCGCGGCGGCCACTGGCGCCAGCGAACTGGATTCGTATCTCTTGCTTGCCGAGAACGATGGCTCCGTGCCGGGGCCGCAGGCAGGGGATGTTGCCTGCACCGGAGACTATGAGCCCGTGTGCGGCAGCGATGGCCAGACATACAGCAATGCCTGTGTCGCCGGCGTCGCCGGCGTCGAGGTCGAGAGCCAGGGCATGTGTCAGAGCGGCGAATCAGGCTGTAGTGAAGAATTCGATCCCGTTTGTGGAGTTGACGGCAACACCTACATAAATGAATGTTTTGCCGCGCTGGCCAGGACGACGGTTGCCGGCCTCGGTTCGTGTACGGCAAGCGGTTGTCCGAGCGTCGAAGAACCGGTCTGTGGCATGAACGGCCGTACGTATCTGAATCGCTGCGAGGCCGACGTGGAACGCGTGCCGGTGCAGCGCAAGGGTATTTGCGATATAGACAACTGTCCGAAAGTGTTCGCGCCCGTTTGCGGTAATGACGGCGTGACCTATGGCAACGCGTGTCATGCCGACAAGGCAGAGGTGACCGCATTCAAGCCCGGCATTTGCAACGTTCGACCGTGCCCGAGGATGTTCGTGCCAGTCTGTGCATCGGACGGCCTGACTTACAGCAACGCGTGCCAGGCAGAAAGGCGTGGCATTCGTATCGACTATGCCGGCATGTGCGAGGGGCAGGGACGAAACTGCCCAAGAGTCTATGCACCGGTCTGCGGGTTGGACGGCGTAACCTACGAAAACGAGTGCCAGATCGATAATGCCGGCATCGACAAAGCGTACGCAGGGGCCTGCGTCGGCGACTAGCCCCAGGCGGGCCGCAGGCGGCCCTTTTCATCCGCCTGATATGGCATCCAGGCCAAGCCAACCACCGGTACGTGAATATCAGTGCTCTTGGCGCGCACCACGATTTCATCAAGATCTTCAGTCTGCGCATCGAATGCCGTGTCGAGCGCCGCGACTTCTTTTTCAAGATCGCGGTTCAGCGCTTCCAGGTCCGCTTTCACTTTGAGCGCCGTTTGTTCAGCGCGCTTGATGTCTGCAGATTCCTTACGCGCGCCGCTCGCGGATTTGATGGCGGTGCCAATCTTGCTGGCCGACGAACTCGACAGACGCTTGCGGCCCAGCACGGCCCCGAGAATCGCGGTACCGAAAGAGACGGCCGTATCGAGTTTCTTCTTGCTGGCCTGCTGCGACTCCCGCTCTATGGCCTGCTGAGCACGCAACAAGCGGTTCTCCAGTGTCGTTGCTTTGGTGGCGTAGCGCTTGCGAAGTTTTGCAATCGCCTGATCGCGTTTTTCATTTGCAACAGTTTGCAGGCGCACGCGAAAATCTCCCTCAGTCTCGCCGCCTTCTGATGCAAGCTTGAAGCGTTTGCTGCGATACAAAGAAATGGTTTCCGTCTGGCGTATCCAGCGCTTGAAGTCCCTTTTCCATGCCGTGTAATTCTTGGCAACAGCGGCGCACTGCGGACAGTCTGCATACTCTGCGCCCTCGAGCCCCTGATCGCCGAGACCATCGATGTTGATCGTGATTGGTTCACCGTCGTCCCAGTCGACGCTTACCGGGCCGTCGTCGTATTCGACCGTGTAAACGTAGCTGCGCTCATCCTCGATGTTGTATCGCGCGCTGTTGAATAAGATATCAGCGGCGGCGATAAGCCGCGGGTGATAGACGATATTGTCGCCGG
Organism: uncultured Gammaproteobacteria bacterium; assembly: GCA_963711285.1. Classification (GTDB taxonomy): domain Bacteria; phylum Pseudomonadota; class Gammaproteobacteria; order Steroidobacterales; family Woeseiaceae; genus UBA1847. Next base: position 41,550 of record CAVQDJ010000002.1, on the reverse strand, counting down.
CGCCGGGCACATAATATTGTTCGATTGCAGGTGGCAACGACGGAGCGGCAGTATTGCTGACGCTCTTAGGCTTGCTTATTGCGCGAAGCGCCGCGCCGCTCTTGGCCTTGATGCTCGACATCAACGCTTTGATGCTGCTGCGCGTCAGCGGCCCCGCCAGGTAGGACAGGACCCAGCGCGTATTGAACACGACGGCTTCGTCTTCATGCACGTTGTGCAACAAAAAGCGGCGTTTGCCAAGGCCCGCGAGCGTGCGTTCCATCTTCTGCTTGTCGAAGTCGCCACCGCTCGCGCCTTCGAGACCCTCCATGACCCTTGCCTTGTCGCGCTCCGTCTGCAGCCGGCCGATAAACCACGTGCCCGTGTTTGAGAGCCCTTTGTAATCGAGGTCCACGGGGTTCTGGGTTGCCAGCACGAGCCCGAGGCCATATGCCCGCGCCTGCTTTAGCAAGGTCAGAAACAGGTTCTTGGAAGGCGGATTCGCAACGGGCGGCATATAGCCGAAGATTTCGTCCATGTAGAGTATCGCGCGCAAGCTCGAAGTGCCTTGCTGCGCGCGCATCCAGCCAATCAGGTCATTCAGCAGCATCGAGACGAAGAACATGCGCTGTGCGTCGTCAAGGTGCGCAATCGACATGACCGATATCCTCGGCTTGCCCTCGGCCGTATACAGGAGGTTCTTCGTATTGAGCGGCTCGCCCTCCATCCACGACTCGAAACCCGGCGCCGCAAGCAGGTTATTCAGCCGCATCGCCAACGCGAAACGATCTTTCGCCGGGAAAAACGAGTCCAGCGTCATGACGCCAACTTTGCTGATCGGCGGGTCCTGAATCTCGGCGATCAGGCTCGCGACATCGAGGTCGCGGCCGTCGCGCCAGGCATGATCGAGCAGCCGGGAAATAAGAATGTGTTCGCGGCTTGCAACCGGGTCCGCGTCGATACCCAGCAACGTCAGTATGCCGGTTGCGGTCGCCTGCACTCTCTCGCGGTACAGATCGACGTCGTCGATAAGCGCCGCGTCGGGCGCAGCGAACGACTGCAGGACCGAGATCGGCAGCCCGGCGTTGCTGCCGGGCGTGTAGATGGCAAGGTCTACATTCTTGCGCAGCTGCGCGATGCGTTCGCCGGTCTGGCCCCATTGGCCGAGACCCTTTTTCCACAGCGCCGCCTGCGCGCTGGCATATTCGTCCGGAGTCTGCCCCTTGTCGGTCGCGGCACGGGCATTGACCCACGGCCGAAAGTCCTCGGCCCTGAGCTGCGGGAACGTGAGCAACAAATTGCCCATATCACCTTTGGGGTCGAGCGCAATCACCGGGATATGGTCAAGTGCGGCTTCTTCGAGCATGCCGATGCCGAGACCGGTTTTGCCAGAGCCGGTCATGCCGATGATCACGGCATGCGTCGTCAGGTCCTTGGCGTCGTACAAGACCAGCTCATCGGTGAGCTTGTCGGCGTCTGTGTCGAAGCGCTTGCCGAGATAGAAAGCGCCGAGTTTCTCGAAATCCTGCACGAAACGACTCCTAAGGTGGCGGATACGTGTAGCTTGCTCCGAAACCGAGCGGCAAGCCGATCGCGTAGTAGATCAGCAGGAACACGGTCCAGGTGCTTAAGAACCAGAGCGAGTATGGCAGCATCATTGCAGCAAGCGTACCGATGCCCGTGCCCTTGACGTAGCGCTGGCAATAGACGACGACAAGCGGGAAGTACGGCATCAGCGGCGTGATGATGTTCGTGCTCGAGTCGCCGACGCGATACGCCGCCTGCGTCAGATCCGGCGAAACGCCGAGCGTCATCAGCATCGGCACGAAGATGGGCGCCAGCAGGCCCCACTTGCCACTCGCCGAACCGACGAACAGATTCACGAAACCGGTCAGCAAGCACGATGCCGACGATCAGGATCGAGGGGCAGTCCTCGAGGCTCTTGAGTGCCTCGGCGCCCGCCAGCGCGAGCAGCGTGCCGAGGTTCGACGCGCCGAACGCATACACGAACTGCGCGATGAAGAACATGATGACGAGGTAGTACGCCATCTGGTGCATCGAGTGCGTCATGCCCTCGATGATGTCCTTGGTGCCCTTGAGCGGTGCCGGCGACGTAGCCGAACACGATGCCCGGGATCAGGAACAGGAAGAAGATCAGCGCAACGATCGAATGCATGATCGGCGCCTGGAAAGTCGCAAGGCACCGCCGTTGGCATCCCGCCAAGGTGACGTATCGGGCACGAGCGTGACAGCAAGGATCACGATGCCGAGCACCATGGCAAACAATGCCCAGCGCAGGCCGCGGCGCTCCTCGGGTTTCAGATCGTGTAATTCGGGCAGGTCCTCGGCGTCGCCGTCGATCGGGGTGCCGGTGATGCGCGGCTCGACAATCCGTCCGTAATCCACCAGCCCAGGCCGACGATCAGGAACGACGATGCCGTCGTGAAGAAGTAGTTGTTGAGCGTGTTGACCTCAATGGCCGGGTCGAGCAGCTGCGCCCCGCCCTGCGTCAGACCCTGCAGCAACGGATCGAGCGCGGCTGGCAGGAAGTTTGCGGAAAAACCGCCGGATACGCCGGCGAACGCAGCCGCGATGCCGGCAAGCGGGTGCCTGCCGGCGGCGTAGAAGATGACGCCGCCGATCGGAATGACGAGCACGTAGCCGGCATCGACCGCCGAATGGCTCATGATGCCGACGAGGATGACCATCGGCGTCAGCAGCCACTTCGCCGTGACGTTCAGCAACGCGCGTATGCCGGTGGTGATGAAGCCCGAATGCTCAGCGACGCCGATGCCGAGCATTGCGACCAGCACGGTACCGATCGGGCCGAAACGTCACGAAATTCGTCACGAAGCCGGACATGAAATGTTGTGATGGCCGAGCCGGTCAGCTGGTTGACGACGACGATCGGCTCGCCGGATCGTGGATCGATGATAGCTGAACGTGAGATAGGACAACAGCCACGACAGTACCCAGACGATGAACAGCAGCCGCGATGAACAGCACCGCCGGGTCGGGCAGCTTGTTGCCGATGCGCTCGACAGCGCCGAGGAATCCCGAGTTGTGATTTGTACTCGCTGTTTTCGCGGACATGGCCGCTTCCCCCTTTATTCTTCTTGTCGGTTACCAGCCGCAGCTGCGGCCTTGATTCTGCTCTTTAAGATACCCCATCAGCGGTGCGAAATAGTCGATGATCGCCGTCGCGTCCATTTCACGAGTACCGGTCAGCTTTTCCAGCGTGTCCTGCCATGGTTCGCTGGCGCCGGCCTCGAGCATCGCATAAAACCGTGCGCCTGCCTCCTTGCTGCCGTAAACAGAGCAAGACGGCAGATCGCCGTCATGGCCTGCAACTTCGCACAAAGCGCGCTGGAATTGGAACTGCAATATGTGCGCAAGGAAATAACGCGTGTACGACACATTGGCAGGGACATGGAACTTCGCGCCCGGGTCGAAATCCGCCTCGCTGCGCTCGACGGGTGGAGCAATACCCTGATAAAGCGTGCGCAATCGCCACCACGCCTCGTTGTATTCGTCCGCTGCAATCTGGCCCGAGAAAACACCCCAACGCCATTCATCAATCAATTTGCCAAATGGCAGAAACGCGATCTTGTCAAGCGCCTGCATCATTTGCCGGTTGATGACGGCTTGCTCACTTTCTTCGGCAGAACCAATAAGGCCAACCTCAGCCAGGTATCCGGGCGTCATCGACAGAGTCACGGTGTCGCCGATAGCTTCGTGGAATCCGCCGTGGGCGCCGTCCTGGAATAAGGGCGGCTGATCCTTGTAGGCACCCTGGTAGTAGTTATGGCCAAGTTCGTGATAGATCACGCGTAATTCGTCGTAGTTCTGGCGAATGCACATCTTGATGCGCAAGTCGTTGCCGCCATCGAGGCCCCATGCGCTTGCGTGACAAACGACGTCACGGTCAGCCGGCTTCGAAAACATCGACCGTTCCCAGAAAGTGTCCGGCAGGCGCGGCATGCCTAGCGAAACATAAAAGTTCTCGGCCGAGCGAACCATTTCCTGTGGTGAGTAGTTTTTGGTCTTGAGTGTCGAGTCGACGTCGATATCCGCCACACCCGGATACGGCTCCATCAGGTCGTAAATGAAACTCCAGCCCTGCGACCACATGTTGCCGAGCAGGTGTGCCGGAATCGGCTGATCCTGCGGCACTTTGTCCTCACCGTAAACCTCGCCCAGTTTCGCACGCACATGGCAATGTAACTCGTCATAGAGCGGTTTTACCTGTTCCCAGAGGCGGCCTGTTTCCACCTCGAATTCGGCGGGGCTCATGTCAAAGCCTGCACGCCACATCTCGCCCAGATCGCTGTAACCGAGCTCACTCGCCCCTTCGTTGGCGAGATCAACATATCGCCGATACTTTTCCCGCATTGGCGGCGCGATCGTGCGCCATCCTTGCCAGGCCTCAAGAAGCTCATCGTAGTCTCGACTTGAAGAAATAATTTCCTCGAGCTCGGGCAACGTCATGCAGTCGTTTTCGGTCTTGCAGTACTTGCCAGCACCGTACATGCCGGTCAGCTCGGTTGCGATCTCGGTTAGCTCGCGGCGCTTCGCAGCGTCCTTCGGGGCCGGCAAAGACGTGCCTAGTTTAAGGAGATCGATAGCGCGCTGAGTTTCCGGGCTCAGCGCCTGGTTCTCGTACTGCAAGGCGGCTTCCACCGTGTTGCTATGCCATTCGGCGTAGCGCTCCGTGGCGAGTGAACTCAGTATCGCGGTATCCTCGGTTATATAGGTTGCACGCACCCAGCCGGCCGCGCCGCGTTCTCTGCCGAGCTCCTTGAGCTCCTGATTGACGCGCGCGACGAACTCGTCGGCCGTTTCCATTGGTGCAGCCTCAGCTGCATCCTCAGAAGCCTGCTGCGAGCACGCAGCAATGACAATCGTGAATACGAATCCTGCGAAAAGTCTTAAAAGCACCTTCATTACTATTTCCTATATGTATATGTTGGCTAATGCACGCCGTGCATGCCGCGTCGAAGTAGCGGCGAGACGAGTAACACGAAGACACCGACGCCCACGCCGACGAACATCAAGAACTCGAACAACTGCGCGTAGGTTGCCAGGGCGCCAGCAGAATCTGTCACCTCGCCGCCGCCGGTTGCGATGGCCGCCATTTTACCGAGGCGTGTTGCGACGGTTTCTGACAGCGCAGTTGCGAGAAACCATGTGCCCATGCTGACGCCGACGACCCGCCCTATCGACAGTTTGGTGACGGCGGACAGGCCAACCGGCGACAGGCACAGCTCACCTGTCGTATGCAGCAGATACGCAAGGATGAGCCAGATCATTCCGACCTTGCCTGCGGCATCCGGGAACTGTGCGCCGAAAACCAGTGCGCCGAAACCGAGGCCTGCCTGAATGATACCGAGGCCGAACTTGATCGGGGTCGTCGGTTCGAGATTGCGCTTCGCAAGCCAGACCCAAAGCGCGGCGAACGGCAGGGCAAGCAGCATGATGAAGCCGGCATTGAGCGAACCGAACTGCGCCGCTGTAAACGTGATACCAAAGGCCTCCCGATCGACAACGCGGTCCGCGAACAAGGTCATCGAGCCGGCGGACTGTTCGAACAAAGCCCAGAAGACGACGGTCGTGAGAATCAGGAACATCAGTACGACCGTGCGGCTGAACTCTTCTGAGTGATGTGTCTTGAAGCCATAAACTACGAAGGCGACGATAATTGCCGCCGCCGCGTAGACCGCATACTCGACAATGGCAGCATTACCGGGCAGAAAGCCAAGATTCGCGCCTGCCGCATAGACACCCGCGAGAATGGCCGTTGCCGCAAACCCATAGGCACCGACATTACTGTGCTCGGTTTTCGTGTGGATCATCGAGTACAAAATGATGCTGACGATCGCCGTGATCAGGAGGACGTTCTGCGTCAATAGAACGACAGGTTCGTGCTGCACAAGCAGCCACATAACGCCCAGTGCCGGAAGCGTCAGCAGATAGATCAACCATTCACGCGTAATCGGGCCGAAGACTTTTCGCGAAAGCATCTCCGGATCCGATGGTTCTGCATGACCCTTGAGAAAGCGCTGCCCGTAGCTGAATGTAAAGAGCCCGATGATCATGCCGATACCGGCCGCACCGAAGCCGTATTTCCAGCCGAACGTCTCTCCAAGCCAGCCACACAGAAGGGTTGCGGCGAATGAGCCGATGTTGATGCCCATGTAGAAGATCGTGAAGCCCGAATCACGCCGCGGATCATCTTTCGAATAAAGCTTGCCGACGATGGTCGAGATATTCGGTTTCAGATAACCGACGCCCATGACGATGAGCGCCAGTGCGAAATAGAAAACGTTGAGCGCAGCCGTATCACGAAATGTCAGCGCCTCAGACAAAATCGTGCCGGCGGCGAGGATCTCTCCGCTGGCGAGTGTCAGGCTTTCAGCCAGCATCGTACCTGCGGGGTAATTGATCGCCTTGAAACCTTCGACGGCCATCAGGATGTGTCCAAGCGACAGCAGGATGCCGCCAAACAAAACAGACTTGCGCATGCCGAGATAACGGTCAGCGATCAGGCCGCCGATAACGGGCAGCGCGTAGACTAGTCCGGCGTACGAGCCGAGAACGTCGAGACCCATCTCGTCGGTGAACAGGTGATATTTCGTCAGATAGAGCAGCAGCAGGTACTTCATTCCGTAGAATGAAAAGCGTTCCCAGAGCTCAGTCGTGAAGCAGACGTAGAGTCCTTTTGGGTGGCCAAAAAGCTCGTCGTCCCGAGGCCAGTCCTCCGCGGCTGCGGCAACAGATTCAGTCATTATTATTTCCCCCGGCTCTAGCCTGGTGCCGCAGAATGAATGCGGGTCGGGCTACGCATTAAACACTATTTCTTAAGCAACTTTCTACTTGACGCGGCCGTTTGTCGCACCGGCCGTCTTAAGCGCCCTCGGTTTCGATCACCTCGGCCTCTTCGGGCTTTTTGGCAAAGACGCGTGACATAATGATGCCGGCCTCATAGAGCAGATAGACTGGCACTGCGAGCAGTGTCTGGCTGATGATATCCGGAGGTGTCAGCAGCATGCCGACAACGAAAGCCATCAGGAATACGTAAGGTCGCGCTTTGCCGAGTTTTTCCGGGGTCGTGAGACCGGTCCAGACGAGCAACACGGTCGCGATGGGCACCTCGAACGCGAGTCCGAAAGCCAGAACAATCGTCGTGATGAAATCCAGATACGATGCGATGTCCGTCATCATTTCGACGCCGGTCGGAGTTATCGCTGTAAAAAAACCGAACACGAGAGGAAAGACGACGAAATAGGCAAAAGCAACGCCTGCATAAAACAGCATGATGCTGGAAAACAGCAGCGGAAATGCGAAGTGTTTTTCTTTTTTGTAAAGACCCGGCGCGACGAAGGCCCAGACCTGGTACAAAACTACCGGCATTGCGATAAACAGCGCCACGAAGAAGGTGAGCTTGAAAGGTGTCAACAACGGTGACGCGACGGCGGTCGCAATCATCTGCTGGCCGGGCAGCACTTCAACAAGGGGTTTCGAGACGATTTCAAATATTCGCTGTGCAAACGGAATCAGTGCGGCGAACAGTACGACAACCGTCGCGGCGATCTTGATCAGGCGGCTGCGCAACTCGATCAGGTGCGATAGCAATGTGCCTTCCGTGAGATCTTCTTCCTCTTGGTTGTCCTTCTTTTCCTCGGCCGTCATGCGCGCTTCTCATCGCCGACGTCATCTTCATCGGCCATATCGTCGGCGTCGCCTTCGTGCAGCGGCGAAAAGGTGTCATCGTCGTGCGGTACGTGCGCCTCGGGTTCGGGCGCAGGCTCGTCAATGTCGTAATCGGGATCTGCCGGATCGGGAGTCGGCGACAGCACGGACGGCGGCGCGATCGCGGGTCGCTTGATGTTGTCGTCGTCGAAGTTGAGCTCGTCCTCGAGCTGCCGCCGCATTGCCCGGGTCATGCGGCGGGCCTGACCAATCCAGCTGCCGATCTGATTGGCGATCTGCGGCAATCGCTTGGGCCCAAGGACAATGAGCCCAATCAAAATCAGGATAATGAGTTCGGAAGAGCCGACTCCGGACATGGCGGGCAGTCGACTTAAGCGTCTTTGCGGTTCTCTTCGACCGGCGTGTTGTCAAAGTTGGCGTCTTCGCCTTTGTCCTCGCTGAGTTGGTCTTTTACCTCCTCAGCATCGCTCATTGCAGAGCGAAACCCTTTGACGGCATTGCCGAGATCGGAACCGAGCGAGCGGAAACGTTTTGTGCCGAAAATGGCGAGCACAATGACCAGCACGATCAGTAATTGTGGCCAGCTTATGCCTGATAACATCTGTATTCTCCTGGGGCGCCGCCCCGCAAACTCTGTTCATCGTCATGATAACGCCAAAGGCCGGCCAATACCGTGCCGGCGTCACACAGCGACGTCCGTTCAGGTTTCGAGCCAGAATGTCACGGGGCCGTCATTGACTAATTTGACTTGCATATTGGCGCCGAATTCCCCGGTTTCAACGGTCTCGAGCCGTTCGCGGCACGCCGCCACCAGGCGCCCGAAGTAGGCCTCACCCTTGTCCGGCGCCGCCGCTTTGGTAAAGCTGGCCCGAGTCCCTTTTTTGGTATCCGCAGCAAGGGTGAATTGCGGCACGAGCAGCAGCTCGAGGCCCTCGTCAACAAGGCTGCGGTTCATCCGCTCCTCTGCATCGGGAAATACCCGGTAGCTAAGAATTCGCTCCGCAAGCCTTGCTATGTCTTGTTCCTGGTCGTCCCGATGCACGGCGACCAGCACCAGCAGGCCGCGGCCTATTTCGCCGACCGTCTCATCGTCCACGCTGACCGCGGCGCTCGAGACGCGCTGCAACAGTCCAATCATTTTTCGCAGATTTCCCGAAAATCGCCAAAAGAAGGCCTTTATTAATGCATCAAGCAGATACGAATAGCCATAGAGCAACGACTCCGATGCCATGATCATCGATGCCAGGGATGGTGGGCCGGGGAAGCCGGTGTCCCGGCCGGGCCATGGATGGCCAGGACCCCGATCGTGAGATCGGGGTCTTCTTTGAAAAAAAAGATCCACTAATATGAAAAAAAAGACTGTTTTTGAAAACATGACACCACAAAAGTCACAAATGACAAGAAGTGGGGCTGCTGTCCAAAAACAACGACAAAGCGAGGTCGCAGTGGGAAAATAATCTGTAAATCCATGCTCCATTGGTTTCGGCTCTCCCAGCCAATACACTTGGGCGCTTGTGGGCGTCTGACGGGTAAAACAATGAAAAGAAGACAGTTCGTTGGTGGCCTCGCGGCGGCAGCCGGCATCGCGGGCTGCTCCAGTCAAAACAGCGATTGCGACAGTGCCGCCACGGCGTCGACGGAGAGCTTCGAATGGTCCTGTGTGACGTCGTGGCCACCAAAATACCCAGGTCTCGGAATGGCCGTCGAAAATCTTGCCGATCGGATTGCAGCGGCATCGAACGGCCGGCTCAAAATCAAGGTATACGGTGGTGGCGAACTGGTGCCGGCATTCGAGGCATTCGACGCTGTCAGCCGCGGCACGGTCGAGATGGGACACGACGCGTCGTATTACCACAAGGGCAAGGTCGATGCGGCGCAGTTCTTTACCGCCATCCCGTTTGGTTTGAATCACCTGGAGCTGAACGGTTGGCTTTATTACGGCGGCGGGCTCGATTTGTGGCGTGAGCTTTACGCACCATTCGATATTGTTCCGTTTCCTTGCGGTAATACCGGTGTGCAGATGGGCGGTTGGTTCAACCGCGAAATAAACTCCGTCGATGACCTCAAGGGCCTCAAAATGCGCATCCCGGGCCTGGGTGGTGAAGTCATGCAGCGCGCCGGAGCCACGCCCGTAACGATGCCCGGAGCAGAGATCTTTACGTCACTGCAGACAGGCGCCATAGACGCTACGGAATGGGTAGGTCCTTACAACGACGTCTCGTTCGGACTGCACAAGGCCGCGAGGTACTACTACTATCCGGGATGGCATGAGCCGGGCGCGGGTCTCGAGTGCATGGTCAACGTGGATGCCTGGGCATCGTTGCCCACTGACCTGCAGGCAGTCGTCGCGATCGCCTGTCAGGCTATCACGACGGATATGATGGCGGAGTTCACACATGGCAACGCGCTGGCGCTGCAGCGCTTGATGGACGACCCGAATGTCGAAGTCCGCCCGTTCCCTGACGATGTTCTGCGGCTATTGAAGTCACACACGCGCGATATAGTGAATGAATTGTCCGCGAAGGATCCGGCGTGGAAAAAGATCGCCGACTCTTATTACGCGTATATGGAGAAATCGACAGAAAACCAGCGAGTGACCGAATGGGCTAATTTAAAGACGCGCGACCTGTAGCTGGATCATTGCCGCTCGCAACGCTCGTATCCACCTAACTGGAAATAAAAAGCGCCCACGGGACACCGAGGTATTTCATGGCCAGCATAAAAGCACACCTGCTGCCACCAGTGGTTGCGGCAGAGCGAAACATCGCCGAACTCACGGTCAAGGCACTCATGGGCGTGATGGTCGCGCTGCTTGCCGGCGCCGGCGTTTGCAGACGAGGAACTGCGTTAGCCGCCGTAGATCCTGTTCGGCAGCCAGGTCACGAGGTCCGGGAATAGCGCCAGCAGCAGTAATGCAAACAGCTGAATGGCAACAAAGGGAACGACGCCACGATAAATCTGTGGGGTCGTAATGCTCGGAGGGGCGACCCCGCGTAAGTAAAAAAGCGCGAAGCCAAAGGGCGGCGTCAGGAACGACGTCTGCAAATTGATCGCGATCATGACACCGAGCCAGACTGGATCGAGGCCCATCGCCAGCAGCACCGGGCCAACTATCGGCACGACGACAAACGTTATCTCTATAAAGTCGAGAACGAAGCCAAGCAGAAACATGACGAGCATCACGACGATCACGGCGCCCACAACGCCGCCGGGCAATGCTTCGAGAATAGCGCGGACTCCATCGTCTCCACCGTAGCCGCGAAAGACGAGCGAAAAAACGGACGCACCGATCAAAATAAGGAACACCATGCTGCTGATCTTGAGCGTGCTCTGCATGATCTCCTGCAGCCTGTCGAAGCTCAGTTGGCGGCGCGTCACAGCGAGGATCAGCGCGCCCATGGCGCCGACGCCAGCAGCCTCGGTTGGCGTTGCGAGCCCTGCCAGGATAGAACCCAGCACGGCGAAGATGAGGATCAGGGGCGGCAACAGCGCATGGAGAATCTGAAAGTAGGTGACCTTCTCATCGGGACCGCGCACGTGGGCCGGCATTACGCCGGGCCGAAAAATCGCGACGCCGATGATATAGAGCACGTACAGCAGGACGAGCAGCAGCCCCGGTACCAGCGCGCCAGCAAACAGGTCGCCAACCGACACGGTCTTCGGTGAAAAAATGCCCATCTCGAGTTGCGCCTGCTGATAAGCGGACGTCATGACATCGCCGAGCATGACGAGAATGATCGAAGGCGGGATGATCTGGCCCAGCGTGCCGGATGCGCAAATCGTGCCTGTAGCGATTTCTGGCGAATAGCCGCGCCGCAACATTGTTGGCAGCGATAACAGGCCCATTGTGACAACCGTAGCGCCGACGATGCCGGTGCTTGCAGCGAGCAGCATGCCTACCAGAGTGACAGAGATGCCGAGACCGCCGCGCAGAGAGCCGAATAAACTGCTCAGCGTATCCAGAAGTTCCTCGGCTATTCGTGCACGCTCGAGCGTAACGCCCATAAAGACGAACAGCGGTACTGCAACCAGCGTCTCGTTGGTCATGATGCCGAAGACCCGATTCGGCAGGCTGGACAGTAATGCCTGGTTGAAGTCACCTGCGATCACGCCGACACCTGCAAAGATTAGCGCGGTTCCGCCGAGCGTGAACGCAACCGGAAAGCCGGCAAGCAGTACGACGATTGCGCTTAGAAACAGCAGCAAAGCAATCCACTCCATTGCTATTTTCGCCTTATCGTAGCCAGCGAGCGCAGCAGCAGCGAGACGCCCTGAAGTGCGACCAGGGTCGGCATGACGACTACGATCGACTTCAGTATCGGTATCAGCGGATATGGCAGTCCGCCGGGTTCGCGCGATGATTCGTGAATCGCCCACGACACGGCGGCAAAGTCATAAGCTTTGAAGGCAAGGAAGCCGCAGAGCGGTAGAAGAAACACGATGACGCCGATCAGGTCGGTGATCGCACGCCAGCGTGCGCTCATCTTGCGATAAAAAATATCAACGCGAACGTGCTCTTCATGCAATAAGGTGTAGGCCGCCCCAACCATGAACACGGCCGCATGCATCCAGATAACCGATTCCTGCAGCCAGATCAGTCCGGCATCGAACACGTAGCGCATAACGACAATGACAGCCGTCGCAACGACCATGAACAATGTCAACCATGCGGTAAGCTTGCCGCTCGAATAGCTGATTCGGTCGAAAAGACTTCCTGGGGAGTCCGGACCGGAGGGGCTGCTCATTCAGCCAGCCTCAGTGTCGCCAGAAGGTTGGTGTAATCAGTACGAGCAGGGTGAAAATTTCGAGGCGGCCGAGCAGCATGCCGGCGATCGAAATCCACTTGGCAATGTCAGACAGAGACATGAAGCCTGAAGCCACTTCGCCAAGTCCAGGGCCGAGATTATTGAGCGTCGCGGCAACGGCCGAAAATGCGGTTACCTGGTCGAGTCCGGTTGCCATCATGGCGATAAGCATGATCGCGAACACGACAACGTAAATTGAGAAGAAACCCCATACGGCATCCACGACACGATACTGAACGGCCTTGTTGCCCAGCTTGACCGGAATTTCAGCGCTCGGATGAATGAGCCGGACGATCTCACGAACGCCCTGTTTGTAAATAAGCAGCCAACGGATGACTTTGATTCCGCCGGCTGTCGAGCCCGCACAGCCGCCGATAAAGCTCGCGAATATCAGCATGACAGGAACCGCGGCAGGCCAAGACGCGTAGTTGGCGGTCGTAAATCCCGTTGTCGTCGCTATCGAAACCGCCTGAAAGACGCCGTTGACAATTGATTCTGCGGCTGTGTCGTAGCTTTGGTGTTGAAGCAGGCCGCCGACGACAAGGGCGGATAACACGAGCAATACCATGGTGTAAGCGCGAAACTCGGGATCGAGGGAATAGTGCTTGATCGAAACGAAACGCCACGCGAAGAAGTGCAACGAGAAATTGATGCCGGCGGCGAACATGAAGAATATGGCGACGATGTCGATAGCGGTGCTGTTGAAATAGCCGATACTCATGTCGTGCGTCGAGAAACCCCCGATCGCTACTGTCGAGAATGCATGGCATAGCGCGTCGAACCACCCCATGCCGGCGGCCATGTAGCATGCAGCGCAGGCAATCGTGAAGGTGAGGTAAACGTACCAGAGCGCCTTGGCCGTTTCGGTGATGCGCGGCGTCAACTTCGTATCTTTTACCGGCCCCGGGGTCTCGGCCCGATACAACTGCATCCCGCCAACGCCGAGCATCGGCAGTACCGCGACGGCCAGGACGATGATGCCCATGCCGCCCAGCCACTGCAGCTGCTGGCGATAATAGAGAATGGACTTCGGCAAATCATCGAGGCCGGTAAGAATGGTCGCGCCGGTCGTCGTCAGCCCCGACATCGATTCGAAAATCGCGTCAGTCAGAGACAAGGTTATCGAGTCGGCCAAGTACAGGGGCGCTGCGCCGAACGTTCCCAGCACCGTCCAGAAGGCTGCAACCACCAAAAATCCGTCACGCAGCCGCAAATCCCTGCGCGAGCGATGCACCGGCAACCAAATGGCGAGACCGGCGGCGAGCGTCAGGCCGAAGCTCTCGACAAAAGGTAGCCACGCCGTTTCATCGAATATTATGGCAATGATGATCGGCGGCAGCATCGTCACACTGAACATCATCAGCAACAGGCCGAGGATTCGCTGTACAACTGTCCAGCTCATTGTATGTGCGCAGATCTAAACAAAAGACACGCCAACCTGGAACAACTTCTCCAGATTCTCGATCTTGCGGCGGTCAGTCAGAAACATGATGACGTGATCGTCCTTTTGCACGACCGTATCATGATGCGCAATGATGACCTGACCCTCGCGGACAAGCGTAACGATCGCCGCGCCCTTGGGCAGGTTGATGTCCTCGATACTGCGCCCGACAACTTTTGATTCGTTTTCGTCGCCGTGAGCTATTGCCTCGATAGCCTCTGCTGCGCCGCGGCGTAAAGAGTGCACTTTGACAACGTCGCCACGACGCACGTGAGCCAGGAGCGAGCCAATGGTTACCTGTTGCGGTGATATTGCGATATCGATGCTGCCGGCTTCGACGAGATCGACATACGAGGCCCGATTGATTAGCGCCATGACCTTGTTCGCACCAAGGCGCTTCGCGAGCATCGAGCTCAGGATGTTGGCCTCCTCTGAGTTGGTGATCGCACAGAACACGTCGACGTTGTCGATGTTTTCCTCGATGAGCAACTCTTCATCAGCTGCATCGCCTACGAGAACGATCGCTTTGTTGAGCTGCTCGGAAATGTATCGAGCGCGCTTGGGATCACGCTCGATTATCTTGACCTGGTTGGTCTGTTCCAGCGCGAGCGCAAGACGAACGCCGATGTTGCCGCCGCCCGCAATCACGACACGGCGCACCGGGTCTTCGAGCCGCCGTATCTCACTCATGAATACCCGAATGTCTTTACGGTCGGCAATGAAGAACACCTCATCGTCTTCCTGAATAACCGTATCGCCTTCGGGCAACATCGCTTTGCCCTGGCGATAAATCGCCGCAATGCGGCCTTCCGTATTGGGGATATGCTCTTTGAGCGTCGCGATGCGTTGGCCGACGAGCAGGCCATCACGGTCAGCGCGAACGCCGACGAGCCGGACGCGGCCGTCGGCAAAATCCAGCACCTGTGACGCACCCGGATACAGAATGAGTTGTTCAACGTACTCGCAAACGAGTTGCTCGGGGCTGATGCGCACATCCACGGGAATTGCATCCTGCGTAAACAGGCCCTTGGCGTTCATATATTCGGCGGAGCGAATGCGAGCGATCTTGGTCGGCGTGTGAAACAGTGTGTACGCGACCTGACAGGCGATCATGTTTGTCTCGTCCGTATCAGTCAGCGCGACAACTATGTCAGCATCATTGGCGCCCGCACGATCGAGCACGTCAGGGGAGGCGGCGTGGCCGACCACAGTGCGGATGTCGAGCCGGTCTTGCAGCTCGCGCAGTACGTCGGCCCGCATGTCGACGACAGTGACTTCGTTGGCCTCTTCGCGCGACAGGTGATAAGCCGCTGAGGCGCCAACCTGTCCTGCACCGAGGATGAGAATCTTCATTGTTTTTTTCGGGCCCCAGAGCGCAGCGAAACATGCTGCCTCAGGGTCGGTAGTTTACATGAGATCGAGATTCGCATAGCTCAGAACAAGCCATTTTGTGCCCGCGGTCTCAAAATTAACTTCGACACGCGCGTGCGCGCCCTGACCCTCGCAATTGAGTATGACGCCATCGCCAAACTTGCCATGCCGGACGCGTTGCCCAAGGCGAACGCCCATTTCGGCGGCGGGCATCGCGGAAGTTGAGTTGCGCGCTGGCGCGCGCATGGGCCTCGATACCTGTACTCGCGGGCGAATCTCTTCGATGTGCTCGCCGGGAATCTCGGAGATGAATCGCGACGGCTGCGAAAAATTCTCCATGCCGTGCAGGCGACGCTGTTCAGCGTAGGTCATGTACAAACTCTGTTTTGCACGGGTCATGCCGACGTAGCAAAGCCGGCGCTCCTCTTCGAGGCCGCTCGGATCAGCGATGGAACGCTGATGCGGAAACAGACCGTCTTCCATGCCCGTCAGGAATACGAGTGGAAACTCGAGACCCTTGGCCGAGTGCATGGTCATCAGCTGCACGCAGTCTTCCCAGGCATCGGCCTGCCCCTCGCCGGCTTCCAGCGCCGCGTGCGACAGAAACTCGTCGAGCGGCGACATCTCGTCGGCCGGGTCCGGCTCGAAGCCTTTCGCCGCGCTGACCAGTTCGAGCAGGTTCTCGACCCGCGTCTCACCCTTTTCGCCTTTGTCTTTCTTGAAGAAGTCGACCAAGCCACTCGCATAGATCACATGGTCAACCTGCTCCTGCAGGTCCAGTCCCGCGACATCACGCGCCATCTTTTCGATCAGGTTCAGAAAAGCCCCGACGGCATTTGCGGCGCGACCGTTGAGTCCATCGCTCGCAACCGCGCCTGCGGCACGCCACATCGGGCAACTGTTAGCGCGCGCATAAGCGCGCATGATCTCGACTGTGCGGGTGCCGATGCCGCGCGTCGGGCGGTTGACAATGCGCTCAAACGACGAGTCGTCATCGCGATGTGATATCAGCCGCAGATAAGCCAGCGCATCCTTGATCTCGGCGCGCTCGAAGAACCGCAGGCCACCATAGACGCGGTAGGGAATTCGAGCATTGATCAGACCCTCTTCCAGTACGCGCGACTGCGCGTTGGAACGATATAGCACCGCCGCATCGGCGCGGAGGTTACCCTGGTCGATCCAGTCGCGCAGGCGGCCGATAACAAAGTCTGCTTCATCGCGCTCGTTATAAGCAGCGTACGCCTTTATAGGTTCGCCCTCTGCGCCGTCGGTCCAGAGATTTTTGCCCATGCGTGAGCTGTTGTTCACAATGACGGCGTTGGCTGCGTTGAGAATGGTCGCAGTAGAGCGATAGTTCTGTTCCAGCTTGACGACGGACGTGTTCGGGAAGTCTTTCTGAAATTGATGAATGTGCTCGACGCGCGCACCGCGCCAGCGATAAATCGACTGGTCGTCGTCGCCGACGACAAATGGCACACCATCGGTGCCTGCGAGCAATCGTAACCACGCATACTGAATTGCGTTGGTGTCCTGAAACTCGTCGACCAGGAGATGCCGAAAACGCCGCCGGTAATGGTCCAGGAGCTCCGCATTGTCGCGCCACAGTTCGTGCGCGCGAAGCAACAGCTCGGCGAAATCGACGAGGCCACCGCGCCCGCAGACCTCTTCATATGACTTGTACAGAGCAATCATCTGCCGACGATTCGGGTCACCCTCGTCATCGAGGTGCTGCGGGCGCAGACCCTCGTCCTTTTGCGCATTGATGAAATATTGAATCTCACGCGGTACCCAGCGGCCGTCATCGATCTCAAGATTCTTGAGCAGGCGCTTGATCAGTCTGAGCTGATCGTCGGAGTCGATGATCTGAAAATTCTGTGGTAAACCGGCCTCGCGCCAGTGGCGGCGCAACAGGCGATGCGCAAGGCCATGAAATGTGCCGATCCACAGATGATTAACCGGCATGCCGAGCAGCGATTCGATGCGACCGCGCATCTCGGCGGCCGCCTTGTTCGTAAACGTGACGGCGAGCAGGCTCTGTGGCGACACGCCCTCGACGTCGATAAGCCAGGCGGCCCGATGCACCAGGACGCGAGTCTTACCGCTGCCCGCGCCCGCAATGACCAGCATCGGCGCGGTGGGCGCCGTGACGGCCTGACGCTGAGCATCATTCAGTGATTCGAGGATCGGGGTAACGTCCATCGGAGCAGAAGGCGCCTGGGGAAAGCGCGACATCTTAGCAAACAACGCCCGAACAGGGCATTGCGACTATTGCTGCCAAACAACTCCAATTGAGTACCGGATGCGGTCATATGCGATTCGCGTGTCGGTTGACGCTGTCTCACGGTACTCTGCGTCGGCAACGATGCTCAGGTTCCTGGTAATTCTGTAGGTTGCGGCCACCTCGCCGTCGGCTGTCTCGAGCGTCTTTGAGCCGGCATCCGGATTGTGGAATGCGAACGCGTTCGGAAAATCATAAATGCGGTAATTGCCGATAATATCCAGATCGAAACGACTCCCCGGAGACCAGTGGTACTCGAAGGTGTAGGTGTCACGGTTGTAGTCATTGTAGCCAAGATAACGATCGACGCGGTCCGTGTTCTTATAGCCGAGGCCAAACCACATATTTCGTGTAATCCGCTGCCGCGCCAGCATGCCGAATTCGAGATAGTCGTAGCGGACGCCCGGATTCGTAATCAGTTGCTGGCCATTAAGGTCGAATGAGGGTCGATCGCTATAACGGCGACTTTTCTTGTCAACCGTAAACCGCAGCAGAGATGTCGGCCCGAACCTGTACTGCGCGTGACCGCCAAAGCGGAAGTATTCGTGATCGTACTCGGGCACGAGTTCGGTATCCTCGTAGTCCCATAACTGCCCTTTCATGCGCAAGCCGAACGAAAAGCGCTTGAAACCCTGCAATACGGCCAGTTCAGGGCCGAACCGCACATAGTTCAATCGATCGTCGATGAGCTCGCCGCCGGATGTTCGTGGCGTGCCATCGTCCGGGTCGACGTAGGTCTCGTCATGCTGCGCAATGGTGAATGCGCTGTGGACACGGCTGATGCGGTTTTCGGCACGACGGTCGAACTCGCTGCCAAAGCGCAGCTCGTGGCTGAATTCGTCGGCGTCCTTTATTTCTTTGTCCTGGTAGTATCGCCCCATGACCCGGTACTGGCCGAAGAAGGATTCATTCTCGAGGCTGTTAACCGAGTATCTGGCGAGAAAATCGACAGGCAGAAACGTTCCGGACACAGGCTCTGGCGTCACAAGCGGTAGCGCCGGATCGGAAAAATCAAGATAGGCCTGACTCGGTGCGCGAAAGATATTGTCATCCGAACCGAAACCAACGCGGCCCTCAAGATCGAAGTCCGCAAATGGTCGCTTTTCGCGGCGTTTTTCGACGCGCACGAGAATCGGATCCTCGGCTATCTTTTCGGACTGCAGGCGGGAAATTGCAGTAATTGCAAGCCTGCGGATTTTCCCGTTCTCTTCCTGGTCTCGGGCCTGCCGAAACCAGTTCAGCGCATCGCTTACGTCGCCTGCCGCGTAGGCGTTGAGTCCGAGATTGTAGTGGGAAAGCACCCGCAAGCCGGGATCCCGGGATGATTTGAGCAGAGATTGGCGGGCCCGTATGTGCTGCCCTGCGCGGTAGTGCGCAACGCCGGAGTTGTAGTGCAGCAACGCCGTATCCATGCCGGCCTCACCGGCCTGCCGGTAACGCAACAGTGCGGCCCAATACAGATCGTCCCGGAATAGCCGATTACCGTCTTCGAATGCCTCGTAGGCGCTCATCGCGGCGGCCGGCAGCACAGGAGCCAGGCACAACACAGCTGCCGCCAGCGCTATCGCGCCGCGGGACGATCGGCATCCAGTTTTCTCACGTATCACGAGAATGGCCCAAGCTCCAGGTGGTCCGTGTTATGTCAGCTACTAAGGTTACCGGCAATGTGCCCCTCAAAACTATGACGTAGCGCATAAAAATCCCCTCTGGCTGACAGCCAGAGGGGATTAAGCCGGATCATGCGCGAGGCGCTCCAATCATGCGATTACGAGCGGCTCAATCGTCATCGTCGCTGACGTCGTCGCCTGAATCATCGCCCATGTCGTCATCATCATCATCGTCATCGTCGTCATCGTCGTCATCGAATTCGTCATCATCGACTTCCTCGCCTTCCTCGCCGTCGAAGTCGTCTTCTTCATCGAGGTCGCCGTCGTCGAAGTCCTCATCGTGCTCGAACTCATCGTGCGCATCTTCGATGTCGTCTTCCCTGTCGCCGAACTCTCCGCTTTCACCGTCTTCACGATCAGAAATTTCATCGTCGGAGTCCTCTTCGGACTCATCTTCAACGTCACCGATCTCACCATCGTCACGATCGCCGTTGAAGTCGCCTTCATCGACGTCGTCCTCTGGTCCACGCATCTCCGAGATGGCCTCGTCGACACCAGCCACGTCATCCAGGATCTCCATTGTCACGTCGAGATCGTCGAGATCATCCGCATGGACGACCGTTGGCAAGAACGCAAGACACGTCAGAACGAGCGCCGCAATAAATATGTTTAGCTGTTTCATAACACTACTCCATTAACTGATGCCGAACGTCAGTTCCGGCAATTCCCTAAATTACATCCAGGCGCAGCCGAAAGGTGCGGTTGCGCTCATCGTGTTCGAGGCGGGCCAGCAGCTCGCCGCCAGTCGGTTTCAAAGCGACGAGCGTCAAAGGCAGCAGATTCTTGCCTTCGCTGAGGCTCGTTTTCCACGTGACCTCACGCTGTCCCGGAAAACCGCTCAGCTCGACACCATCCGGTAGCGAGACGGTCAGCGTTGCCGAATCAAGAGCCGCAGCGGATGCAAAGACGAGGTTCACCGTGCGCGGCTCTTCAAGCGCGATCGTCACGCCCGGTATCGCTGCGCCCGCGTCCGGAAGCTGCGGGCTCGGCAGCAGCATGCTGCCGATCATCCACACGGCAAGCGTTGCAGCAATGGCCGCACCGAAGCCCGTCAGCAACCACCTGTTGCGCTGCCTCCGGGAGCCTTCGTGTGTGGCTCGAATCAGTGCCTGGTCGTAGAATCCTGCGTCGGCTGCGGGCATCGGATAGTCCTTTAAGAGCTCCAGGATCTCCTGATCCTGCTTGTCGATGTCGTGTCGTGTTCTGCATAGTCTTGTCCTGCTTCACCCCTTACACGTCGGGCATCACGAAATGGTTCCATCCGCGATGAGTATTTCACGTAATCTGGCTCGCGCGCGGTGCAGACGGGATTTGACCGTGCCAACCGGAGTGCCGGTAAGTTCTTCGATTTCGGTGAGTTTATAGCCTTCCGTGTCGTGCAACAGGACGACGATGCGGTGGTCGTCACTGAGTTGGGTCAGGGCCTTATCCAATTGCCTGAGCTTCTCGAGGCGCTCGCTGTCACGCACAGGATCGTCCGCTCCGGGCAGGTCGGCGAGGCCCTCGCCAGGCAGGTGGCCCTCGTCGACGGTATGCATCCGATGGCGCGCAAATCGCCGCCGTTCATCGATGAACAGGTTGTACATGACGCGGCAAAGCCACGAGCCTGGTTCATCGATTTCAACCAGCTCGTCGACCTTGCCGAAGGACTTGATCAACAATTCCTGAAACAGATCCTCGGCTTCGGGCTTGGCGCCAGTCAGGCGCCAGGCAAGACTGTACAGGCGATCAAAGTGTGGCCGCACGAGCCGCTCGAATGCCAGGTGCTGTTTTGCGCTACTCACAATGCGCTCGAGTGTATAACTACTTTACGGCCGAACAAGGATCCAATTGGCGTTTTCAGGCATCTCACTGCTATGAACAAAAAATATGTGCCAGCAATTCTTGGCGTCTCTGTCGCGATCGTAATCACGACCACGATGGACGCAACCGGTTACAGCGTTTTCAGCGCCCTTCCCTTGTTTCCTCTGGCGGCGCTCTTCTGGTATCTGGAGAAACTGTCGCGCGAAGAAATTGGCCTTGTTTGGGGCAGGCTGCATGGCTATATGCTGGCTCTCGTTTATCCGGTTATGGTTCTCGGCGGCATTGGACTGATCGCACTATTCGCCGGCGCGGTTGATACGAGCACGGCGGACTGGGCCAAGGTGGCCCTGAACGTCTCCCTGATGAGCACCACAGGTATTGTCATGGTCTTGATTACCGAGGAAGGTTTTTTCCGCGGCTGGTTATGGGCCACGCTCAAGCGCGCCGGCCAGACAGACATCGCGGTCCTGCTCTGGACGACCCTGGCTTTCACAGCCTGGCATATCTCCGCGATCTCGCTCGATACGGGCTTTGATGTTCCTGCCAGAGAGATTCCTGTCTACCTTGTCAATGCGACGTTGCTCGGCGCTATCTGGGGCATGCTGCGAATGATCTCAGGATCGATTGTTGTACCCAGTGTTTGCCACTCGGTCTGGAATGGCATTGATTATCCGCTGTACGGCTTCGGTGAGAAAGTCGGCGCGCTTGGTATCGAACAAACACATATTTACGGTCCGGAAGTCGGCGTCGTTGGAATTATCCTGAACCTCGCCGTTGCGGCCGGCTTTTTCTATCTGCTGATAAATAGGAATCGAAAGCGGGCTTCATAGGCGCTGTCAGTCGTTTGCGGCTGTTCCCGGTTATACTGCCGCGGCTCAAAGCAATAACAACCAAGGGGACAACCATGAAAACACTTTTTTCACGCATGATTATAGCAAGCAGCGTTCTGCTGTTAGCCGGCATCGCTTCGGCAGACTCTTACCGGGAGGTCTGGAGTTGCGAGCTGGAAGATGAGAAGACAATAGAAGACGTGCAGGCTGCAAACAGCAAGTGGCTGGCGTGGGTTCACAAAAATGTGAACAAAGACATATCCAGCGCAGTCTTGACAGCAGTTGTCGGCAGTCAGGATGGGTTTATGTTCGTCGATACCTATCCAAGCCTGACGGTCTGGGCAGCGGCGAAAGAGGCTCTGGACACGGAAGAAGGTGAAGCGCTTGACGAGGTTTTCGAAGGCCTATTCGATTGCGGCGACAATCGACTCTGGAAACACGAGCCGACCAAGTGAAATAGACCTCAGTGCGACCCGGCCCTGTCTGGCGAGGCTCGGCGAGCATTCGCCGGGCGGGCCCGGGCACCTGAAAAAAAGCCTAGATGCTGAGCTGCAACAAGAAGTAGTGGTCGACGAGCAGAGCGGCGAACAATATGCCGAGGTAGGTAATCGAGTATTTGAAGGTGCGCATCGGTAGCGAAACGTCTCCAGGATCGCGCCGCATCTGGATTGCGTAATAGAGAAACACGGCGCCGAGGCCGAGCGCGGTCGCAAGATAGATCAGGCCACTCATGCCGGTCAGGTAGGGAATGACCGTGATTACGACGAGCAGGATCGTATATAAGAGAATGCTGAGGCGCGTGTATTCCTCGCCGTGCGTTACGGGCAGCATGGGTATGCCGACTTTTTCGTATTCTTCTTTTCTCGCAATAGCCAGTGCCCAGAAATGCGGTGGTGTCCAGACGAAGATGATCAGGAACAGCAGTAGCGCGCTGCTGTGAATTTCTCCGGTCACGGCGACCCAGCCGAGCAATGGAGGCGCGGCGCCCGCCGCCCCGCCGATAACGATGTTTTGCGGCGTTGCGCGTTTTAGAAATACCGTGTAGACGACGGCATAACCAATCAGCGAAGAAAAGGTCAGCAAGGCAGTCAGCGGGTTTACCAGAAACCACAGAATGATCATCGAGATGACGCAAAGCACTGACGCGAAACTCAGCGCGGCTTTTTCGGTGAGCTTGCCCTGTGGCAACGGCCGGCCGCGAGTGCGCATCATCAGAATGTCCGTGCGGGCATCGAGCACGTGATTGAAAACCGCGGCCGATGACGCCGCCAGGCCGATACCGAGTGTACCGAAAAACAACGCAGCCAAATCCGGCCACCCGGGAACCGAGAGAAACATGCCGACGATCGCCGTGAACACGATCAGCATGACGACACGCGGTTTCGTCAGCTCGTAATAGTCACGCCAGTCGGTGAATGTTTCTACGCTTGTGTTCAAGTTTCAACTCGTCAGCCGATCCGCGATAGCCGCAGCAGGCGCTTGATGTCATCAACCATCTCGGACGGATTCAGGTCCGGCCGGAAATACATTACGAGATTACCGAGCGGATCGACCAGAAAGTAACCACCTGCCGGGAGATCTGCGGGTTTCTTGTTATTCAGCAGGCCGGCAAGACTGCTGTCTTCAATTGTGATCAGACCCTGATGTTGCTCCGCCACAAACACTGTATCGAGCGTACCCACGTCGTGCAAGAAAACGCGCTGCAGCCGGTCCATTTCCCTGCCGAGCATCAGTCGCGACTGGCGGATGGTATACAGCGCGTCACGGCAGGGTTCCTCACAGGGTCCGGTCTGCGCATAAATCAGTAGCCAATTCTGGTCGCTGTGTGCGTGGATCGGGGAGCCGGGCAACTCGTCATTCAAATTGACGATCGGCTCCAGCAATGCGCCATGGTTTGTGCGGGCTCGTGGCTGCAGCGCCTCACCTTGAAAATACAACCATGCGGCGACGATGAGTGGCCCCAGGAAGACCAGCGCAATCAGCAAAAACTGAAGCCGGGACTTCGTCTGTGCCGGAGCGCTCATGACTCGAGGCCGCGTTTGCGATAATTCCAGATCAACAGCGCCGCGAGCACGAGGCCCATGGCAAGCCACTGCAATGCGTAGGCAAAGTGCCTGCCGGGCCCCATCTCCTCGGGTACCCAATGGCGGAAGAATCCACCGTCATCCTCGGGATCCAGCAACAGCACGAAAGGCTGCACCTCCCGCCCGAGTGCCAGCGACAGTTCGTCCAGCGTCGGATAGACAGCGAACCGAGGCCACGCTGAATTCGGCGTTATTGCCTCGCCCATACGGTAACCTGCCCTTGGAAGCGATCCTGCTCGTCCACGCACGGTGGTCAGCGCGCCGTCAGTCGCAATTGCCGCTGGATCAAACTCCTGGCTGGTGCGTTCGATCCAGCCACGATTAACCATCAGTAGCGGCTCATCCTCCGCAATCACGAGCGGTGAAATTACGTAATAGCCGTAACGGCTGTTGATAATGATGTTCTCAAGCAGAAACTGATGCTCGCCGTCGAAGCGACCTGATGCCTTGAGTTTCTGAAACGAACGCACGGCCATGCCGTCGGACCATGACGCAAAGCCGGCCTGTGATGCAAAGGCCGCTTTCTCGGCCCGCTTGTCGAGGCCGCGATCGATTTGCCACACGCCGAGCGCAAGAAACTGCGCGACGAGTACCGCGCCGATTGCGTACGGCAGCAGGCCAAGCAGTTTCTTTTTTACCGTCTTGTTCACGCTATACTGTGTCGTAGTCTGTTTGGGAGCCTGCAATGAAGCTCATCGTTCTGCTGCTGCTTGCGGCCGTAGTGATCGCCCTGTTCTCGGGGCTTTTCTTCCTGGTCAAGGACAAGGATCATCCTGAATCGCCGCGACTGTTAACCGCCCTGAAGGTGCGTGTCGCGCTGTCGATCACTCTCGTCGTGTTGCTGGTCGTCTCGTATCAGATGGGTTGGCTCGCGCCCTAGCTACATCCAATAGACGAACACGTACAGCCCGACCCAGACGACGTCAACGAAGTGCCAGTACCACGCGGCAGCTTCGAACGCGAAGTGCTTGTCGGGTGTGAAGTGACCTTTGACGACACGCAGCCAGATGATCGCGAGCATTATCGCGCCAAGCGTAACGTGCATGCCGTGGAAGCCAGTCAGCATGAAGAACGTTGACCCGTATATGCCGGTGGTCAACTTCAGGTTCATGTGCTCGTAAGCTTCGATGTACTCGACGGCCTGCATGTACACGAAGATGAAGCCGAGAATGAAGGTCAACGCAAGGAACGCCGTCAGAATGCCACGTTTGCCGGCGATCAGCGCGTGATGCGCGATCGTTACCGTGACGCTACTGGTCAACAGAATCGCCGTGTTGATCAG
Source organism: uncultured Gammaproteobacteria bacterium (assembly GCA_963711285.1). Lineage (GTDB taxonomy): Bacteria > Pseudomonadota > Gammaproteobacteria > Steroidobacterales > Woeseiaceae > UBA1847. Next base: position 16,300 of record CAVQDJ010000002.1, on the reverse strand, counting down.
CGGCAGACCCATAGGGCCCATGACTTCGAATTCGCCGCCGACTTCACCGGGGCCGTTGGTCGGCCAGGTGGCCTCAAAGCCCTGCCAGAGCAACAGATTCGTGAAAAAGTTGTTGCTGCTGCCGCCGAGCCAGGGCACTGACATGTTTCTGGCATAAAACAGGGCACCGAAAAACGCAGCGAAAAACATCACTTCGGAGAAGATGAACCAGAACATTCCCATGCGGAACGATTTGTCGACCTGGGCGTTGTAGAGGCCGCCCTGATTCTCGCCAACAACCGTGCCGAACCAGCCGACCAGCATGACGACCATGACGGCAACGCCCGTCAGCATGACCCAGAAGCCCGCGTCCGCGCCGTTGAGCCAGGTGGAAACACCAAGCATCAAAAACAGCAGGCCTATGGACCCAACGATCGGCCAGTGGCTGCCATGTGGGACGTAGTAGTGATCTTCTGCGTGAGACATGTTTACTCTCGAGTTAGTCTAGCGACCGCTGTTAGCGGCTACGGGCGCGGTGTCAAACAGGGTATACGACAAGGTTATCGTATCGACGTAATCGGGCAGGTCCGGATCAACTATGAACTGCAGCGGCAAGGCGCGTTCCTGGTTCGCGGCGAATTCCTGGCTTGTAAAACAAAAGCATTCGATCTTCTTGAAGTGTTCGTTCGCGGTCACAGGGGCGACGCTCGGCACGGCCTGACCGGTCAGCGGTTGCGCCGAGAGGTTGGTTGCCGAAAACGTCGCGAAATACATTTTGCCCGGATGAACCTCCATGCTGTCGACGTCAGCCGAGAACTCCCATGGCGCATACTGGTTTACGGTCGTCACGAACTCGATGCGAATCGTCCGCGCCAGGTCGGGTGCCTCTGTGGCGGCGACCGCCGTCGAGTTCGTGCGTCCGCCAAAGCCGGTGATGTCGCAAAACACGTCGTAAAGTGGCGGCAGGACCAGAAAACCGAACGCGAACATCCCAACGGCGAACAAGACCAACCTTGCCGCCAACGAGCGGTTCGATATGGCTGATTGAGGCTGCGACGCATTCATGATTCAGGATCGAAGCACGCCGAGCAGAATAAAACCCAGATAGAAGGCGACGGCAATGCCGGTCATTATCAGGGCCGTGCGCCGTATGTTCCTGCGCTGTTGCGTATCGTTTGTTGAAGTCACTTGAACGCCTCTTGTTCTACACGAGCTTTCGGCGGCGTGGTGAAGGTGTGATATGGCGCAGGCGAGGGCACGGTCCACTCGAGACCTCGCGGGGCCTCCCAAACACGGTCCGTTGCCTTCGCGCCTTTTTTCGCGGTTAGCAATACGTAGACGAAGACGAGCTGCGATAAACCGAAGCCGAGGGCGCCGACGCTCGCCATCCAGTTGAAATCTGCAAACTGGGTGGAGTAATCGGGTATGCGCCGCGGCATGCCGGCCAGCCCCAGGAAGTGCATCGGGAAGAACGTCAGGTTGACGAATATCGTCGACAGCCAGAAATGCAGCTTGCCGGCTGCCTCGTTGTACATGTAGCCCGTCCACTTCGGCAGCCAGAAGTACGCGGCGGCCATTATCGCGAAAATCGATCCGGGCACCAGCACGTAGTGGAAATGTGCGACGACGAAGTAAGTGTCGTGATACTGGATGTCAGCCGGCGCAATCGCGAGCATCAGCCCCGAGAAGCCGCCGATCGTGAACAGGAACACGAATGCCAGAGAGAACAGCATAGGTGTTTCGAAAGTCATTGAACCGCGCCACATCGTCGCAACCCAGTTGAAAATCTTCACGCCGGTCGGAACGGCGATGAGCATCGTCGCGAACATGAAGAACAGCTGGCCGGACAGGGGCATACCGACCGTGAACATGTGGTGCGCCCAGACGATAAAAGAAAGGAACGCAATACAGGATGCCGCGTAAACCATCGAGTCATGGCCGAACAGCGGCTTGCGCGAAAAAGTAGGAATGATCTCCGACACGACGCCAAACGCCGGCAGGATCATGATGTAAACCTCGGGGTGCCCGAAAAACCAGAATATGTGCTGGAACATGACCGGATCACCGCCGCCGGCAGCAAGGAAAAAGCTCGTGCCGAAGAACTGGTCCGTCAGCAACATCGTGACAGCGCCCGCGAGTACCGGCATCACGGCGATGAGCAAATAGGCCGTGATCAGCCAGGTCCAGACGAACATCGGCATTTTCAGCAGCCACATGTCCGGTGCCCGCATATTCAGGATCGTGACGATGATGTTGATCGCGCCCATGATCGAACTCAGACCCATGAGATGGACGGAAAAGATCAGGAACGGGAACGCGTCACCGGTCTGCAGAACGAGCGGCGGATACATCGTCCAGCCGCTGGCCGGCGCACCGCCGGGCATGAACAGCGTGGAAAGCAACAGCCCGAAGGCGACCGGTAGAATCCAGAACGACCAGTTGTTCATTCTGGGCAGCGCCATGTCGGGCGCACCGATCATCATCGGAATCATCCAGTTGGCGAGGCCAACGAATGCCGGCATGACGGCGCCGAATACCATGATCAACGCATGCATCGTCGTCATCTGATTGAAGAACTCGGGGTGCACGAACTGCAGCCCGGGATTCATCAGTTCCGAACGAATGACGAGCGCCATTGCGCCGCCTACGAAGAACATGACGAGACTGAAAATCAGGTACAGCGTACCAATGTCCTTGTGATTCGTCGTAAACAACCAGCGGCCAATGCCTTTGGCCGGCCCATGGTCGTCGTGCGCCTCCAGCGCGTCAGCTACGGTCGAGCTCATACCCTAGTTCTCCATCTGTGCGACTTGCGCGTCACCGCCGTTGCGTGTGTCGACCCAGGCCTGATAAGCATCCGGTTCGACGACCTCGACGACAATAGGCATATAGCCATGGTCTTTGCCGCAGAGTTCCGCGCACTGACCACGAAACGTTCCGGTTTCTTCGGGCCGAAACCACGCCTCATTGATGATGCCCGGAATTGCGTCCCTCTTGATCGCGAGCTCCGGCACCCACCAGGCGTGATTGACGTCGTTCGACGTCAGCAATATGCGTATTTTCTTGCCTTTGGGAACGACGAGCGGACGATCGACGTCGAGCAAATAATTGTCGACAGCAAATGGATCAACGCCGGATCCTTTGGGTCGAGCCTCCAGGCTCGGCCGCGCAAGGCTTGAAAAGAAGTCGACACCCTCGTCCTGATACTTGTAATGCCACTTCCACTGGTAGGCCGTCACAACGATCGAGACGTCGGGGTCGCGCGAGTCCTCGAGCCTGATCATGGTTTCGGTGGCGGGTACTGCCATCACGAGCAGGATTACACAGGGAATTGCCGTCCAGAGAACTTCCGCAGTCGTGCTGTGTGAGAAGGTTGCGGGTTTTGCGCCGGCGGCTTTGCGGTGTTTGACAAGCGATATGATCATAACGCCAAACACCACGACGCCGATTGCGACACACCACCAGAAGACCATCATATGAAGGTCATAGGTTTCGGCGCTCAGTTCCGTGATGCCGCGTGGCATGTTGAGCGCCCAGTCAGCCTTCGTAGCGCTCGCCGATAATACGCCAAGCAGGCCAAGAGCGAATTTTCGAATCATCAATGGTTCATCCGGTTTCTTGCCGAACTGCCGGCAAGCCAATGCGGAATCAAGGCGCAAGCGATGACTCCGATATGTGGTCAACAGGTAGTAGATCAAGGCGCCGCGGGCTCAGCCCGGCGGCGAAAAAAGCTCGTGAAGTGTACTGAAACCACGCGTGCCATGCAATCCCGCAAAGCCGGCATGGTGCCGAAAATAAACAATAGTAACAATATGTTACAACTCATCGTGTGCGACGGGAGATTCTCTTTGCGTCGACGCGATACTCGCCTGCCGGTGATCGTGCCCCGGGCCCCCAGCAATGGCCGTAGATAAGTTCGAGATCCAGCGTCATGAGGCCACCGGTACGCATTGCATCGAGAGCGCTGGCCATTGCCCTGAACCGCTCCCTGCCGCCGAGCGAACGACTGCGATGCCGCAGACTGTTGCGTGCGCCCATGGCCGTCAGGTCTTCAAACAGGGCCTCCGCGCTGCGGTAGGTGACAGCAAGCCGGTCGACGTCGAGAACCGGGTCACGCAACGCCGCGCTCACGGCAACGTCGCCGATGTCGTGCATGTCTGGAAACCGTCTGACATGCCGATCCGGGTCGACGTCGCCCCAGGCCGTTCGTAATTCGCCCAGGCTGTCGGGTCCCAGCGTCGAAAACAGAAACAGCCCGTTACCGCGAAGCACACGGGCGACGTCGGCGAATACCCGGGCAGGATCATCCACCCAGGGCAGCAGCAGATTGGAAAACACGACATCGATGCTCTGGTCCGCAAACGGCAACGAGCTGGCATCAGCCTGTACCGCCGAAGTTCGTGAAAACCACGAGCGCTTGGCCTGCGCTTTCTCGAGCATTCGGCCGGACATGTCGGCGGAGATGATGTGAGCACCGCGAAAACGCCGGCTTAACAAGCGGCCGGAGGAACTGGTGGCCGAACCGAGGTCCACGACGGTCTTTGCTTCGACAAGCATGGGCTCGAGTCGTGCGAACAGGCCGTCGCGCGTCGTGGAACTGACGAAGTCGACTTTGTCGAAGCGAGAGGCGGCACGATCGAATCGCCGCTGCACGTCCTTACTGTTCAACGGTGAATTTTTGTTCGTAGTGTTCATGAATTGACCGAACATTCGTTGCCGTAAGTTACCACGCTTTGTCGGCAAATCGCGCCAATTAAGCTCTCGCCGAACTCGTGCCTGCAGCATCAGACTATGCGCGTGAACTGGTCGTGTGTGACAGCAAAAGCGGCGTCCGCAATAGCCTGGCTCGGCGGCAGCGTGCAGCATGCTGTGCTGCCAAATGCCTGTGTGTTTTGCGGGGCGAGTCGCCCGCTCGGGGAGGTGCCGATATGCGCGGGCTGCTACGCCGATCTGCCATTTATCGGGAAAGCCTGCCATCGTTGTGCGAGCCCGGTCGCTGCGGATTTGCCGGCCGGTGTATGCTGCGCCATCTGTCAGCGAGATCCGCCGCCGTTCGAAGCGGGTGCCGCTGCGCTGCGTTACGAGTTCCCGATCGATGCGGCCATCAAGGCAATGAAGTTTCGCCGCAAGCTCTTTTATGTACCGGCGTTCGCCCATACGCTGACTGTGTCGATGCAAAAACTGCCGGCGGAGATAGACGGGCTGCTGCCGGTTCCGCTCCACTGGCGCAGGCAGGCACTGCGCGGATTCAACCAGGCGGCAGAGCTATGCAGGCCGATCCACAAACGGACAGGCATCGCTCTTGTCAACAACGTCGTTCGCTGCCGCGCGACGCCTTACCAGTCGCGACTGGCTGCCCGCAGCCGACGGCATAATCTGCAGTCCGCGTTCTCGGTGCGTGGACATGTCCGGGCCCGTCACGTCTTGATCGTCGACGATGTGATCACGACAGGTGAGACCTGCCGGGAACTTGCCTGTGTGCTGCTGGATGCGGGTGTAGAGAAAGTCAGTGTGCTGGCGGTTGCTAGGGCGTAGCCGGATTGAACGTGAAGTGCAGGACAATGCCGACGAAAACTACCAGACCTATATAATGATTGTGCAGGAAGGCGGCGAAGCAACCTGCAGGTTGGCGGTCGCGTGCGAGCCACAGGTGATAGGCCATCAGCAAAGCGGCGCCAGCGACGGACAAAAAATACCAGAAGCCGAGTTCGGCGCGCATGCCGATAAAAATCAACGCTATAAGCATCGCGACTTGCATGCCGGCAATTACAAAAAGGTCAACGTCACCAAATAGCAGTGCGGTGGATTTCACGCCAATCTTGCGATCGTCCTCGCGATCTACCATTGCATAAAAAGTGTCGTAGATGATTGCCCAGATCACTGCTGCCCCAAACACCAGCCAGGCAAGCTGCGTCGTCTCGCCGGTTTGTGCTGCGAATGCCATCGGTACCGCCCAGCCGAACGCCAATCCGAGCACGAATTGGGGAATCGACATGTAGCGTTTGATAAACGGATAAGTAACCGCAAGAACGGCGCCAACGAGCGCCAACATGCGTGCCGGCTCATTTAGCATCGTCGCCAGACCTATTGCGATCAGCGCAAGCGCAACGAACAGTATCAGCGCCTCATTGGGCGCCACCGCGCCGGAAGCAATCGGGCGGGCTCGTGTCCGTTCAACGTAGGGATCAATCTTGCGGTCGACGTAGTCGTTCAGCACGCAACCGGCAGAACGCATGATGAAGACACCGAGCAGGAATATGACGAACAATCCAGGGTCCGGATGGCCCTCGCCTGCCAGCCAAAGCGCCCACAGCGTGGGCCACAACAACAGCCAGATACCGATCGGTTTGTCGACGCGCATCAGCTTGCCATAGCTGCGAAGCTGCGTGACGATGTTCTGTTTGAGTGCTGGGGACATCACATTCTTCATAATCGGTGACAGTTTACTTATTTCGGATGTCAGTGGCGCGTTGGAAATAAACAGACTGCCATCGAATCTATACCTTTCCGTAGCGTCCCGCATCGCCGAGCCAACGGCGCACGATGGCCGCGGCACAGGCAGGCGAGGCGTGAGTAATGCTCTCGGCTGCGATCTGTACCTGCGGCATCAATTCGGCGTCACGAACCAGGTTGGCGATTCGATAGTCCGGCAGCCCGGTCTGACGCGTACCGAGCAACTCGCCCGGCCCGCGTAGTTCGAGATCCCGCTGCGCAACGATAAAGCCATCGTTCGTGTCACGCAGTACGGCAAGCCGGTTCCGCGCAAGCTGGCCCAGAGGCGGCTTGTAGAGTAATACACAGTGGCTTTGTATCGTGCCGCGGCCCACCCGACCACGTAGCTGGTGCAGTTGTGACAGGCCCATGCGCTCGGCGTTTTCTATGATCATCAGGCTGGCATTGGGGACATCAACGCCGACCTCGATAACGGTTGTTGCAACGAGCAGCTGAATCAGGCCGTCTTTGAAGGCCTGCATGCCACGTTCTTTCTCGCTTGGACGCATGCGGCCGTGCACGAGACCGACGCGGAGCTCGGGCAGTGCTTCGGTCAACATCGTGTAGCTGGCTTCTGCTGCCTCGAAGTCGAGCACGTCCGATTCTTCTATGAGCGGACACACCCAGTATGCCTGCTGTCCGGACTGGCAGGCTGTTCGTACGCGGGCAATAATCTCGTCGCGACGCGTCTCCGGCACGGCGATCGTCGACACCGGCTCGCGGCCGGGGGAAGCTCGTCGATTATCGAGGTATCCAGGTCGGCGTACGCAGCCATCGCGAGCGTCCGCGGAATCGGCGTGGCTGTCATGACGAGTTGATGTGGATAACCATCTTCGGAGACGCCTTTCTCGCGCAGCGCCACACGCTGGTGGACGCCGAAACGGTGCTGCTCATCGATCACTACCAGCGCGAGGTTGTGAAACTGTACGCCTTCCTGAAAAAGCGCATGCGTGCCAACGACGAGCTGTGCGCGGCCGTCGGCGATTGCTGCGAGCGCTTCGCGCCGCGGGGCCGCGCGCTGACTGCCGCTGAGCCAGGCGGGCTCGATCCCGAGCGGACGAAACCAGGCGCCGAAGCTGCGCCAGTGCTGTTCGGCCAATAACTCGGTCGGCGCCATGATGGCCGCCTGAACGCCACAAGCGATCGCCTTGAGGCAAGCGATTGCGGCAACGACCGTCTTGCCGGATCCCACATCGCCCTGAATGAGCCGCATCATCGGATGCGGCTTGCTCAAGTCCGCAAGTATTTCATTGACGACTCGCTGTTGTGCCCCGGTCAGCGCGAACGGGAGGCCCCGCAAAAACCTGTCGACGTCGCTTTGCCCTTCGGTCAGCGCAGAGGCGCTCTCACTTTGAGCAAGCAGACGCAGGCTGCGCAAACTCATGTAGTGAGCAAGCAGCTCCTCGAATGCGAGGCGCTGTTGGCAAGGATGTCTGCCTTCCAGGATGCGTCGGATATCGGCATCCGGCGGTGGCCGGTGCAAATAGGCAACGGCCTCGGCCAGAGCCGGGAGATCAAGTTGATCGCGAACCTCCGGCGGCAAAAGCTCTTCTGGCGGGGAGCCTTGCATGATACGAAGGGCCTGATCTGTCAGGCTGCGCAGCCGGCCCTGCTGCACACCTTCCGTTGCCGGGTAAATCGGTGTCAAAGTTTCGTTAATTGCCGCATCCTGCCCGTCGCGCAATACGCGGTATTCGGGGTGGATCATTTCAAACCCGCCGGGTCCTTTGCGGACTTCACCAAAACAGGTGAGGTTCACGCCAGGCTGAAACTGTGCCTTTTGTTGTCTTGAAAAGTGAAAAAAGCGCAGCGTGATTTGCCCGCTGCCATCACCGATGCGCACGAGAAGATTGCGCCGGCCGCGATAGACTGTTTCTGCCAACATTACCTCACCGCTGATAAGGCATCGTGCGCCAGCCGCGAGCGCCCCGATTCTTACCAGCTGGGTGCGGTCCTCGTAGCGCAGCGGCAGCAGGAACAACAGATCCTCGACGCGGAACAGGCCCAGGCGCTCGAGTTTTTTCGCCAGCGCCGCACCGACGCCATTAAGGACGGTCAGCGGCGATGCGAGGTTACAGTGCGATGATGGCATCTGCCTCGACGTCGGCTCCCTTCGGCAAAGAGGCGACACCAACGGCCGCGCGGGCGGGGAATGGCTGCTCGAAGAAGTCTTCCATAACGGCATTGACGGTTGCGAAATTCGCGAGATCTGTCAGAAAGACCGTGAGTTTCACAACCTGATTCAGATCACCGCCTGCGGCTTGCGCAACCGCCGCAAGATTTTCGAAAACCTGACGCGCCCGGGCTTCGAAGTCGCCGCTGACCATTTCCATCGTTGCAGGATCGAGAGGAATCTGACCGGACAGAAACACCAGGTCACGAACACGGACCGCTTGCGAGTAAGTGCCGATAGCGGCCGGTGCGTTGTCGCTGTGAATTGCTTGCTTGCTCATTCTATTTCCAGGACTTTTCTTGTTTAGACGTCTGGGCGGGTCAGGCGCAGTCGCGAACCACGCGAATGACGTTCGGCATCTTACGCACGCTGCGCAAAATCTGCGCAAGGTGTTTTCGACTCCTGACCTGCAGCAGGAACGACAGGACGGAGCAATCCTCGTGACGGCCGAGCACGCTGACCTGCTCGATATTGGAGCCGCTGTCTGCAATCGTCGCGGCAACTTCTGCGAGCACACCCGGTTTGTTCTGCGTATCAACGTGAATCTGACTCGAGAACTCCCGATCTATTGTCTTCTCCCAGCTCACGGCTATCCATTTTTCCGGCTGCTTGCGGAAGACGCTGAGGTTGCCGCATTTATTGCGATGTATGACGACGCCGCGTCCCGAGCTCAGATATCCCATGACATCGTCGCCGGGTATCGGGTGGCAGCACCGCGCGTAACTGACCACCATACCCTCCGTGCCGGCGATCACGAGACTGGCTGTGTCGGCATCGGCTTCACCCTGCTCGTTTTCGCCGAGCAGCAATCGTGCGGTCAATGGCGCAAGGCGCTCGCCAAGACCAATTTGCTCAAACAGTTCCTCGTTGGTGTTGAGACCGAGTTCATCGATCACGGCCTTCATTCGTACTTTGCCGACTTTGCGTAGAGAAGAGTCGAGGTCTTTGAGCGATCGGTCCAGCAACCTCTTTCCCAGGTCGACAGACTCGCTCGACCGCATTGTCTTCATGTGGTTGCGAATCGCGGTGCGTGCTTTAGCCGTGCGCACAAACGCCAACCAGTTCGGATTCGGCCTTGCGCCACGAGACGTGACGACTTCGACGGTCTGGCCGTTTTGCAGCAGCGTTCTTAGTGGTACGAGACCACGGTCGATCTTGGCGGCAACACAACGATTGCCTACATCCGTGTGGACGGCATATGCGAAATCGACTGTTGTCGACCCCTTGGGCATTGGCATGATGTCGCCCTTGAGGCGTAAACACATAGATCTTGTCGGGGAACAGGTCGACCTTGACACTTTCGAGAAATTCTTCCGACGTGCCCGAACGCTGCAGTTCGGCAAGGTTGGCCAGCCAGTCGCGGGCTCGTCGCTGCGGCGTCGCGTCGGTTTTTTCCTCTGCTTTGTATTGCCAGTGCGACGCAACGCCCGATTCGGCTACACGGTCCATGTCGCGCGTACGTATCTGTACCTCCAGCGGCTGACCCTTGGGACCGAACAGAGTCGTGTGCAATGACTGGTAACCATTGATGCGCGGGATCGCAATGTAGTCCTTAAACCGACCCGGCATCGGCTTGTACAGGCCGTGTACAAGCCCCAACACTTTGTAACAATCGTTGACGTCATCGACAATGATGCGAAAGCCGTAAACGTCGACGACGTCACTCAGCAGGCGTTTTTTTTCCAGCATCTTTCGGTACACGCTAAACAGGTGCTTTTCCCGCCCTATGACTTCAGCATCGACATCTTCGTCGGCCAGGGTCTTTTCGAACTCCTCCGAAATTTTCTTGACCATTTGCCGCTGGCTGCCCTTGCTGCGGCGCAGCGTTTTTTCGAGAACCCGGTAGCGCAGCGGGTAGAGATGGCGAAAGCCCAGATCCTCGAGTTCGACTTTGAGGCGATTGATGCCAAGGCGATTGGCTATCGGTGCATAGATGTCGAGAGTCTCTCTGGCAATGCGGGCCTTCTTTTTGGCCGGCATCGCATCGAGTGTTTGCATGTTGTGCAGCCGGTCCGCGAGTTTGACCAGGATGACGCGAATGTCCTCGATCATCGCCAGCATCATTTTGCGGAAACTTTCGGCCTGTGCTTCCGCGCGACTCCGGAACTGAATCTGATCGAGTTTGCTTACGCCGTCGACAAGCGCCGCCACCTCGGCGCCGAATTCGGCTTCAATGTCTTTGATCGACGCTTCCGTGTCTTCGACCACATCGTGCAGAATCGCAGCGGCAATCGCCTGTGCGTCGAGATGCATGTCGGCGAGTTCCTGCGCCACGGCGACGGGATGAGAAATGTAGGGTTCGCCTGACTGACGTTTCTGGCCGTCGTGAGCCGTTGCGCCGAACTCGTAGGCCCGCATGACGGTCTGGATCTGATCTGCGGGCAGATACGACTCCAGCGTTTCGACAAGCCGCCGCATGCCGTTGTCGCGGCGCGAAGCGCCTGGCAGTTTAGCTAGCAGTGTTGCGGCATAATCCATCCCCTGATCATACCCGCGTTACGCGGAATGTCAGGTGCAATGGAGCGCAGTTTTAGTCGCCGATCGAGATACCGCGCACAGGCAGGATTTCGTCCGCGACGTCCGGCTGCATGAAGTCATCGGCCGGGGGCGGCTCGATTTCTTCGAGGATGGCTGGTGTGACATGACCCTCGGCGATTTCGCGAAGCGCAATCACGGTCGGCTTGTCGTTTTCGAGTTCGACCATGGGATCAGAGCCGTGCGCCACCCGGCGGGCACGTTTGGCGGCAACGAGCACCATCTCGAAGATGTTCTCGATATTTTCAAGGCAGTCCTCAACGGTGATTCTGGCCATCTGTTTCGTATCCTCGCGGGTCACACCCGATATCGTCTGGAAAAGTGAACGAAGGAAAGACAATAGAACGTCCGGAGGCTTGCCCGCCAGCCCTTATTCCAAAAAGTTATTTAGATACGATGCTGGCGACCGCAGCACGAAGTGCCGAATCTCCGGTGCTCTGAGCCTCTCCGCGTCCCGCGAGCACAGACTCGAGATCGGCAACCGCCTCGTCGAGGTCGTCGTTGATCACGACGTAATCGAACTCGTCCCAGTGAGACATGTCGCTGACAGCATCGCGCAATCGTCGGTCGATGACTTTCCTGCTGTCAGTTCGTCGGTGTCGTAAGCGCCGCACGAGTTCCTTGTGCGACGGCGGCAATATGAAAATCGTGACGCACTCCGGCATCGACGCACGAACCTGCCGTGCGCCCTGCCAGTCGATTTCTAAAATGACGTGATGGCCGCTTGCGAGATGGTCCTCGACCTGAGATCGACTCGTCCCGTAATGATTGTCGAAAACTTCAGCAAACTCGAGCAACGCGCCTTCGTCCCGAAGGGCGTCGAACTCGTCTTTGTCCACGAATAAATAGTCGACACCGTCCGCCTCGTTGCGCCGCTTGGGCCGCGTCGTATAGGAAATTGAAAAACGCAGTTCGGGGTTTCGCGTCACGAGCGCCTTGACGAGAGTTGTCTTGCCGGCGCCCGAGGGGGCGGCAATAACGAACAGTTTGGCCTGGACGTCGTTCACGGCAGCCCCTACTCCACGTTTTGGATCTGCTCGCGCATTTGCTCGATCAGAACCTTCAGCTCCACGGCAGCTTTTGTCGTGGTGGCATCTCCTGATTTGGATCCAAGCGTGTTCGCCTCGCGATTCAGTTCCTGCATCAGAAAGTCGAGACGGCGTCCGACCGGTTCATCGCTTGCCAATACCTGTCGGATCTCGACAAGGTGACTGTCCAGTCTATCGAGTTCCTCATCAACGTCGAGCTTCTGCGCAATCAACGCCAGCTCGACTTCGAGACGCGCCGGGTCAGCATCTACATTGAGACGGTCGATGCGTTCGCGTTGTTTCGCATGCGCGCTTGCCAGGACTTCAGGCATGCGTTTGCGTATCGATACTGACAAAGCATCGATGTCGCTGCAGCGCGACTCGAGCATGGCCGCGATTCGTGCGCCTTCACTCGCGCGCATCGCGGTCATTGCCTGCAAAGCCGCTTGCAGCAATGCAGCGGCCTCTTCGGCTAGCGGCTCGGTGTCGATCTCCGACTCGGCAATGACGCCGGGCCAGCGCAGTATTTCGATAGCGTTCGGCGCTGCGGCACCGGGCAGCATTTTGGAGATTTCTGTGACCCGCGTACCAATCAATTTTACGAGCTCGGCGTTAAGATTCATCTCCGCTCGTTGATCGAAGTCGCGTCGCAGATGAAGAGCACACTCAACTTTGCCACGCTTGAGTACGCTGGAGACCTGTTGCTTAAAGGCCTGTTCGTTTGGTCGCAAATCCTCGGGCAACCGAAACTGCACATCAAGGTAACGGTGATTTACAGCCCGGAGTTCCCACGTCAGTGTGCCAGTCCCGGTTTCAGAGGACTGCCGTGCAAAGCCTGTCATACTGTGTAACATCGATTCATTGTTAATTAAGTAACCGACGCCCGCAACCGCCATGCAAATCGAATATGCAAAGGTATCCGCATTAGGTGATCGCTCCGACAATCAGGATCGCGCTGCGATCGTGGTGTCCGAGGATGCAGCGCTGATGCTGGTATTTGACGGCATGGGTGGCCATTCGGATGGCGCGCGGGCCGCCGAGACCGGACTTAAGGTCGTGCAGGACCTGTTCATGGAAACAACGCTGCCGGTGTTCGACCCGCAGGGGTTTCTCTATATGGCGCTGGCACGAGCTCACGACGAGGTCGTGGATCTTGGCCAGGATGTCGCAGTCGATTTCCGGCCGCGCGCAACCTGCGCAGTCTGTCTGGTGCAGGAGGATGGTTCGTTCTGGGCGCACATAGGCGACAGTCGCATATACCAGGTACGTGACGGTCATGTGTTGGCGCGGTCGCGCGATCATAGCCATGTAGAAGTATTGATTCAGGAGGGCGCCATAACAGAGGAAGAGGCGCTCGATCACCCGATGCGCAACTTCGTCGAATGCTGTATCGGCGGCGACGCGCCCGTACCCGACATGAGCATTACGGGCAGGCAGAAGCTGCGGTCCGGTGATGTGCTGCTTGCTTGCTCCGACGGCTTATGGTCGGGGCTCGCCGACGATGACGTGGCACAGATCGGCGCGCCCGGCGACAATCGTCTTGCGGAAAATCTCAAAAAGCTCAGCATTCAGGCTTTGAATGCAAACGCACCCTACGGCGACAATACGACCGGGACTGCGCTCAGGTGGATTGGCGCGTAAGCGCGGATTGGAACGTAAATACTAAGGATCAGGCCCTGCAGGCCGATAGGGCCCTGGTCTAAAAAAATGGAGAAACCCCATGCGCCCAAGCGGCCGCAACGCTGACGAGATGAGGTCAGTGCGCTTCACGCCGGACTATACCCGCCACGCGGAGGGTAGCGTCCTGACGCAGTTCGGCGGCACGACTGTACTTTGTACGGCCAGCGTCGAAAACAAGGTGCCGCCGTGGATGCGGGGCAACGGCCGAGGCTGGGTAACGGGCGAATACGGCATGCTGCCACGGTCGACGCATACTCGTTCTATGCGAGAAGCGGCACGCGGCAAACAAGGCGGCCGGACGCTTGAGATCCAGCGGCTTATCGGCAGGTCGCTGCGTGCAATAACAGACCTCGCGGCGCTCGGCGAGCGTACCGTAACGCTCGACTGCGACGTTATTCAGGCCGACGGCGGGACGCGCACGGCGGCGATCAGCGGGGCTTATGTCGCGCTCGCTCTCGCGGTGCAGCGGCTGACCGCAAACCGGAAACTTCCCAAGAACCCCCTGTACGGCCAGGTGGCCGCGGTATCTGTCGGCATCTACGCGGGAACGCCGGTACTGGATCTGGACTACGATGAGGACTCGGAGGCTGAAACCGACATGAACATTGTCATGAACGACGCGGGCAACTTCATCGAGGTGCAGGGAACCGCCGAAGGACATGCCTTCAGCAATGAAGAATTCCTGGCGATGCTCGAATTGGCAAGAAAGGGCGTTGTCGAGATCATCGCCGCGCAAGACGCCGTCCTGGCAGGGTAGGCTGGATTTGCGCAAACTGCCGGACAAGGTCGTAATGGCCAGCAGTAATGCGGGGAAATTGCGAGAAATTGTGACAATACTCGGCGAACTCGACATTGAAGTCGTACCGCAATCGGAGTTCGGCGTAAGTGATGCTGACGAAACCGGTGACACGTTTGTCGAGAACGCATTAATCAAAGCCAGACACGCCGCTGCCGCGACAGGCTTCGCTGCAATCGCCGATGACTCGGGACTTGCGGTCGACGCGCTGGACGGACGCCCTGGCGTCTATTCTGCGCGGTACTCGGGTCCTGATGCGGATGATGAGACGAACATCGACAAACTGCTGGCGGAAATGCATGACGTGCCCGACGAAGAACGTGGCGCCGCATTTCATTGCGTCGCCTGTTACGTGACGCCTGACGGTGCAACCGGGCCGGTCATCGCGGCCGCTGAATGGCGTGGCCGGATTCTGCGGAAGCGTCTGGGAGATGGTGGCTTCGGTTACGATCCGGTCTTTTTCGATCCTGAAATCCGCCGCGGCTCGGCGGAGCTGAACGCAGAGCAAAAGAACGCCCGCAGCCACCGTGGCAAAGCTTTGCGCGAACTCGCGCACAAACTCCGCGAACTGGATTCCAACTAGGGCGCGAACCCCGCATGCAGCCGCCCCTGTCATTGTATGTGCACTTGCCGTGGTGCGTCCGCAAGTGTCCTTACTGTGATTTCAATTCTTATTCAGCGGGCAGCGATGCGCCGCGAGATCGCTACCTCGATGCCCTGCTGGTCGATCTGCAGCTCGAAGCGGAGCGCGCCGGCAATCGCGAACTGATCAGCATTTTCCTGGGTGGCGGCACGCCGAGCCTGTTTACGCCGGTGCAGATTTCCCGGTTGCTCGACGCGGTTGATCGCGACTTCGCGATTGCCGAAGACGTCGAAATTACGATGGAGGCGAACCCGGGCACGGTCGAGTGTGGTGACCCGGCAGGCTACCGCGCAGCGGGCGTCAATCGGCTATCGATCGGCGCACAAAGCTTTGCGGCTGATTCGTTGCGAGTGCTCGGCCGCATACACAGTGTCGATGACATTGCTCACGCCGTGAACGCGGCGCGCGCGGCCGGGTTTACAAACATCAATCTCGACCTGATGTACGGTCTGCCCGGACAAACTGCCGCTGCTGCAGTCCTTGATATCGAACGGGCAGTCGACCTGCAGCCACAGCACCTGTCCTGGTATCAGCTGACGCTCGAACCGAACACGGTGTTTCACGCGCGGCCGCCGGCGGGGCTGCCGGACAGCGATTTGAGTTACGAAATTCAGGACCGTGGCCAGCGACGCCTGGCGGACCTTGGCTACGAACAATATGAAGTGTCAGCGTATGCCCGCGAGGGCCGGCGGTCAGCGCACAACCTCAACTACTGGCAGTTTGGCGATTACCTTGCAGCCGGCGCCGGGGCGCACGGCAAATACTCCGATACGACGGGTATCTGGCGGTATGCAAAGCCGGCTAACCCGAAGCAATACATGGAGTTTCTGGAGTGCGGTGATGGCACACCCGAACTCAGGTCAGTGTCGGCAGCCGAGCGGCTCTTCGAGTTCATGTTGAATGCGCTGCGCCTCTGCGATGGATTTGACGAGGCGCTGTTTCAGGCGCGAACCGGCCTCGCCGTCGAGATATTG
>CAVQDJ010000001.1:0-56264 GCA_963711285.1 uncultured Gammaproteobacteria bacterium | reverse complement strand
CAGGTCCTTGAGGATTTGTTCGTAGATGTTGCCGAAGGTGTGGCGGTCTTCGGTGTTGTTGAAGTCGATTTCGCAGATCTTGTTGATGACCTGGCGGATCAGGGTGCCGGACTTCATGTAGTTGTAGGCGTCTTCGAAGATATTGCGAATCACCAGGGCGCGCTGGCCGGTTGGGCCTTGCAGGTTGAGCTTGGTTTTCAGGGTTGGGAAGAGCTGCAGGTTGACGAAATCGTTGAGCTCGTCGCCCGTCATGCCCTCGGGGTCGGCCGCCCAGTTGCGCCAGCGCAGTTCTTCCGGCAGCGGTGACTGGTAATCATCTTCCAGCAGTTCCAGCTCGGCTTCGCGGTCGTCGTAGATTTTGAGGAAGAACATCCACACCAGCTGGCTGATGCGCTGGGCGTCGCCATCGACGCCGACGTCTTTGCGCATGATGTCCTGGATGGACTTGATAATACCGCTGACATTACTCATGCAGACTTATCCTGATAGTAGAGTTCTTGTTCCAGCTCCTGAACGGCCTTTTCGTATTCTTCTTTGCCGCCAAAAGCGTTGTTAATGATTTCCATGGGGGTGCCCATGCTGTCGAAGGGCTTGAGTTTTAACACGCGTGGGCTTTCGATGGTGGTGATGCCTTCGTCGGCGTATTTGTCGAGCAGGGATTCCAGCACCGCCCTCGCCTGCTCGCCGTATTTGGTGAAGTAGTTGCGTTTCTTGACGTTGTCGGCGCGCTCTTTGCGGGTGAGCGGCGGCATGTCGTAGGCGATGTGGCAGATGAGGTCGAAATCGCCGTATTCCTTGCCGACTTCCTGCGGCGAGGTTGGCCAGGATGATGCCGTGTTCTTCCAGCTCTTTAATGATGGCTTCCTTCTTTTCGGCGCTGTTCCATTTGTTCAGGAAGTCGTCGAGGGAGGCATACTCGGAGCGGATTTGTTTTCTTGAGTAGTCTTTATAGGACTCGGTGATCAGCTGGCCATCGGGGCCCAGGTATTCCACGCGCTTGGCGAGGATTTTGACGTCGACGCCGCTGACGTGGACTTTGTAGGTACGCCTTCGTCGTCATCATCATCGTCGTCGCATCATCGCCTGGATCCGGTCGGGATCGGGTGGCACGGGATCGGGTCATCCGGCCCGGGCTCGTAAATAACGACCGGCTCACCGTCGAAATCCGGGTCTTTGAACAGCTCCGTCGCCTTTTTGAAATCCATGACGGTGAAGAAGTACTTGTTGTGCTCTTCCTCGATACGGGTGCCACGGCCGATGATCTGTTTGAAGGTGGTCATGGATTTGATGTTTTTATCCAGCACGATGAGCTTGCAGGTTTTGGCATCCACCCCGGTGGTCAGCAGCTCCGAGGTGGTGGCGATGACCGGGAACTTGCTTTCCGGATCGATGAAGTTATCCAGCTCCGCCTTGCCCTCGACGCTGTCGCCGGTGATGCGCATGACGTATTTGGGGTTGTCGATGGCGATCTTGCCGGCGGCATTCACGATGGCTTCGCGCATGCGTTCGGCGTGGTCGATGTCTTCACAGAAGATAATGGTCTTGGCGTAGGGATCGGTGGCGTTGAGCAGCTCCATCACGCATTTGGCCACCAGCTTGGTGCGCTGGTTGAGCACCAGGATGCGGTCCATGTCTTTTTGGTTGTATTCGCGCTGCTCGATTTCCTGACCGAGGTCGTCCTTCATGCCCGGCGGCGGCGTCCAGCCCAGAATATCCTTATCGATATCGATGCGAACGACTTTGTAGGGCGCCAGGAAGCCGTCTTCGATGCCCTGCTTGAGGGTATAGGTGTAGACGGGCTCGCCAAAGTAGGTGATGTTGGAGACGTACTCGGTTTCTTTGGGCGTGGCGGTCATGCCCAGCTGGATGGCATCGGAAAAGTAGTCGAGAATTTCGCGCCAGGCTGAATCATCGGCCGCGCTGCCGCGGTGGCACTCGTCGATGACAATCAGATCGAAGAAATCACGCGAGACATTTTTGAAGATCTTGTCTTCTTCGTCCGGGCCGGTGAGCGCCTGATAGAGGCCGAGGTAGATTTCGTAGGACGGGTCGATCTTGCGGTTCTTGATTTTGGTCATGACCGAGCCGAAGGGCTTGAAGTCATTGACCAGGGTTTGATCGGCCAGAATGTTGCGATCGACCAGGAACAGGATTCGTTTCGCCTTTTTCGCCTTCCACAAGCGCCAGATGATCTGGAAGGTGGTGTAGGTCTTGCCGGTGCCCGTCGCCATGACCAGCAGCAGACGTTTTTTGCCCTTGGCGACTGCTTCGATGACGCGATTGATGGCTTCGACCTGATAGTAGCGAGGCTCCTTGCCGGAGCCATCGTCCTGATAAGGCTCAAGGACGAGGTCTTCCTCACTGTCTTCGATGTTCCGGTAGGTCTTATAGCGCTGCCAGAGCTCGGCGGGCGACGGAAAGGAATCCAGCGGCAGTTCACATTCGATATCTTCGCCAGACTGCGGGACCTTGTTGTGCGAGGCAAACGCATCGCCGTTGGAGCTGAAGGCGCTGGGCACATGCAGGATATCGGCGTAACCCAAGGCCTGCTGCATGCCATGGCTGACGGTGTGATTGTTGTCTTTGGCCTCGACAATGGCGATGGGCACACCCGCCTCCCGTTGCAGAACGTAATCCGCGAACTTCTTCTTTTTCTTGTTGCGCGAGGACATATTGCCGCGAACAATAACCGGGCCCGGCGTCAAAGTGACCTCACGGCGAATCTGGGTCAGCTGATCCCAACCGGCCTCTTTGATCTGCCGGTGTGATAAACAGATCGCAGATGTCTATTTCGCTGAGTTGTTTTTTTTCTTTGCTATCCATCAGCGTAGAGGCTCCGTACCTTTCGCTAAGGTGTTCATGTACGACTTGTACGTAAATATTCGATCACGTTGCTTGCCAGTGACCTCCTCGAGAATACCCAGATCAACAAGGTGATTTACGGACTTGCGAATCGTTGGGGCAGACAGCGACAACGATCGTTTGGCGGCCGGCACAGATAAGATCGGTCGCGATCTGAAGGTATTGATGTACCTGCAATGCGGATCCGGCAGGTCGACCCAAGGCCTTCGATTGACGTTCGGTCTTCTTCGAATAGCGAGAGTATGTCTCTTGGCCGTCTCTGCCGCCTGGTCCGACGTTTCTTGTACTCCGGAAAGGAAGTACTCAAGCCAACCTTCCCAGTCGCCTTCTGTTCGAACTCGTTGTAACTTGTCGTAGTAGGCTTGTCGGTGTGTCTTGAAGTAGAGACTGAGGTAGAGCATCGGCTCTCGTAGTGCACCACCGGCAACGAGCATCAATGTAATTAGCAATCGCCCTAGCCGACCGTTGCCGTCGAGAAACGGATGAATGGTCTCGAATTGAACATGAACCAATGCTGCACGGACCAACAGTGGAAGCTTGTCCGATTCGCTGTGAATGTACTTTCTCAAGATCACTCATGCAGTCCGCGAGCGAGGTTTGGCGGTGGCGGCACGAACGAAGCGTTTCCTGGCCGTGTACCGCCGAGCCAATTCTGTGAGCGACGAAATTCACCGGGGTCTTTTGTTGCTGCCCCTTCCACCACTCAAAAGAACCGCGTGCAGTTCGCGAATCAGTCGATTGGAAAGCGGCAAGCCTTCATGAATGCGCCGAATTCCAAGATCCATCGCAGCGACGTAGTTCGAGACCTCTTTGACGTCGTCCAGCGGTACGCCCGGCGTCTCGTCGCTTTCGTAAAGAAGCAGGTCGGACAGAGACGACTGGGTACCTTCTATCTGAGCGGAAAGCAGTGCCTCTTTTCGGACATACATGTACAAGAAGAGCGGCGGATCCGGGCAGGATCGACGTAACGCCATCAAGGCGACCTAGTGACCGATTTGCGGCCTCGAGCTTGATCGTAGAGCTCCTCTAGCTGGAGGGGTGGTTTGGGAGGCAACGGCGGCGGAATATAGCGCGCACCTTCTCGCCACCAACCGAGGTGGTGCTATAAGTACCGATTCTTGCTGAAGGTTTCGTAGCCGGTGCCACTAGGAAAGGATCCTTACTTAAGATATTCACTAAGTAAGGATATGCTCATTTAGTTTCTTAAGCAAACGAGTATCGCCGCAAGAAAAAGACCTCCCCACCCGAAGGTGGGGGGTCGCCGCACCTGCGCCTTGCTCTACGAGCGTATTTTCGTAACGACCTCGCGGTGTAAGGGTCTCTGAACCACTTGCGGATCCGGACGGATCATTACGCCGACTCGTCCGATTCACATCTTGCAATGACCGTTTACCTCGCGGGTCTCTGAACCACCGACTCTCAATTTCTTAAAAGTCATCAAAGGCGCACCTCAAAGCTAGCACTGACTTCTTCAGCTGTCCAACGTGCTGTTTTCATTCACATATAACGGCGAAAAACGGCCAAAAAAACGGCCCGTCGTGTTCTACATGCGTATTAGAGACAGACTTGTAGATTGGCGCCGCGGGGATTTGCGCAAGACCTGCGCGGCTTTGAACCGGACCGCAGACCGGGTTAAGGGCATGCCCAGTTGCCTGGTAGACTCATCGTACGTCAGAAACTGAGGCCCCAATGGAAGACGAACGAAGTGCCAATTGCCGAAAAGCGGCTTTCGAATGGCTTCAAGAACAGGCACTGCGCGGCGATGAGACCTTTTCGCGCGACGCTGTTGGCGCGTGGATTTCCGTATGACGGAGACTACGTGAAGCTAGTCGGCCCTCAAGGCATCTTCAAACCGAGCCAGATCCAGTACTTTCCGCTTTCGATCACGACGACCACGAAAGGGACCCTATTCCGATTCGTTTGATCCCAGTGGCAACTTCCTGCTGTACAGCTACCGCGGCACTGATCCTGAACATCATGAAAATCGACGGTTGCGGGACGCGATGCGAGAGCGCATTCCGCTCATCTATTTCTACGGCACGATCCCTGGTCAGTATTTGGCGATCTATCCGGTTTTCATCGTTGGCGACGATCCAGGAAAGACTAATGTTCACCGTAGCAGCTGACGACGTCATGCAGTTGCGCTATGAGCGCGACGATACCGATGACACTGTAAGGCGACAGTACGTCACCCGGCTGGTCCGTCAGCGCATGCACCAGCGAAGCTTCCGCGACCGTGTTCTTCGTGCGTATCGAGAGCAATGTTCGATCTGCCGGCTTAAGCATGCGGATCTACTCGATGCGGCTCACATAACGCCAGATTCCGATGAGCAAGGTGAGCCGATCGTCAGTAACGGTCTTTCTCTGTGCAAGATTCACCACGCGGCATTTGATCGAGACTACTTCGGCATCAAACCCGACTATCGAATTGTCGTGCGCCCCGAGATCATGCGGGAACGGACGGGCCAATGTTGAAAGCAGGCTTACAGTCAATCAATGATGCAAAGCTGATTGTTCCTCGAAGCGCTCGGGAACGTCCGGATCCAGAAAGACTTCAGGCTCGCTATAAGGGATTCGCGGAGAAGGCGTTGTGATCGAACACACCAGACAGAGATTGAGTTATTTCTACGCCAAACCACTTTCACCGTCGGGGTTCTTCGACGGTGACGAGAATTAAGTTTATCGTAAACCAAAATTGACAACTTCCCTCGGTTGATTATTATAAAGGCTGGCTGCGTTTCCGCGGCTGCGGCCCGATTGATCGGCCATTTGACTAAGGCAACTGGTTCGAAATCGCGTCGCGGTGTTGCGCGAGTTGGGGAGTGCAAAACCACTTGCACGCCACTTGTGAAATAACGATTCTCACTTGGGCCAGACGCGTGGCTTGCGTCAAGATCCCCAAGCGTTACACCAAATTTCCTTCAGAAAACCACTGCTGATTCATAATCGATCGCGGGTAGGGTTTCGTACGGCCGACCGTATTTGCTAGAGATTCGCCCTCGTTAACGTCGACGGCCGCCCTTCTTTTAGTGGTCCGGTCCGGCCATTCGGCCGGACCCAGGGACCGTTCAGATGGACAAGCCAGTGTTCCTTGCCCAACACGAAGAGCAGATCTCGAATTGCTAGGTAGTGTAAGTAAGTGGTGTGTTGACTTGCGTTCCTCAGACAATGGGACAAATACCACCGCACATGCTTTTGACGCCAACGCCTCACACCGACCTGCCGGCGCTTCCAGACAATCACAGCAATTAGCGCCGCCGTCCTGTAACGGCGACGCTTGGTTGCCGCACTCGCACCTCTGAAATGCCGACGAAGTAATTCGTATGCTTGGCGCCCTGCCGCGTCCGCACTCGGAGGGTTCATCGACGAACCCCCACGGTCGTGCCAACGTAGACGCCGGCGATATTGCTCTCTGCTGTGTCCCAATTCGGTTGCGATGAGCAAACGAGCAATTCGGTCCAGATCGCGGTCGACAACTCTGCCCCCAGCAATAACCGGTGCAGGTTCGCCAGTTGCATGCTGATACAGTCTGCAAGCGAAGCCCGTCCGCAACTCTTTGAATCGGTTGTCTATGCCGATCTGTTCCGCGTACTTCCGCCAGGTTCTGTAACAATATCCTTGCCATCTCTTGAAACTCCAGTCCGCCGGAATCAACTTGGCGTCAGGTTTGACGATCTGCCCCAGATCCCGAAGTAAATCCATTCCGACTAGTCCGATCTGAATTCGGCGTGGCCGGCCTCCTTTCGTGCCCTTGGTTATTTGGATTGAACCTGAGCGGCGCGCTTCACGAAATGCGCTGCGTAAGTCGAGTAGCGATGCCTCCGCGGTATCGAAGTCCAAAAATACTGCAAAGCCGAAGGACTCCAGCGAGACGAGCCTGCCCATTAGCTTCCAAATGTAGGGCTGAGGCTTCTACCACTCGAAGGTCTATGGTCTCTGGAGCGCTCGCTCGCACAAACAGCCTCGGTCCAAGGTATTTTCGCGGTGACACCCAGAGCCAATTGTCATCCCGCATAATGCGCATTACACAGTTAACTGCACTCAGGCAGTTAACCGCGTAGCTCAACGAAAAGTCACCGTCCAAGACGCGCTGATATAGCGACTCCGCATAGTCTCTCACCGTAGATGGATAAACGTCGCTAAAGTCGTGAATACCCTCGTTTCGCAAGTGCAGCAATAAAATTATTAAACTTCGAGTCATATGAATCGCGAGTTCCGAATCTGCCATTGCCGTAGCCATCGCGTAATGCGCTTCGAACGGCGAATTCCAAGGATCGTCCGTAACCAAAATTTCTCCGTCCTCCTACTTTCTTAAAGGTCATGTCATATCTCCAAAAATAGGTTGCTGGTTGATGAACGCGCTCTGCCCAACATGTGTTTAGTGTTAAGCCGCAATCAGCGGCCGAAGATGAGCGCGAATTCGGCCGAGAATCGGCCGTAAAAATTGATGAATCGAAAACCTGTTCTGGACGCCGTGCGCGGGCAACAGGCCAACCGACATTGTCGATAAGAGACAATGTTTGTTGTTCGATTCAGGGGGTATGCTCGACGAGACGGTACTTTTGTACCGGCTATGTGAGCCTTAGAGACGTTTAAGTAGTTGAAGAAAAAGGCTTCAACGCTTTTCCGAAAAATACGTCTCTTTTCGGGGTCACCGCGCTTCGAGAACGGCTGGCGCGAGCAAATGTGCTTCAAGCGCGAAAGTCACAACGGAATGTCCGTTGTCATTGTCACCTACAAATCGTAGGTTTCGAGGCTGCAAGAACCTCTAGGGTACCCAACGACAAATTCGCTGGGGCGAGTAGCGGGCTACTCAAAGTCACTTAATCGTGACTGCGATATGAAAGTGAAAACACTTTCAACGAAAAACCAAAGCGCCGATCAAACTCCAGCGCGTGGGTAAAACATACACCGTGAAAATCAAGAATGGAAGTCCTTCGATTTAAATTTATCGTAAACACAATTGCGGGTGAAATCGTCGTAACTGGGCACTCGCGTCTCAATACACTGGTCGTCCCAAAGATTTTCTGTTGCGGCACCTCGTTGCCCGACCCGACTTGTCGGCCACGATTCTCGTGATGACATCAAGGCATCAATCATCACGGAGAAAAGCGATGTCGCCCACCGGCTCAATGCACAGAAACCTTTCATGCCCTGAATGCGGCAGCAACTACACACAGTCGATTGCGATTGCCTATGCCCGGAGCGTTCGGACCAGCGATTCAGGTTACGAATCCATCAGTGTTTTCGGGAAGTCAATAGCGCCGCCGCAGGAGCGCGACGAAAAAGTGAGGCCCACGATCGTTGCGTGCTTCACGGCGGCGATTTGCCTATTGTTATTGCCTGACTTGTTCGATCGATCGGGCATTCAGTTTCTCCTGGGTCTCCGGTGGTTCAACTGGCCTGTGATACTTGGGGCTGCCTCATTGGCTGGACCGTAGGAGCGATCGTCGCTTACCCAGCAATTCGTTACAACGTCCATGTCTGGCCCGGCCTGTATGCCCAGTGGGAGGCGCAAATGGTCTGCAATCGCTGCTTCGCTATCTGGTCTCGTAGACCTGCGGATAGCCGCGACAGCGCGCGGGTTTCACCATGAAATTCGGTACCTGGTCGACCGAGATGGCCCACAACTGGGGCGGTAGGCGTAGCAGCTATAAACTAGTAAGCGGACCCAAGACCTTCAAATGGAGGCGACTAATCACTCGTGTGGAATTTGTTGCAAGGTCGGGCGATCGGATAATGGTCGTCGTGCCGGCCCTTGGAACGGACCCGAGAAATCCAAGCCAATGCGATATAACAAACGCGCGACTGGCGGGATTGGTAATTTCTAAGCAGATTCTCTGGAGACTGTCGCGTAACCGATTGGCAATATATTTGCAGTATCCGAATCATTGTCAGCTGGAAGTCGCTGTGAAGCACGACGAAACGTTGCACGCAGTCGGCATTTACTTTGCGAACTCGAAGGCCGATCCCCACGAGTTTCTACCAACGCCACTGCTAAGCTACTTACTCATAAACGAGAAATGACCAGGCAATTTCGTTTATCGTAAATTTTTTTCGGGCTCTTGACTGTGGGTCGCTGTTGTAGGTATAAGAATGCTACGGCGACCTAGTCTCCGTTAGAGTAATCAGATACTCACTCGGCTTGTCCGATACCCAGTAAGCGCAATTCGCTTGCGAACGACACCTAAAAAGTCGTGACCCCAGGTTTCGATTCTAGAAACCGACTTGTCGCAACAAAAAAAGCGACAACACTCTACTAAATCAAATCTATTTATTTCACATCGCTGTGCATAGCGGCGCTTTGATCTGGAGGTCACATGAAATACACGAAGTCTTTGGGAATACGTTCTGCATGGGTAATAACCGCGTGGCGACAAGGAACGCGGGGTGACTAGCTATGGAAACCTACAACTTGGACGAAGCAGCAAGGTTTCTGCACATGTCCCCGAGCGCCCTGCGCCAGAAGGCGAAGGCTGGAGAAATACCGGGCTCGAAACCAGCCAAGAGATGGGTGTTCTTGCGCGCCGATCTTGTCGCCTATCTTCGCGGGAAAGCGAAAGCTGTCGCTGCGGCAGCCAGGCGATCTTGCAGGTAACTTGGTATGTCTATCTACAAACGCGGCCGGTTTCTGGATTCGAGTCACGACGCCGAATGGTCAGCGAATACGAAGATCGACTAAGACCACAAACCGCAAAGAAGCCCAAGAATTCCACGACCAACTGAGAGCCGAGCTATGGCGCGTCCACCGTCTTGGAGAGAAGCAGACGCAGTTGGCAAGAAGCCGTCTCTCCGATGGTTAGACGAGAAAGAGCACAAGAGCAGATATCGATCATGACGTTGAGAAGCTTCGCTGGCTAGATCCATTCCTTGGCGCTTTGTATCTTGATGAAATCGATCGCGAAGCTAATAGACGAGATCATTCGCAAGAAGAAAGTCGGACGTGGCAGCGGCAACAGTCAATCGCTACCTTGCGCTAATACGTTCGATCTTGCGAGCAGCCAAGAATGAGTGGGAATGGATCGACGCAATTCCCCGTGTGCGGCTGCTCAAGGAACCCAATGGGCGAGTTAGGTGGATTACGCAGGAAGAAGCCAGGCGCCTGATTAACGAATTGCCTGGCCACTTGGCGGCGATGGCGCGATTCTCTCTGTCGACGGGACTTCGACGTAGCAATGTCACGCAGCTTCGCTGGAGCGAGGTAGACATGGAATTGGCTCAAGCGTGGGTCCGCGCCGACGACTCCAAGACAGACGTGGCGATTTCGGTTCCGCTCAACTCAGATGCGCTTGCGGTACTGCGAGAGCAGATCGGCAAGCATGACGGAGTTCGTCTTTATCTACAAGAATGGTCCTGTCAAGCAAACAAGTACAAAGGCCTGGTATTCCGCATTGAGACGGGCGGAAATCACGGATTTTCGATGGCACGATTTGCGCCACACATGGGCATCGTGGCATGTGCAAAGTGGCACGCCATTGCACGAACTGATGGCGTTGGGAGGCTGGAAAACCTACAAGACAGTCTTGCGATATGCGCACTTGGGAAGTGGGCAACTACGTATCGCGGCCGATAGGCTAGAATTAGGTTTTGTATCCTTGGACGAGTGACACCGACGCGGCGATTACAGTCACAATACTCCAATGGGCCCAGTCTATTCTGACACTATCGAGTTTGCGGGAGATCACACGTCATGGCTGCGAAGTCGACAATCGAGTGGACTAACGCCACATGGAATCCGGTCACTGGCTGCAGCAAGTTAAGCCCTGGTTGTGACAATTGCTATGCAGAGCGATTTTCCGAAAGGTTCCGAGGTGTCGCCGGGCACCCATTTGAGCAAGGATTCGATCTAAGGCTTCTCCCTCATAGACTTGAACAGCCGCTGGATTGGAAGAAGCCGAAGATGGTCTTCGTCAATTCAATGAGCGACCTGTTCCATAAACAGGTTCCGAAAGAATATATTCAGGCCGTGTTTGATACGATGGAGCGCGCAGACTGGCATGTCTTTCAGGTACTGACGAAGCGCAGCTCATTGATGCGCAATTTCGTTAACGAACGGTACGCCGATCGCAGCGCACCAGAGAACGTCTGGCTAGGTACTTCTGTTGAAGACAGGTCGCGAAGGTCGCGTATCGGCCATTTAAGAAACACGAATGCTAGCGTTCGTTTCCTTTCCATTGAGCCATTGATTGGCGAGCAGGAGAGCTTGCGCTGGACGGGATTGATTGGGTAATCGTGGGCGGAGAGAGTGGGCCACGGGCCCGACCTATGCAACTCGAGTGGGCGCGATCCGTACGCGATCAATGTATAGCCCAGCGCGTTCCTTTCTTCTTCAAACAGTGGGGAGGCTATCGACCCAAAGCCGGCGGCCGAGAACTCGACGGAGTAACATGGTCCGAGTTCCCAACTCTCTCCGAGAGCGCGCCCGACCCTCTGGAGCTCTTCGCGGGTTAGTAATGAGAAGCAACAAGCCCTGGAAGTGTCCGCCAAAGACAAAAGCCAAGCTTGAGATACTCCGAGGGTATCTGGGCTCTTGGTTTGGAATCCTTGCAAATGCGGGATTCCAGAAAGTGTATTACATCGATGGCTTTTGCGGTCCCGGGCAGTATCTTGACGGCGAGGAAGGGTCTCCAGTTATCGCCGCACAAATTGCGAGCAAGACTGCCGAAAGATATCCGTCCTTCACCGCATCGCTTATCTTCGTTGATGCGGAACCAAAGGCTCTGGCCCGCCTTCGAGAAAACATTCACATTAAGGAAGCGCATCCGAACATCGAGATCAAGTCCGAGATGGCCTTTTTGCCGAAAACGTAGATTCTATTGTGAAAGAGCTGCAAAGCAGTTCCTCGAGCCCTACGTTCAGCTTTATCGATCCGTTTGGTTTTAGCCACAGCCCGTTCGATTCAATCACTCGGCTCATGCACAACGATCACAGCGAGATATTTGTGAACCTGATGTGCGGATTCATGAATAGGTTTAAGGAACACCCAGACCCGCAGGTTCGCGATCGAATCAAGGCTATGGTCGGCAAAGATGAGCTCGATAAAATTGTCGCAGCTGATGATCCCATTGAAGCCCTCTGTAAGACCTACGAGAGAAATTTGAAGCGTCTCGGCGACTATGTACTGAAGTTCATGGTGAGAGACGAGGGGAACATCCGCGACAACGCCTTTTTCTATTGCGGCAAGCATCCAAAAGGGTTCGAGAAGATTAAGGAGGCGATGTGGAAGATCGACCCTGTCAACGGCAGTGCGTTCTCGACTCACGCGCAATCTAGCCCACAGTCAGATCTATTCGATGAAACGGCGAACACGCATGAGTTGTTCTCGCTACTGGTCGGCGAGTTCGCCGGCAAGTCGGGAATTTCAGTCGACGAGATATTCAGTTGGGTTGTTGAAAAAACTGATCGATTTCTGCCCCGTCATGCGAGGCTAGAATTGGAACGACTCGCCGAATCTGGTCACATCGGCCGCATAAGGGATCCGGAAGGCAAGGGCCGCAGAAAGAAAACCTGGCCAAGGCGCTTGTTGCTCGATTTCAATGCGACGTAGGTCAGTGTCAATTCAGGTTTGCGGGACATTGGCACAAAACTGGCACAATCGCGTAACACTGCGCCAATTGGCCTTTTCCTAACTGCTTGGACGATAAGAATAAAATTGGTGGCCAGGGGCGGAATCGAACCACCGACACGCGGATTTTCAGTCCGCTGCTCTACCAACTGAGCTACCTGGCCAAATTGTGATTTCTTTATCGCCTAATCGCTGACTGAAAATCGGATTTTCAGTCCTTGCCTACCTTGTCGCTTCGCGACCCCGCTACCTGGCCTAACCGGATTTTCAGTCCTTGCCTACCCTGTCGCTGCGCGATCCCGCCGTCACACGCTGGGGCAGGCTCCTGCAACTGAGGCTCGTACAGAGAGCGGGGTATTAGACCGGCGACCGTGGGCAGAGTCAAGAAATAGCCGAACTCTGGATTGTGCCGTCCCGTTACAGCGACTAAGCTGCTGATTCGTTTCATGTTCGAGCAGGGTTCGAGGTCACGATGAGATTCAGATTGGTATTGCTTATCGCTCTCATAGCGGCGGCACCTGGTTGTACCGACTCCGAGCCGGACCGCGCCGACACGCGCCTCGTCAACTACACCGAAGACCGTGAGCCCTGCACCGACTACCGTGCTACACGCCGCGCTCTTTTCGGTGATCTGCATGTTCACAGTGCGTATTCGTTCGACGCTGCCGCTAACAGCCTCGAAACCTATCCGGATCATGCGCATCGCTTCGCGAAGGGCGAGTCGATCCCGTTTTTCCCGCTGGACGAAGACGGTAACCCGGTGGGCACGGTTGCGCTCGATCGACCGCTCGATTTTGTGTCGGTAACTGATCACGGCGAATTCCTCGGTGAGCGGGCGCTGTGCCGCACGCCGGGATCGCCGAAGTATGACAGCGCCTTCTGCAAGCAATACCGGGGCAGCGAGCGGCAAGGCATGTTGATGCTGGGCACTATCGTCAACCTCGAGGATCCGCAGCGGCTCCCGCTGCTCTGCGAGGAAGACGGTTCACTGTGCCGTGAGTGGGCGACGGGGCCATGGCAGGACATGATCGCTGCGGCCGAAGCCGCTTATGATCGCGACGCGAGCTGTGAGTTCACGAGTCTCATCGGCTACGAGTACACGGGCACGCCTGGACTCTCGAACATCCACCGTAACGTCATATTCAGGAACAGTGTGGTGCCGGAGTTGCCGGTCAGCTATATCGAAGCGCCCAACGATCGGCTGCTCTGGGACGAGCTGCAGCAGAGCTGCCCGGAGTCCGATGGATGTTCCTGGGTCACGATCCCTCACAACAGCAACCTCTCCAACGGACGTATGTTCAGGCCCCTCGGCGGCCATCACGACCACGGCGACGAAGCCGGCACGGCAGACAAGCGTGCACATGCCGAAGCGCGTCTCGCCCATGAACCGGTTATCGAGATCTTTCAGCACAAGGGCAATTCGGAGTGCATCAACGGGCTCGCCACGATCTACGGCGAGCCGGATGAGCTATGCGATGTCGAGGCGGTCCGGCACTTTGGCCAGACGAGGTCGACGGCGCGTATCGGTATGCAAGACGGCCAATTAAAGACCGAGTACCTCGTGGTGACAACAGAAGAATGCGGCGACGAAACCGGCAGGGACGGAATGCTCGGCGGGGGCTGCGTCGACGAAACGGACTTCCTGCGCTCGAATCTGCTAACCGGCATCGCGGACGAACGCGAGCTCGGCGTCAATTCTGCGAAGCTGGGCGTCATTGCCAGTACCGATACACATGCCTCGACCCCGGGCGCGACCGACGAGCAGAACTGGGGCGGCCACGTCTCGAAAGAAGCGACGCCGGAGGAACGGCTTCAGCCCGGGCTGCTGACGAGCGGTATCGAGGGCAACCCGGGTGGCCTTGCGGGCGTCTGGGCCGTCGAGAATTCCCGCGACGCCATTTTCGAGGCGCTCGAACGCAGGGAGGTCTTCGGCACCAGCGGGCCCCGCATCGAGCCGCGGTTCTTCGGCGGCTGGGACTATGCGCCGAAGCTTTGTGACGCGGGCGACCGCCTCGAGCAGGCCTACGCCGGCGGCGTGCCGATGGGCGACGATCTCGGCCCGCGGCCGGACGGCGCAGCGCCGGTCTTTCTGGCCATTGCCCGCGCGGATACCGTCGAGTCGGCGCCGCTGCAGCGGCTGCAGATCATCAAGGGCTGGCTGGATGACGAGAACCGCAAACGCTACAAGGTGTACGAAGTCGCCGGGACGCCCGACAACGATGCCGGCGTCGACACGGCGACCGGCGAGCGATTCGGCGACGGCCACGAGGAACTCTGCACCGTGTTCGAGGATCCCGATTTCGATGCGGCGCAGCCTGCGTTTTACTACCTGCGCGCCGTCGAGAATCCCAGCCCCCGGTGGAGCCTGCTCGACTGCCTGAAGATCGCGGCGACCGACCGCCCCGCGGTCTGCGGCGAGGACTCTGCTGTGCCGAAGGTGATCCAGGAAATGGCGTGGTCGTCGCCGATCTGGTACCGCCCTTAATATTGTCGTGCCGAACGGCCGGGCCAGCTCAGCCAAGGGCACTGCCCTGACGGCTAAGCTGCGGCGGCAACCGGCTCGTGGACAATCGGGCTCCCCAGCTCGTCGAGCCGGAACAACGCAAACGCGCGCTCGCCGTTATAGTCGAGCACGCGGAGGTCGTCGGTCTCGTGCAGGTCGTTCATGACGGTAATAAAGTGTCCGCCATAACGCTTTTTCGCAAGATCCAGCGGTAGTTCATACGCCAGGAATCGCTCGATCCCCTTGGCCTCGAGCTTATCCAGCAGGGCCGGGGCGGTCAGGGAATCGTGGGAGGTGAGGACAACGATGGGTCCGCTTCCCGTAAACAGCATTGCAACCTTCATGATGGTCTCCCGCGTGTTGTCACGATGGTTTAGGGGTGACACTATAATTATCTGCCTCTCCCGCACGGGTTCAATATGAAGATTCCGAAGGCGCCCCTCGCGGCCCTGCTAGTTGTCACCGCCGCAACGCTGGCCGGATGCGCCGGGCTGCGGCCGGGTTATGAAACCCCGACCGTGACCATCAGCTCGTTCAAGGCGATACCGTCGGAGGGCGGGCTGCCCGCATTCGAGATAGGCCTGCGGGTGATCAATCCGAATATTGAGCCGCTGGAGCTGCGCGGGGTCGCGTATACCATCAGCCTCGAAGGTCACGAACTGATCAAAGGTGTCGCCAATGACTTACCGGTCATCGACGGCTATGGCGAAGGCGAGTTCAAGCTGACCGCGTCAGCGAACCTGTTCGCCGGCATCAGGCTCATCAGCGATCTGATGCGCAGCGACAGAAACACCTTTAGATACGAATTCGAAGCAAAGCTCGACGTCGGCGCCTTCCGCCCGGCGATTCGGGTGACGGACAGTGACGAGATCTCGTTAGGCTCAGGCACGAAGCTTTAGTCGCTGAGCTCCGCGATTCTTCCGTCCAGGAAACCTTTGGCACGTGGGTTCAGCTCCGCCGCTCGCGCATAGCTCGCGATCGCCCCTGCTTTCTCTCCGGCAGCCGCATATAGCTCGGCGAGTACGAAGTGCGAGTAATAGGACTCGGGGAAGTTCTCGGTGTTGATCTTTGCGAACTCCAGCGCGGCCGGCGCGTCGCCTTTCGCCACTAACGCCTGCGCGTACATCGGCAATGAGAACTCGCTGAAGTCGTAGCTGTGGCTGCCATAGAACTCTTCACGCAGCTCGCCGTATTTGGCAACAGCGGCTTCCGCCCCACCGTCGGCCAGCTGCTCGTCGAGCACGTCCTCGATCAGCTTCGGTTGCGGCCGGCCACGGTGGCAGGTAACGCAGCGCACCTCGACACGATTTCCCTTCTCGACCTCATCAAGCGCGGGAACGTGTTCCGAGTTGATGGCCTGCACCATCTTCAGCATCAGGCGCGCTTTACGCTTCATCGCTTTTTCATCCGACTCGAAGTCGAACGTCTCCAGCGGCGTATTCGGCTCGCCGACATGACAGTTCTCACAGCGCACGCCGAGGCCCATCGCGAAGCCCTTCATCGTGGCGCCGAGGTCGGCGGAGCTAATGTCTTCGGGCAGCACCTTGAGGTTTTGCGGGTTCGCGAATACGTCTTTGCGCTGTTCCTGTGCAACAGACGAAAACGGCAACACGAGTGTGACGAGGAGCGTGAGCAACATGATCGATTTCATAACGACGCCTCCGGCGGCAGGGAATGCCATGTCAGAGTAGCGAGCGCCGTCCGCGAGAAGATCGCGTAACCGCAAGCGAAATGTCAGGAAACTGTCAGCAATGCCAAAACTGGCCCGTCGGCCGGCCGGCGTGCGCCAGATTCGGGCTATGCTTGGCACATGCGCAACAAGCAACGCAATCGCTATCTCGTAGCTGGTGTCTCCCGTTCCCGGATAGTCATCGCTTTGCTCGTGCTCATTGCCTTACTGGTACTGTCGCTGGTCGGGCGGGCCCTGCAGAACGCCCACAACAACCGCATGACAGCAACCGTGGTGTTGCAGGACTATGCGCGCCTGGTCGCCGACGAATACGTGCGTCGGGCCATGGGTGATGTCGGCTACTACGGCTACTTTGCGTACATCAACGCGCTGCGCCAGCAAATCGTCTCGGGGGCCGGTATTCAGGAAGGGCCCGCGGATGTCGCCGGAGACGAGGCCGGTTCACTCGCCCGGTATCGCTTCCTGATCGACCTGACTAATCCGTACGGCGACTGGTCGCTGCCGATCGACGAGTTGACCCGGGACTACCTCTGGGGTCGCGCGCACGCCATTCTGGCCACGCCGCAACCCGAGTCCGGGCTAACGATCGACCACCGTTTCACGGCCACGGGGTTTCGCACTGTCGTGTTCGCAACACTGGCGAAGCCGGACCGGGTTTTCGGCTTCGAGGTTGACCTCGCCGCCCTTACTGCGCGGCTCGAAAAAGTGTTCGAGGAAAACCCGCTGCTGCCGCAGTCGCTTGCGAAAGGTGCGATCACCAACGAGCACATCTACCTGCGCCTGACCGCGCCCCAGGACCGGGTGCTGTTTCAGTCCAAGGACGAATACGATCCGTACCTGGTCGTCAGCAAGATGATTGGCGACGACTACAGTGGCATCTTCGAAGGCCACCAGATCGACACGGCGATCAGCCCTGATATCGGCTACAAACTGATCATCGGCTCGCTGCCGGGTTCGCAGTTGCCTGGCCTGATCATCACAATCCTGCTGACCTTCGGCTTGTTGTTTGCCGCCATACGACAGCTCAATCGCGAGCAGGCGGTGCTGAAGATGCGCACCGACTTCGTCTCCGAGGTGTCGCACGAACTGCGCACACCGTTGACGCAGATACGCATGTTCACCGAGACCCTGCTGTTCGATCGTTTCGAGACCAGTGAGGACAAAAAGCGCGCACTGGAGATCATCAATCGCGAATCGCAGCGCCTGACGCATCTCGTCGAGAACGTCCTGCAGTTCTCGGACCACAATGGCGACGAGCGCGAGCTCAGTCCGGCGCACGGCGAACTCGCGCCGATCATCGAGAAAGTCGTTGGCGAGTTCCGGCCGCTCGCCGAGTCGGCCGACAACACCATCGAGCTCGACCTGGACAAAGACGCCGCGGCAATGTTCGACGCCGATGCGCTGCGACAGATCCTGCTCAACCTGCTCGACAACGCGGTCAAGTACGGCCCGCCGGGGCAATGCATTCGCGTCTCGCTGCGTGACACGCCAGACGCCGCGGAACTCTGCGTCCGCGACCGGGGCCCGGGTGTGCCGCCGGCTAACCGCGACAGTATCTGGGAGGCCTATTACCGTTTGGAACGTGAGCGCCAGTCGGCAATTGCCGGGACCGGTATCGGTCTGGCCGTCGTGCGCGACCTCGTGACGCGGCTCGTCGGCTCGGTAAAAGTCGAGGACGGCGAAGACGGCGGCGCCTGCTTCTTCGTAACCCTGCCGAAACCGCAGCCTGAGTCATGAAACGCATTCTTATAATAGAGGACAACAAGGACCTTGCGTTCGGCCTGCACAGCAATCTTGAAATGGAAGGCTACGAGGTCCGCGCGGTGGGAACCGGCACCGAGGGTCTGCAGCAGGCGAAGCTGTTCGTCCCCGATCTGGTGGTGCTCGATCTGATGCTGCCGCAGATGGACGGCTTCGAAGTGCTCGAAACCCTGCGCAAGGACGGGCTCGAAATGCCCGTGCTGATTCTCTCGGCACGTGGCGAAGAAGTCGATAAAGTGCGCGGCCTAAGGCTCGGCGCCGACGACTACATGACCAAGCCGTTCGGGCTGATGGAGTTACTGGCCAGGGTCGAGGCTATTCTGCGACGCGGCGCATCGGCCGGGTCGACCGCGGACGAAGCCAGCGCGGACAGCATCCGCATCAAACACATCGAGGTCTGCCCGAAGACACGCAGCGTGCATAAGGATGGAGAACTCGTCGATCTCACGCCCAGGGAATTCGACCTGCTGCTGGAACTCATCCGCCACGACGGCGCGGTCGCGTCGCGAATCGATCTCATGAAGACCGTCTGGGGCCATGCGTCGACGATCGTCAGCCGCACCGTGGATACGCACGTCGCAGAGTTGCGCAGAAAGCTCGAAGCGGACCCGTCGAACCCGACATTGATCCTGACGGTCAGAAAAGCCGGCTATCGTCTCGTGCGGTGACGGGCGGACTCCCTGTTGTGCGCTTCATCCACAGACACCAGCTAGGCGGCTTTCAGCGCGTCTTGCGCGGACAGGTAATGGTAACCAAGATCGTGCGCCACTGCCTCGTGATTGACATGGCCCGCGTGCACGTTGAGCCCGTTCGCGAGGTGCGGATCACGAATGAGCGCTTCGCGCCAACCCAGACCTGCCAGCGCTTTGACGAACGGCATCGTCGCGTTCGTTAGTGCGAACGTACTCGTGCGCGGTACGGCGCTCGGCATGTTCGTCACGCAGTAGTGCACCACACCATCGACGACGTAAGTCGGTTCAGCGTGTGTCGTTGGCCGGCTCGTTTCGAAGCAGCCGCCAATGAAATATCGCTGCGCCAACAATAAAGGGTAGCCACGACCTAACGAATCCCAACGATCCACGACTTCATTCATCCGGCAAAACACAAAGTAGCGCCTGGCCGCAATGCGCAGTCAGCCCTGGGCGCGGCGCAAAGAAGTGCGCGGTGTCGGCAAATTGGCGCCATGGCTGATCAGCGAGAAACGCATGGTTTTCCGGAAGAAAGGACGCGTAGCCGAACTGCGTATAAATGCGCCGTGCCTCCGGATCGCCAATCGGGCTGCGCCCGTGCATGAAGCGCGTATTGTCCAGCATGAGCACGTCTCCCTTTTGCCACCGTATAGGTACCGCCAGATCGTTCGTCACCGTGGCAATTTCCAGAACGACGTTATCCGGAATTTCGCTGCCGTCGGCGTACGTGGGAAACGTCCGCACTCTCAAGCCCACGCGTGCAAACACCAGGAAGTTGCCATAGGCCAGCGACTCACTGAACATCGGCTTGTGCAGCATCGGCCGAAGGTAGGTTCGCAGAATCTCCCCGCCCACTATACGAAACTGAAAGCCCGTCCCTGACGCCTGCTCATTGAGCGACTGCGGTGTGACGTCGTCTATGTGCAGGAACTGACGGCACCACTCCTCTGTTACCGGCTCCGTGTGCTTCAGTGCATTTCTTTGCAGGTGCGTTCGCAATGCCGGCCGAAATGCCTCCACTGCGGCAATGCCGTCGCAAATTGCCGTCTCCCCGCCCAGTCTGGACGGTTGTCCGCAACCGAACCACGCGATGTCGGGCTGCCAGGGTACGCGCGCCAGTTCAGGATGTAATGGGAAATGGTCGCGACCGAGGTTTACGGTTTGAATCCGGCCGTCCTCGCTGATCTGCTCTCGTCCGTCACTCTCGTTGTTGACAAAGCTCGAACAGTGACGAGACGCCAGGTCGCCGAATGCCTCGACAGAAAATGGAAAGCCGCGCAGCAGTAAGGCGCCGTGGACCTTGAACAGGTCCCGCAGGGTTTCTTCATCGACGTCCGAGAGCTCATGCGTTTGCGCATCAGGCTCAATTAACGCGAAGTTAAAGTGTTCGTCGGGCAGGTTGATTTTCACGACTGCGGCGGCTCGTAGTGGACGTGTATGATGACAGCTCGCCGAAATTTTCGACCGTACGGAATGATGGCACACGCCACTCCGGAGTAAAAGGCACGGCAACGTGCGAACCAACCTGCAACCATGATCACTCATTAAGCGCCCATGACACTTAACGCCAATCAACTGCTTGTTTCGCCCGACGTGTTTCCACAACGTTTAGAGGCAGCCGACCTGATATTTATCAGCATGTCGCGCGACAGTTACCTGCAGTCAATATTTACCGACACGAATCGTGTGGTAACCGCCGGTAATGAGGCGTGGGCGGTACCGCTGGGCGAGCTGCTCGCGTTGGTCGAGCGGCATCGCAAGCCGCTCCCGACACCGGCATTCATCTTCCATATCGCCCACTGCGGCTCTACCTTATTGTCGCGAGCCATTGACCGCCTGGGTTCCAGCCTGGTCATCCGGGAGCCGATGGTGCTGCGGCAACTGGCTGCGGACCCGCGGATGCAGCGAACCGACGTGCCGCTGGATCAGGCCGCACAGCGTTGCCTCGACGCCATTATCTATCTCCTGAGCCGGCAGTATCAGGCTGGCGAGCGGGTTGTTGTAAAGGCCAATGTGCCGGTTAATTTCATGCTACCCGCACTGAACCAACAGCTGGCAAATCCGGCCGGGGTCCTCCTGTACTGTTCGCTGGAGCCCTATCTTGTGGCGGCGCTCAAGTCGCCGGAACGCCGCGCCTGGGCAAGACATGTCTGCCAGGAGATGTCCACGGGTATCCATTCGATCGGGCAATTTGCCGGCATGGATATCGCGGCGCTGTCCGAGGCGCAATCGGCCGCGGTGCTCTGGCTTGCACAATTGCAGAAATTTCAGGCCGCAATGGCTGCGAATGAGCGCTTGCGTGCCCTTGACTGCGAGGTCTTCTACGACAGTCCCGCCGATGTCATACGGCGTTGTTGCAAACATCTCGACATTGACATGCCGGCCGCCGAGGCAGATTCCATCAGCAACGGGCCATTGTTTTCGAGCTATGCCAAAGACCCTGATCTGCGTTACGGCAATGCCGATCGCAAAGCCGAGTATCACCGCGTGCGAGAGCGCTTTGCTGCCGAGATCGAGGCGGCGATAGACTGGTGTGGCGACATCTGGCCTGGCGAACTGCCGACAAAATTCGCCCGAACGCTGTAACAGCGTCCGCGGACAAAAGACCTGCCAGGAGGTGGCCGCGCCGGCCAGGCGTTTGTGAGCCTGGCCGGAAACAGGCGGTCGATCAGGCTGCCTTCAGGGCATCCTCGGCAGACAGGTACTCATAGCCCAGGTCGTGCGCAACCGCCTCGTGGTTGACATGGCCCGGCGTGCACGTTCAGCCCGTTCGCGAGATGCGGATCCCGGATCAGCGCGTCGCGCCAGCCAAGATTCGCCAGCGCTTTGACGAACGGCAGCGTCGCGTTCGTCAACGCGAACGTGCTCGTGCGCGGCACGGCACCCGGCATGTTCGTCACGCAGTAGTGCACGACGCCATCGACAACGTAAGTCGGTTCAGCGTGTGTCGTCGGCCGGCTCGTTTCGAAGCAGCCGCCCTGGTCGATCGAGATGTCGACCATGACCGCGCCCGCGTGCATGTCTTTCACGTTCTGCGCAGCTGACGAGCTTCGGCGCGGCCGCGCCGGCAACCAGCACGGCACCGACAACCAGGTCGGCATCCGGAACGAGCCGGTCGATTTCATGCTTGGTCGAATAGACCGTATGCACCCGGCCGCCCCACATCGTCGTCGAGCTCACGCAGGCGCGGCAGCGAGCGATCGAGAATCGTGACGTCCGCGCCGAGTGCCGATCGCCATGTCCGCGGCGTTCGTGCCCGACACGCCGCCACCGATGATGACGACCTTGCCGGCCGTTACGCCCGGCACGCCGCCGAGCAAAACGCCGCGGCCGCCGTTGGCTTTTTGCAGGTGATAGGCACCCGCCTGAATCGACAGCCGGCCGGCAACTTCCGACATCGGCGTCAGCAGCGGCAAGGAGCCGTCGTTTGCCGTGACGGTTTCGTAAGCAATCGCGGTCGTGCCTGATTCGACGAGGGCCTCGGTCTGGGCCGCGATCCGCCGCAAGATGCAGGTACGTGAACAACACCTGATCGTCACGCAGCATTTTGCACTCGACCTGCTGCGGCTCTTTGACCTTGACGATCATGTCGGCCGCCGCAAAAACTTCCTCGGCGGTATCGAGAATCGTTGCACCTGCATTTTCGTAGTCTTCATCGAACATGCCGATGCCCAGCCCGGCATTGGTCTCGACAACAACGTCATGGCCATCGTGCACGAGTTCGCGCACGCCGGCCGGCGTCATGCCGACACGAAATTCGAGTGTCTTGATTTCTTTGGGTACCCCGATCTTCATGAGTTCTCTCCCGTTGCTCATGTTCTTGGCGACACGATACCCCCTGTATCGACGCTATTTGCTTGCTATTTCAGTGAAGTATCGGACATTTTGTGGCATCTTCTGCTGCTATTTATCATAAATTATAACAATAATCTGCCATGATTCTCGATCGATACGACAAGCTGATCCTCAACGCCCTGCAGCGCGACGGCCGCATCAGTAATAAACACCTCGCCGAACTGGTCAATCTCTCCGAGTCCGCGTGTCTGCGGCGGGTTCGCGCGCTCGAAGAGAATGGCATGATCGAGCGCTACGTCGCGATGGTCAGCCAGTCGCAAGGCCGGCCTGCCGGGCAATGTGCTCGTGCATATCGGCCTGCACCGGGAGGAGCAAAGCGAACTGGCGGCGTTCGAAGAAGCGGTTCGTAATATTCCCGAAGTAATGGAGTGTTACCTTATGACCGGAGAGTTCGACTACCTGCTGCGTGTCGTAGTCGCCGACATGGCGGACTTCGAGCGCCTGCATAAGGAAGCGCTCACCCGCTTGCCGGGCGTCGCCCGCGTGAATTCCAGCGTCGCTATTCGTACAGTATTGAAGAAAACGGAACTGCCACTTCGGTAAAGAAATAATGGTTGCCAACCCACAAGCTTCTCTGCTCGAGTATTACGACCGCGTGCGCGCGACAACGCTCGACCTGTGCCGCACGCTCGAGCCGGAAGATACCGTCGTGCAGTCCATGCCCGACGTCAGCCCGACGAAGTGGCACCTCGCTCATGTCACCTGGTTTTTCGAGCGCTTCGTCCTCAAGGTGTTCGACGCCCGCTATGAAAGGTTCAACAAACAGTACGACTATCTGTTCAATTCCTATTACTACTCAGCCGGCCAGATGCACGCGCGCCCCGAGCGCGGTCTGCTGACGCGGCCGACGCTTGCCGAAGTTGTCGCGTATCGCACGCATGTCGATGCCGCGATGCGCTCGCTGCTGCAACGTCGTGCCGACGATGCAGACCTTTACGAACGTGTCGTCCTCGGGCTGAATCATGAGCAACAGCACCAGGAGCTGCTGCTCACCGATATCAAACATGTCTTTTCGTGCAATCCGCTGCGCCCGGCGGTCAACGCGGCACTCGACACTGCGGCGTCGAGCACGCCCGGCACCTATGCATTCGTCGATGGGCCGACCGGCATCCACCAGGTTGGTGCCTCGGACAGCGGTTTTTGTTTCGACAACGAGACGCCGCGGCACGATACGCTGCTGCATCCGCATCGTATCGGCACACGCCTTGTTACGAACCGGGAGTTCCGCGAGTTCATCGACGACGACGGCTACAACGATTCGAACCTCTGGCTCTCCGACGGCTGGTCGACGGTCAACGAGCGCGGCTGGAGCCGGCCGCTGTACTGGGCGGAAGATCTCGAATCGGAATTCACGCTCGGTGGGCAGCGCGACATCGATGCGCATGCGCCGGTATGCCACGTCAGTTTCTACGAGGCCGATGCGTTTGCGCGCTGGGCCGGCGCCCGTCTGCCTACAGAGTTCGAGTGGGAAGTCGCGGCCGCCCGGGAGGGTCGGAGCGGTAACTTCATGGAGTCCGGCCACTGGCATCCGATTGCCGGTAGCGGCAGCCAGTATTTCGGTGACGTCTGGGAGTGGACATCCTCGTCGTATTCTCCCTACCCCGGATTCGTGCCGCTCGAGGGCTCGCTCGGTGAATACAACGGCAAGTTCATGTGCAACCAGATGACCGTGCGCGGCGGCTCCTGCGTGACGGCCGCCGACCACGTCCGCGCGAGCTACCGGAGTTTCTTCTACCCCGATGCGCGCTGGCAGTTTCTCGGTATCCGCCTCGCGAAGGATGGCGCTCAATGAATAACGCGCTGCGAAAACACGATATCGACGAGATCATTGATGGCCTCAGTCAGCCGGAAAAAACGATTTCGCCAAAGTACTTCTATGACGAGCGGGGCTCGCAGCTGTTCGAGGAAATAACGACGCTGCCTGAATATTATCCAACAGAAACCGAGCTCGGCATCATGCGCGACAATATCGACGAGATCGCCGACCTCGTCGGCCCGCAGGCAAGCCTGATCGAATTCGGCAGCGGCTCGAGCCTCAAGACGCGCATCCTGCTCGAGCATTTGCATGAGTTGGCAGTCTATGTGCCGGTCGACATATCGGAAGAGCTGTTGCTCGAGTCGGCTCGCCTGTTGCGAGAGGATTTTCCCGACCTGGACATCATCCCGGTCGTCGCCGATTTCACGCGTCAGTTCGCTCTGCCGAACCCGCCGATTACGCCGCTCAGAAACATCGTCTATTTTCCGGGCTCGACGATCGGCAACTTTATCCACGACACCGCGCTCGACCTGCTCAAGGTCATGTACGAAGAAGCCGGCGAAGACGGCGCGCTTCTGATTGGTGTCGACCTGCAGAAAGACCCGGCGATCATCGAAGCTGCCTACAACGACAGCGCGGGCGTTACGGCCGAGTTCAATCTCAACATGCTGCGCCATCTGAATCGCGAATTCGGCACCGACTTCGACGTCAATGCGTTCTCACACAGTGCGCATTACAACGAGAACGAGGGTCGCATCGAGCTGCGCCTCGTCAGCTCCGAGGAACAGGACATCAGCGTTGGTGACGAGGCGTTCACGATCGAAGAAGACGAGGCCATCCTGACCGAGTACTCACACAAGTACACGCTGAGCGGCTTCGCCGAGATGGCGCAACAAGCCGGCTTCGAGGTCAGGCGCGTGTGGATTGACCCGGACGCATTGTTCAGCGTCCAATACTGCGTCCGGCGGTAACTCAGGTCGGGGGTACGTATTCCTTCGGCGCTGCCGAGCCTTCCCCGAAAAAGAACTTCTCCATTTCGGTTTCGAGAAACTTGCGCGCGTCCGGTTCGATCGGTGAGAGGCGATACTCGTTGATCAGCATCGTCTGATGCGCCAGCCAGCGCTGCCACGCCTGCTTGGAAACGCTGTCGTAAATGCGCTGACCGAGCTCTCCCGGGTAAGGTGCGTAGTCGAGTCCTTCGGCTTCCTCGCCGAGCATTACGCAGTTAACTGTTCTGGACATGGTCACTCATCTTCAGTGTGTTGATCAGTTTTTGAACGGGGGCGGCGATGCCGCCGGGTGGTGAATCATCCAGCCGGTGCCAGGTCGAGTCATCACCATCCGCGACTTTACGCGACGTTGCCGCGACGCGCACGACTACCGGCAGAATATCCAGGTCGTAGTGGCTGAAGCTGTGGCGCAGCGTGCTCCAGGGTTCGATGTGGTGATCGCGGCTGTTCAGCGTCTCATTGCACCAGTCAGCGACATTACCATCGGCGAGCTCAGGCAGGCTCCACAGCCCACCCCAGATACCGACTGGCGGCCGGCGCTCGAGATACACCGCGTCATCAGTAACAGCCAGCACCATGGTCGTTTGTCTTAGTGGCCTGGATTTCTTCGGCTTGCGCCCCGGAAATTCGGCAATCGCGCCTTGTTGCAACGCTCGACAGTCATCACTCACCGGGCAGGTGCTGCAATCCGGATTGCTGCGGGTGCACACCGTGGCGCCGAGGTCCATGATCGCCTGGGTGTAGGCCGCCACGCGATTGTCCGGTGTCCGCGCTTCGGCCGCGGCCCATAGCTGCCTGGCCACAGAACTCGTGCCCGGCCATCCGGCTATCGGCC
Source organism: uncultured Gammaproteobacteria bacterium (assembly GCA_963711285.1). Classification (GTDB taxonomy): domain Bacteria; phylum Pseudomonadota; class Gammaproteobacteria; order Steroidobacterales; family Woeseiaceae; genus UBA1847. The sequence continues at coordinate 29,738 of CAVQDJ010000001.1, read as the reverse complement.
CGGTGTCTCGCAAGCACGCGCTTGACGTTGCCGTCGAGAATCGTATGGCGCTGATCGAACGCCAGCGACAGAATCGCCCCGGCCGTTGAGCGTCCGATACCCGGCAGTGCAACAACCTCGTCAAACGAGTCGGGAAAAGTGCCGCCGTGTTCATCGCGTACAAGTTTTGCGGCTTTGTGCAGATTTCGCGCGCGCGCATAGTAGCCAAGGCCCGACCAGTGCTGCAGCACCGTATCGACTGGCGCATCGGCGAGACAGATCACATCCGGAAAACTCTGTACAAAGCGTTCGTAATAGGGAATGACCGTCTGCACCTGCGTCTGCTGCAGCATGATTTCGGAAACCCAGATGCTGTACGCGTCCGGTTTCTGCCACGGCAGGTCTTTGCGCCCGCTGTTATCGAACCAGGCGATAAGCCGGTCGGAGAATCCGCTCATGGGTGCCGTCAGTTTCCAATCAGATCTTTGAGAGCATCTTTAAGCTGATCCCTGTCCTTCTTCTCTTTCTTCTCGCCGGTTGCCTCGGCTTCTGTCCCGGCTTCCGCTTCCCCTTCCCTCTTCGGCATCATCGTCACCTCCAGCAGCTTATCCATCAGGCGTTCCGGATCTTCTTTTCAGCTTCCTGTCTTGAGCATCTCTTCGATGTCCGGCGAAATCGTCGGGTCGGCAATCGGTCCCGTAATCTTGAGCGGGATTACGGCCTCGGTGAACTCCTCGAGTTCCTGCTTCGCTCGCGCCTTGTGCGAATTCCGGGCGCTCGAGAATTCGGGCCGTCATTCGATAATCGATTTTCGCGGCAGCCAGATCGACCGAGCCACTGCCGGTTAACTGCATGAACGGCAGCTCGGCAAACAAGTCGTCATTGCGGAATACGCCGTCCTTCACGGGTCCGGTCGCTTTGACGTTGCTGAACTTCGTCCTCGCCGGCAGTTCGGGTTCGGGCGCCGGTTCTTTCTTGAACAAGGCCCGCGCGCGCCGCAACTCGTACCAGACGTCGGTGCCCTCCCAGGCGCCGTCGAGCAACTCCATCGACATGTTGCCGCTCAGGCTGCGCTGGATCGCGGCCAGGTCGTCGCCGCGGCCCGTCAGCTGGAATGAGCCGTTGATCGAACCCGTAATGCTTTCCTTGTCGAACATGGCTTTCGCGAGCGCCCCGAGATTCACGCCGTTTACATTCTCATTGACGGAGAGGACAGGCGTAGCGCCTGACGCATTGATCTGCACATCGCCTGCGTATTTGCCATCAAACAAGTCGGCCGATAACGGATTCAGGCGCAGCCTGCCGTTTGCTGCGTTCAGGCCGAGCTGCGCGTTCTCGAACTTCATGCCGCTGAGCCAGGCCTCCGCCACGGTAAGCCTGCCGCGTACATTCAGAGAGCGAATCAGATCGACTGGAATCTCGACAGGCACGGCCTCGCCGCGGCCGCCGCCAGACTCGCTGGCCGGTTCCATGTAGCGTCCGAGGTTTATCGAGTCGGCAGCAAGATTCATGCTGATCGTTCCGGCCGCATCACTGGCCAGCGACACCTCGCCGACATAAGTCGTGTCGTCGACGACTAACTCTAGCTCGGTCAACACAATTGCAGCATCCGTGAGGCGCACAAGCGCATCCCCGTAAACCTTGCCCAGCGCATCGGGGTCCGCCGTGACGGGCGGCTCGATATCGAGCCTCTCCATCAGGCTCTTCAGCGAAAAAGCGTCGACTTCTACTCTCGCGGTCGGCGTTGCCTCCTCCACGTATGAAAACGGTTCCACATCGGCTGAGATGTCGATGCCCAGAACGCTTATCTCGACCCTGGAGAAATCCACGGTGCCCGCCTCGCCGTCGAGCATCATCTCGGTCTCGATCGCAAAGTCACCGGCCAGATCCGCCGGCTGCAGCTCGAAGTCGAAGTCGATCTTCAGCGTAAGCGGTTTGCCACGCGCCACGGTACCGGTCGATAGACTGAGATTTGTCAGCCGATAATTCTCGCCGGCCGCGGCGTCACTGTAATTAACGGTGGCGTTGCTAATCCTGACACCGCCGATTTCAAACGCCGCCGAGCCGCTTTCTCCGGTATCGGCCGTTTCATCGGACTCGAGCAGGTCCTTCCAGTTATGGCGGCCGTCCCGGGTAACCTCGAGATTGAGTTGCAGCGCGTCGAGCGTTGCCGTGTCAACGGCTACTTCGCGGCGCAGCAGCATGGGCAGCAGCCGCACGCTGAGTCGGGCCTGCTCGAAACTTGCAAACGGCGCGTCGCTGAAGCCCGGGGCATTGCCGAGCGTGGTCTTGCCGATGTTGATCGCGAGCCACGGGAACAGGCTCAGCTCCAGGTCGCCTTCGATTACCAGTTCGCGCCCGGTAGAGCGCTGCACCTCGGCGGCGATGTCCTCGCGAAAATCATTCGCGTCGAACAATATCGCAAAAGAAATCGCGGCGATAACAAGCAGCGCCACGATTCCGAGCAGAAGAAATAGCGTTTTCTTGAGCAGGCCACTCATCGATGGGCCTCCGGACGTCGGGCCGTCTAGAGTACCAAATTACTTATTGCAGATACTCATATCGCCGTTCAGCGTCGACATGATGACGCGGCCGTCGCCGTCACCCTCGGTGAAGCTCAACTCCAGTCCCGGCGCGTATTTGCTGGTGCGTTCCGGCTTCGGGCCGAAGCAGCTGTCGATATCGCCGTTGAATGTCTCGATATCGAATTTCGCGGACACCTTGCCGGCAAACTGCACATCGACGTCGCCATTGACCGTTTCGAGCGTCAGCTTGCCACCTTTACGAAGCTCCGCCTGAAAAATGACGTCTCCGTTCACGGTCTGCAGCATCGCGCGATCGAAAGATCCTTCGTCGATCGTGACATCGCCGCTCACCGTTTCCGCAGAGACTGCCCCGGCGACCCGAAACAGCGTCACGTCACCCGACACCGTGTTCGCTGTGGCCTCGGCATCCTTGCCGTCGCCGGTAACGTCGACGTCGCCGCTGACAGTTTCGACGGCGAAATCCTTGCCCGCTACTTCGGTGTCAACGTCGCCGCTGACCGTATGCAACTTCTGCTCCCCGGTCACGTCCTCGCAATCGATGTCCGCACTGACCGCGGACACGTCGATGGAGCTGGCGGCCGGCACGCGAACGACCAGGTCGCTTGCTATTTTGCCGCTGTTATTGCGCGGCACCTTGACCTTGACCAGCACCTTGTCGCCATTGCGCTCGACGATCAGTTCTTCCACTTTGTCGCCAAGTTCGCCGGTCACCTCAACGGTGTTGCGCGACCAGCCGTAAACCTCGACCGATCCCGCAATGTTGATGATGTCGACATGGCCGTCCGGCGCTGCATCTATCGATTCGTTGATCTCCGTGGCATTGACTGACAGAGCCAGGAACAGTCCAGGGAATCCGATCAGATACTTACCAATAGTCTTGTTCACAGCTCACCTCTTTCGCGCGGCTTCGATTCCACGCGCTAAATGTCTTTTCGCGACATGACGTATTGTGTCAGGCCGCCCACTCTTTGCATCATTGCCAGCTCTTCACGGTAGGTCTTGCGCAGCAGATCCTGCAACAGCGCGTTGTCAGGTTCCTCTGCAAGCGACTTGTTGATCTGGCCGATTGCGCCACGGATCATCGCCAGATTCTTTTGAACCTCCTCGCGCGATTCCGGCGACAGCCGTGCGAGCTCCTGGTCGAGCTGCGCGGCAAGATCACCGTGCGCATCCTGGTACTCGGGGCCGAGCGCGTAGCGACCACCGAACGCAGCCTGCTCGAATACGAGATCTGTTCGCGCGACCTCGATGAACTGTGGCTGGTCCTTCACCGCGATATACGTCAATCCTGACGATGCGCCGATCAGCAGAACAACGGCGGCTGCCTGCGCGAGCATCGGCGTCCATTGCGATCGTTGCGGGGCTGCAATCGCCCGGGCGATGCCTGGCCACAGGTCCGTCTCGGGGCTGATTTCGGTCGACAACTGCCGCGCAGCTGCGATCAGCTTGTCATCACGTTCGTCGTTCATACCTCAAACCCCTGCTTTTCCAACTGCTGCGCCAATAATCGGCGCGCCCTGTGTAACTGTGCCTTGCTGGTGCCTGGCGCAATGCCGAGCATCTTGCTGGCTTCGTCGTGGCTGTAGCCGTAAACCGCATACAGCACGAATACATGTCTTGCTCCCTCCGGGAGCCTGTCCACCGCGTCCGACAGGTCCCGCAATGTCGCCGTCGTCAGCCATCGATGCACGGCGGCGGCGCAGTCGTCCGCCGCAAGCTGAATGCGGTCGTGCTCGCGCTTCGACTTTCGCATCCTGCCAAGCACCGCATTGACGGCGATGCGGTGTAGCCAGGTCGCGAATGCGCTGTCTCCGCGAAACCGGTCAAGCTTGTTCCAGGCCTGAATGAACGCTTCCTGCGCGCAGTCCTCCGCTTCTGCGACATTGCCCGTCATGCGCAGACAAAGTCCGTAAACCTTGTCGATATGCATGCGGTACAAAGACTCGAATGCCTGCATATCCGACCGCTGCGCCCTGGCTATACAGTCAGCTTCATCCGTCAGTCCGGGCTTTTCAAAGGCAACCATCCGAGGACTATAGTCGCTGCCTGATGCCGTCAAAAGCGCTTCCAAAGGCAAAATCTCCTCTTTATCTGATATTTGGATGTCCGCCGGCTCAGGTTGGTTTGAATATCGGCTGCTCGAAAACGATAAAAAGTCGCTTAAGCATCTGTCATGTCACACAATTCTGGTATTATTCGCCTGGCCCGCTGCGACATAGGCCTCCTCTGGCAGAGCAACAAGAAAAGGAATTATGGCAGGGCACTCCATCCTCTATCTCGGCCGCCGTGACTTCGCCGCTGACTACCTCAGCGAACTCGAGACTCTTCCTTGCTGCGCCTTGCTGACGCGTTCACCGACGCTCAGCGTGCCCGTCAATGCCCCGTCTATTGTCGATTTTGTCCTGCTCGAAGCCAGCCCGATAATCGCCAAATCAGGCAGGTCGCTGGCCGAAGTTGTCAGCTCGCTGCAAATGCATCCCGTCATCGCACTTACAACCAAAGACCGCGAACACCGCGGCATCGCAGCCGTACGCGCCGGCGCACAGGCCTACATTTGCGTCGATGACATTACGGTCGAAGGTCAGGAGGCGGTCTTTGAACACGCGGTGCAGCGGCACCGCCTGCAGCATCGCCTGTCGGACACGGACGTCACGGTGCTGTCGGTCCTGCGGAACATCAACGATGGCGTAATCGTCGTCGACAGACATGGCAACGTACTCGACATCAATCCGGCAGCGCGCACGATTCTCGGCTTGGGCCCCCGAGTGCAGCCCGACGCGACCTGGGGCCAGATGTTTTGCTGCATCGATGACAACGGCGACAACTATCGGAACTCGGCGGACCTGCCGCTCGTTCGCGCACGGAGCGGCGAAAAGTTTTCCAATCAGGTCGCTGTTTATCGAACACCCGAACAGCCCGACAGTATTCTTGTCGATCAATGGACAGGGTCTTTACGACGGCAACCGCGAACTCGTTGGTGGAGTTATAACGTTTCGCGACATCACTGATGCCGCGAAGAAGACGAGCGAGCTCGAGAAACTCGCCCAATACGACGAACTCACGAGCCTGCCAAACCGCAGCCTGTTCACGGAGCAACTGGCTCGGGCAATCGGCCGCAGCCAGCGAAAATCGGCGCCGCTTGCCGTGTTGTTCATCGACCTGGATCGCTTCAAGTCGGTAAACGACACGCTTGGTCACGACATTGGCGACGATCTGTTGCGTCAGGTTGCCGGTCGCCTGCGCAAGAATCTGCGCATCGGCGATTTCACGGGTCGCTGGGGAGGCGATGAATTCGTGGTCTGCCTGGAGGACTTTGGCGATTCGGGTAACGCAGCGGCGGCAGCGCAAAAACTGCTGCTCGTCCTGTCTGAGAAGTACGAGATCGGCAACAGCGAGGTTTATGCAACGCCGAGCATCGGTATTGCCATCTACCCCGAGTCGGGCGAGGCGGCGGATCGGCTGATCAGGGCCGCCGACCTGGCGATGTACGAGGCGAAGAAGCGCGGCGGTGGGCGGTTCCAGTATTACTCGAATGCCTTGAATACCAAGCTCGAGCAGCGAGAAGAATTAGAGGTCGGACTTCGTCATGCCTTGGTTCGCAACGAATTCGCCCTGCACTATCAACCACGCATTGACCTGTCGACGGGACGGCTCATCGGCCTCGAAGCGCTGCTGCGCTGGAACCACCCGCGATTTGGTTTGTTGGCGCCCTCGAGATTCCTGCCCATTCTCGAGAGCAGCGGTCTGATTCACTCGGCCGGCGAGTGGGCCATTGCGACCGCATGTCGGCAGCTTGCTGCGTGGCAGCGACAGTTCGAGTTGCCGGACTTGTCTATTGCGATAAACCTGTCGCCGCAGCAGCTCATGCATCAGCGGCTCGTGGATGCGATGGCGGAGTCGCTTTCGAACACCAACATCGATCCGGGTTGTATCGAACTCGAAATCGGTGACGGAGATATCGTGCGCAAGCGTACGACGGAGCTAAAGACACTTCAGGCTCTGCGCAAACTCGGTGTCCGCATATCGCTCGATCACTTTGGTACTCGAGACGTGTCGTTCGAGTCGCTGGACAACGGTTTTATCGACAGCTTTGTCCTCGACCAGTCACTGATCGCCGATGTTGCAGAGAATCACAGCCACCAACGCATCGTGCGCGCTGCGATTGCGATGGCAAGGGGACTGGATATCGAGGTGGCGGCAGAAGGCGTCGAGACATTGACACAGCTCGAATTCCTGCGCAGCTGCAATTGCGATCTCGCGCAGGGCTATTTGATCAGTCGTCCGATCCAGTCCGACAAAGTCTCCGCAATTCTGCGTTCCGAAATCGCCGGAACACGGCTTCTGGCAAGAGGTATGCCTTAAGGCGCGCCTACGCGCTCGCCCCGCACTTCCAGCATGCCGCAAACTGGCCCTCGTTTACTTCGCCGCACTTGCGACATTTCCATGATTCTTGCGGGCTTTCGTCCGTAATCGCTCTATCGATCAGTTGCTTCGCGCGATCGTAATCAAGGTCGTTGATTACCCAGAGTTCCGGCCAGACTTCGACGAACGGCATCTCGCCAACAATTGACCCAAGGTGCTCGTTCTTGATTCGGCTCGCGATGCCTTCGCTCTCAAGCACGTTCTTGAAGTGATTGATCGTGACCAGGGACTCTGATGAAGTCAGCTTTTTCATTTGCCGCCAAGCGACCGCAGGAATGGTCTGGGATCCTCACCGGTCTCCAGCACTTCAACAAGAGCGGAACCGACGATCGCGCCGGCAGCGTGTTCGCCAACGCTCGCGACATCAGCCGCCTCACGAATGCCGAAGCCGGCGCAAACCGGAATCCTGGATGACGAGGAGACAGCATCCAGGTATTGCGCGAGGTCATCGGGTAATCCGGCATCTCCACCCGTGATCCCTGTGATCGTGACCGCATACACGAACCCGCGAGAGGCTTCGCAAAGCATCTTTAGCCGGGCCTGCGGCGTTGCCGGTGTCACGAGCTGAATCAGCCCAAGACCTTGGGCTTCCAGTGCGCATCGCAGCTCATCACACTCTTCGAACGGCAGATCCGGAACGATAAACGCGCAGACGCCCGTGGCACGCGCGCGCAGAGCCAGTTTGTCGTAGCCGAATGCAAGCAACGGGTTCAGATACGACATCATGACAATCGGCGTGCCTAAATCACCGGCCATTTCGAGTTCGCCGAAAATCCACTGCAGACTTACTCCATTTTGCAGCGCTATGAAGCTGGAACGCTGAATCGTCATGCCGTCGGCCATCGGGTCGGAAAATGGAATGCCGACCTCTATGACATCGCCGACCTCGGCGATCTCCCGCAGCGTATTGATGAACTCGCCGGGCTCCGGATAGCCGGCCGTAATGAAGGGCACCAGCGCCGGACGGCTGTGGTCATTTGCCGCCTTGATCGCTGCGGTCAGTCTTTCATGTGCTGGCATCGGTGCGAATCCTCGCCGGGTATTTCGTCAATGTCGGCATGTCCTTGTCACCACGTCCGGAGTTGCCGATAAGAACTCGTTTGCCCGGATTCTCCCTGGACCATTTGCGTGCGAAAGCGAAAGCATGCGCGGTCTCGAGCGCGGTGAGTATACCCTCGGTCTCGCATAGCTCTTCGAGCGCATCGAGAGCTTCATCGTCACCGGAGGCAACATATCTGACGCGGCCGATTGCCTGCAGCAACGCATGTTCCGGGCCGACGCCCGAGTAGTCCAGCCCGGCTGAGATGGAGTGCGTCTCCTGCACCTGGCCGTCATCATTCTGCAGAATCATCGTATAAGCGCCCTGCAAGACGCCCGGCGTACCGGTTGCGAGCGTGGCGGCATTCTGGCCGAGACCATCACCGCTACCTCCGGCTTCGACACCGATGAGTTCTATGTCATCGCCGAGCATCGGGTAGAAAAGCCCGATCGCGTTCGAGCCGCCGCCAACGCAGGCGAACGCGGCATCCGGCAGTCCACCAGCCTGGTCGATCATTTGCTGCCGCGCTTCGGCGCCGATCACCGACTGCAGCTCACGAACAAGATACGGATAAGGATGAGCACCGACAGCCGAACCGAGAAGATAATAAATGCCGGACGGATCGGTCACCCATTTGCGCATCGCTTCATCGATCGCTGCGCGCAATGTCTTGTCGCCCGTCTCGACAGCGATGACCTCTGCGCCAAGGCGCCGCATGCGATCGACGTTCGGCGCCTGACGCTCGATGTCCACCGCACCCATGTAAACGCTGCAAGGAAGTCCGACGCGCGCGCACGCTGCTGCGGACGCGACGCCGTGTTGCCCCGCTCCGGTCTCCGCGATAACTCGCCGGGCGCCGAGGCGCTTTGCAAGCAAGGCCTGGCCGATCGCGTTGTTGATTTTGTGCGCGCCCGTGTGCGCAAGATCCTCTCGCTTTAGCCAGACCTCGGTTCCCCAGCGCTCACTCAGCCGGGGTGCGTGGGTCAGCGCAGTCGGCCGCCCAACCCATTCGCGCAGCTCTCTCTGAAATTCGCTCTGAAAATCTGCGTCATGCAGATAGTCACGGACACCTTGTTCCAGGCGCTCGAACGCCGGTACCAGCGTCTCCGGAACATAGCGTCCGCCGAACGGACCGAATCGTCCCCGTTCATCCGGCAGCTCGCCGTTGATTGCGGCATCGAGAAAAGCACTGGCTTCATCGGCCGGCAGCTGAGACTTCATTCGTCATTCTCCGCAGCACGTACGGCAACAATAAACTGTCTTATCAATTCAACATCCTTTTTTCCGGGGCTTGATTCAAGGCCGCTCGACGCATCGACGCCCCATGGACGTACCGTCCGGATCGCTGTACCGACGTTAGCAGCATCCAGTCCGCCAGCGAGTATCATCCGGCCCTGCTCCGACACAATCCGCGCCTGTGCCCAGTCTACAGTTTCGCCGGCGCCGCTTTTCGGACCTTCATAAACAAAAACGTCAGGCACCTCCGGCGTGCTCTGACCACTACCCTGACGTATGACCGGCCAGCGGATTACGTCATCCGGTATGTCGAGAGATCCGAAGTCCCCGGCATCAGTTTGCAGCACGTCGGGCGCAAACTGCTCCAGCACTGACTGCCACTCGTCGTTCGACGGGTGACGCATGACAGCCACGCGCCGCACGTGCACAGGAACCCCGTCCGCTATGTTTCGCGCTTCGGCGGGGCTTATCCTTCTTGCCGACTCGGCGAATACAAAACCAACGGCATTTGCACCAGCGTCGACTGCCGCTGCGACGCACGTCGCGTCACGCAGCCCGCATATCTTGACGAACACGCTCATACGACAAGCGCGGCGCTGCCGGCTGCGCGCATTGCTGCAACGAGCGCAGCCGGGTCATCGCTGCGCATCAGCGCAGTGCCGACCAGCGCAAGCCGATAACCGAGCGCGGCCACGGCCGCGGCGTCGTCGGCGTCGTGCAGACCGCTTTCCGCGACGCACGAGGCCGCCGGTAGTGCCGGTGCCAGCTTGCTGAGACGATCAGGATCGACATGCAGCGTTCGCAGGTTCCGCGTATTGACGCCGACCAGGAGCTGATCTTTCTGCATACGCTCCTGGTCATCGGGATTATCGAACAGCCTGCCGGTCCGGGACAGGTCGTCACTATCGAATGACTCCAGCAAGACGAACATTTCGTGTTCCGCTGCACAGTCGAGCATCCCTCTGAGCTCTTTATCGTTGAGCATCGCGACGATCAACAACACTCCGCTGGCGCCCGCCTCGCGCGCCTCCAGAATCTGCACCGGGTCGATCAGAAAATCCTTGCGCATCACCGGCGTATCAGGAACAGCCGCAACGATTTCTCGTAGATGTTCGAGCGAGCCGGCAAATTGGCTCGGTTCGGTCAGCACTGAAACTGCCGCCGCACCACCTTCCACGTAGCTACGCGCCCGAGCGGCGCGGTCGCTGTCATCCCGCGCAAGTCTGCCTTCTGCGGGCGAGCGGCCCTTGATCTCCGCGATGACATCGAAATTTCCAAGGCGCAGCGGTACCACGGATTTTTCGAAGTTGGCCACCGGGCGTTTCTTTGCGGCCGCGGCCCGGTCGCGACTCGATGCCGCCATTGTCTGCAGAAAATCGTTCATTGGTCCTCAAAATGCTGGCGCAGTCGCTCGAGAAAGGCAGCCGCATCGCCGTTGTCGAGCGCCGCTGCAGCTTTTGCCACGCCGTCCTTCGGCCCACTCGCACAACCCTGCACTTCGAGAACCAATGACGTTCCCAGCAGCATTGCGTCGCGGTGCGCGCCATGATCGTCGCCGCTGAAAACCCGAATAAGTTCCCGGGCGTTATGCTCCGCATCGCCGCCTTCGAGGTCTTGCGGCGCGCAGCGCGGCAAGCCGTAGTCTTCAGGTGTTCGCGTCGTTTCGGTGACGCTGCCAGGCACAACGTCGAATAGCACGAACTCACCGACCGGCGTTGCCTCATCCCATCCAGGCTCTCCATGCACGACAAATGCTCGTTCGATCGGCATGCCGGCGAGTGCCCCGGCCATCAGTCTCGCGGCTTCGATGCTCCACGCGCCAATCAGCTGGAATGGCGGTGCTGCCGGGTTGGTCAGCGGTCCGAGCATGTTGAACACGGTGCGCACCGCTAACGCGCCGCGAACCGGCATGACGGCTTTCATGGCCGGGTGATACGCCGGCGCGAACAGGAACGTGAAATTCGTCGCTTCGAGACAGGCAACCGCCTGCGTTTCGTCGAGCGGCAGAGGCACGCCAAGGTATTCGAGCATGTCAGCGCTGCCCGATTTGCTCGATATCGACCGGTTACCGTGCTTCACGACCCGGGAGCCGCACGCGGCTGCGAGCAGGCCCGTGCCCGTCGACAGATTCAGGCTGCCGGAGCCATCGCCACCCGTGCCTACCGTATCGACTGTCGGCGCACCGTCCGGTATCAGCGGCCGCACGGCCAGTTCCCGCATTGCGGTCGCGAAGCCGCGAAGCTCTTCGGCCGTTTCCCCTTTGGCACGCAGGCCGGCCAGAAACGCACCCGCCAGCGCGGCCGGCATGTCACCCCGTGCCAGTTCGTGCATGAAGTCGTATGCCTGCTGTTCGCTCAACGACCTGTGATCCAGCAGACTGTCGAGCATCTTGCTGACGCGCTGACTCACGGTTTGCTCATCCGCAGAAAATTGGCCAGGAGCTGATCGCCCTCCGGGGTCAATACGCTTTCCGGGTGAAACTGAACGCCCTCGAGCGGCAAAGATCTTATGCCGAACTCCCATGATCTCGCCACGCTCTGTTTCCGCGGTCAGTTCGAGTACGTCCGGTAACGACTCGTGCTCGGCGCACAGTGAATGATAGCGGCCGACCTCGAAGGGTTGCGGTAAACCGTCGAAGATGGTCTTGCCATCGTGCTTCGCCATGGAGGTTTTACCGTGCATCAGTCGCTCGGCCCGAACGATATTTCCGCCGAAATAGCTGACCATGCACTGGTGGCCGAGACAGACGCCGAACATCGGTATATGTCCGGCAAAAGCGTCGATCATTGCCAGCGAGACACCGGCATTCTCCGGGCGCCCGGGACCCGGCGAAATTACGAGGTGTGTCGGCTCGAGCCGCATTGCTTCATCGACTGTAATTGCGTCGTTGCGATACACGAGAACTTCGCAGCCCATCGATGCGAACGCCTGCACGAGATTGTAAGTAAACGAGTCGAAATTATCGATCAGCAACATGCGCACGCGGCCGAAGGTCGAGGTGTTTGTCATCAGAGGCCCTCCCCCGCGATCTGCAGCGCGCGGCGCAGAATCGCGCTCTTGGCCAGCACTTCCTGATATTCGCGGGCCGGCACCGAGTCGGCGACAATACCGGCACCCGCCTGAAAACTGTACTCATCACCGGAGAACACGAGCGTGCGAATCGTGATTGCCTGATCCATGTCGCCCGACAACCCGAAGTAACCGGCCGTTCCCGCATAAAGGCCCCGGCCTGTATTTTCCATCTCCTCGATGATCTCCATCGCCCGTACTTTGGGCGCGCCGACCAGCGTTCCTGCCGGGAAGCTTGCGGCAAACAGGTCAAACTGATCGTATCCTTCGGCCAGTTCACCCTGCACACCGCTGACGATATGCATGACGTGGCTGTACCGCTCGATCGAACGATACGGATCGACGTGCACGGAACCGGCACGCGCAACCCGTCCCAAATCGTTGCGGGCGAGATCGACAAGCATGACGTGCTCGGCCGCTTCCTTGGGATCTCCAAGCAGTGCTCTTTCGTTGTCGAGATCGTGCTCTCTCGTATCCCCGCGCGGCAGGGTTCCAGCAATCGGCCTCAGTGACGCCGTCTTGCCGTGCAGCTTGACCAGCGCCTCGGGTGACGATCCGACAACCTGCAAATCGCCGAATTCGAGGAAGAACATGTAGGGCGAAGGATTCAGTAAGCGCAACGCTCTGTAGACCTCGAACGGCGAGACGTCTGAGCGGCCGCGAAACAGCACCGAAATAACGATCTGATAAATGTCGCCTGCGGCGATGTACTCCTTGCACGACTCTACGCGCTCGCAGAACTCCGCTTCGCTGAGGCTCGCTTCTGTCACGGAGGTTTCAACTACTCCGTTGCCGTTTGGCACCGGGCCGCGAAGCCGGCTGATAACCTCTTTGCGCAGGTTCTGCCGCTCAGCTTCGGGTCCGTCATGCAACAGTGCCACCCTGCGCGTCAGGTGATCGAAGACGAGCAGCGACTCGGGCGCGACAAAGGCGGCGTCCGGCACTTTGCTCTGTGGCTCCGTGCCGTGCGGCAAACGCTCGAACAAGCGCACGACGTCATAGCCCGACACACCAACGAGCCCACCCGCAAACGGCAGGCCTTCGACCTCCGGTCCGGGCTGCGGCGCAGCAGTCAGCGCGCTGCGCAATGCGTCGAGGTAGCCCTGCTGATCGACAGGTCTTGGTCGGCCCTCGCCATTGACCTTCAATGAGCGCTGGTCCATGCGGACCTCGAGCGCATTACCGAAACCGAGAAACGAGTAGCGCGCCAGGCGTTCGCCGCCCTCGACACTCTCGAGCAGGAAGCGCGGTTGCAGATCGCGCAGCTTCAGGTACGCCGAAACCGGCGTATCGAGATCTGCTGCTATGTCGAAGGGTGCTTCCATAGATTTTCAATTGGGCATAAAAAAACCCGCCCCCACGTTGGCGGAGACGGGCTTCTGCTATTGATGCTCAGCTAATAATCAGCCGGCCGCCCGCTCCTTTTGGCGTAGCCAGGACCAACCATTGTTGAGCAATGAGTTCATGGCAACGAGTATTACCGGCGCCCGTACACAGGTCAAATGTTACGCGTGAAACGCTCCTGTCGTCCCGATGTCCTGTTCGATTGACAGACAGGAGCGGCTACAGCGGATACAGCACCGGCAGGATCAGCGAAAACCCGATCCACATGATTATGGTGAGTGGAATGCCCACCCGCAGGAAATCGGAAAAGGTGTAGCCACCCGCACTGAGTATCAGCAGGTTGGTCTGATAGCCATAGGGTGTCGCAAAACTCATATTCGCGCCGAATATTACGGCGAGGATAAACGGTTCGGGACTGACGCCCAGCTGCTGCGCAATACCGATCGCGATCGGGGTGCCGATGGCTGCGGCGGCATTGTTGGACACGATATTGGTCATTAGCGTCATGAGTAGCATGAACGCACTGAGAATCATTGGTGTCGGCAGCCCGGACGCCCCGCTTACAAAGCTCATCGCGATAAAATCCGCCATACCGGTCCCCACCAGCGCTTTGCCAAGCGCGAGGGCCGTGACGATGATCATGATGACGGGTATCGACAATGCGGTTACGGCATCACGCCAGCCGAGACAGCCTGTCACGATCATCAGACCAAGCCCGACCATTGCGCTGACGGAGATCGGCATGACGCCCAGCGCTGCCGCGAGGACCACGAAGCCCATGATCGCCAGCGCGCGCTTGGCATTGTGCGTGTGCGGAAGATCCGTTGTGCCATCGAGCACCAGCATCGAGCCGCTGTCCTTTAAGTTGTTGATCGAATCGCTGGACCCTTGTACGAGCAACACGTCGCCGGCCCTGAGACGAATCATGTTCAGGTCTCCGGTCACCTGCGAACTTGGCGCGCGTGCACGATGCAGCGCGAGGGGCATCAGTCCATAGCTGCTGCTGAACCGCGCTGCGGCGAGACTGCGCAGGTGAAGCGGGGATCCGCGCGTCACGACGACCTCCGCGAGCTGCTGGCCCTCCGCCTTGAGAGGCGTCTCCTCATCGACCGGGTGCTCGATATCCGAAATATTAAAGAGTGTTGCGCCGAGCAGCTGCTCGTAATGCTTGAGATTCTCCGGCGAGTCCTTGACGAACAACTGATCTCCGGGCTGGAGCACCACCGAGGGCAGCTTGGCAAGCACCAGGGACTCGCTGCGCTGGATCTTGTCGATTCGCATTTGCCCGCCGGTCTTGGCGAGCACCTCCGAGAGCGCTTTGCCATCGGCGAAGCCACCTTCCTTGACGTGCAGCTGTGCACTAAAGACGCGGGGGGTCGTGTCCGCCATCGGTGGCGTACGATCAGGCAACAACCGTGGTGCGACCAGCCACAGAAACAGCAACGCAACTCCGCCGACCACGGCGACCGGAAATACCCATTCGAACATTGTGAACTTGTGCATGCCGAGATCCTGCGAGATGCCGACGACAAGCAGGTTCGTCGAGGTGCCAATTGTCGTCGACATGCCGCCTACGATCGTAGCCAGACCCATCGGCATCATTACGCCGGATACCGGAAACTTGGAGCGCAGCGACGCGCCCACAAGAATCGGCATGAGCAGCACGACGATTGGCGTATTGTTCATGAACGCGCTGAGAATGGCGCCCAACACGAGGGTCGTCAGCAGAGCCAGCACGGGCCGCGTTTGCCATGCACGGCCAACGACATTCGCTAAAGGCTGCAGGGCGCCGGTCGTCTCGAGCGCTTTGCCGACCATCATCAATGTACAAATAGTAATGAGTGCTTCGTTGCCAAATCCGGCGAAAAAGTCGGCAACGGCGAGAACTCTCTCGCCGCCCTGCTCGTAAGGATATAGCTCGAAGCCAACAACGAGAATGATCAGAATCGCGAGCGACGACGACTCGAGCGGTATCCGGTCGCGCGTGAACAGGAACAACGCGAAGACGGTGAGCAAAAGTACCGCAATCCCGTGGGCATCTGGTGTTATCGGTTGCAACGCGCCCTCTCGTAGTGATTATGATCAAATAAACAAAGGCACTGGTTGTGCAGCCGCATCATGGCCTGGCCTCTCAACCGGGCCCTAGACGTTATCTCAGTTCATAGCCCCTCTGCAATCTGGTATGCAGCGCTCCTTTGTTGTAGTACAGCCCATGCCCGTTTATGAAAACGGGTGAACTTAGCGATATCCCACGCCTCGAGGTCCGGCGGTGCCGGGAATGCACAGGCATCGGAGAACGCCAGCACTGGCAACAAATCAGCGTACCGGTAGTCTGCCGGCTGATGTTTCGGGAAGATCGACCATGGCGACAGCACCAGCAGATTTCGATGCCTGACCGCTGTTGCTTCGACCGCCTCCAGCCAGCGGGAGCGCCAGCCATTACGAATCTGGCCACTGGGAAATTCCCGGCTGGGATCAGACTCGCTTATCGCCGGAAGACGCTCAGTTCTTTGCGCTATCTCTCTGGACTGCCGCCGCAATATTCCCTGCATCCACCGCAGCAACTCGCAGATCTCCTGCAGCGTTGCAAATCGCTGCGGATCCAGGGAGCGCCGCGCTACGAGATCGCCGAATCCTGTTAGCTCCAGCGCAAGCCGGCGATTCAGCCAGGCATCGTGCCTTAACTGAGCCGTTGGCCACCGAATGAGATCATGCAACGCATCGCCGATAGCGACACATCGCCGCAGCGCGTTCTCGATCGAGGACTCGCACAATGTGCCGCGGTCGTCAGCGAATCGCGCGACGTTCAGTCGCAGCGGCAGCCAGGCTGTTCCTTCGGGCACCTGCAGCGCGGTCAGCGGTTGTATACACGTCGCAGGCTCAGCCGATAGCAAGGAGCACTGCGGAACAACAACCGGAGCAAAAGCGGCACGGACCCGCCCTTCCGCGCGAGCGAACCACAGCTGCGACCAGAATTGTTCATGCAGGGCGCTTTCGGCCTGCGAGCTGGCGGCTTGCATCATGGCCGTGTTCACAAGCACATACAGCGGGACAGCACCGACCAGCTTGTGGCGCGCCGCGGATGCTGTCTGTGCCGAAACCGTGTCTGCATCGACAACGACCTGGATATCCCTCCAGGAGGCGCCGGTATCGTCCATGGCGAAGCGCAGTTGCTCGCAAATACCGGAGAAGGCGGCGTGTACGTCAGTACCTTCTCCCCGGCCGCAAACTGACACCGACAGCGGCAGACCTCTCGCCAGCGTGTCGGACGCCTGTTGCCTGAACCGGGATCGGGCCCCGCTGGACATGTTTATTGCGAACGCGTCTGCTGCGAGCGCTACACCCGTGGTCAGGGAGCCATCGCTGTCGAGCGTTAACAGCGACTCCGCTCCTGCCAGCCCCAGCTCAAAACACAGCTGCCCCGCATCACCCGGGCCGACTCCGTTCGGCACATGATCGCTGTTGACAGCCATCTGCAGCATTGTGGGCATCTCATGCACGGCACGCCCCTTGCTTATCTGGGCAGCCCGCCAAGATTTTGCTATTGTCGCCAACCTCATCCAGAGAGACCCGCTAATGCCTTCTTTTGACGTGGTAAGTGATTTTGATGCCCACGAGGCGAGCAATGGTGTCGACCAGGCCAGTCGCGAGGTCAACACACGATTCGACTTCAAAGGCACTGGCTCGAAATTCGAACTCGACGGTCAAACCGTAGCGCTGACGACTCAGTCTGATTTCCAACTCAAGCAGATGCTCGACATACTGCGGCAGAAGCTCGCCAAGCGTGGCATCGACATAGCCTGCCTGGACGAGCAGGAGCCCGTGTTCAGCGGCACCGAGGCGCGGCAGCAGGTCATCATGCGCAAAGGAATTGACACGGACCTGGCGAGGAAGCTGGTCAAGATGGTCAAAGGCAGCAAGCTCAAGGTGCAGGCAGCCATCCAGGGTGACAAGCTGCGCATCAGTGGCAAGAAGCGTGATGATCTTCAGGCCGCCATAGCTCTGTTGAAAGACGCTGATGTTGACCTGCCACTGCAGTACGAGAACTTCCGCGACTGAAGATGCCAGACTTATGAGTCCTGGGGAACATAAATCCTTGCGCCGTCAAGACATAACGTTTGAAGATAAGGATCAGGCGTTACGCGATGATGTGCGCACGCTTGGCGCGATGGTGGGCGATCTCATTCGCGAACAGGGTGGAGAAGACCTGTTCGAATTTGTCGAGAATGCGCGACGACGATCAATACGCCGACGCGAAGGGAACGAGCTGCCGGGCGAGGAACTCGCCGAACTCGTCGGTCACCTCGACCCCGATCTTGCACTGCAGGTCATCAGGAGTTTTTCGACCTACTTCCAGATGGTCAATACGGCCGAGAAGGTCCATCGCATTCGGCGCCGGCGGGAATACCTGAGAGAAGTCGGACACTATCAGCCCGGTGGATTCGAGGACACGCTGGTTAAGCTCAAGGCGTCCGGCATGACGATCGACGAGCTGCAGGAACTTATCGACACGCTGAGCATCGAGCCGGTGTTCACTGCGCACCCGACTGAGCCGACGCGCCGCACGATACTCCGTAAGGAACAGAACATCGTTCGGTACCTCGTCGATCTGCTGGACCCGACAATGACCGCGCAGGAAAGACATGCTGCGCACGCAAACATCCGCCTGCTGATTACGACAGGCTGGCAGACGGACGAGCACCCTTCGGAAAAGATGACCGTTGCCGACGAACTCGAACACATCCTGTTCTTTATGACGGATGTTCTCTACCGGGCGACCCCGCCCTTCTACGAAGACATCACGCTCGCGCTCACGCGCATTTATGGCGAGGAAGCGAAAAGAATCAAGCTGCCAATCCTCGTCCGCTACGCGTCATGGGTCGGCGGCGACATGGACGGTAACCCGAATGTAAATGCCAAAACCATACGGGAGACACTGGCCCGGCAACGCTCGTTGATACTCAACCTCTACTTCAGGGAATGTGCCACGATATCCGAGAAGCTCAGTCAGGCGGCCGAACGTGCCAGCTTCAGCGAAGCCATCGGGGCCAAGATCGAGGAATACCAGGGCGTATTCCCGAAAGCCTACCATGCCGTACCGGCACGCCACCGCGACATGCCCTATCGAGTGTTCCTGCGTCTCGTACAACAGAGGCTGCAAAATACGTATGACGATGACACCTATCCTTACGAAAAGGTCGGTCAGTTCCGCTCCGATATAAAGCTGCTTGCCGACAGCCTCGAAGCAAACAAAGGTGAGCATGCCGGCCTTTTCTCGGTAAGGCGCCTGCTGAGACGCATCGACACGTTTGGCTTTCATCTGCTGACTCTCGACGTTCGTCAGGACGCGGAGGTACACCGACGCGTTATCGGTGAATGCCTCGGTGAGGATGACTGGGATGAATGGTCTGCCGACGATCGCGCCGAGCGCATTGTCGAAGCCATTCAAAGCAAGGAAAGCGTACCGGACCAACTCAGCACGCAGGCGCGCAAGACAATAGGCGTTTTTCAGGCGATCGCTTTTTGCCGGCGCAAATATGGCCCCAAAGCAATCGGCCCGTTCATCGTCAGCATGACCCAGGGCGCTGATGACATTCTGTCCGTGCTGCTGCTCTCACAGTGGAGCGAGCTGCACAATCGTCGCGGCGAGGTGCCGCTCGACGTCGCCCCGCTGCTGGAAACGGTCGACGACCTGGAAAAAGGCCGAGAGATTCTCAAGGCGCTGTTATCCACTGAGCTATACCGCGACCACCTCGATCAGCGCAAAAACCGCCAGACCGTAATGATCGGCTATTCGGACAGCAACAAGGATAGCGGGCTCGCGTCGGCGCGATGGGCGTTGCAAAGCGCACAGGTCATGCTGGTCGAAGCGGTCGAATCGGAAGGCGTTGAGCTGACGCTGTTTCATGGGCGCGGCGGCACGATCAGCCGCGGTGGCAGCAAGACGCACGTGGCCGTGCTCGGTGCACCTCCGGGAACCGTGAACGGCCGCCTGCGAGTCACCGAGCAGGGCGAGATCATCAACGAGAAGTACGGCCTGCGCGGCATCGCATTGCGCACGCTCGAGCAAGTGACCGGCTCGGTCGCCCTGGCGACCGCAATGCCGCGCCATCGCGGCAACGATATGCCTGATTGGCACGACATGATGAGTGTGATTGCTGCGGAGAGTCGACGCGCCTATCGAAAACTCGTTTATGACACACCGGATTTCTATAACTACTTCCGCAAGTCGACACCGATAGACCTGATTGAACGTATGCGCATCGGGTCCCGCCCTTCCTCACGGCGTTCGAAGTCCGGCATCGAAGATCTGCGGGCCATTCCGTGGGTATTCTCGTGGACGCAGTCGCGGTGCATGCTCCCTGGCTGGTACGGCCTCGGCAGCGGGCTCGCCAAAGCCGCCGAGGAGTTCGAGGACGCGGCGTTCCGTCAGATGTTCGCCGAATGGTATTTCATGCGTGGGCTGACTGCGGATGCCGAGATGGTGCTCGCGAAAGCAGATCTCGGTATTGCCAGGCTGTACTCAAGACTTTCCGGAGAGTTGCACGATGAGTTCTTCCCGATCATCGAGAAGGAATACGCGCTGACCCGAGACCTGATGCTCGAGTACTCCGATCACGATGCTCTTCTGGAAGGCGACATAACATTACAACGCGCGATTATGCTGCGAAACCCGTACGTCGATCCGATGAGTCTGATGCAGGTCGATCTGCTCGCCAGATGGCGCGAGTCCGGCTATGAGGACGACGACCTGTTCAATGCGCTGCTCGCGAGCGTGAACGGCATCGCACAAGGCCTGCAGAATACGGGGTAGAATGTCGGCATGAATACCATGCGCGGAAAACTCCGACTGGCTATGCTTCTCTTGGCCCTCGCCCCGGTTACCACGGTTATCGGCGAGACATCGACGACGTTTGCCCGAGTATCGACCGACGGGAATGATCAGCCGCAAGCCCTGCAGCTCGCGATTGCCACTTACGTACCGCAGGACCGCGACAGAATTCTAAGCGTGGATCTTGTCAGCGCCATTCACATCGGCGACCCGTCGTATTACGCAGAACTCAACCGGCGCTTCGAGAAATACGACGCGCTGCTTTATGAACTCGTCGCACCGAAGAATGCTGTAGTAACGAACCGCCTCGCCAAGCGCAAGGGTTTCATCTCCAGTGCCCAGATCGGCATGACGAAACTGCTGGATTTGTCATTTCAGCTCGATGAAATCAATTACGACCAGGCCAATTTTGTGCATGCCGATCTGTCGCCGCAGGAACTCAGGGACAGCATGGATGACCGTGGCGAATCGCTGTACGTTTATTTCTGGCGCATATTCTTTGCGTCCCTGGACCAGTATGCGAAAGATCCGCTAGGTCTCAAGGATTGGGAGATGTTGTCGGCCGCCCTGTCGTCAGATCAGGACGATTCATTCAAGACCATGATTGCGTACGAAATGACGAACATGGAACAGGTTCGCGATATTCTCGGCGAGGATTCCGGCTCAGCCGTTATTGGCGCTCGCAACCAGCGCGCGGTCGACGTGCTCAAAAGAGAGATTGACGCCGGCGCAAGACATATCGGCATTTTCTACGGCGTTGCGCACATGCCAGACCTTGAGGAGCGCCTGTTGGATCAGTTAGGGCTCAGGTACGAGAACACGGCCTGGGTCGACGCCTGGCAGCTCGGTTCGGGCGCGACGGACAGCGCACCGTAATCGCGCTGCTTGTTTTGCATTACAGGCTCAGGCGGCCAGTCACGATTCCACGAAGCTCGTAAATGCATCGAGCGGCTTCCTGCCGATATCCGGCACCTCGGCATCGTCCGCGGGGTAGCCTACAACCAGCAGCAAGAACGGTCGCTCACTTTTCGGCCGGCCAAGAATTTCGTTGAGAAACTTCATCGGGCTCGGCGTATGTGTCAGCGTCGCGAGACCTGCACGATGCAGTGCCGTAATGAGAATACCGGTAGCGAGCCCGGTCGATTCTACCGGGTAATAATGTTTCACTTTGCGCCCGTCCGGCAGCTCGCCGAATTTCTGCAGAAATACGGCTATCAGGTATGGCGCGGTCTCGAGAAACGGCTTGTTCGAATCAGTCCCGAGAGGCTCGAGCGCCGCCAGCCACTCCGCCGAAGCGCGATGCTCGTAGAATTCTTTTTCTTCGGCCTCTGCCGCTTCGCGAATTTTCTTCTTCGTGTCCGGGCCGCTGACGACGACAAAGTGCCAGGGCTGGAGATTTGCGCCGCTGGGCGCAGTGCCGGCTGCCGCGAGTGCGGTTTCGATGATGTCGCGCGGCACCGGGCGGTTCGAAAAATCCCTTACCGTGCGGCGTCGGTTTACGTCCGCATAGAAATCCCTGAGCCGCTCCCGCATCTCTTCGATCGGGTACTCGCGATAGCCGCGGAGCGGAGTCGTTGAAGGGTCACTCAATGTCGCTTCCCGCTGGATAGTTGGCGAGCTGCCGAAGCACAGTGTAGTCGTCAGTATCGTTTTCGGATACCGCCCTGCCGAGCATCGAGACGCCCGCTTCATGCACTGACTCCGCCCTGCCGGTAATCAATGGGTGCCACTCGGGCAAGCCATGCCCGTTCGCAAGGCGCCGGTACGCGCAGCTTGCCGGCAGCCAGTCAAATGCTTCCGGCCGGTCAATCGATAAGACCAGGCAATCCACCACCTTGCTCGCACGCTTCGCGTAGTCACTGCACCGACACGTGCCGAGGTCCAACAGCTTGCAGGCAACGTCCGTATAAAAGACTTCGCCGGTCTCCTCGTCCTCGACTTTGTGCATGCAGCACAACGCGCAGCCGTCGCACAAACCCTCCCACTCGTCGGCCGTCATCTCGGCAAGCGATTTGCGTTTCCAGTATTGATCATTCATCGTCAGGCCCTTCGGCACACAGGGTAACCGATTTCGCGATGAAAGCAGTGTTCCTCGACTATGCAACGATGGGTCCGGACCTCGACCTGCAGCCCCTGCGCGCGCTGTTGCCGGAACTGGAGATATACGACGAAACCGATGACTCCCTCGTTGCCGAACGCATTCACGACGCCGAATTTGTGTTTGCAAACAAGATACGTCTGACGTCGGAGTTGCTCGAGAGCGCTGCGACGGTTCGCTTTATCGGTCTGACCGCGACGGGCACCGACAACATCGACCTGAACGCGGCCAAGCAGCATGGCGTTGCGGTCTGCAACATTCGCGACTACTGCACGCAGTCCGTGGTCGAACATGTGTTCGGTGTGCTGCTGACGCTAACGCACAGCCTGAATCGTTACGCCGACGCCGTTCGATCAGGTGAGTGGCAGCGTGCCCAGGACTTCTGCATCCTGAGCCACCGCATCAGAGAGCTTTCGGCAATGACTCTCGGTATCGTCGGCTACGGAGCACTTGGCCGGGGTGTCGCCGATATCGCACGCCAGTTCTGGATGACCGTGCTCGTCGCGGCGCGTCCCGGATCGGACAAGGTCGAAATACCTCGCGTGACCTTCGAAGAATTGCTGGCAAGGTCTGACGTGATTTCCTTGCATTGCCCGTTGAACGAAGAGACCAGAAACCTTTTTGATGCCGCTGCTTTCGCGAAGATGAAGGACAACGCGATCCTGATCAATACGGCGCGTGGCGGCCTGGTCGACTCCACCGCGCTGGTCGATGCGCTGCAGCGCGGCAAGCTGGCAGGCGCCGCGATTGACGTGCTGCCGAAGGAGCCGCCGCGCCGCGGAGATCCGCTGCTCGATTACCAGGGAGACAATCTCATCGTGACGCCGCACATCGCCTGGGCGACCAAGGAAGCCCGTCAGAATGCGCTCAATGAGCTGGCCGCCAATGTCGCCGCATTCCTGGGCGGCGAGGCAAGAAACCGGGTGGTTTAGGCGCCTATTATCTGGCGCGCCCACTGTACGACCGTGCGCACCCGCGGCGATGCCAGATCGTAGGCCTCGTCGAAACTGACCCAACGCCACTCGTGATGCTCCGGCGCACCGGTTTCGGGCGACGGCCCCATGACGACTTTATCCTGCTCCGTTATCGCGAGGTAGTACCGCGCAGTCTTACCGCGGCTGTAGGGCCCCGTCTCCATGAAGCGCTCGCCCCATTCGAAACGCAGGTCAGCGATGCTGGTTTCCTCGGCAACTTCACGCAGTGCGGCCTCCAGCGACTCTTCGCCCTCCTCCTGGAGCCCTTTGGGGAAATCCCAATGGTGATACGCCCTGAGCAGCAAGGTCATCCAACCCTGATCCGTGCTGCGCGCCAGCACCACACCACAGGACAGCGACGTCGCAGTCATCACGCGGCCCTGAGGACCTCAACAGGAGGTGCGTTGATGGCGCCGCGTGCGGCGACGAATCCACTCGCACAGACGATGGTCACGCCGGCTGCGACGCCCACGGCCCACAATAGTGGATTGAACTCGTACGGCAGTTCGAACAACTGCACTGCCACGATCGCAGCGAGTATCGATGCGCCTGCTGACGCGAGAACACCTGCGGCCAAGCCGAGTGCCGCAAACTCAGCCATGACTCCTGCGAATACCGTGCGCTTGCGGGCGCCCAGCGCGCGCAGCATCGCGCTCTCGAAACGGCGTTCGTCGATCGTCGACTGCACCGCCGCGAACAGCACCGCGATCCCCGCCGCGAGTGTAAAAACAAACACCGCCTGCACGGCCAGGCTCGCTTTCTCGATGATGCCACGCACCTGCTGCAATATTGAATCGAGGTCGATTACCGAGATGCTCGGATGCGCACGCACCAGCTGCACGAGAACCGGCTGCTGTTCCTTTTCAATTCGCAGACTCGAAATGTAGGTCGTCGGCATACCATCGAGCGCGCCGGGCGAGAAGACCATAAAAAAGTTGGGCTGAAACGAGTCCCAGTTGACTTTGCGAATGCTGGCAACTGTGACCTCGAGTTCCTGTCCCGCGATCACGAAGCTCATCCGGTCGCCGATGACCAAGCCGGTCTCTGTCGCGGCCTCTTCCTCGACGGATACCAACGGCGGCCCGGCGTAGTCATCGGGCCACCACTCTCCCGCGACGATTTCATTACTGGACGATAGCGTCGGCGCGAAAGACAGGTTTGCCTCACGATTGGCCATCCATTGCCCGTCGGGCGTCGGGTACTCGCGCTCTTTGACGGACTCACCGTTGATCATCGACATCCTTGCGCGCACGAGCGGCACGAAATCCGGCACATCGATCCCGGCCGCGCGATAGATCTCTGCGACAGATTCTATTTCGTGCGGCTGGATGTTGATCATGAAATGATTCGGCGCGTTTTCATCGAGTGTCTTCCGCCAACCTTCCAGCAGGTCCGTGCGCACGATGGTCAGGAGCAGCAGCACTGTCAGACCGAGGCCGAATGCCACGACCTGCACTGCGCTGTCACGGCCACGTCGCGCGACGTTCGCCAGTCCGTAGCGCCAGGCGACGCCGACGCCGGAGCGAAAACGCCCCATTATTGCGACGAGGCCCCGGCCGACGAGATAGAGCGCAGCCGCAATAATCACGATGCCACCGAGCAGAATAACGAGCATCCTGGCGTCGCCGACTGCCCGGTACAGTAGTGCGGCAACCGCCGCGAGCGAAAGGCCGGCAACGAGCACACGCGACGGCGCTGGCGGCATTGCATCATGTCGCAGCACGCGAAGCGGCGGCGTATTGCGCAGCTGAATCAGCGATGGCAGCGCGAAACCAACAAGCAGTACGAGCGCGCTGCCGCTCGCCAGGACGACTGGCATCGGCCCGACACCTGGCAGGTCGCTCGCAATCAGGTCCGACAGGATCCATGACAGGACTTCCTCAGCCGCGTAGCCAATGATGCTGCCAATAACGACTCCGGCCAGTCCGAGCAGCAAGAGCTGCATTACGGCGACGGAGATGACGAATCTCTGTGTCGCTCCGAGGCTCTTCATCAGCGCGACCGTATCCATGCGCCGGTGCGCAAAGCGTCGTGCCGACATGGCGATCGCCACCGCACTCAGCAGCAAACTGATCACCGCGGTCAGTGACAGGAAGCGTTGCGCCCTGTCGGCGGCGTTGTTCGCCCGGTCGCTGCTTTCCTCACGATTCGTCGCGCGCAGCGATTCCGGTAAATCCTCCTGAATGGCATCGTTGAACGCATCGACATCCCTGTCGTCTCCTGCAACCAACAGGGCGTAACCAACACGGCTGCCCACATTGATCAGGCCGGTATCCGGGATATCTTCGATATTCATCAATAACGAGGGCGCCAGCGACGCGAACCCGATCGACTGGTCGGGCCGGTACCGCAGAACCGCGGTAACGAGAAGATTCAATTCGCCAACGCTCAGCCTGTCGCCGACATCGGCATCCACCCTGGCAAGCAATGCACCGTCGGCCCATATTTCGCCGCGTGGCGGAATGCCGGACACGACGCGCTGTTCGCCGAACAATGTGTCAGAAACGCGCACGTTGCCGCGCAGCGGGTAGGGCTCGCTGACCGCCTTGATTGCCGCCAGTGCGCTCAGGTCTCCCGAAAAAACGACGCTCGGGAATATGATCGTCTCCGCCGTTCGCAATTCATACGCCGCGGCCTTGTCGCGCCAGATTTCGGGTATCGGCTCCTGCGAGCGCAGGCGCAGGTCTGCAGCAAGCACTTCGTTAGCCTGGCGGGCGACCGCTTTGCCGATCCGGTCGGTCAGGAATCCGACCGCGGTCAGCGCGGCAACCGCCAGCGCTACGGCGGCCAGCAAGACTACGACTTCTCCCGATCTGAGTTCCCGGCCAAAACTGCGCAGCGCAAAGCGTATCGCTTTCATCCGGATGCCTTGCTGTCGCTGACAAGCCTTCCCGCGTCGAGACTCAGGATGCGATCGCAGCGTTCGGCGAGAGAAACGTCGTGCGTAACAAGAACAAGAGTC
Organism: uncultured Gammaproteobacteria bacterium; assembly: GCA_963711285.1. GTDB lineage: Bacteria > Pseudomonadota > Gammaproteobacteria > Steroidobacterales > Woeseiaceae > UBA1847. Next base: position 3,237 of record CAVQDJ010000001.1, on the reverse strand, counting down.
GTCGATGAGCTGCGGTTCAACTCGAACATCAGCTCCATGATTTTGCTGCCAGTGCGGCTGTCCAGATTGCCCGTCGGCTCATCCGCGAATAACACCGCAGGCTCGGTCGCGAACGCACGCGCAATGGCCACGCGCTGCTTTTCCCCACCCGACAGCTGCGCCGGATAATGTCGCCAGCGATCACTGAGCCCGACTTTCTCGACGATGTCGAGCGCAGCGCTGCGCACACCCTCAGCGCCGGCCAGCTCTAGAGGCAACATGATGTTTTCCAGCGCATTCAGCGACGGCACGAGATGGAATGACTGGAAAACGAAGCCGACGCTCTCGGCGCGGAGCCGCGCCCGGCCATCTTCATCGAGTTCGCTCAAATTTGCGCCGTTCAGCTCAACATATCCACGCGTGGGCAGATCAAGGCCGGCGAGTAATGCGAGCAACGTCGACTTGCCGGCCCCTGACGGCCCAACGACAGCGACCGACTCGCCCGCCCTAATGTTGAAACTCACGTCTGCCAGGATGGTCAGAGTACCCTCCGGACTGCTAACCTCTTTACTGATGTCATGTGCCGCAAGAACCGCGGCGTTGTCGGTTGACTGATTTACCATGCGAAGATTTGTTGCCTTTTTTGTTTTGCTGCTGGCCGTCAATGCTAACGGCACGGAGACTCCGACCGTACTCGTATTCGGTGACAGCCTCAGTGCAGGATATGGTATAGACGTTGACCAATCCTGGACCACTTTGTTGCAACGCCGTCTGGAAACTCAAGGGTACGAATATCGGGTGGTCAACGCCAGCATCAGCGGCGAAACCACCGAGGGCGGCGCAGCGAGAATTCAGCGGGCGCTCGAAAACTTCGATCCGGCGCTGGTCATTCTCGAGCTTGGCGGCAATGATGGTCTCAGGGGTTTTCCCCCAAGCAGGATGAAGGGCAATCTCGACAAGATTATTCGCACCAGCAAAGACCACGGGGCTGCCGTAGTGCTGCTGGGGATTCGCATTCCCGTGAACTACGGGCCGCGCTACACAGCGGCCTTCGAGAACGTCTTTCGCGAGCTCGCAGCCGAACTCGACGTTCCGTGGATTGAGTTCTTCATGGATAGAGTGGCGCTTGAAGAAGAGCTGATGCAGGCCGATGGCATTCATCCAAATGCTGCGGCCCAACCGATTCTGCTGGATAATGCATGGCCGATAATTAACCAGGCGCTGCAAAACTGATGGGGCCCCAAGTGGAAAAAATCTGGCTCAAGTCCTACCCGGAGTACGTTCCTGCGGAACTACCGCCGGCTCCTTTTCGCTCAGTCCGGGAACTGTTCGAACATGCTTTCGACACGTATCCCGAGCGGCCGGCGTACACCAATATGGGCAGGACGCTGACGTATCGGCAGCTGGACGAACAGTCGATGAAGTTCGCCTGTTACCTGCAGCAGGTCCTCGAGCTGACACGCGGTGAACGCGTCGCAATCATGTTGCCGAATATCCTTCAATACCCGGTCGCAATGTGTGGCATTTTTCGTGCCGGCCTCGTTGCCGTCAATGTCAATCCGATGTATACGGCGCGTGAACTCGAACATCAGCTCAAGGATTCCGGCAGCAAGTGCATCGTCATTCTCGAGAACTTCGCCCACACACTCGAGGAGGTTATCGCCAATACCGCCGTCGAACAGGTTGTCACGACTGGCATTGGTGACCTGCTGAGCTTTCCGAAAGGGATGGTTACGAATTTTGCCCTGCGTCATGTAAAAAAATCCGTGCCGACGTACTCGCTTCCGGGCAGCGTGCCGTTCAAGGCCGCATTAAAAGCCGGTGAAGGACACACACTTCGGCACGTCGAACTGGGGTTTGCCGACATCGCTTTCCTGCAGTACACGGGCGGCACGACGGGAGTCTCGAAGGGTGCGATGCTCAGTCACCGTAACATGGTGCGCAACGTGCAGCAGTCGACAGCGTGGCAGGGCCCGGCGTATGACGAGTTCGAGTACATAATAGCCATAACGGCGCTGCCGCTTTATCACATCTTCTCACTGGAGGGTAACTGCCTGACGGTAATGGCCCAGGGCGGGCTGAACGTTCTGATCACGAACCCCCGTGACTTTGAAGGCTTTGTGAAGACAATCGCCCGGTACCCGTTCAACCTGTTCACGGGCGTCAACACGATGTTTGCTACGCTTATGAATACGCCCGGCTTCGACAAGGTCGACTTTAGTTCATTGCGCGTCTGCATTGGCGGCGGCATGGCCGTGCAGCCCGCGGTCGCCCGGGACTGGGAGAAAGTTACGGGCGCTACGATTTTGCAGGGCTACGGCCTGACCGAGACCTCCCCGGCCGCCGTGGTTAACCCGCTCGGCAGCAAATTTACGGGCTCGATCGGTCTGCCAATATCCTCGACTGAGGTCATGATCTGCGACGACGACGGCAATCCGCTGGGCACAGGTGAGATCGGCGAAATCTGCATCAAGGGACCACAGGTCATGGAGGGCTACTGGCAGCGGCCGCAGGACACTGCCGACGTCATGCTGCCGGGCGGCTGGCTGAAGACCGGCGACATCGGCCGCATGGACGAGGATGGCTACATCTTCATCGAAGATCGCAAGAAAGACATGATTCTTGTTTCAGGGTTCAACGTGTACCCCAACGAAATCGAGAACGTCGTCGTAGAAATGGACGGTATTCTCGAGGCGGCCGCGATCGGCATCGAAGATGAGCGCTCGGGCGAGATCGTCAAGTTGTTCGTGGTACGAACAGACCCGAACATCACCGAGCAAGACGTAATCGACCATTGCCGCGAGAATCTGACGAACTACAAGCGGCCGAAGATCGTGGAATTCCGCGACGAGCTGCCGAAGACCAACGTCGGCAAAATTCTGCGCCGCGCGCTGCGCGACGAGTAGATCTGTCGCGGTTTGCGTAATTGATTGCAGGGCTAAGCGAAATGATCAGACACTTGCGCAAACTGTTACCGGTTTTCTTGGTCCTTTTTGGCTTTGCTGCCGGCATGGCCGCAACCTCGCCACTGGATCCGGTGCGCGTCGCGCCGCACATCTACGGGGTCGCTTTCGAAAACGAAAAAGTGCGCGTGCTGCGGAAAACAATCCGCAATGGCGAAACACCAGCGATTCATTCGCATCCCGACCGCGTAATCGTCTACCTGAATCCGTGCGCGTGGTTTGCCGAGAACGACGACGGTACAGAACGCATGGAGTCGTTCAAGTTCGGCACCCCGGTCTGGGCACCCGCCGAAAC